>JAVKCM010000287.1:0-19545 GCA_040222735.1 Fuerstiella sp. | reverse complement strand
CCGCCTCGTTGTGGGGGGGTCTCCCCACCGCCCCACCCAACGGTGTTGCAGCCCCGGGGAGACCATCGGTCGGTCGCGTGGTCGGGTCGGGAGACCCGGCCACAACCGGTCGCTTGTGCACGATCGGGACAGACGGTTGTTTCTGCCGCGTGATTGCTTAACCTTTCGGCGTGACGGCTTTTGGATCGCCGTGACAATGAAGGAAAGAGACCGTTGAGATGATCAAGCCGCACCAGTGCCCCATCTGTGAAAAACAATTTGACACATCAAAGGAACCGGGGAGTTCGCATTTCCCGTTCTGTAGTGACCGATGTCGCAAGGTCGATCTGTGTCGGTGGTGGGACGGCCGATACGCGATCGTTGAGGACGTCGACCCGATCGTGGCCGAGTTTCTGAAGGAAGATCCCGATATCACAGTGCAGGGCGAAGGAATGGAATAATTCCGTTCTCACTTTCCAGCGAAGAGGAAATTCGGGTGTCACAAGGGCTCGATTGGGATTTCTTCCGCTGGCGGATTACAACGTGTGATCGGTCATACTTTTTGTTTTAAGTCAGAAGTCAGATGCAAACAACACCTGTTACTCCCGAGCAGTTTTCAAAGTCGGTTCTTGCTGTTCCTCCGCTGGCCCGCGATGCCGATTATCGGATCTGTCGGCAGAATAACGCAAAGATTGTCAGCCACATCGAAAAGGGCGGCGTGTCGATGCTGCTGTACGGCGGCAACGCCAATCTGTATCACATCCGCCCCAGCGAATACGGCGAACTGCTTGAGATGCTGGAACAGGTGGCAGCCTCGGACACGCTGGTGATTCCGTCGGTCGGCCCGGCTTACGGCACCATGATGGATCAGGCCGCCATCATCAAGCAGACGTCGTACCCGACCGTCATGGTACTGCCAACCAAAGCCGTGATGACGGAACCCGGACTGATGACCGGCTTCCGCCATTTTGTGGAAGCCATCGGCCGGCCGGCGGTTCTGTACATCAAGGAAGAAGGCTACATCAGTCCGGAAGGAGCAGCGGAACTGGTGGAAGACGGAATGGTGTCGTTCATCAAATATGCCATCGTGCGGGACGATCCGTCTGAGGACGAATTTCTGCAGCGGCTGACAGACCGAGTGGACAGCAAACGGCTGTGCAGCGGCATTGGTGAGCAGCCGGCGCTGGTACACTTGACGAAGTTCGGCTGCAGCGGCTACACGTCCGGCTGTGTGTGTGTCAATCCAGGGCTGTCTCAGCAGATGCTGGCCGCCATTCTCAGCGGCGACTACGACCGCGCCGAAGACATTCGAAAGCAGTTTCTGCCGCTCGAAAATCTGCGCAACGAAATCAATCCGATCCGAGTACTGCACGAAGCGGTCACGCTGAGCGGCATCGCCGACGCGGGACCTCACCTGCCGCTGCTGTCGGGCGTCGCCGATTCGGCACAGCCGAAGATCAAGGCAGCGGCCGTGGAACTGCTGAATCGCGGCTGACCCCTTTCTGCCTTTGCGGATCGTCGTCGCCAACGCACGCTGCCGGCAACCGCATCACCGCGGCCCGGCCGCTGACCAGACACGGACACACGACCGTGAGCCGAGTGCCGTAAGGCACCGGGCCGTTCACGACGGTGGTTTCCGTGTGGGACGTTCGATCTGCGCGAGCATCGCACCGGGGCCCGGCCGCTGACGCGTCGCGGCTCACGAGGCACAAACACAAACGCCCACGGACGCGGACGCACGGCCGAGTGCCATCAGGCACCGGGCCGGGGGGCCGGTGCGTCAGTCGATACCGGGGACCGGAAAATCTTTCGCGAACTCTCGGATCTCGCTGCGGATGCGCGACAGCTCGGCGTCGCTTTCCGTATTCCGCAGTACTTCCAGAATCCAGGCGCCGACCTTCTTCATTTCGTCGGCTTTCATACCGCGTGTGGTGAGTGCGGCGGTGCCGATACGAATACCGCTGGGATCCATCGGCTTCCGCTTGTCAAACGGAATCATGTTCTTGTTGACGGTGATGCCGGCCTTGTCCAGAGCGACCTCGGCCACACTGCCTGACAGATCGATGGCGGTCACGTCGCACAGCATCAGATGATTGTCGGTGCCTCCGGAAGCGAGTCGCAGTCCTCCGGCCAGCAGAACCTCGGCCAGGGTTCGGGCATTGTCGACGATCTGCTGAGCATACTGCCTGAAGTCCGGTTTCAGGGCTTCAGCAAAACACACGGCCTTGGCCGCGATGATGTGCATCAGCGGGCCACCCTGCATTCCGGGAAAGACACTGCGATCGATATCCTTCGCATCTTCGCTGCGGCACAGGATCAGGCCGGAGCGGGGACCTCGGAGTGTCTTATGAGTGGTCGTGGTCACAAAATCGGCGACCGGAACAGGGCTGTTATGGATGCCGCCGGCAACCAGCCCGGCGTAGTGCGCCATATCAACCATCAGTCGGGCACCATTTTCACGAGCGATGTCAGCAAACTTTGCGTGATCGATCTCGCGCGGATAGGCGCTGGCACCGGCGATGATCATTTTCGGCTTGTGTTCTTTGGCCAGAGCCGCGACCTGGTCAAAGTCGATGCGGTTATCGCTTTCGCGAACACCGTAGTGAGCGGTCTTATACAGCTTGCCGCTGAAGTTCAGCCGCATACCATGGGTCAGGTGACCGCCATGGGCCAGATCCATGGCCAGGACCGTATCACCGGGATTCATCACCGTCAGATAGACAGCCATGTTCGCCTGAGAACCGGCGTGGGGCTGAACATTGGCGTGTTCCGCACCAAACAGTTCACAGGCGCGCTGCCGTGCCAGATCCTCGATTGTGTCAACATGTTCGCACCCGCCGTAATATCGCCGACCCGGATAACCTTCGGCATATTTGTTGGTCAGCACCGTGCCAGCCGCTTCCATCACGGCGGCGCTGGTGTAATTTTCTGAAGCGATCAGTTCCAGACCTTCTGTCTGACGAGTTCTTTCCTGACAGATGGCTTCCCAGACGGCGGGGTCCTGCGATTCAATGGTCGGCATTCGAAGTGCTTTCACTGACTGAATTTATGAAACATTCGCTGAACAAAAGACCAGCTCCGACAGGTAAATCAAAGCGTCTCGGGGGGCTGGACCGGTCCGATTAGACGGGCATCGCGGCGACAATCGGGCGAAAAGACGCCCTGGATGTCAGAAACCGCCACGGGTGAGAAACTTCACGGCGTTTTCACGGGTCCCGGAAGGAATTTGCGGACTTATATCACTAGAGAGTCCGATTGCTACCCTTCGCTGCTGTTCGACGGTATGTTCAGGTCAAACAGTCGCGGATTCAATCCGAATCCGGTTTCCAGGATGCAAAGTTGCGAGCTTGACTGTGGCTGAATCAACGGAATTCCCTGATCTGAAAATCACCCCGCTCAAGAGCTCACTACCCTTATCGGGCGAGTGTGTGGCGTTCACCGGAACGCTGGCGTCGATGGTCCACCGCGACGCGGCGGCGCTGGTGGAGACCTATGGCGGACGCGCTGTGCAGTCAGTCTCCGGCGCCGTCACGATGCTGGTGGTGGGGGAAGAAGGCTGGCCTCTGGAAGAGGACGGCGAAGCGTCGCAGAAGCTGAAACAGGCGACGCAGCTGCTGTCTGAAGGTGCTGAAGTCAAAGTCATCGCCGAATCAGACTGGCTGCATCTGATCGGGCTGAATGAACGCCGTGAAGAGATTCAGCGTTCGTATACGCCGGCCATGCTGAGCCGACTGCTGGACGTTCCCGTCGGAATGATTCGCCGCTGGGCCCGGATCGGACTCATCCGCCCCGTGCGACGCGTCTGCCGACTGCCGTACTTCGACTATCGGGAAGTGTCCAGTGCCCGGCGGCTGGCCAGACTGCTGGACGAAGGGGTTCGGCCGGAGGTGCTGGAGCAAAGCCTGAGAGAATTAAGCAACACACTGCTGGGGACGGATCGCTCACTGGCTCAGCTGAATCTGCTGGTGCAGGACGAAAAAGTTGTGCTGCGGGATGCCCATGGTGTGCTGAATCCGCGTACCGGCCAGCGGCTGCTGGATTTTGACGACGCGCCCACTCTGAAAGTGCATACGGAAGACACCGATAGCGATACCGATACAAGTGCCGCCACCGAACGGGTTCATGCCGAACGGGTTGACGCCAAACGGGACGACACCACTTCTGACCCGGCAATGGCCAGAAACGCTGACTCCGGAAAGGAACCTTTTCCGGTCTCCATTTCTTTTGCGGAGGCTCGTTTTCAGCTGGACGACCGCGGCATGAAAGAATGGTCGGCGGACGAATGGTTTGACGAAGGCTGCCGGCTGGCCGAAGAAGCTGCGTTTGAATCAGCGGTCAATGCGTTCCGCAACTGCCTGAGCCTGCTGGCCTCAGATCATGCACTGCTGCGAAACCCTCAGCAGCCGCCGGTAAACGCACTGGACGTTTTTCCGGATCCGGCCGATGTCCACTTCCATCTGGCCGATGCTCTGTATCGGGACGGGCAGACAGAAGCGGCCATCGAACGCTACCACTGCGCTATCGAATTTGCTCCTGATTTCATTGAAGCATGGACTCAGCTGGGCTGCCTGCAGACGGAGCGTGGGCACTGGATTCCGGCGGAAGAAGCCCTGCTGACGGCGATCGCCATCCACGACTCAAATCCGGACGCCCTGCTGCACTACGCACAACTGCTGGACCAGATGAAGAGAACCGGGGAAGCACTGGTATACTGGGAAAAGTATCTTGCTCACGATTCCCGCGGCCCCTGGGCTGATCACGCCAGACAGCGACTGGAAGAAGCATCTCAGCTGTCCGAATCGTCGTCTGATTAGCGCCATCGTTTCCGTGGGGCAGGCAGCGACAGACCGCAGAAAGCGTGGCACGCAGGTTACTTAAGAAACGGTCGACAATAACTGACTGGCTGGTCGCCTTTCGCTCCGCGAAAGGTCGCTCTTTCGCGGAGCGAAAGGCGACAATAATTGACCGGACACTTCTAAGTTGCGGCCGGCTGGACGCCTGCTCCACGTGCTGGCTGTGACACAGCTTTAGTGATCTTCCGCGTGTTCGGTCGTTTCATCGGCATTGTTCTGGCTTTCGCTGACGGAGCTGTATGTCCACCAGACCACGAAGGTCATTGCCAGGACCGTGTACAGAAACATCAGGGACAGCATTTTTCCAATCGCTGAACCGGCGACCACATCATCAGCATCAAACTGTTCCACTTCAACAGCGGTGAACAACGGCTTATCGGCAACGGTGGACTGTTCGGTCATGGCTGAGACGATTGACTGTCAAAAACATTGGAAAAAGAGGGATCGACACCCGCGTGAGCCAAGAATAGCTTTGATCGCCCGGTTCGTCGAACTGACAATTCAGCGTTTTGGCGATTTTTCTTAAACTCCGGCCTCCTGAAGCAGGCTTCCGAGCAGATTATCGGTGGGGTGCGGGTGGCCTTTGTACTGGCGAAAACCTTCGCCGTACTCAACCCCTCGTTCCTGTCCGCGTTCGGCACTCCAGCGGCGGCAGGCATCCAGGTATTCGTCGATGCCATGCTGCTGTCGCAGCCATTCACGCTGGCTGGAATGGCACGCCAGCGCCTCCAGCTTGGTTTCGAACTGTTCCGAGATATCCACGATAAAATCGATCGGATGACGATGGCCGAAGTGGTCCGTCCCTTCGACGGCATCGACGTAATACAGGTAGGGAATCTTCGTCAGCGGCGGCGCCGGGTCCCACTGCCTGGTCTTGTAGTTGGGGACGGACGCATTAAAACAGGCATCCCGGACCAGCATGCTGGTCATTTCATGGTCATGCATGTAGTCAACCGGAGGCGCCGTCAGAATCATGTCGGGTGCCGAGCGGCGAAGGTATTCCGTCATCCGCCGCCGCCCGTCGTTGTCGAAGCAGATCGACAGATCGCGGAATTCCAGACACGTGTAGTCAGCCCCCAGCACATCGGCGGCTCTGGCGGCTTCACTGCGTCGGACCGCGGCGATTTCGTCCTGTGACAACTCGGTACTGCCGCAGTCTCCGGGTGTCATGGTAGCGACGGAAATGCGGCACCCCAGGGCCTTCAGTTTCAACAGTGTGCCGGCACACTGGATTTCAATGTCGTCCGGGTGCGCGTGAATGGCGACGACGTGCAGATTTTCCGCTGAGGAGTTCATGATTTCTTCTTCCCAGAATTGCTGTTGGCTGTCTGCGGAGACCGCGACCGGACGTTATCCAAAAATCAACGGCATTTACACCGGTCGTTGCCTACCCCGGCAATTTCTTCGGTTTTCAGAACGTCTCGACAGGGTTCAGAAATCGTCAGAGTCGGGCAGGAGTCTGCCGGCAGCCTGAGACAGGGTGGATGAAAAGATACGGATTCTCGGAATCCTGCTGAGACGGTAGACTCTGCCCGTCAATGAGGAACTGATCGCCATGCGCAGCAACCGGGCCATTTCCCTCGCTTTGCTGATGTCCGTCGGCTGCGGCCCCGCCGCAGGGCCGTCGGTTGCGCCAGGTGAAACAGAATCGGCTGCTGCCGGTGTCACGGTTTCCATCACCGATGCTCAGGCCGCCGAACCGGAGGATGGTACTCAGCTCGGACAGCCGGCCGAATCGTCGCCCCTGCAGCCGGCTCACCGGGTCGCGGACCTGCTGAAGACGATCCGCGAGCTGAATGAACAGCCGCTGCCGCAGGATCCCAAAGAAGCACAGACGGTGACGCGTCAGAGAAATCATCGCATCGTCGACATCGCCACACAGGCAGCGCAGCTGTGCGTCAGCCGCAGCGGCCAGACGCCAAAGTTTCGCCTGGCGATTCAGGCGCGGCTGGAAGCGTTGTATCAGCTGGCCATCGGCGGAAGCCCCGATGATGTGGACCGCCTGTATGCCGATGTTCGCACTCTGAACGAAAACGATCCGTCATCGGTGCTGGCCGCGGAAGGTGTGTACTACCTGGCAAAATTTGCCCATGCGATGGCTCGAACCCGCGGGACAACTGATGAACGGTGGCTGACCTACGCCTGTCGCCGCGCTCAGGAATTCGCGGACCGAAGTGCGGATCAGGATTCCCGGGCGGCAGCCTTGCTGCTGGGTACCGGACGGCTGTGTGAAGTTCAGGCGCTATTGGCAACGACGGACCGATCGTCTGAACAGCTGATGGTTCAGGCCCGATCGTGTTATGTGGCGCTCACCGGCCGGTTTGCCGACACACCTCAGGCGCGGGAAGCGGCAGCGGTGCTGCGTCGGCTGGATCTGCCGGGACACCGGCTGCAGCAGTTCGGCGGTCCGACACTGGACGGCGGTTTTCTGAGTGAAACTGAGTTCGCCGGCCACCCGACGGTGATTTATTTCTGGGAGGTCGACGACCCGGATGTTCGAACATTTCTGCTGCCACTGCTGAAGAAAGCAGATCAATCATCAGAAGCCGGAGTCAGACTGGTGGGCGTCAATCTGGACAGCGACGAAGCTGCTCTGAGAGATTTTCTGCAGACTAATGGTGTCCCCGGCAGACAGATCTTCTTTGCAGACGACCGGCAGCGCGGGTGGAACAGTCCGCTCGTGCGTTTCTGGGGCATTTCTCGCAGCGGCAACGCATGGCTGTTGAACCGCGACGGCCGCGTCGTGGCGGTCGATGTCAGCTGGGCCCGGCTGGAACATCACCTGGCCGCACTGCGACGCTGATCTGCACTGCGGCGCTGCTTCGGCCTGAAATCAGAACTTGCGCAGCCTGGTTTTTGTGGCGACATTCTGCTGGTCTTCAATCTGCATCCGCGTGATCTTCCAGAGCCCATCGCGAGGCTCAATGGAAAACAGGGCGCAGAACTGATTCTGTCGTTCGTGTATGTGTCCCCAGTGTTCAACCGTGCCGCTCACGGTCCAGCGACTGCGATACCGAAATCCAGGACCCTCGGCATCGTCCGAATTTTCAGCCGGCTGACCTTCGTCATACTCGACTGAACGAACGCGTGCCACGGCACCACCCTGTTCCCGCATCTCCAGCCCTTCCCGCAGCTGCAGGTAAACTGATTCCAGCAGGTCGCCGTCGATGCTGTGTTCCAGCACTTCGTAGATTCTTTGCTCAGTGCCGAAATCCAAAGCTCGATAGGCGCCTGCGTGCAACTGCCGGAACACCTTGCTGGCTTCGGCGTCAGTGACGTCCGGGGCAGATTTGAACGGGTGGGGAACGTCGACACGTGCAAATGGAAACGTGATCGCCGCCAGCACCAGACCGGCCGCGGCCAGCCGGCCTCGCCCCGCGCCGGCGAACAGGCCGCAGGCGGCGGCAATCGCCAGCAGACAAAGACTGGCCAACGGCAGTGACAGCGTGGGATGCGGCGGAAGCTCGGCCGTCACCGCGGCCACGGCCTGAGGCAGATATTCATCTGCCGCTGTCCATCGAAAAATATTGTCTTCCGGCGTGTTGTAACGCGAAAATTCGAAGCGCACCGTGGTGTCGGGATAAGCAAAGACGATCGACTGCACCTTGTTGAGCGACGAATGAAACCTGTCCCACGTCACACTGGTTTCGCGCACGACATCGTCCGGCGAACGATAGGTCATGATGATCCCGATTCGCCCGTTCGCCAGACTGATTCGACGATCTTCTGCCTGCCGGGCAAAGTCCTTCAGATCCAGACCGTAAAAGTCGATCCGACTGAATTCGGGCCGAACGGGAATACCGTTGATGGTGGTCGGATTGACGTCGGCCAGCCAGTCGCGAATCAGCGTCCGAACACCTTCCTGTTCGTCGATGTCCACAAATGCCGGGTCACGGTGTTCAATCGGCAGAATTGTCTTCAGCGTGGCCAGAGGAATCAGGACCTCATGCCGCACTTCAGCCGGCTCAACGTAGATAAACGAATAGACGCTGCTGTAACTGGTAATGCCCAGCGTGGCTTCACGCTGTTTTTCAAACCACGCCTGCCAGTCTTCGTCACTGGCATCATCAGCCAGCGGCTCGGCATCCCAGTCGAATCGCAGCGTCTGCGCCGCACCCGGCTTCAACGAATCGGTGTAGGTCAGATCGGTCCCGGCCTGGTGGAGCGTCAGCTTCATTTCTGAGGGAAAGATAAAGTTTTCGTCGCTGATGTCCTGCTGAATCGTCAGAAACTCAGGAGGATCAGCGAACGGGTACTCCAGTTCATAGGTGGCCGTGTGCAGCATCAGTTCGTCCACCGGAATTCCTTCGTCCGGAATTTCAAATGGCTGCACATCGGTGACGGTGCCCCGGAACGCTTCGCCCCTGGCGTCTCGCAGAGTAACCTTGTCCAGCAGAAACTGACGGTGTTCCTTCAGGCCCCGCTGCAGTTCCTGCTCATGCAGGACGTCCATATCATCGGGCTGCAGGTTATGAAACAGAAACAGATCCTCAGCAAACAGGCTGACGCGGACGCGCGCACTGTTTCTGGCCACGAACACCTGTGCCTCAGTGACTGAGATCGGATGAGCTGCCGCCAATGGCGCGGGAATCAGACAGACAAGGACCATTGTGGCAGCCAGCAGACGGCGGAATCTCAGGTGCAGATCAGACTTCATAGGGCCTGCCAAAGTACAGGGGCGGGGTAAATCGGGCGGGGTAAATCGGGCGGGACGGTCACGAAACACTGGTAACGACTCGAAACTGCCGAAATCACAACAGGTTGCGTCGGCCCGTGGCGTAAGCTTCCAGCTTGCGGCCACCGGCGTCAGATCGTTTCTGCCCGTATCATAGGGGCCGCCGCGGGGGTATCCAGAGCCCCGTCGACAGATGGGCAAACGACGCGATTTTTCAGCGTTCGCACGGGTTGGATCAAGACAGCTCGGCGTAGATCGGACATTCCTGTCCTATCGCCGTTCAGTCGTTCTTCGTCGGCCTCGTCAGTCAATCAAGGGTGCAGCGATTGACAGGAACTGGTAAGATTCCGGGCAACGCCCTTCTTTGAAAGAATCTGCAGCCGGAGCAAGAAATTGCCGGGAATTTTCACACTCATCGACGACAAACACGTGCCTCTTTCCCGCATTGTCTGGGTATCTGACCTGCCGCATTTCTGTGGCAACGAAGAATGTCTGGTCGAAGGACGGTACGAAGTGCGGCTGGAAGGCGACGATTCGGTTTTTGGAACCCGCGAAGAACGTGACGCCGCATTACAGGCCATGGAACAATGGCACGAAGGTCCGTAACTGCCGGCGGTCTGCAGCCGCGGCGTTATCAGCAGAGTCCGCCATGCCTGCGCTGACCCGGTCTGTCATGCCCGACGGAGCCGATTTATCCGGACCGGACGGGTTTTCATCCATTCTGACACTGCTGGTGTGTCTGGTCGTGACCGGGTGCACTCAGAAACAGGAACCGGCATCACCGCCGCTCAGAACTGAAGCTGACGGCGCTGAATGGTTTCGCGACGCGGCTTCGGACTGGGGAATCAGATTCACCGATGTGCCGCGACAGCACACGAATTTCGCGTTGTCGGCCATCATGGGCTCGGGCTGCGCCATTCTGGATTTTGATCGCAACGGGCTGCCCGAAAATTCAGCTCGCCCACGGGGCTTCAGAAAGGCCCCATGCGAAATATCCGGGCAACCGTTTCTCGCCACCAGGTGGGCGGCGCCGGCAGACCGGTCTGCCTGTGCGACCCACCGGAACATGGCTATAAGACGCCTCACCCCTCAGACATCGGCGTTGTCACGGCAACAACGGCCAGCGTTGACACAACCTGGAATCACACGTACCCCAAAGACACGGAGTATCAGGATATGACAAAATGGCGCAGCGCATTGAATTCCGGGCTGGTGATTCCAGCCTGCCCGTTGGCGCTCAGACCTGACGGAACCTGGTCCCAACAACATCAGCAGACGCTGCTGAAATATTATCTGGCAGCCGGTGCCGGCGGAGTGGCGATCGCCGTCCACACCACTCAGTTTTCGATCCGCGACCCGCAGCACGCGCTGTTTCAACCGGTCCTGAAACTGACGGCTGAGGTGCTGGACGAATTTGCAGCACCGGATTTTGTCCGGGTCGCCGGTATCTGCGGTGACACCAATCAGGCCACGCAGGAAGCCAGCATCGCCGCAGACCTGGGATACCACTGCGGGCTGCTGAACCTGAGTGCGCTGAAGAATGAATCCGAAGACACGCAGATCGAACACTGCCGCAAAGTCAGCCAGGTGCTGCCGGTCTTCGGATTTTATCTGCAGCCGGCCGTCGGTGGCTGTCTGCTGGGTTTCAACTTCTGGAAGCGGTTCTGCGAACTGGAAAACGTGGTTGCCATCAAGATTGCCGCGTTCAACAGATACCAGACGTGGGACGTGGTGCGGGCCGTGATCGAATCTGGCCGCGACGACATTGTTTTGTACACCGGCAATGACGACAACATCATCAACGACCTGCTGACGCCCTTCCGCTATCAGGGAACCACGCGACGCATTGTGGGTGGCCTGCTGGGACAATGGGCCGTCTGGACAAAAGCCGCCGTCCATATGCTGCAGGAAATTCACAAGGCCGTGCAACAGCCTCAGCTGCCGGCAGAATGGCTGACCAGAAACATGGAACTCACAGACGCCAATGCCGTGATCTTTGACGCGGCGAATGACTTCCACGGCTGTATTCCCGGCATCAACGAAATTCTGAGACGCCAGGGACTGCTGCCGTCGGCGCGCTGTCTTGACGCCGGCGAGATTCTTTCTCCGGGCCAGGCCGAGGAACTGGATCGAATTCAGGCCGCCTATCCGCATCTCACCGACGATGACTTCGTGCAGTCCCATCTGAACGAATGGCTGGCATCCTCAGACGCCCAGACCGCCTGAAATGCAGACGTTCGGATAAAATGGCTTCAGACATGGTCTCGGAACGCAGCATCCTGAGAACCGCCGAAATGACACCCTGGGGGTTGCGATCGTGAGCATCCAGGCGTTCACAATCGCCACAGTATCCGGACAGAACCGAAGACTCCGGCCGGATTCTTTGTCAAACTTCAGGCAGTGATGTGTGTAGGCTGGTGTGAGTTGTCTACTGAGCCATGGAATGAATTCTCCTGAAACACGGCCAAGTCTGCTGCTGCGAGTTCGCAATCGCGAGGATCGCGAAGCATGGGCCGAGTTCTCAGAGATTTACCGTCCGGTTATCCAGCGGCTGGCCAGGCTGAAAGGCATGCAGGACGCCGATTCTGAAGATCTGGCCCAGCAGGTACTGCTGACCGTGGCCAGTGCCATTGAACGATTTGAACCGGATGACAGTCGGGCTCGATTCCGAACGTGGATCAAAACGATCGCCCGGAACGCGATTTTGAACGCGCTGACACGAGGCGCACCTGATCAGGCGACAGGCGCCGCAGACATGCAGGCGTTTCTGGAACAGCGACCGGATCCGGGAAGCACAGAATCGGCTCAGTTCCAACATGAATATCGACGCGAAGTCTTCCTGTGGGCCTCACGACAGATCCGACCTGAGTTTTCTGAAGAAACATGGCAATCCTTCTGGCTGACCGCGGTCGAGGGACTCGACGTCGATGCGGCCGCAGAACAACTCGAACGCACCCGCGGCAGTGTCTATGCATCGCGCAGTCGGGTGATGAGACGTCTGAAACAGAAAGTGGAAGAATTCACTGATGGCGACGATGACCTATGAACATCTCAACCTGCAACCCCGAAATTATTGAGCAGTTTCTGGCGGAACAGCTCGACGAACAACAGCGTGCCACGTTCGAGCGTCATTTGGATGAATGTGATGACTGCTGTCGCCTGCTGCACGAACGCACGGCAGAGGCAACGTTGTGGAACGATGCACGCAGCTTTTTGAGTTCGGCCGAACTGACGGCCGACGCGCTGCCAAAGCCGTCGCCTCGGGAAACATCTCCAACATCTCTGGACTTTCTCGCCCCGACCGACGATCCCCGGATGCTGGGCCGCTTTGCCGGATACGAAATCTGCGGCGTCATTGGCTCTGGTGGCATGGGCATTGTCCTGAAGGGCTTCGACCTCGCCCTGAATCGCTATGCGGCGATCAAAGTGCTGGCGCCGCACTACGCCAGCAGTGGCGCCGCTCGTCAGCGGTTCGCTCGCGAAGCCCAGGCCGCCGCCGCCGTCGTCCATGACAATGTGATTGCCATTCATGGCGTCAGCGAATGCAACGGTCTGCCGTACCTGGTGATGCCGTATGTGAAAGGCGTCTCACTACAGAAGCGCATTGATCGAAACGGCCCGCTGACCACCAGTGAAATGCTGCGAATTGCCATGCAGACGGCTCGTGGACTGGCGGCCGCCCATGACCAGGGCCTGGTGCATCGCGATATCAAGCCGGCCAATATTCTGCTGCCGGAAAATGTCGAACGCGTGATGATTACCGACTTCGGTCTGGCCCGAGCCGCCGACGATGCCAGCCTGACACGCAGCGGCGTGATTGCCGGAACGCCGCAGTACATGAGTCCCGAACAGGCCCGCGGCGAAGGCATCGACCACCGCAGTGATCTGTTCAGCCTGGGCAGTGTGATGTACGCGATGGCGACGGGACATCCACCGTTTCGCGCTGAAACCCCCTACGGCGTCCTGCGCCGGATTACGGACAGCGACCACCGCCCCGTGCAGGAAATTCGCAGCGATACGCCGACATGGATGTGTGAAATCATTGATCGCCTGCTGAACAAGAATGCTGCCGAAAGATTCTCCTCCGCCAAAGAAGTGGCCACACTTCTGGAAGACTGTCTGGCACACGTGCAGCAGCCGGCCACAGTGCCGCTTCCATTCGTGCTGAATCGAAACGGCAGACGGAACGGCGGCCGTCGAGCTGTCGCAGGGATCATCATCGGTGTCGCCGGCGTGTTCCTGGCCTGGGCGGCACTTTTCCAGGAGTCACCACCAGCAGATATGTCCGGACCGGCTGCTTCTCAGAAAAAGATCGGATCCTTGTCAAACGAAACAGCGACTCCGGCAGAACTGGTCACACCGACCGACCTTGAATGGTCCGCCAGCGACGAATTGAACACCATCGAATCAACACTACGTGAATTGAAACAGGAACTTGGCCCGGTGCCCTGAGAACCGGTCGTGGCCATTACCCACAGAAATCTGTCGTCTCTGCCGAGACTCAAAGACACGTCTGAAGCGGCCCTGCCGCAGTTGCCTGTCGTTGATGTCGCCAGCAGTGGCCCAACCATGGAAGAGTCATGCTGGTGTCAATCGTCACGGCACATCCAGCAGCTCCACGAGGCCCACAGCCTCTAAGGTGAATTCAATAAGGAACGACCTATGAATCGCACAGCCTTTCATTCAGCGTACAGCATTCTGCTGGTCAGCCTGACACTGACTTCGATCGCCACCTATGGTCAGGAGCAGGGCACGCAGACGACCGCAAAACCTGCTCTCGATGTTCTCGTGGCAAAGATCGCCGAACACGAGAGTCGATATTTTCCTTTTCGAATCGCCTGGCGCGAAACCTATCGTATTCCCGGGGGTCTGAGCGAGCAGGAACGCTCAAACCATCCATGGGCTGACGGCCGTCTCCATGAACGACAGATGCTGGCCGTACAGACGCGCCCCGGATCGTGGCTGGCACAGCAGGCCATCATCGTGGATGGACAGACGGAATCGAACTACCGTCGGGTCTGTGATGATCACGGAATTCACCACTTCACAGATCGCGGAATTCTGTCGACATCCTTTGAACCGCACACCGAATATCCGTTTCAGTACGTGGGAGCGCTGCCGTTAACGGGCATCTTTCCACTCACGATGACGTGGCCGTCCAACGGCATCCTGCTCTCCGAATATCTGCAGGAAGACATGTCGCGCGCAGAATTGTCGTGGGATGGCTCGGACGCGGTTCTGACATTCACTTTCGGGGCCAGCGACACGTTTCGTAATCGATATCGACTCTGGCTGGCGGCAGCGCATGACTGGCACCCGGTCCGCATGCAGCGATTCATGGATCCGGACGACGCGGAATTCTTTGAAGAATGGGAAGCGACTATGTTTTACCACTCGACCGGTGGACAACAGGTGCGTGCCGGAACCGTCATGTACCGCCATACGTTCGAAGATTCGAACCCCCTGTCTGCTGCCGTCGAAACGCAGGGCGCCGATCAGGCGAAGCCTTCCAGCGACGCCGCGCGTCATCTAAATCGCGCCGAAGAAGCAGAACAAAAACTCCCGATCAATCTGATCATCGATTTTTCGGTCGGTGATACCAGCTACGGTGCAAGCGTCAAACAGTATCCCTTCTCCGGTGGCGATGACGGCATGCGGTCGCTCCGGGAGCAGCTGTCGATGCAACTGATGGAGGTCGAGATCGAACTGGATCAGCGTGCCTCTGAACTCGGCCGGAACCACCCGCAGATCCGGCAACTGCAGCGGAAGCGTGACAGGATTGCGGCGACCCTGAATTCATCCGCGGAACCCGTTCTGGCCGACGTCGACCGGCCGGACTCTGAGGTGGCAACCGACACGACAAGCCGAATGTCGCAGGATGATCAGGGACTGCCTTCTGAACCCGGCAAGCCACGGCACAATATTGATAAAGCTGCCCTGACCGGTTGTGAAATGCATGTTGTTGGAATGTACATGCCGGAAGATTCACACACAGATGACCGCGTGTATGTGGAAATCAGGGATACCGGCCGTCCGATGGTCGTCGTCATGACCGGGTATTTCGGAGCTCAATGGCACCTGAACATTGATCCCGAAGCAGATGTGCGGCAGATCATCGTACCGGGATACTACAAGCATGAAATTTCTGAGCCGCCTCCGAACGTGCCCATCAGTTTTTTGACCTATTTTCCGGACACCGACAGAGAAGAACGACTTTTCTTCTGGGCCTACGCATGGCATACGTCCGAAGGTCGGGAGCTGCGCAGACGGCTGCGAGAACTAACTGGACTTGAAGTCACGACGTTTCAGGGCCGGTACCAGGCACGGCGCTTTGTGATCGACGGCATTCGCGGACGTGATGTCGTTGAAGGTCGTTCATCCGCCCCGTCGTCCAATGATGCGGCAACAGATTTATCGGGCGGCCTGCTGGGTGGCATCATCGGTGGCCGAGCTGTGACGGCCGGCAGCGATTCCGTACGGTTCGATCCTGCGTTCACGGAACAGCAGCGCCAATCGCTGGACACCACACGTCAGGCGGCAGAACAGCTCTATAAGACTGCTGAACAAGCCTCGGTACGGGCAGCCCAAAACTACCATTTCGAAGCAACTCAGGAGTCTCCGGATGAGAAGGCATTGGCACAGCTCAAAAAGAACCTGCAAACCTGTGTTGCGTCGGCATTTGAGGCACAGATGCAGCTGCAGCAGGTACGTGTGCAGATCGCCGAACTGGATCTCAAAGATGTGAAATCCAGACAACGTCGACGGCAGGCGCTCGCTGCCAGGATTGTCGAACGCCGCGTCGACGATCTGATCAGCGGCGAGGATCTGCAATGGGCAACGTCTGGAACGGACAACGCGACGGGGCAGCCCGCAGCCGACAGGGCCGCTGAACCTCTGGCTGCGATGGACACCGTGTCGGATCGCTCGACGCAGTCCGACCTGCAGAATCGTGAAACCCAGGCCGATCCTGAACTGGACGGCGAATGGAAGCTGCTGGACATCACCGGCAAAGGCATCATCGGTCATGAAGAGAATCTTAAGCTGCGAACGTCGGCCGGAAAGTACGTGCTGGTTCGCCCCGGTTCTGAACATGTTTCCCATCGAAGAATCAATCGTGATGTCAAACCGTTTCAGATTGACATCGGCCCCATCGACCCATCCGATGCGCCGCCGACGTTTACCGGGATCTACAAAGTGGAGGGCGATAGACTCAGTATTGCCTGGGCCCCCGCAGACGGTTCGAGTCCTCGGCCCACCGACTTCAGCGGAAGCACAGGCACCGTCCATTCGTTTCAGCGAATCGGTCCGCTGCCCGCTTTTTCCACACCTCAGGAACTGGTGGATTATCTGCAACAGCCGGACGGCGACGATGATGCCGTCATGTTCGATCGGTACATGGAGGTAATGACCGACGACGAAATCGACCGCTATTCTGGCCTGATGCTGCGGACGGTTTCCATGATGCAGATGGCCGTCGGACTGTATGCCGCGTTGGGTACCGAAAATGGCGGTCTGGAAGCTGCGGAGTTTGTGAAAATGGTCGGCCAGATGAACCTGATTGTCCAGAAGTTCAAGCGCGATGTTCACTCGCCCGAGGCTCATGCCGCGTATCAGGAAATCTGCACCGGCATCAATATGACTCAGCTGTTTCAGCAGAACCCGCCGAATCCGACAGGTCAGAAAGTCGGCGCTGCCGAGTATTCGAAAAAACTGCGAACGGCGGCCGGTGTGCTGACCGATTCCAGGCAGTTTCTGTCCGAGATCATGACCGCCATGCAGGCTCTTGCGACAGAACAGGCGGAGTCGACCGACGAAGGGCCACAAGCTCAGGCACCCGCTGACTGGCAGATCGTCGTCAACGGCGACACGGCCTCAGCCGTGAACACATCTGCCGGCACGACGGAACCCAACGCCTTACAACTGCCACCCACGATGGAACTGGTGAAAGTCGGCAACACGTGGAAGATCTCAAGTCTGATCCCGGACAAAGTCATTCTGGACATACAGCAGGGATTCACGGTCACGGACAGTTCTGACGCGGCCGGACCATCACAGCCTTCGGTAGCCCCCTACGCGCCAGCCCCCGTGACGGGCACGATTGTTGCGGAAGCGGGAAGGGATCTGCAGGCCTTTTCTCAGCTGACGTCAAGCGATCTCAGCACGACGACCGTCTTCTCTGAAGAGCAGATCGCTCAGGGCATTTCGGTGGACAGGGCGCTGGGACAGTACGTCAGTCGTCCGGTTCGCAAGGGCGAACAGATCACCGCGGACCTGCTGATCGACAAACCGTCGACCGATCAGATCGTGAATTACTGGCTGGGCAGGGCCGCCGAGAAGACGGTGGTGTTTACATCACCTTATTGTTACCTGACCGTTCAATCCGACAGGCCGAACAATATTCCCTATGACACGCGTTACAGTGCCGCCCGCTTCAACGACGCGCTGCCGGACTGCACGGTCGCTTACATCGCCGCTGTGCATGATCGTCTGACGGCCACACCGTTCGAACAGTGGAGCAACGCGGAAATCAACCTGCTGTGGTCGCTGGCGGATGTTGCGTTCTTTAACACCGCTGACAACCAGCGAGACCTGTCGACCATCGGGAACGTGCTGCACGAATTTCTGACGCTGGAAGACAAGCGTCTGGCCGCCGTAGAGGATATCGACGTGCGAAAGGCACGGCGTTCAGCACTGATTCTGGGAATGGCCACCCACATCAATGGCTCTCTGCCGCGTCAGGTGCTGGCGGCAGCACCGTCCGATGACGCGACGGTATCCAGACTGACGTTGCTGCAGCGAATGCTGGAAAACGATGCCGACGTCCGCTGGATCAGCCAGGAACAGATTCGACTGTCCGGATTGCTTCAGGATGCTCCGGCAGCCGCCCTGAAACTGTTGCTGACGACCGCTGCCATCGAAAATCGCGCCCACATCGAACGCTGGATCTTCGCCCTGTCGACGGACAAAACCTACAAGGCGTCACGATCGTCGCCGGATGAGGACTTCTCGCCGCCGCTGGATCCCGTCGTGGCCGTAGCGGTAGCGGATCTGCTGGCGGGACAGAACCAGCTGACCGACGACAACATCGCTCTGCTGTTCGAACAACATCACCCGGGCTATATGCTGTATCGCCATCTGTCGGACGTACTGGAAAGCGAAATGGCCTACCGTGAACCGGTTCTGGATTCGCTGGTCAGAATCTATCGAAAGTCGACCAGTTCACTGCTGATGGACAATATCGCAAAACTCGCGCCCGCCGTGCCGGTGATGGCCAGGGAAACAGCGAAGACCACCGAGATTCTTTACTTCCGGGCTGATTACTCGCCGCCGTGTCGGCAGATGGACGCACTGATTGCCGAATTCGAAACGTCGAGTGTTGTTCCCGTCCACATCGTGGACATCACGGCCCATCCTGAAGTGGCACGTGAATATAACGTGGACAGAATTCCCAC
This sequence comes from Fuerstiella sp., assembly GCA_040222735.1. GTDB lineage: Bacteria > Planctomycetota > Planctomycetia > Planctomycetales > Planctomycetaceae > Fuerstiella. The sequence continues at coordinate 586 of JAVKCM010000287.1, read as the reverse complement.
CGTGCTGTTGAAACGTGACGGTCAGGAAATCAATCGACGCTCCGGACTCATGTCAGCGGAAGACCTGGAGGCGTTGTCCGAGACGGCAGCACGACCGGCCGACACGGAAGCCTCCACTTTGCCGACAGGCAAGCGGAATCAACCAGTCACTCAGAAAGCCCCGTCTGCGGAGCCGGATCTCAACGACTAAGATTCGGCAACCCTGCGACGCCGAATCAGACACACGTCGTCCCACCGCATCTGTCCCTCATGAGCCGCGACGCGTCAGCGGCCGGGCCCCGGTGCGTTTTGTGCCAGGCCCGGATTCTCTAACCCGGCATGACTGCCCCAGCTACGGGGTGGTTTACGCCAGAGAATGGTGTGCCGGCGCGAAGGCCGGGGAGCTAACATGCGGTAGGTACTCTGGACGTGTTTCGTGCGGGGCGATGTCTGTGGCGGCACGCTTCGCTGGTCACACCCTGAGCCCGGCGACCAGTGCCTCATGAGCCGCGACGCGTAAGCGGCCGGGCTCCGGTGCGTGTTGTGCCAGGCCCGGAATCTCTAACCCGGCATGACGGCGTGCCGTCACTGTCGGTTAGCCCCCGCG
>JAVKCM010000286.1:0-10013 GCA_040222735.1 Fuerstiella sp. | reverse complement strand
CTTCCAGCCGCAGCTGAGGCCCGGATGTGCTGCGGCTGGAAGCCCCAGCTACGGTAAGAACCAGGGCCGGCCATTGGTCATCCTTCCGTGAGCCGCGACGCGTCAGCGGCCGGGCCCCGGGCACGACGATTCCATGGGTTTCAACGTCTCACCGGAAAGCCACCCGGTGAGCGGCCCGGTGCCTGACGGCACTCGGCTCACGGCCGTGCGGCCAGCTGCGTTTGTGCCTTGTGAGCCGCGACGCGTCAGCGGCCGGGCCCCGGGCGCGACCATTCCATGGTCGCATCAGCCGGGGGACAGTCGCATGATGTCGGCGGTGTGCAGTTCCACGTGAATTCTCAGACCGGTATCTTCCCGCAGTCGTTCGCAGCAGCTCTCCAGTCGTTCCATCTGCTGCCGAACAAGGTTCTGGGCCGTTCTGGCCAGCAGCCCGGCGCTGGAATAGCCGCTTTCGTCGAATTCCTGAAACCCGGCATCTTCCATACGTCGAGTGGCTTCGCGAATTGTGTCGCGTGAGTCATCTCCGTCGGCCACCGGCGTGCTTTTTCTGAAGCCGGACGCCAGCTGTTCGTTCACCAGTGATGACTGCAGCAGCAGCGTCTTGAATCGGATCCACTGTTCGATGCGTTCCGTGGTGTCCACGTCCAGATCCACATGGCTGCCACGGGCCACCAGGGGCTGAGTTGAAAGGCCGGTCAGTTCCAGGATTCTGTCGGCCACCGGCACATCGGTGGGCCGTGTCAGAAATCGCCGGCGCGGTTCCCGAATGTCGGCCACGTGGAACCTGATTCCGCGGCCGCCGGTGTCGCGGTTCAGCTTTGAGAATTCGAACAGCAGCAGACCGATCTGCATCGGCGTGGCTGTTCCGGGCTGCAGCAGCAGTCGAATCGGCGCCGTGCCGCTCTTGCGGGCTGCCGAAGACGCTGCCAGAGCGGTCTTGTCGTTCCGCAGGGCGTCCGGTTCACCGCACGCGGGGTTCCGTGGATTCGCGTCCGCGCGCAGCCGCTCCAGTTCAGCGCGCTGGGCGTCAAGCTGACTGGATTCCCGCCGCAGCTGTCTGCGCCAGGCGGCCTTTTCACTTTCGAATTCCTTGACCGCCCGTTCCAGCTGCTCCAGCTGTCGGACCAGAAACTGTTCGGTGTCGCGTCCGAAACGATCCAGGTGTCGCGCCAGTACCAGCAGTTCCTGACATGTTTCACGGGAGGTGTCAGGATCAGAGATCAGGGATGTCTGATTCATCGTACTTGGTTATTCTGTGGGATAGTTGTGGTGGACTGAACAGGATTATCTTCCGTCCAGACGCCGCCAGAGTCTGGTCAGGCGGCTGCTGAGTTTACGTTCTTCGATTTCTTTGCGTTCCTGTTCATGAATTTCGTTCAGGTGCTGGCGCAGGGCCTGCAGCTTCAACACGGCTTCATTGGCATGAACCTTCTGATCCCGCTGCCGGGCCGTTTCCAGTTCCTGACGCAGTCTTGCGATCTCAGCTCGTTCTTCAGCCAGCCGTACCTGTTCTTCGCGACTCTGCGATGTGCGAGCGTCTTCCAGTTCGCGCTGCAGCGCCGCGCGGGCCTGTTCGGATTCCTGCAGCTGCTGTCGCTGTGTTTCCACGGTCTGCCGCAGCCCCGTCATGACATTTTTAGCCGCTTCCAGTTTCGCGCTGGACGTATCGGCGTTCACCGCCGCCTCAGCACTGTCCCGCTCTGACGCCAGCGTCGTCAGCTGTTGCTGCAGGGCATTTCGTTCGGCCTGCCATTCCTGTTCCCGCTGGCCGAGTTTTCGTTCAATATCCATCAGCCAGGCATCGACCTGACGGCGTTCTTCCTGTTCAGCCTGACTGGCCTCTTCGGTAGCTTCCAGCAGCCCGGTCAGCGTGGCGATCTGCTCATCCCGCAGCTGCAGTTCCAGCAGCAGATCTTCCAGACGGCTCACCAGCTTTTCAGCATCTTCCTGAGGCAGGGTATCCTGAGCGGCAGTCATGTCGCCGCCAGCCCCCAATTCGGTATCTCTCTGGTCACGTTCTGCCAGCGCTGTCTGCAGGTCCGTGATTTCGGATCGCAGCAGTTCCAGCATTTCTTCCTGATAAGGATCCTGTGCGGATTCCTGTGCGTTGCTCGACGCGGTCTCAAGTCTTCGGTGCAACACCTCGATTTCCGCATGGGCCTGTTCCAGCTGCAGCTGAAGATCGTCGATCTGCTGCAGCGGCGACACCACGGGCGGCTCAGCAGCGGCGCCACGGTGAGCTTCTTCCGACAGCTCGGGGCTCGCGGGCGAAGCAGACTGTACGGCTGACTCCGCTGCTGGCGGATGACTTCCGTTCTGGTCTGCCACGGCGCTATTAAGGCCCTGCACCTGTGCAATGATGACCACTGGGCCGACACTGATTTCAGCGTTTCGGGTCAGCTGAATTTCCCTGATGCGGCTGTCGTCCACAAACGTGCCGGCCTGCGAATAACAGTCTCGGACGGTCAGGCAGCCAGATTCGGCACTGATCACGCAGTGCACGGCAGCCACCCGTTCGTCAGCCACCGGAACATCAGAAGCTTCGTCTGAACCGACGAACAGACGTTCGCCATTGCGAACTTCCCGGACACGCCGTCCCGCCATCGGGCAATTCCATGCGAGCACCGCCACCAGATTATTTTCACAGAATACACTCGACATCAGCGGACTCCTGCTGTTTCCGGGGCAACGGCGAGACAGCCGTCGGCGGACTGGTCATCATTTGTTGGTCCGGTGGACCCGGGCAACCTTCCCTCCAGCGCCTGTAAAATCTCAGCCTCAGCATAGGGACGTCGCAGTAGCGGCAGCGCCTGCAGCGACGTTGCCAGCGGTGGTGCCGCCTGCTCCTCAGGTGCCAGCAGCGTCACCTTCCAGCTGCTGTTGACGATGGAATCGCCATCCAGTTTCTCGGGCAGCTGCAGCTGCTGGTCTCCCTGAAGAGCAATCAGAACAACATCAGGAGCCTTTCGTTTCAGCAGCAGCTGCAGGCTGAATTCATCGCGGACCACATGCCCCGTCCAGTTGTTCTGTTCGTCCTGAATAACTCGGCGAATCACGTCGGCACTCTGCACGTCGGGCTCGAAGGCAATCAATGTGCGGGACGGAGCGATAACCCGGGTTTCCACCCATTCAGACAGCAGAAATCCTTCCAGCGCGGCAGCTGCCTCGTCGACTGCCAGGCCCGCTCTGGTGGCCAGTTCGGCCGCGTTCCGCGGTGTGGAATCAAGGTGTGAAAGCAGCTGCACGTGTGTCGCCGACAATCCGGTCCGGTCCAGATTCTGTCCTCGCAGAGCATTGCGTACCCAGCCGACATCCGGGGCCGCCGCGGTCGCATCCTGAGGCTGGCTGTTAACGGATCCGTCTACAAGAATGGCCGCGAGGCAGGAATCGATTGCCGCCTTCGTGAACAGAGCCGGGGGCTGCTGTTCCGGCAGAAAACTGAACGCCGCGGGATTGTTCAGGAAGCAGAATCGTGTCAGCACGGCAGCCTGGTGACGCAGCAGCGTGCGCAGCATTCGCGGATCCAGCACCTTCTTGTCCATCAGTTCGACCAGGCCGTCGATTCGAGTGGACGTCCCGCTGCTCATGGTGAACTGCAGCAGAGGAGTCAGTTCTTTCATGGATTCCGGCAGCTGTGCCGCAATTTCATCCGCACTGAACGAGGCAGAGACAACTCCCTGAATACGACCGTCCTTCAGAAAGAAACAGACGCGATGTCGTTCCAGTTCCACTTCAAGCATCCCGGCCTTGCGGCCGTTGTTCAGAAAGTCGATGACTTCACGCAGTCCCAGCCAGCGAAAATCACCCGAGAGTGCGGGCTGAACCGTGGCCTCAACCACCTCGGGCACGGCAGTGCCGTTGGCCTGCGAGGAAATAATCATCGCTCCGGTCTCCAGAGCGTTGGAGACCGCCATCTTCAGCAGATCGGGCTTGAATGGCTTGGGCAGTGAATCCACCACATTGGGTACATCCATGTACTCCACATAGGCCTGCTTGCGCAGCGTGGACGACACGACAAACGGAATCTGCTGGCATTCCGGAAACTGAATGATCTTCCGACAGACCTCAATGCCCGTGGTTCCGGGCAGCTGATGATCCAGCAGAATCAGATCCGGTATGATCTCGCGCGCCATGCTGACGCCCAGCTCACCGTTTGGCGCCAGAACAACGCGATATCCTTCCTGACTCAGGTGGCTGTCAACCATTTTTCGAATGGTGGCACTGTCATCAATGACAAGTATCGTGGGTGCTGCCATGCCGGCTGTCCTTATCTTTTTGCGTTCGTCGGGGAAGTGGAATCAGGTTTCGAGGCCGCGCGGGCCGCCATCACATCGATGATGGCTGAGATTGTTTCGTCGGTGACAGGTTTGTTCAGTACCACGGCCGGGTGCAGACCGTTACTTCGTATCGGCAGTTCTTCACCCTGACGGCTGGTCAGTACAACCACCGGCAGGTCGTCAAACGTGCGGCGGCGGCAGATTTCCTGCAACAGTTCAAGCCCGTTCATGGAGGGCATGTCGATATCGGTGACAACGGCAGCCGCCTTGATACCTTTCAACTGGTCCAGGGCATCCCGACCATTGGTCGCTTCGGCCACTTCATAGCCGGCTGCCTGCAATCGCCGGGACAGACTGCGGCGTACGGCCACAGAATCGTCCACCACCAGAATGCACGAGCGCTGGGTTGTCTCCGGTGTCGGTTCCATATCTGCAACACCGTCGACGGGGCGGGGCGTATGGCCGACATCGGTCGCTGCAATGAGTTCCATCAGTCGAGGAACGTCCAGCACCAGGACCGTCTCGGCACGCCCGGAGAGCGTGACTCCGGCGAACAGATCGTTCTGCTGCAGCAGCGACGGCAGAGAACGCACAACCACTTCTTCGACGCCGACCACCGCGTCCACCGCAATCGTCAGCCCCGGCCCGGGCTGAGCCTTCCCGCCCTGCGGCGCGCCTGACGGACCACGCAGCATCACCCAGCAGTGACGAGTCGCATGACCGGTCCCCAGCCTCAGCACGCGACTCAGCGGTATCGGGTCCGGGCCCGGTTCTGTGCCGGACAGACCTGTCGTCGGGACATTGCTGTCTGAAGTTCCCCTGATCGTGTGCATGGGCAGGGCAAACAACTGACCACCAACCCGCACCACCATCGCGTGTTCCACCGCAGACCGCAGTGGGATCTGCAGACGAAATGTCGTCCCTCGGCCGGCCACGGAATCGACTTCGATGCGACCGCGGAGACGTCTGACCCAGCTGTCCACCACATCCATGCCGACGCCCCGACCAGAGATCTCACTGACGGAGGCACGGGTTGAAAAGCCGGGGTGAAAGATCAGACTCCACAGACGATTCTGACTGACCGCCTCACCGACCGGCAGCAGCCCCAGTTCCCGTCCGCGGCGGTCCAGCGCCCCCTCGTCCAGTCCCTGTCCGTCATCTCTGACTTCGATACACAGCGACGACGCATCGGAACGCGCCGACAGAGTGATGGTGCCTGCGGCTGACTTGCCGGAACGGACGCGCGATTCGGTCGCCTCAATCCCGTGGCTGACGGCGTTGCGGACAAGATGCAGCAGCGGCTCAAACAGTCGCTCCTGCACGGCTCGCTCAGCCCTCGCCCCCTGGCCCTCAATGATGACTTCGATCTGTTTGTGCTCGGCCCTGGCCGCTTCCCGAATGCCACGCTGCAGTCGCTGAAACAGTCCGCTGACCGGCAGACGCCGCAGCTCCATCAGATCCTGCCGGAAACGACCGATCAGGTGTGACACAGCCGAGTTGTCAGCAACCAGAGGATCCACCACGGCCTGCAGAGAACGTCCCAGTTCGGCGGTGTCCTGAGCCACTTCATCCAGCGAACGCGACAACAACAGCGCGCCGTCGGCCGACCGGTTCAGCTCAGCAGACGGCATGACTGAAAAAGCGTCCAGCGAAGGTTGAGAGATCCCCGCGGAGGTCGCCAGAGAACGAGTTCGGGACGCACATCGATTCAGCTCGTCGTGGATGAACTTCAGCGTCCCCACACAGGTGTCCCGACGATTCCGCAGCATGACCAGCTCAGCCAGCAGATCCATCAGACGTTCCAGACGGGACGCTTCAACGCGGACAAACAGTTCTTCGCGTTCACCCGCCGTTTTGCCGCCGGCCGTTTTGCCGCTGGCTGTGTTGCCGCCGGCCACTTTGCCGCTGGTAACCGTGCCGCCGGTGACCGGTCCGGACGCCGCAGCGACGCCCGAGGCCGCTTCGGCAGATGCCGGATGACGGGCGGCCGCAGACTCAGCACTCTGCGGCTCGGGCGAGCTGACAGCAGTCGTTGGTGCCGCAAAATCACAGACACCGAGCGTTGACAGCTGATCCCGAACGGTATCAACACCCTGCAGCAGGACATCGACGTCGATATCCCCGGCAGCGGCCGTTTCAATATAGCTTTCCAGATCGTGCAGGTAGCGGGCCAGCTGAGCGAGCCCCACGGTGCCGGACGCTCCCTTCAGCGTATGCAGCTGCCGACAGAAATTCTGCAGTGCGTCGCTGCGCGCGTGGCCGGATTCCAGATTCAGCAGGCTCGCTTCCATTTCGGCCAGACACTGCTGAGCATCATCTGCATAGGCGGCCACCATTTCCGGATCGTCAATCTGCTCCGGCGATACCGGTGTCGTAAGAGGCGAAACGGTGGTTCTGGGTGCCGCTGTCGAAGCATTCTGATCGACCTGAGCGGGGACGGGAGCGGCAACAGGAGCGGGAGCGGGCTGTTGCGAGGCCGAATCATCTTCGGCCAGCGAGGCAAGGATCTGCTCCAGATCCATCGTCAGGTCCGGCATGTCAGCAGCAGCCGGAGCGTCCGTGATGCCGCCACCTTCTTCATGACACCCGGAATCTGCATCGCGCCACGCGGCACCGTCCGGGTCGGCAGTCGCCGTCCGAAACCGTTCTTCCGGAGCCAGCAGCGCCAGACAGTCGCTGTAGCCGGACGCAAATTCCTGCATCAGCGCCGGCAACTGCTCATCCAACTCAGGCGTCTGCAGCACGGGCAGCGCCCGGTGCTGACAGAATTCGACAATTTCGTCGGCACGATGTCGGCTATCGGCATCTTCACTGAACAGCACGGCCACCGTCAGCAGGTCAGCCATTGAAGCCGCCGCGGTGGCGACTTCGTGATCACCAACTTCTGTCGCGCAGGCAGCAAGTCGTTCGAAGGTCCGGCGACAGTCGACAGCTGCAGTGCAGGGCGGCCCGCAGGTCAGGTTGTTCAGATCATCTTTCACTGCACGAACTCCCCGTCGACAACGGCGCCTACCAGATCATCACCGGCTTCCTCAGGGCCATCCAGTTCGGACTTTGCAGCACGGTTTTTGCTGTTACTGTCTTTGCTGTCGGTCCCTTTGGCACTGGTTCCATTGGCGCCCGTGCCCGTGGCGCCGGTCTCATTCGCGCCGGTCTCATTGGCACCGGTTCCACGGCTGTCGGTTCTGTTTCGGCGGCCGGGTCCGGGTTTGCTGGTTCTGTTTTTTCTGCGGTTATTCTGGCCACTGTCGTCCTGTGGGTCCGGCACCGCAGTGGCCGGGACGGCGATCCGGTCGCCGAAGTGATACATGGGTGACAGGCCTTCCTCCAGATCCTGAGCCGTTTCGACAATATCAATGGCACTATGGCGGACGGATTCGCCGCGTTCCCGAATCCGATCGGCAATGACCGACACCTGCTGCAGGGCCTGCACCACGTCTCGAGTGCAATGCAGCTGTTCCACGGTGACGACTGAAATCTGCTGAGATCGGTCACCGGCCTTCCGGGACAGCTGCCGGATCCTGTCAAAGCTGAGCCCGGCGTTGGTGACGCGCTGCAGTTCGGCGTGAACCTGATGACGTTCTTCCTGAATGGCCGCGACCACATCACGGGCTTCTGCCTGGATGCCGTCAACCAGCGAAGCAATTTCTCTGGCCGCGGTGGCCGTACTTTCGGCCAGCTTGCGGACCTCTTCCGCCACGATGGCAAAGCCTCGTCCTTCCTGTCCCGCGTGGACCGCTTCAATCGATGCATTCAGTGCCAGCATGTCGGTTCTGGCCGAAAGACTTTCCATCGTATCCACGATCGCGCTGATGCGTTCTGACTGCTGCCCCAGCGACGTCACCTTCTTTTCGCTGAACTCAACGTTGGCTCGAATGTCTTCGATCCCGTCCATCAGCTGCTGCACCAGTGTCCGACCGCTGCCGGCGCTTTCCACAACCTCGCGTACTTCTTTGGCAGCGGCCGCCGCGGCATCGGCCACGCCGGTAATTTTCACGGACAGGGTTTCCACAGAACTGACGGCTTCGTTGACGTGGCCGGCCTGCTGCTCCGTGGCCTGATGGGTGTCGTGGGCGTTTCGGGAAATCTGGTCACCGACATCAAGAATGCTGCCGACATGTTTTGCCGCCGCCCGGGAAACATCACCGAGGACGGCCGTCAGCACCCGGCTGTCCGGGCCGGCCAGCCGGTCTCGTGATGCCATGGAAGGTCGTCCCAGCTGCTGCAGCAGTTCGTCGACGTTTCTGACCAGTTGCCGCTGCCGGTCGTGGGCCGCCTGCAGGCGACGGACGGTTTCATCGAATTCCGGAAGCCCGCAGGATCCGTCGGCCGACGTGGCATCGGCCAGCAGCAGTTCCATCCGCCGCAGTCCGCGCTGCAGCCACCAGACGGTGACGCCGCAGGGCACGCCGATGCCCGCGCCAAACAGCACCATGAAGGCAATTCTGCTGAATCCGCTGACCTGCAGGCCGTACCACGCACAGTACGCCGCCACCACCGCCGTGGTGATATGGGTCAGACAAAGTCGTATTCCAAAGTTCATCTTTCGCTCCACCTATTCCGCAAGCCGTACGGGTCGCCACATTTCCGCCAGCGCCTGTTCGACCATCCGACGCACACACGATTGATCCAGCACCTGAATCACCAGGTCACCGTGAGTGGCCCAGCCGGCAACCACAGAACCGGTATCCATGCCATCTCTCTCGGGGGCATCAGACAGTTCAAGAACCTGCAATGCCATCACTTCATCCACTCGGATGGCCCATGGACCATCGCGGTCGTCCAGTACCAGCAGAATGTGGGGTTCTCGCTCATGCCGCTCGGCAAGCACGGCGTCCAGATTCAGCACCGGCAGGAATTCACCGCGCACATGACAAAGGCCGGCAAACGCCGCTGGCGTCCCGGGCACGGCAACCATGTCCGGCTGCGGCAGAACTTCCCGCACCGCCATGGTGGGCAGAGCGAGCCACGACGTACCTCGCCGAAACACACAATGCGTGGGGGTCGCGGCCAGCGGAGACGCATCGGAAGCACTGAATTCACAGATCTGATTCACGGACTTACCCTTCGCGATGAGCAGCGCGAAGCTGACGTTCAATCTGTGCGGCCAGCTGTGAAAGGCGGTCCGGAGATCCGGCCGAAGCACCTTCCTTTGTCTGTTCGCTGCGATCCGCAGATTCGACGGACAAGGATTGCGTTGTCAGCGGTTCAGCTGAAACGGAAGAAACCGGCCGCTCATCGATGAGTGCCCCGAGCGATTCTGCGCCCGAGTCGTCGGAAGCCAGCACATCGTCCCACGCCTGCTCTTCCAGTTCCCTGATGATGGCCCGCAGACGAGACCAGTCTTCGTCAAAAAACGACCGCACGTCGCGACGCCGGGCCGCAAGTTCCTCGATGGCTCGGAACGCTGCGGAAGAAGTAATATTGTTCTGAGTGCTCATACTGTCAGCTCGGAAGATCACAGGAAGCCGCTGAGGGACAGAGACGGCCAGGTGGAAACGGACTGGTTACCGGGGAGCTGTCCGACACTGTTGCTTTGGAAGGACAGGACGTTCGACCGGCATAAAATTTCGGTCAGCTCGGCGAAGACACACCGATTCAACGGCTGAGCATTCTTCCTGTAGCCGGTTTTCCATCGCAAGAACCCCTTCGGACGCGCTGCAGCGGAGTGCCGGACGTGGTCTCGACGTACCGCGGAACAATCTGAAGCATAGGTCAGCGAAACCGGCCGGGATT
>JAVKCM010000285.1:0-22626 GCA_040222735.1 Fuerstiella sp. | reverse complement strand
AGCGGTTCTGACATCGTGCTGGCCGGTATCTGGTGGTAATTCGGAGGAGCCGGAAGTGGCGCACGAATCATCACAAAACACGGGGCCTGGCGCAACCCCTCCCATGTTACGCATTTTTCCCAAAGTGCGCGTTGGCCGTGGGGATCTGGTAGCGGTTCAGGATCCGGCAGTGGCTCGGGATCCGGCAGTGGTTCAGGATCCGGCAGCGGTTCAGGATCCGGCAGCGGTTCAGGCTCTGGCAGCGGTTCGGGATCCGGCAGTGGTTCAGGATCCGGCAGCGGATCTGGTTCTGGTAGCGGATCCGGCTCTGGCAGCGGTGGTGGAGACGACTACTTCTGCAATCCTGATGAACCGGGTGTTGATGTTCCAGTGACTGAGCCGGGAGATTCAGGAGACGGCGGCGGCAGTGGATTCGGCAACTCGGGTGACACACCGGGTATGGGCGACGGTGGAAACGGTGATGCACCGGTTGTTCCGGAGCCGGGTAGTCTGCTGATGCTGGCCGTGGGTTCCGTCATGGGCGGAGTGGCATACCTGCGACGTCGTCGCCGGTCGTAACCGGAGAACGGATGCCGTTTCTGACGGGACGTCAGGACGAGCATCTGAACAGAAAAAGCAGCCACCGGCCACGTCACCTGACGTGGCCGGTGGCATTTCGGGGCTGCAGAGTTGCAACTTCAGCGCTTCTGATTACGCTTCGCGCCGTCCGCGTTCGCTTTTACCGTGAACAGCCCGACGGCCGTTTGCACTGCAAAACCGACAGGGAATGTCCGCTTTTCCGAAAGATACTGATCTCGGCTGGAGACGCCGACTTCGTTCACGTGTGCTGAAGTGGTACGGCCAGCACGGTCGCCGGCTTCCATGGCGTGAATCGGCCGATCCGTATCGTATCTGGGTGAGCGAGATCATGCTGCAGCAGACGACGGTGGCAACCGTCGTGCCGTACTTCGAGCGGTTTGTAGCCCGATTTCCGGATGTCGCGAGTCTGGCCGCGGCAGAGCAGGATCAGGTGCTGCGAATGTGGGAGGGGCTTGGCTACTACAGCAGGGCTCGCAATCTGCAGAAAGCCGCTCGTGTGATTGTGGAGGAGTTCAACGGCAAATTTCCTGAAACGGCAGAAGAACTCAGGACACTGCCCGGGATCGGGCCTTATACGGCTGGAGCGATCGCGTCCTTTGCCTTCAATCAGCCGGCGGGAATTCTGGAAGCCAATACCCTGCGCCTTTATTCACGACTGATTGAACTGGATATTGATCCGCGCGGATCGGCGGGACAGAAAATTCTGTGGAAGTTCGCGAACTGGATTGTTTCGCGTCGGCACGCGGCCGACTTCAATCAGGCGGTCATGGACCTTGGTTCTCAGGTGTGTCGTCCGACAGATCCGGACTGTCGGGTGTGTCCGCTGATGCCGTCCTGTAAGTCGCTGGAATCGGGTCGTCAGGATCAGATCCCGCTGGAAAAGGCCAGGCCGAAGATCACGGATGTTGTTGAAGCGGCTATCGCCATCCGCCATGGAAACCGCTTTCTGCTGAGACAGTATCAGGAAGGGGAGCGATGGACGGGACTCTGGGATTTTGTGCGTTTCGAAGTTTCGGCGGACGCGGCAGCCGGCATTACGTTTCCTCCGAAGCGTCGTGCGACGGCAGGGGTGCTCAAGGGGCAGCGCAGCCTGTTTCAGGAAGAGTTGTCTGCGGCGGCGCAGCAGCTGCCCGGTGAACTTCGGCAGCGAGTGGAACAACTGTCCGGCATCACGGTGAACCATTACGCACCGATCGCGGAAATCCGGCACGCCGTCACGCGTTATCGGATTCGTCTGCTCTGCCTTTCATGTGTCTCGACGGGCGGTCGTATCCGCCGGCAGTCCGGGTACCAGTGGTGCGCGAAGAGTCAGTTGGCCGGGCTGCCTCTTTCAACGACAGCTCGGCAGTTTGCTGATCAGCTGACAGAATCCAGGTGATCCGGCTGATTTCACCGGCGGCCGCGGTGTGGTTTGCGAGCTGCGTGATGCTGACCGGCTGAGGCAATCCGACTGAAAGTCAGTGTATTGTCAATGTCCGGTCACCGGTGTGATGAGCTGCACCGGCTCCTGATTTCCCGGCCTTCGTTTCATGCAGGTCCGGTTCGAAGCAACAGCGCATAAAAAAGGGCACCGGCATGATACCGGTGCCGCGAGGGGACGCATCAGGAACAGGGAAAGGAGTTGGGGAAAGGTTTGGAAAGGCGAAAGGAAAAGGGGAAGGGAGTGCCCGTCATCAGTCCGGGAAGGGGAAGGGGGAAGGGAAGACAGATGACGGACGGGTTGATCTGCTGATCTGGAATCCTGTTGCGACGGGTGTTCGGGAGATCCGAACGATACTGTTGGTTCAATTACCGGCCCGACATTGAAAGACTGGGAACGGTCAGAGAATCGTTGGAAACCGTTTGACTGGAGTCACTGGATGAGCGGCTGCGTTTCCACCCGCCTGCCGAGATAGCGACGGCCGGAGCTGCGGTGTCCCGGGCGCTGTCGCGACGGTTGTCCCGCATTGAGTTGAAGTCCTTGAAATCGGGTGCCGGGCTGCCTTCCTGCGGAAACGTCCGCGGCGGCTTCTGCAACGGATTGGTTTCAATCGGGGGAGCCAGTTCGCGTTCGTAGCTGGATCGCTGAAAGCGACCGTCCTGGCCGGCATCGCTGCGGTCGAAGGTACGATCACCGGCCCGGTTGGCGTCTTCTTTGAAGGTTTCGTTCGCGCTTCGCAGGGGATCGCTGAAGTTGGGATCGGGTTCCGGCTTTTTCTCGGCACTTCGGACGCTGCTGTTGTCATCCACGATCCACGCCATGCGGGAAGGTGCTCCGTAGCCATAGGCCAGTGTGCTTCCGATGGGCACGGTTCGATAGGCGGTCACGGGACGGCTGACGGTGACTTCTTCTTCCCGCCACGCCAGCTTTCGAACTTCCACGCGTTCGGTCTTCTGCCGGGCCACCATCTGAGTTTCGTTCACGACGACTTTTCGCGTGCCTCGAACGGCAACCTGTCGGGTGGTGGCCACGTTGCAGGCCACCACGTTGGGGACATATTGTCGGGATGTTCGATAGTTCGGAGTGAATGCGGACCGGAACGAGTAACCGGTGCGGTTCAGCCAGCCCATCAGCCCCGGACGAGGATCCACCTGACAGGGAGAACACCTGGCAACGGGTTGATAATTGGTCTGCCAGCGACCCATGTCGCGGTGGACCACACGGTTGTCGACGACGTTCTGGTAGGACACCGTCGGCACTTCCACCGTCCGCTGTCGCGTCACGGGTTCATACACCGTGACTTCACGGTCTTCATAGGCTGTTTTGTAATACGGCACCTTGACGGTCTGTCGTTCCTGCCGGTAGGTCGTGACCGGCACCGTCTGGTAGCAGGCGGAGTACACCGGCTGCACCGGGGTGCAGGACGTGACCGCAACCGTCGGAGCGGCCGTGCCACAGGACGAACATCCTCCGCTGTAGAACTGAGCGGTCGCCAGCTGAGGAAAAAACAGGGCTGCTGCGGTGGCAGCCACGGACACATTTCTGAACGACATGAGATTCTTCCCTGAGGAGAACTTTCCGCGGCACATCCGAATTGCGGGTTCGGTAAGTCTGCAGCGAGGAAAAGTTGAGAAGATCGCAGGCTGTCAAGGTGCTGACGCATGTTCTTCCGTGAACACGCTGACACTCTGCGAACAGGAATGGGTGTGAGAGGAAAAGCAGCGGGCTCGGAGTGAGTCAGCTGCATGAAATCGGAGAGGGTGATTTTGAAGAAGGAGAAGATTGTGACAGGAAGCAGGAGCAAACGGCTGAAAGTGCCGTCCGTTGGTTGCCTGCCGGAGGGAGATTTACCCCAACCCGAAAAATGGGTCAATAGCGGTTAAAGTTTCTGCGACGGAAGTTTTGCCCGGACACGGGCCCGTTGACGTAACTTCATAAAATCCGTCGGCCAAGCGGCAGATTCTGCGCACTCACGCCGTGGCTGAGGTCAGAGTCGGGAGGTTTTGAAGGATTTCCCTCAAGCCGGCGACGGGTTCCGCTGTATGAAAATTTCCTGAGTCCGCACCATTTCTCGGCCGCCCGCCTTTCAAAAAAGTCGGCGCCGTTGGGTTCAAGCCACCTTTACCTGATCGCCGGCGGTGCGGATTGCATCCAGCAGTGCGGCAAGATCATCACGCGTGGTGAGCGGGTTCATGACGGTGACGCGCAGCGCCGTGCGGCCTTCAATTCGTGTCTGCACAATATAGAAGTCGCCGGATCGAATCAGCTTTGTCCGGATCTGCTGCTGCAGCTGATCCTGCTGTTCCACAGCTGCGGTACTCAGAAACGCGGGACGATACTGAAAAGCCACGATGTTGCATTCGGGGACATGCAGCGGGGCAAAGTCGTCCGCGTCCAGCAGCAGCTGATGCAGAAAGGCGGCAAGTTCGAACGTCCGGTCGACAAGCTGTTCGAAGAGCGTTTCTCCGAACATCGACCAGACTCCCCAGAGTCCGAAACCCAGCGGATGTTTCGTGCACTCGACAGTCCATGTTCCGTTGTCGTATTCGGCCATCCCGGGGGAGGCCGGATCGAACAGATAAGGAGCGTCCTGCTGAAAGGTCCTGAAGCGATGGGCCTTGTTTCGATACAGCACCGAGGCACACAGCGCCGGCACAAACATCATCTTGTGGGCATCCCAGACCACGCTGTCGGCCATGTCAATTCCGGTCAGCAGATGGCGGTGTCTGCGGCTCATCAGTGCTCCCCCGCCGTGAGCGGCATCGACGTGCAGCCAGACCTGATGTTTCCGGCAGATCTCGGCGATTTCAGGCAGCGGGTCGAATGCTCCGATCGGTGTGGCGCAGGCAGCCGCAACAACGGCCAGCACCGTCTGGCCGGCGGATTTTTCCCGAAGAATCAGCTGGTGCAGCTGTTCCGGATCCATTCGGCGACGATGGTCCAGTGGCGCCCGGCGGACCCGGCCGGTGCCCAGACCCAGAATGCCGGCCGCCCGGGTGATGCAATAATGGGCATCGGTGTGAGTGATCAGAACCGCGTTGGACGGCAGACCCTGTTCCCAGCTGTCGGGGAAGGTGACGTTTCGTGCCGTGAGCAACGCCGTCAGATTGGCCAGAGAACCGCCGCTGGTCAGCAGGCCGGCACTGTCATCCGCATTCCACCCTATTCGCCGACACAACGCTCGAACAACGGCCCGTTCAACGGCCGACGCCCAGGGACCCATCTCGTACACGGCCATCGGCTGGTTGGTGACCGTACCGACCGCGTCAAACAGAGCTGCCATCGGAATACAGGCGGGCACCTGATGACCGATATAGTGAGGGTGATGCAGGTTCTGGCCGGCCGCCAGCATCTGCGTGATCAGTTCCCGAAACCGCACTTCGTGGTCGATGCCCGGTTCCGTCGAGTGTTGCAGCAGTGATTCTGCCAGTCGAATGGCAGATTCCGGCTCCATCCAGTTCAGAACCGGCTGCTTTCTCTGCATCACGCTGGTCAGGTGTTTTGTCAGTTCCTGATTCCAGATGCCGGACAGCTTCTCGAAGATGTCAGGCGCGTAGGCGGCAGCGACCATTGGGTGACGGTCATCTGAAAACGGGGCTGAACTCACGGAACTTCCACATACACACCGGGACTGTCGGGACGTCAGAGATTTTTGGACTCGCCGAACCCGATGACGCCGGGAATCCCAGAGGCCGCTGATTCAGAAACGAATCATGTCAGTCTGGCGGCATTCTTTCTTAGTGAACACTGTTTTTCCACTCAGCGATCAGGCTCTTCGGTCGGCCGGTTTGGTTTCTGGCCGGCTTTGCCCAGCAGTGAGCGACGGTGCACGCTTATTACGGCCACCGCCAGCAGCGAGACCAGTACGAAGTGCCTGAGACCAAGAATCCGGACTGTCGGGCGGTCGGCCGGATGCGCGGCGTAAACCGCAAAGGGACTTATGTGAACGGTCTGCATATCCCCCAGCCATTGCTGCCAGCTTCCGGTCACGTCGGGCGGCAGAACCCTGAAGTTCAGCCCCAGTGAATCTGCCGGGGCCTGCGTGAATCGCTGCAGCAGCCATCCTGTCCGGTCGGCCCGCACCGAATAACTGGTCTGGCCGATGGTAACGGTCGCAATCGGCAGGATCCAGCCGCTGGCCAGCCAGATGACACTTGCGGCAAACAGGCATACATGGAGGCACGGTTTCATCAGCCGGCCAGCGTCACAAACAGTGCTTCGAGCTGGAGTTTGGGATCGATCCGGCTGCCGCCCTTCATATTTGCATCGGCTTCGACCAGCAGCTGAAAGATGCGGCTGGCCTTATCGAACCCGATTCTTTTCAGGTACTGTTCGGACGGACCGACGGCGGCCGGAAAGACGCCGGCCGTGCGAAGTGCAGTCGACAGGTCACGCGTCTGGCGGGCCAGTTCGGTGGCTTCGGCCAGCTTGCGAAACGTGAATGTCAGTCCTCCCAGCACCTTCTGTGGCGCGTCTCCGGCCAGAATAAGCCTGTCAAGGTAGTCGATGGCGGTGCCGACTTTGCCGTCGCGGATGGCGTCCAGCATGGCCCATGTCGTCTGAATTCGCCAGCCGCCGACCACGCGCGTGACATCGTCCTGAGTGATGACTTCGACGTCGCCGACCAGCGAGGCCAGTTTGTTCAGTTCCTGCTCCAGCAGGCCCAGGCTGTCTCCGGCCAGTTCAATGATCAGCGCCGCCGTGTCATTGTCCAGCTGCTTGTTGTGCTGCTGGTGAGCCGTTTTGATCAGCCATTTTCTGAGTGCGGCTCCCTTCATTTCGCCGCATTCCAGATTCAGTCCGATTTTGTCGGTGGCCTTCGCCAGCTTCGTGTTCTTCGGCCAGGATTTGACATCCAGTACCAGCAGCGAGGTCTTTGCCGGACTGGCCACGTATTTTTCAAGTCCGGCCCGATTTTCTGAAACAAAGTCGTCTGCATTTTCCACCAGCACAATTCGCCGGTCACCGAACATGGACACCGTCAGCAGTTCGTCACAGACGCTGCGCAGATCGGCCTCTTTGCCGGCGACTCGCGTGACCGTGGCTTCCTGGTCGTCATCATCGCCCAGCCCCGGAATCCGTTTCAGCACGGCCAGCTTCAGATAGCGTTCTGATCCGTACAGCACCAGGACGGGAACCGCTGGCAGCGCGTCGTGATCAGCAAGAAATTCCGTGGCATGCATGAGAGCAGAATCTTTCAGGAAGAAGCAACCGGCTTTGAAATGCCCGGTCACCGTTTCATTCAGTGGCAGTCTCGACGGCAGCTCACCGGGACATGAGAATCTGAAGCCGGGCAGCCCGATTCGCAGACTCCGGGGCATTGTTCGTTTCGCTCGGTCCGGTCCCCCTGCGACCACCGTGCGATTCCTGACCGCGCCACACACGTAGTTTCATCGATTTCGGCCGCGGGTTCAAGAATGCCGTCTGTTTCTGCTCACCGAGGCCATCCGCAGATGACGCCGAAAGGCGCAGATCTAAAAGTTGCTGGCGGCGGAAACTGCCGCTGCCGGACGTCGTCGGGTCTGTTAAAGACTGACGATTAACCAGGAGACACAACAAAATTCGGTTGGTTGCATCAAGTATATCTGGGCACATCTGTTCCGAATGATTTGCCTGTAAGGAATGGAACACGGGTCCGATAGATCAGTCAGTGAGATGGTCAGCGAATGCTGTTACTGCCTGTCAGCAGGATGCGGACGGCGGCCGTGACGGGGCCTTCGCTAACTTCATGATCATCCTGCCCGACTTGATCGACGACAACCAGCCTGCACGGAAGCAGGCCGGTTGTCCGTTCGGTATCGAGTCCGGTCGGATTGGATACCCACGGACTTTGTTTGTAAGGGGGACGCGACATGATGTCGCTTCGAGCACTTGGTTTTTCCTGTTTTGTGTTGGCGATCCCGGTCCTGTTCTCGCAGGCCAGCGGCCAGATCGTTCCCGGGACCGGTATTCGACAGACGCCTGTGGGTGACGACTTCGAAGATCCCAACTGGAAGTGGTTCCCGCGCGGTGAAAAGGCCAGCCGGGAACAGGATGAGAACGAACGGCGACCGCTGGGCGGGTCCAACAACGGTCGCTGGTTTGAAAGTCCGAAACGAGGGCAGCCGGATGTCATCGAGCGAATTGCCACACCGGCGGGCGGGCTGGAAGGCAGTCAGGGAGCCCTGAAGCTGCAGACGCTGAATTCCGGCATTCCCCATCGGCCGAGCCGCCAGATGGAACAGGACGACTTCATTATGGCCTGTGCGTCGCGCATCGGCGGTATTCCTGTCGGCCGCGGTCCCAGCGTCACGTGTCGCATCTGGCTGCCACCCTATCAGAACTGGGAGGACCGGTCAGGCGCTCATTTCGGCTACCGGATCGACGTGAAGACAACGGTCACGGAAGAAAAAAAGGGATTCCTGTTCACTCGCAAGAAGAAGGAACAGGAAGCGTACTGGCCCGGCTTCTTCTTTGAATTCCACAGCGAAACCGATCCCAAATTCGCAGAAGACGAAGCCGTCCTGCTGATTCGCGGCAACACGACCGGACACGAAGTCCGCAGTGTGAAGCTGAGTCCCGGCTGGTGGACATTCGGAATGTCTGTGTCGCCGGACGGCCAGATTCACTATTACGCTCGTGAGGGCGTAGGCGACCTGCGACCGACGGACCATCTGTATTCCGGATTCCCCTACGGCTACCGGGCAGAAATGTTTGCCACCCACTTCTTCAATTCCGTCAACATCAACGATGGTCGCACCTGGTCGACTCCGTTTGTGATCGACGACCCGGCCGTGTTTACGATGCGGTAACAACCGGCTTTTCCGCTTCGGCGGAATTACCGTCGGGCTTCCGAAACAACCGCCTGAGGCAGCTGAGCCGGTCACGAGCTCAGCTGTCCGGGGCGGTTCCGGCAGTGCTCAGCAGCAATGGATAGAAACGCCCGCCGAGCGGCGTGCCCTTCGGAATGGTGTCGGTGCCTTGCAGCAGCGGCTCGTCTGCATCACTGCAGACACCATCTCGAACAACGTTCAGCACCATGGCCCGGCGCGGCCGATCGGTTCGGTTTTCAAACGAACCATGCACGGTCAGCGGATGGTGGAAAACACATTCGCCCGCCTTCAGTTCAACCGCAACCGGATTGCTGAACTGCTCCCACTGCTGATCATTCAGCACCTTTCTGATGGCCTTCATATCGCCGGCCAGCCCCGTGATCGGGAGCAGGTTCCACTGATGACTGCCGGGGACGTAGTGAATGCAGCCGTTGTCCGCGGTCGCGTCATCCAGGCCGATCCAGCAGGTCAGATGGGCCATCGGCACGGTTCGTGTCCAGTAAGAATAATCCTGGTGCCACGCGACAACGCCACCATGCTGCGCGGGTTTGCAGAACAGCTGATCGTGCCAGAAACGCACGCTGCCACCCAGCAGCTGACTGGCCGGCACGGTAAAGGCCGGGTTCCAGAGTGCGTCATGAAATCCGGGCCTGAGCCGCCAGGCGCCGAGGGCGTGGAACAGCACCGTGTTCGGGTCGGCTGATTCGTTCGAATGATATTCGTACCACAGCGATTCACCGTCATGACCCGGCGCCGCCAGCTCAGCCAGTTCCGCGCGCAGCCGATCGATCTGGTCGTCATTCAGCACCCGCGGGCCGACCACAAATCCATCGCGACGAAAGGCAGCGACGGCACTTTCTGACAATCGAGGTGCGGCGTCGACGTCGCGGGAAAACAGATCGGATACCGGGCCGGATGAATCAGCCAGATCGTTCATGGATAAAGGGGCCTCTGCCGGGCGGAAAGGGGGCGTTCAGACGTATGGAAGGCGATTATGGCCGACATGACACGTCCCGGAAAGCGATTTCATGGCCTCTGGTTTCAGGAATCCGGGACATGTCTTCGCATTCGGGCGGTAATCGGCGTACAACACTTTGTTTTCCGCCATGTCAAATCCGGTCCGCAACATGACGATTCGAATCCGCCGGCAGTGGTTCTGGTTGTCATGGATTGTGGTCGTGCTGCTGTGCACCAGACTTGAATGGCGGCGGCTGGCGGCCGTCTGGGACCAGCCATCGGGACTGCAGTCATGGCTGGTCTACTGGGACATGGAAACGACCCTGCCCCTGCTGGTGCTGCTGACGCTGCCGATTCTGGTCCGCCTGTGCCGCGTGAGACGGCATAAACAGGCTCATCGCCGTGAACCGCGCCCACTTTCGTGGCCGGCGACACTGGCTGGTGGCCTGCTGGTCTTCAGCGTATCACTCGGCTGCAGCTGGCGTGTTGGGGCCGAGCCGATTTCCTTCCGCAGCGGCTATACATCATTTCGGACCGCGTTTGCCGACCTGCCGCCGGCGTATCACGACGAATACAGCTACATGCTGCAGGCGCGGACGTTTCGCGACGGCCGCCTGTCATATCCGGGCATGTCGGTGCGGCCGGATCTGTTTCATCAGTTTCATGTGCTGAATGAACGTCGAACCGTTTCCCGGTATTTTCCCTGGACCGGGCTGTGGATCGCTTCCTTTCAGTTGGTCGGCAGCGCTGTGAAAGGTCACTGGCTGGCCGGCGCCCTTGCCGCCGTATTCTTCTATCTGACACTGCTGCAGATCAGCCGGCTGCGGACAGCGCTGACGGGCGGAATGTTGATCGCCGTGAGTCCCGGGCTGGCGATCTTCAGCAACCTGCTGCTGGCTCATCACCCGACAATGCTGGCACTCAGTGTATTCTGCTGCGCGTTCGTGCGGATGATGGTCACCGGCCGACTGCGGTGGTCGCTGGTCGCCGGCTTTGGATTGACGCTGGCGATGCTGGGACGTCCGATGACCGCAGCCGGCTTCGCGCTGCCGTTTGGTCTCTGGCTGGCAGCCCGATTGTGGCAGCGCCGCGGTTCGCCCTGGCTGGCGGCCGGGTTTGCCGTTCCGATTCTGTGCGGATTGACGTTTCTGGCCGTGCTGAATCACGATGCCACGGGCCACTGGACGCGGACGGCTTATCAGGAGTACACGGACAGATACACGCCAAGGCACCGTTTCGGATTCGCCAACGGAGCTGAGACGACGACGTCGGTTCGGCCTGAGGCGATTAAAGCGTATGACAACTGGGCGGCCGATCTGACTCCGTCGCTGGCAGCTCGCAATGTTCGGCAACGCTGGATGGCCAGCTTTCAATGGTCGCTGGGAATTTTTCCCCTGCTGTTCGGACTGATACTTAGTCTGCCGGTCTTGCTGTTTTCCCGGTGTGACCAGGCAGACCGGGATTGTCGCAGAAAGGGACCACAGCATGCGCAGGACGTGCTGCGACTGCTGGCACTGAGCATCCTGTCGCTGCATATCGTACATATTCCCTACTGGTACGACGGCATTATGCACTGGCATTATGTGTTCGAAACAGCGCCGCTGCTGTTGCTGCTGGCCGGTGTGGGTTTCGTTCATGGAGCAGAACTGCTGAGCGGACGCTGTCCCCCACGTCTGGCCGGCGGCTGGATGCTCTGCGTGGTGCTGTCCGGACTGCTGCCGGCCTGGTTTACTCTGCCTGTCTACGACGACCCGTGCAAAGTGTCGGCGGCGATCAGCGAGCAGTCATTTTCACGAACACGTTTCGAATTCTTTCATCGGACAGTCACGGCGTCCGGCATTCAGAAGCCAGCGCTGATTCTGGTGAACGAACAGGGGACGGATCCGCAGCTCAGCTACATCATCAATCCACCGGATCTGCAGGCCGAGGTTCTGGTCTGTCGCCGGCCGACGACAGCACAGGAAATCCAGGAGCTGCGCACGGCCTTTGCCCCGCGCCGACTGTATGCGTTTGATCCGGGCACGATGACATTCACGGAAATGTCGGAGTCTGACGCGGAGTTCGATCCTGATTCTGAGTCTGGTCCGCAGTCTGGCCCCGGGGCTCAGGTTGAATAACGACCGCGGCAGTGGTTCCGCCTGTTGTTAATCCTGGTCCCCCAGCAGTTTTACCATGGCCTCGCCCATCGCATGACCGATCCGGTTGAACCAGATCGCGCTGCCCAGATAGTGGCAGGGACGATCGGATCCGACTTTCTTCCATTCTTCCAGGTGGTCCTGCCAACCCGGGGACAGGCGTTCGGCTTCCTTGTCAATCAGCACATCGGTTCGGATGGCTGAACAGATGGCTGGTCTTCGGATCCACTGCCTGATGTTCAAGCAGTTCGTTGGACGCCTTGCCTTCCATGTTGGACTGGCCGGCCAGAATGAAGACCCGCACAACGCCACCTTCGTCCGCTGGAAGTGAGGTCACCGGCAAAGCCGTGCAGCAGAACACAACGACGGACAACGGAAAACGATGCGGGGACATGACAGACCTTCTTTGAACAGAGTAGTGACTCGACGTGATGTACCGGCACAACGATCTAACGCAGCTGGTCCCGGACGAACTTTGGCACTCGCTGAATGATGTTCACGGTCGAATTGTCGTTCGATAACGGCGGCCCGGGTGTGCTGCGGCCTGATTCAATCCGGCCCTGCAGCAGGGTGACCATGCGGCGGACGATATCCGGATGCTGCGCGGCCAGGTTGTGGTCCTCGTGCGGATCTTCTGCCACGTTGAACAGCTGCACAAACGGAGCGTTCACCAGATCCGACCAGTCCGGCGTCCGTCCGAAAGCTGCCAGAGCCGTCTTCCATGCGTCGTCCGCGGCCGGCCGGTTGCCGTAGCGTCCGGTGGCCCCGCTTCCCGGACATAAGCACAGCTTCCATACACCGTCGCGGACCACAAACGGTCCGATGGACTGCATGATCAGGCTGGAGCGCGGGGCAGCCGCATTCGGGTCCCGCAACAGACCGGCAAAGCTGATCGAATCGGGGGCGTCTTCCGCGCTGATGCTGCCGCCGGTGACCTCTGCAAGCGTGGCCATCAGATCACACAGCCCGACCAGCGCATCGCACCGGCCACCGGGCTCAATCACGCCGGGCCAGTGTGCGATCAGCGGGACGCGCAGTCCGCCTTCGTACACAGAAAACTTGTAGCCCTGATGCGGCCCGGCGGGAAAGTGTCCGGCGTCTTCCAGCAGGTGAATCTGTCCCGGAGTCGCTTTCAGGATATTGCCGGCATAAGACGCCGGGCCGTGATCAGAAGAAAATAATATCAGTGTGTTGTCGTAATGCTGCTGTTTCTTCAGGACGTTGACGATTCGTTCCACGGCGTGATCAACTTCCATGACGAAGTCGCCATAGACGCCCAGCTGACTTCTGCCCTGCCAAGCTTTCCCCGGGCTGATCGGTGTGTGCGGGGCCGTCAGTGCCAGATACAGAAAGAACGGTTTGTCTGAGGACTGACGGCCGATGAATTGTTCGGCTTCGTGATAAAAGGTTTCCAGCACCTGATGATCCTGGAAGTCCTTTTCTGCCGGTCCGACGCGGTTGAAGGCGCTCCAGCCTTTCTGAGCCGTGACCTCGCCCTGCCACCTGTTGTTTCGGGCAAAAGCGTAGGGATACATATCGAGCGAACCGGGCAGAATAAAACTGTCATCAAATCCGAACTGAGGTGGACCGACTTTCAGCGGCTGCGTGAAGTCCACATTTGTTTCGTTCTGCACGGCACCGTCCATGGTTGTCATGGTGGTTCCGAGATGCCACTTGCCGACGTAGCCCGTGCGGTAGCCTGCCGTGTGCAGCATGTCTGCCAGCGTAAAGGTGTCTGTGTCGAATCGCGGTCCGATGAAGCCCCAGGCACCTCCCGGATGGGCGGGGCCGAAACGCCAGGGATATCGACCGGTCATGATCGCCGCTCGCGTCGGGCCGCAGACCGATGCGTTGACATGCGCGTCCGTGAACCGCAGTCCGCCCTGAGCCAGCTGGTCAAGATGAGGCGTGTCGATCAGACATCGTTCACCGCCGTAACATTTCACATCGCCGATTCCCAGGTCATCTGCCAGGATGAAGACGATGTTTGGCGTTTCACGGGCGGCACTGACGGCAGAAAAACTGCAGGCGAAGGTCAGCAGGCCGATCACCGCAAGACGAATAAGCATGGTGGGAACTCCGTTAAAACATCAGTGTCGGGCGCGGACGGCCCGGTCAGGTCAATCGAAAAATGGCGGCTGATGCGGTCAGAACCAGCCGGTCAGGCCGGCAGCCAGACGACGCCAGAAAGATCTCTGGACGGTGGTTGTCCACAACTTCCGGCTGCGCACGTATCCGTCGGCATCCGCCAGAATGGTCAGCCGCTGTCGTCCGCCGTGCCAGACAAGGATGTGGTATTCGTGCGCTGGACCATGATTCCGGGCTCGGGGATTCTGTGGCGACATCAGCAGGGGACCGCTGACGACAACTTCGTCGACGGATTCTGTTGCGGGGGGACATCCGAGATGCTCGAAGGCCCTGATCAGCGGCGTTCCCGGCGCAATGACTCGAAAGGCGGACTGCAGTCGGGCATCGCGGTGCAGCAGAGTGACTTCGCGGACAACGCCGCCGATCGGCGCTGCCGCAAGAACCGCAAGGCTCAGGATCAGGCAGCGGCGATTTCTGAATCTCTGCGGCGTCAATCCAGCACCCGCTGCGTCGTGTTGAAACGTTTCCTGCGCGCCTTCCGTCCGTATCTTTTCAGCAGCCAGAGCCCGGCCAGTGTGAGTCCGGCGATGCTGATCATCAGTATGATGGCAAACAGGTAGCCATACTTCCACTTCGTTTCCGGCATATTCAGCTGCGACACACTGGGATCGAAGTTCATGCCGTAGAAACCCGCGACAAAGCTGAGCGGAATGAACACGCTGGCCATGACAGTGAGCAGCTTCATCGTTTCGTTCTGATTGAAGCTGATTTCGGCAAAACAGTAATCGCGCAGATCCGCCGCCAGTTCTCGACTGGTCTCAGTCGCATGCATCACCTGAGCCACATGATCGGAACAGTCCCGCAGATAGACTCGCGTTCCGTCCTTGATCTGAGTGGGGTTGCGCAGCAGCTGGGTGATGACTTCATTATGCGGCGCGATCGTGCCCTGAATCATGAACAGGACCGTCCGCAGCCGCTGCAGCACGGCCACCGTATCCACTGTCAGTTCACGAGCCAGCTGCTGTTCCATTTCGTTCATCCGTTCGCTGACGCGGCTCAGCACCGGAAAGTACGCATCGATGACGGCGTCCAGCAGAGCATACACCAGGTAGTCATGACCACGTTCGCGAATGCGGCCCAGTTTCTGACGCAGACGATTTCGCACCGGTTCCAGACAGTCTCCGGTGCGTTCCTGAAACGTCACCACAACATGATCACACAGCACGATCCCCAGCTGTTCTGTGTCGAAACCACCCCGGACTTCCGGCATCCGGGCGACAATAAACAGCTGGTCACCGTAATCCTCGACCTTGGCCCGTTGATGCGGGCTGACGATATCTTCCAGAACCAGCCGGTGAATGCCGAACATCTTTCCGATGGCCGAGATGATCTCAGTGTCGCGGATGCCGTCCACGTTGACCCACGTGACTGAGGAGCGTTCGGCATATTTCCGGACCTCGTCCACCGTTCGGATTTCTACTTCCTCAAAGTCGTCTGCGTCATACTGAATGACGCGGATTCGTACCGGCAGGGCCGTGGGATCGCTGACGAATTCTCCGGGGACCGCACCCGGCCTCCGTCGACGGGACACGTCAATCAGCTGTTCCGCGATCCATCCGCCCCGCCAGGCGGGCCGGGACACGATGTCGTTTCCAGCCGAATCCGTCGAATTGTGCATCAGGCGTCCTTCTGAAAACGAGAGAGCGTGCCGGGGTCGCAATGGTGAGGAGACCCCGGAATGTTCGCAGATGCCGGATTTGATGCAACGTGGAACGGGTACACCCGCAACGCTGCATCACGCCGCACCTGTCGCATCACGCCGGTCGGTCCGTCGCTTCAGACGTTCAGAATCCAGAGTTTGCGCTGAAACTGCCCGGACACCGGTCGCAACTTCGAGGTCTGGCGGCTAGAGTCTGATGGCTGTGATGGCTGTGTTCCGGCATCAGCTGACTTTGTTTTCCGCCCACGAAGTTTCCCGCCCGCGAAAGCCGACGAGGTCGTCTGGTTTTCCGCGGATGCCGCAGAACAGCCGCAGCCGCCGTGTGATCGTCACCCGGACGAACGCAAGCCACCATTGCCTCCACCGCCAACTCATTCGCCACAGCAGTCTGCCCAGATTTATGTTTGACGATTTCCAGCAGGAGATGTACTTCCGGCGAATGTGGGACGCCGTTCGGATTGAACGACGGGTCCCGTTTTCGCTGTTTACGTTCGGCGATTCGGACCTGCCCTACTTTCTGGTCACTCCGCAGAAGGATGAGGACACGGTACGGATCCGCCATGGACAGATCACGGTCAGCCGTGCCAAAATCATTACTCCGGACAATATGCGCCCGGAATTCCGGGACTTCTTTGAGGAACACGAAGAGGCGGGGATGGCCGAATTTTTGATGGCACGGTCGGCCGCATTTTCCAATCTGAAGCTCAGCAATCAGCGCGGACGCGAACAGATCGCGACCGACACCGTGGAAGAAGCCGTGGATCGTCTGAACCGTCAGCTGGATGCGGAAGAAGAAGAACACGTGGCCATTCTGTCCGCCCCCGCCGCCCTGGCCGGAATTGCACTGCTGAAATACGCTTCCGAACGCATTATGGAAAGCGCGCCGGACAATCTGAACGAACTCCGCGAACGGGGTTTTCTGCCGTAGCTGTTCGGCCTGGAAACGTTCGATCAATAACTGACTGGCTGGTCGCCTTTCGCTCCGCGAAAGGCGACAATCATTGACCGGACGTTCCTTAGGACCGAGCGGAAAATAAGTGGCGTAAGCTTCCAGCTTGCGATGCAGAAAAACGCAGGCTGGAAGCCTGCGCCACGTTTCGACGCGACAGTAATTTCCCGGTTGATCCTTAGTACAGTTCCGCTTCCCGAAGATTTGAACGTCGCAGTTTGGACGCCAGACTGCGGGCCAGGTTTCGATACAGAAGCACGGCGATGTCGGTGCGGCGGCGGATCAGTTTCTGAAAGTCGTCGCGGGGGATGACAGCACACAGCGACGGCGTTTCCGCCACGGCGGCCAGCGTGTGCGGCCGCGGCGACACGATTGACGTTTCGCCGATCAGGTCGCGTTCAATGAGCTCGCACGGACCAGTGCCCTGGTCTCCGGAAAGCAGCCGCACCTGGCCCTGCAGAACCAGAAACAGTTCGCTGGGGTCGTCACCGACGGCGAACAGAAACTGACCGGCCTGATAAGATTGAGTGGTACAGATCTCAGCGACGCAGACCGCCTGTTCGTGCGTCATGTCCTCGAAAAAATCGATCTCACCGATGGCGTCCGCCACTTCCGGTATCACCCCCTGACGGCGAAACTGTTTCAGCACGTAGTTCGTCAGCGGGGTTGCTTCGTCGATGACGTCCGGATCCGGAATGTCGGGCGGAATCAGCAGCCGCGACATGCGGACCACGTCCAGTCGCTCGACATTGTGAAACACCCATGCGGGCAGATAACCGGACGGAAGGAAGCCGCATTCCAGAAACGTCTGCTGCATTCGCGGCGCATAGGCGCTGACGTCAACTTCGATGTACTCAATGCCCCATTCCTGCCGGCAGAGGCGGACCAGGTTGGAAATCAGAAAATGAATCGGTCGGTCATCGACAGAGAGCAGTTCAAAGACCCGCACGGATTTTTCGACATGGTCGACCAGAAACCCCAGGCCTCCGGCAATCCGCCCGTCACGCCGGGCAATCAGATAGTTGCACTGCCGCGCCTGCAGCTGAAACAGTCCGTAATGCAGCCGGACGGGGCCGAAGACTTCCCGACGATGAATGCGACCGCGCTGAATCCGCAGCAGGGACGAGAATCCATCGGTCGTCATTTCCTGCAGCTCAAAATCCTCCTCATGCGGATAGGACGCTGCGTGATCCCTGACCACCGCGTCGGCTTCCTGTCCACAGTTCTTCAGGCTGAATTCCGCCAGCGGGTGGACTTCCGGAATGATCCGCGGGTTATTGCGTCTTAGTCGAAGTGCATCGCCGAAGTGCTGCAGGTACAGAGCCACACTTTCGCGATGGATGAACCGAAGTTTCCACGGCAGAAAGCCGACGGGGACAAAACCGTGACGTCGGGAAATCTTCTGAGAATACGAATGGACGATGCGGTTTTCGACAATGCCCACGTGAATCCGGTCGCGGGCGCGACACAGACGTTCCTTCATCAGCAGAGTGCCCGCCCCCTGTCCTCGCGCGTCCGGATGAACGGCCAGTCGTCCGAACTCGGCCGTGAGATCACCAAAGGCTCCAATATTCATGACCACGGATGCCGTCCCCAGGACGCGTCTGCTGTCACTGTCGATGGCGACCAGCAGAATACTGTTTTCTGAATACACCAGCCGCGTCAGCGCTTCCGGTTCCAGAAACTCATGATAGGGATATTCCTCGCCGTAACTGGTCATGAAGACATCGCGAATTCCCATGACATCGGCAGCGGTCGCTTCGCGGACTTCCAGCATGGCAGCACCCCCTTTGACGGCCGTTCTCAGTAGCGGTTGATGCGTCAGAGTTTCATTCAGAGGCAACACGGCCGCGCGGCCGGCCGACATTCAGACGGCCGCCCCGAGTCGCGGGTGTCGTTGGTGATGTCATCAGAGATCTTCAAAGGCAGCGGCGGCCTGTGGTTCTTCTCGGACCTGGTGTGCGGCCAGCCTGGCGACTTCTGAGAAGTAAGCTGCCCCGACGGCCAGCGCCTGTTCGTCAAAGTCAAACCGACTGGAATGGGCCGGGTACCCTTCCTTGCCGGGCACGACTGAACCGAATCGGACATAGCAGCCGGGCACCTGCTGCAGATAGAACCCGAAATCTTCGCCGCCCATATTTGCCGTCCGCATCCGGACGACGCGGTCTTCACCGACCGTGCTGACGGCCGCCTCCCGGGCCAGGTGAACCATCTGTTCCGAGTTGATCACCGGTGGGGTGCCTTCGTGAATGGCGACGTTGACCGTCGTGTCGTGCAGCATTGCGATGGAATCGGCGATCCGGCGAATCGACATCTTCAGATGCTGCCTCACTGTCGGATCCTGTGCGCGGATCGTACCTCGCAGAACGGCCTGACTGGCCAGTACGTTCGGAGCCGTACCGGCCTGAAATTCGCCCACGGTCACCACTGAAGGGTGTGCCGGGTCCACTTCACGGGACACGATGGTCTGCAGGGCCATGACCAGCAGCGAACCCACGACGACCGGGTCCACGGCTTCATGAGGCCGCGCCGCATGTCCGCCTGCGCCCCGCACCTCAATTTCAAACTGATCGGTTGACGCATTCACGGGGCCCTCGGTGACAGCAATACTGCCGGCATCGTAGTGGCGATCAACATGGCCGCCAAAGATCATGGCGACACCTTCCAGCGCCCCTTCTTCAATCATTTTCTTCGCCCCCAGCCCCGTTTCTTCTGCCGGCTGAAAGATCAGACGGACCGAGACCGGCAGACGTTCGTGCCGCAGCAATACGGCCGCACCCAGCACCATTGTGGTGTGGCCATCATGGCCGCAGGCATGCATCATCCCGTCTGCTTCTGATGCGAATTCCAGTCCTGTTTCTTCGTGAACGGGAAGTGCATCCATGTCGCCGCGGAGGGCCACGAAGCGGTCTGTGCGCTTTCCCGGGATCTCAGCAATGATGCCTGTGCCGGCAATTCCCCGTCGGTAGGGAATGTCGTAGCCGTCCAGAAAGGCACAGATTCGATCCGCCGTGCGGAATTCCTGCCAGCTGAGTTCCGGATGGCGGTGCAGGTCCCGGCGCATCTCAACCAGCTGCTGATACAGATTCGTGGGAATCAGCGGACTCATGGGAACGACTTTCTTTTCCATGTTTCGCCGCCGCCGAATCGGCGCGCGGCATCAGTCAGGTCTGCGAAAACCGCACCGGTGAAGCAGAAAGTCAGGCAATAACAGCGATTCATTCAGAAATTGTCGTGATTTGCCGGGACCGGTTGCGAAACCACTTGAACAACTCAGCCAGCACCAGCACCGGCGCCGCGACAGCGGCCGTCAGCATCCAGTCGGTGAGCTGAAGTGGCACGGTGTGCAGGGCGGTCTGCATCACCGGCACGTACACCGCGCACAGCTGTACCGAAGCGGTGACCGCAATGGCCACCAGCATCCATGGATTGGACAGCAGCCCGACCCGGAACAGGGGGGTGCGCAGTGCTCGGAAATTCATGACATTGAAGAATTCAATGACAATGATGCCATTGAACGCCACGGTCTGAGCGCGCGCCGCGGCCGCCGGATCTCCCGAATCAAGATAGTGCTGAAACAGCCACAGCGTGGCCAGACCGACATAGGTGCCGAGCCCGACAATCATTCCGATGGCCGAGCGATCCAGGATCGGATGCCGGGGATTCCGCGGAGGCCGCTGCATGACGTCCTTCTCCGCCGGTTCCATCCCCAGCGCCAGAGCTGTCAGGCCGTCCGTGACCAGATTCATCCACAGAATCTGAACGGGCAGCAGAATCAGGGGCCCTCCGGTCAGAATATTGCAGAAAATGGCCACCGCTTCACCGGTGTTCGAGGACAGCATGTAACGCACAAATTTCTGAATGTTGTCGTACTGACGGCGTCCTTCTTCCACCGCATTGATGATGGAACTGAAGTTGTCATCAGTCAGGACGATATCGGCCGCACCTTTGGCGACATCGGTGCCGCGGAGTCCCATGGCGATGCCGATGTCTGCCTGCTTCAGCGCGGGCGCATCATTGACGCCGTCTCCCGTCATGCCCACCACGTGACCGGACCGCTGAAGCAGTTTTACAATTCGCAGTTTGTGCTCAGGCGCTGTTCGTGCGAAGACCACGTCGCGGTTCAGCCGGCCAAGCAGTTCTTCGTCGCTGAGTTCGGTCAGCTGGCTGCCTTCAATGGCAGCATCGGCACTCAGCCCGATGCGGTGTGCAATGGCGAGGGCCGTGCGAGCCGCATCGCCGGTGATCATCACCAGCTCAATTCCGGCCGACTGAGCGCGGCGAATCGCCTGCGGAACTTCCGGGCGCGGAGGATCGATGATGCCGACGATGCCCAGCAGGTTCAGGTCCTGTTCGACGGCCTCTTCGGTGAGCGGCGCCGCAGCAGGAAGTGTCCGCCGCGCCAGCGCCAGCGTTCGCAGGCCCGAGTCCGCCATGGTATTGCAGACGGTGGCAATTTCGTTCTGAAGGCTCTCGTCCAGCGGCTGCGCGTCAGCTCCCTGACCCAGACGGGTGCACCGGGACAGCAGGACCTCCGGAGCACCCTTGACGTGAGCCACCCGGTCTGTACCGTCCTGCACAATCACGGTCATCCGTTTGCGTTCAGAACTGAATGTGAATTCGGCAACCGGATCGTGCACCTGATCCGGATCCAGCCAGGCCTTGTACGCCGCAGTCACCAGCGCGGCCTCTGTTGGTTCGCCCTGTTCGTGCCAGCCGCCCGCGTCGTGACTCAGCAGCGCATGATTGCAGCTGAGCCCTGTTTCCAGCAGGGCCAGCAGCTCCGGATTCTCACGATAGTCGTGGACACGGCCCTGCACTTCGAAGTGGCCGGCGGGGTCATAGCCGACACCCGTGACTTCAAGTTCGCCCCCGGGCAGCCAGATGCGTTGAACCGTCATCTGATTCTGAGTCAGCGTGCCCGTCTTGTCGGTACACACGACCGTGGCGGCTCCCAGGGCTTCGGCAGCCTGCAGACGGCGCAGCAGAGCGCGTCGCTGCACCATGGCGCGGATTCCCAGCGCCAGTGTAATCGTCACCACCGCCGGCAGTCCCTCAGGCACAACCGCGACGGCCAGCGAAATGCCGGTCATCAGCATTTCCACCCACGGCCGTCCGGTGGCGACTCCGGCGAACGTGATCAGCAGCGAAATACCGATGGCGATTGCTCCCAGCTGACGCCCGAGCGTGCCCAGTTTCTTCTGAAGCGGTGTGGTCGAGGTGACAATTTCTTCCGTCAGTCCGGCGATCCGTCCGAACTGAGTTCCCGCGCCGATCGCCACAACGGCTCCGAGGCCGCGGCCGTTGGTAACTGCGGTCCCCATCCACACCATCGATGACCGGTCAGCAAGCGCCGCCTGCTCGCTGACCGCAGCCGCCTGCTTGCTGACGGAATCTGATTCGCCCGTCAACGCTGATTCGTCCAGACGCAGATTGGTGGACCGGACGATTCTTAGATCCGCCGGCACGCGATCCCCGGTTTCCAGAATGACCATGTCGCCGGGCACGATCTGCATGGCGTCGATCTGAGTCACTTCGCCGTTTCGCAGAACCTGACACTGCGGACTCAGCATTTTTCGCAGCGCTTCGACGGCACGCTCTGCCTTCCATTCCTGGATGAACCCCAGCACCCCGTTCAGCAACACAATCGCCAGAATGGTCACGGCATCGGCCGTTTCGCCGATCGCCACAGAGATCACGGCGGCGGCCAGCAGGATCCAGATCAGCGCATCGACGAACTGCCGGCCCAACACCTGCAGCCATGTGGCCCGACCGGATGCAGCAATGGAATTGGAACCATATTGTTTTCGGCGATGCCGGACCTGCTCATCATTCAATCCCAGATTCGCGCTGGTCTGAAGCTTCGCGGTGGTGTCATCCACCGAAAGGGCATGCCAGTGCTGAGTGGCTGCTTCAGATGTCTGAAGCGGGACATCGCTCGTTGTGTTGCTCTTTCCGGAATTCAT
>JAVKCM010000284.1:0-5987 GCA_040222735.1 Fuerstiella sp. | reverse complement strand
ACGCGATGCTCGCGGAGTTGGGTCTATTGAGCCTGAAACATCTCTGGAACGAACTGGCTCCACTTCGTCGAACCGCCTGATGCGGACCCGCATGTCAGGTGGTGTGGGGAGGGTCACCGGAAACGGTGGCCCTTACCCGATGTTAGGTGACAGCCCCTAGGATCTCCCGGGGGTGGATCACTGATTTCTAATTTCCGGTGGGAATCGGAATCTTGACGCCCTCCTTCTCAAGCTGCTCGCGGATGTGCAGGAAACGGAAATAGGAGCTCAGCGTGATCGGGCCCGAGTAAGCTGCACTCTGCATCGGCCGAGGCGGGTACTTCACGTAGGTTTCCATCTTCTTCTTAATCGCCTCGCTGATCGTCACCAGTGTCCAGGTCCGCTCTGTGTAGTTGTTCATGAAGATGTCGTAGCGCTCCTGCGGGTCTTGCCAGAGGTCGAAGACCTGTGGCACGGTGGCGACATACGCCTCCGGACCCTTCCACCCAAGGTTGGTATCCACGGCCAGTCCTCCCGTTGGCTGGCCATTGTCGCCGCGCAGGTTGAATGCAGCCTTGTAGTTGCCAACACGTGCGGCGCCAGGCGTCAGCTCATTCTCGGTGAAGTAGAACCACTCGTTCCGGTCACTTTTGCCGGTATCGAACAGGACTGGCGACATGTCGTAGCTGTCGAAAATGATGGGTTTACCCTCGCGGTCCTGTTCGGGCAGCTCCACACCGGCAACGAAGGCGAACGTGGCCATCAGGTCAAGGCCGCCCAGGATGTCGTGGTTTTTCGCGCCGGCCTTGATCTTGCCCGGCATCCAGGCAATCGCCGGCACCCGGTTGCCACCCTCACGCACTGTGCCCTTGGTGCCGCGGAACGGCGTGTAACCGGCGTCCGGGTAGACGTCCTGCCAAGCACCATTGTCGGTGGTGTAGAAGACCATCGTGTTCTTGTCGAGCCCGAGCTCCCGCACCTTGTCCATGATCCGCCCGATTCTGGAGTCCAGCTCCACGACGGAATCCGCATACTTGCTCTTCGAAAGAGATTTGTGTTCGTAGTCAGGGTGCGGCATGTTTGGCTGGTGGACCTTCATGAAGTTGATGCTCATGAAGAACGGAGTCTTCGACTTCGATGCCTTGTCGAGATAGTCGATGGACGCCTTCTCCACATAGCCGTCGAAGAACGGAATCCCAACGACCCCATTCGGGTAGTCGGCCGTACTGGCATCGGGCGTATCGACGTACTGGCCGTTGATCGCGAATTCTTCAACCGGCTTCTCGCCTACATTACCTGACAATGCACCCTTGGTCACTTTCTTGAACATGGCACGCAACTCCGGACTCATGTCGGGGAACCATGTCGGATCCGCATAGGTATAGGCGTTGAGGTGGTAGAGGCCGGCGTACTTCATCTCGTCGTATCCCTGCGCGTTAGGTAGCGCGTAGTCGTCCTCGCCGAGGTGCCACTTGCCAGTGAAGAAGGTGTTGTAGCCCGCGGTTTTCAGCATCGAACCCAGCGTCCACTCCGCGGCGGGCAATCCACCGCCCTGACCCTGAAAGGCCACGGTGGTCATGCCGCTGCGGTTGGGAATACGCCCGGTCTGCATCGCCGCCCGGCCGGGTGTGCAGCTCGGCTGAGCGTAAAACGAAAACATCGTCATCCCCTCTCGCGCCAAACGGTCGATACTCGGCGTCGGCATGCCGCGTCCTTCGCCACCCCCATAGGGGCCGAGATCGCCATAGCCGGTGTCGTCAGAGACGATAAGGATGATATTGGGTTTTTCGCTCTCCTGGGCGGTGGCTGGCATGCCGGGTAAGAGCATCAGGACGAATAGCAGGCTGAAAAATTGTCTCATGGGTTGCTCCTCTCGAAAGTTCTTCGTGTAAATTGGCATGACTCCACTATCCCCACCTAACGTTGGCCGTAACCGGGCGGCCGAGATAGATTCAGATTTCAAAACCCGCGTTGTCGGCCGCTCCGGTTCACGGCTTTGTTCGCCCGTCATTGTGGGTCAAATACTCGTAGTACGCACCAACCAAGTGATAGCCAAGCTGGATCAATGCGTGCTTCTGTTCGTCTTCGATATCGTCAACAAGTTGATCGATCACCAAAACACTTGGATTGGCAACGGCGGCCTTGATTGTAGCAGATGCCGAGTCTGAAAGATTGCTTCCAGAGAGCGAAACGTAGCGGACTAGCGTTTTTCGAAAGTAGTCAATCGTGGCGATGTCCTGTTGAGTGGCGGCCCCAGATGTAATCGCGAGTTCGAAACACATTCTTCCGTTGATTTTGAGCCTACAGATGGGGCCAGCAAACTCGATGTCGAAGTGGGATAGCGTGCTTCCCATGTTGTGAGTGAAGACCGGCCCATTCAATTTGAACACGTCGCGACAAATCGACAGCCACTTTTCGGATAGTGCGTCGATCCGCTGCACTCCAGATTCAGGCGGTTCACCGTCAGGGTAGAAGAAGTGAATGCCAAAAGCTGCGGTCATTGCACTCAAATCTCTAAG
This sequence comes from Fuerstiella sp., assembly GCA_040222735.1. GTDB lineage: Bacteria > Planctomycetota > Planctomycetia > Planctomycetales > Planctomycetaceae > Fuerstiella. The sequence goes on along the minus strand of JAVKCM010000284.1, from coordinate 3,489 downwards.
GGCGAACGACCATGGTCAGCCGGTTGCGGCGGTTGACGTGGATTGTAGAAAACGCGTGAGCCGCAACTCGGCTGCACCATTTTGTTAGCCCACCGCTCGATCATGCGTCACGACAGGGCGAACGCGTAGAGAGTGGCTATGAGAATAACGGAGGCTATTGAGCCTCCGATCACGGAAATAAGCAGTGCCTTCTTCCGGCTCGGTACTCCAAAGACCAGAATGGCTGAGTGGATCGTGATCGAAAATGTGCTGATGGATGCAGCACAAATGAGACCCCCGATGAATAGAAACTGCGAAAACCCCTCATGAAACAAGAATCGATTGAGAATGGCGTGGGTACGGTCCGCTGCCGGCAGACCTGGATCGACCATCGTCGAAAACCCGTAGTACAGCCAGAGTACACACAGCGAAACCAAGGCAGTGGCGCCTGAGACCATGGCGATGGCAAACGCAGCGAATCGATCTGTATGGGCGACATTCGACGTTACGTCAGAAGAGTCCGCAAAGGACGGATGCGTGTCCACGAGGTGCCTTTCCAGATTGGCCGTTGAAGTCTTTCACACCCTACTTGAACGGTACACCTTTCTTCTTTGCCTGCTCAACCAGGTGCTCAAAGACGGGTATGCGCCAGCCTATTGCGGCATGTGTGTAAGAAAACGATTTGCCTGAAACAACCGGATTGCTGCCGTGGTTAATTAAGTGGTCGGTACGGAAAATCGTGCTATCAGCCGCGCTGCTACCGCCCGAAGTGGCATGACACACATCAGAAGCGTTGATGTGTAGGCGGTCTGCGGGTAAGCGAAACGCGTCGGCCCCAGTGTTAACAGCGTCAACAATTCCCGCGAAGCGCACAATCACAGTCACCTTGCCCTGTGGTGCTGTGGGAATTTCACTGCGCTCTGTCGCGAAATTTACGTTGACCCCTTCGGCAGCCAAACGATTGGAGAACATGGCTGCAGCGTACCCACCCCGTGACCAACCAAAGACATCAACCACAACCGTCTTATGTTTCTTAAAGCATTTGTTGGCCGAATCGTGTGAGACCTCTTCGCCAACGATCTTTGCGACGAGCAGACCTGCCTGATTGATTGCTCGGTCAACCTCGTTATTCCGGTTCAAGAATGTGGCGAACTCAAATATGCGCTTATCCTCCGAGTCATAGGATTCGTAAAGTCGCTGCACTACAGTCTTGTTGCGTGATGTAGGGTCGTACTCTTGGCCAGTGCCTTGAAAGAACGACCCGAGACTGCGTACGTCAGTACCATCAGGAGTGGAAATGTTGATCGTCGGAAGCCGCCGTTCCTGCAGGCCGTCAGGATCAGTCGCATTGGGCGGACTATTGCCCACATAGCGGCGCAGGTTCGTATCGCCCGCTTCGAAACCCAAGGGCGTTTCGGAACTCCAGCGAGCTGTTGGCTGTGCGATTGTGGCTACCATTTTGACTCCTTCGAAATCGTGGAAAAGAGGAGGTCCGAGTGATCTCTGTCAACAGGTTGAGAATCATACACCGGACGCGGCCGGGAGTACATCTGCTGAAGAAACGCGGCGAACGAGACTGGATGTCCGATTTCTGTCTGCTTGAAAAGCGTCTCTCCGCGCATTGCCGAAATCGCAAGCTGATTCTTGTACGTAATCCGTTGGTTCGGGAACAGATACCGAGAAAGCAGCCAGTCGGACTCGGACTGCAGCATTTGTGACGCGTCACGGTTGTGCTTGCCCACATCCTGAGTGTGTCGTGCCCGAAGACCAACGAAAGCCCCAAGAAGTTCGCGGGCGGACAACGCACGCAGATCCGAGCCACTGCGAATGGCTTGTTCCGGAATATCGATATCGGCACGGTATTGACCGTCTGTTCGACACGACCAGCCTCCGCGTCCAGTGTCCGTGGATTCGACATTGTACGCGACTTTGCCGTCATCGTAGCGGCACACAAAATGAGAGTTGACGCACGCGAGTGACACAGGCCAACCCATTCGCCAGCCAATCGCAACGTGCAGAGCAGCCATGTTACCGCATGTTCCGAATTTCGTATCAATGACGCCGTTCAGGAATAGATCAGACGGATCGGTGTAGAGAATGGAAGTTGCGTCTCTCTGTTCGGGGTGGTATGAGATGCCGACTTCTAAATCCAGATACTGGCAAACCATGCCAAGTCGAAAATAGCGAATGTCGTTCTCGAAGTCTTCAGGAGTCTCGTGGAAGAACTGCTCCCAGTATGGCAAACAACGGTTCCTGAAGTCGTCAGTCCAGGAATTCAGAATGGCCTGATAATGAGCAACGTCGAGGTCAGCCAAGCTTGGAATGTCTTTTGCGACGATGAGATTGGTGGCAAGAGGATCGACGCTTGCCAACTCAGGTTCGGTCATCGCCACAAGGTGTCGCGTTTCGAGGCTCGAGTAGTCGCGTGTCCAATCAGGATTCATGGTTCGTTCCTTGATGCGTCGCGATGGGCGGCATGGACGCCGCCCAATGACAGCAGCGATCGGGAGGCAGGATGCCGGTATCTGTGGGCTAACGCACAAGGTCACCGGGCTGCGGCCAGCAACATGAGAATCCGATTCAGCACCGGCCCGCAGCTCCGTGTGCACCGCTTTGTTATTTGCGACTGTGACTTCGATTCCACAACAATTAGATCAACCGGACGACTGCTGAAGAATAGGAATAGTTGTTGATTGGGCCGGGGCGTGCAAACGTCGTGTTTGGTGCTTGAACGACTATTGGTCACGAGTCCAGATAAGCATGCCTGAGATCACGAAGAGTACAACGGCGCCTGGTAGCAGTAAGTACGTTGCAAGTGGATTGAGTTCGGTTCCGAGCCATGTATAGATTCCAAATGACACGACGACTAAGAGTCCTACAACCGTGCAAACGATGGCCATTGCAACTTTCGGTCGTCGCCCTTCACACAACCAGAAAGTCATGCGAAAGAGCACTTCCATTAAGTCGTCGAATCCATTTTGCATTTGGGTACTCCACCATTCCGGGTCGACGATCCAAACGGAATGCGCAGTTTCGAGGTTAAGCAAATAACGTCCGAGGTCACCGGGTTGCGGCCAGCGACCTTGATTTCAGATTCGGGGCGGACCGCAACTCCGCGTGCACCGATTTGTTAGCCGGCGCTCGCCCACCGCAGCGCTACGGCAACAACATGTCGGACGCACCAAGAATAAAGAATATACTGGCAATAAGACCGCACCGCCACCGAACCTGAGAGCGCGACAGCTGTGGGTCAATCAGCTTGGTCAATGGGAGAATCAGATAGATGCAGCCTAAGAGCGTGGCCCACACGGAACGGCAAAGTTTGTAGTTTGGAATCAGATCGAATGGTGCCGCGATCATCATGACAAAGAGCGGAAGAAACAGACAAACGAGAAACCGATTTGCGTGCTCGTTCCGTAGGACCCCAAACGCTCGTGTACGAGAGTGACCTGGCTCCCGTTCTGTTGTCACCCCTTTCGGTGGCGCATAAGGGTTTGGATGTGACGTGGG
>JAVKCM010000283.1:0-10829 GCA_040222735.1 Fuerstiella sp. | reverse complement strand
GTGGCCGGGTCTCCCGACCCGACCACGCGCCTGGACCGAAGGTCTCCCCAACTGCGTCCCGTCCCGCTCGCCAGCTGATCCTGCCACTCAACAGTGGGGCGGTCAGGAGACCGCCCCACAACGGGACTGCCGCCCCACAACGGGACTGCCGCCCCACAACGGTAGACCGCCCCACAACGGTAGAGATCGTCGGCGTTGCCTGCCTTCATGGCGCGACAGCAACAGCCGCCCGTGAGCCGAGTGCCGTAAGGCACCGGGCCGTTCATTGGGTCGCGTCTCTGCGTGACGCTGGGATCTGCGGAATGGTCGCGGCTTACTGGGTGCCGTGCGTCGACGTGGCACGGCGACGGAATTCTCCCGGTGTTTCTCCGGTCTCGCGTTTGAAGACGTTGCTCAGACGCTCTTTGTGAGAGTAACCGGCCAGCGGCGTAATCTGTTCAAGCGTCATCGTGGTCTCGCGCAGCAGCTGCTTCACTTTGGCCAGCTGAACCGCCGTGATTTCTTCATGCAGTGTTCGGTTCAGTTCTGCTCGAAAGCGGCGTTCCAGCTGCCGGCGGGACAGCGTTGTGAACTCCGCCACGTGATTGACGTCGATGCCTTCGCAGGCGTGTTCTCGGATGAACCGGCAGACTCGGGCGATCTCGCGGTCTTCTACGGCGCTGACCTGAGTCGAAAGTCGTTGTACGACTTCAATGGGGGGAATGAATTCGGTTGATGTCGGCGGCGGCTGTCCGTGCAGCATGTGGTGCAGGATCTCGGCCGCTCGATAGCCTACTCGTTCCGCATCGGGCCGGATGCTTGACAGCGGAGGATCGCATAGAGGGCAGATGGCATCGTCGTTGTCGACTCCGATCACGGCAAGGTCATCGGGAACGGACAGCTCGATGCTGCGACACGCATTCAGAACCTGCTGGCCACGGATGTCGTTGCAGACGAACAGACCGGTTGGGTGAAGCAGCGTATCAAGCCATGCGGACAGGTGTTCTGTGTCGACCACGCCGGACTGTTCAATGCTGGTCAGGGACTTGTTGCGTTCTCCGGGAGTCTCATACACTGAAAGCGAGCAACCGGCTTCTGTAACACGTTCACGAAAGAACCGGAGTCTGGCTTCTGAGTAATGTGCATGCTGATATCCGCAGAAGGCAAAACGCCGGAATCCTCGTTCCCAAAGGTGATCAAAAGCCAGGTGGGCCACGGCCCGATCGTCGGTTTCGACCTGCGGTATGCCGGCAAAGGATCGGCGACAACGCACATCGACAATGGGTACTTTCAGCCTTCGCAGCGAATCAATGGTATGACTGTCGACGCGTCCGATGACGCCGCTGAGGCCCGATGCGGTCATCCAGTCCGGCAGCGTTGCATCGATCGTCATTTCCTGATGCAGCAGCGACCAGTTGACGCGCGTCCGTGCAAACAGAGCCACGCCACGCAGCAGATCACGGCCGTAGGACCGGGAAGTTTCCACCAGCAGAGCGATCTTCGGTCTGGACGTTACCCGCATGGTCTGGAAATCACCTGCACGACATGTCGCAAATCATTAGCGCGATGTCGCATATTATCCTCGACCAGAAGCCCTCGCCAGTCATAATAAAGTCGGCGGACTATCCGGTCTGCCGTGTTGTCGTGTCGTGGTTTATTCAACGGAAACGTAATGAGAAGACAGGGATTCAATACGACAGCTGTGTTCGTCGCGTTCGTTTCGGTGCTGTCCTGCCTTCCGGTGAGTGCCGACGAGACGACAGCGACAGCCGAACAGCTTGCATTCTTTGAGCGGGAGGTTCGGCCTCTGCTGGTTGAACATTGTTACTCGTGCCACAGCGTGAAGGCAAAGAAGCTGCAGGCCGGCCTGCTGATGGACAGTCGGGCGGCGTTGCTGAAGGGCGGTGAGTCGGGCGAAGCGATTGTTCCGGGCGACGCGGATGCCAGCCTGCTGATTGAAGCGGTTCGTTATGAGTCTTATGAGATGCCGCCGAAAGGCAGGCTGTCGGAAAAGCATATCGAGACACTGGAACGCTGGGTCGAGATGGGAGCACCCTGGCCGCAGGAAGAGGCTCCGACGGCAGAGGCGGCTCGGCCGGAATTCAACCTGCAGCAGCGCAGGTCAGAGCACTGGGTCTGGCAACCGGTACAGTCTGCCGCGATCCCGGAAGTCACCGACACGAAATGGCCGCGTGATAATCTGGACTATTTCGTGCTGGCGGAACTCGAAGGTGCGAAAATGCATCCGGCGGAAGATGCGGACCGAACGGCTTTGCTGCGGCGATTGTATTTCGATCTGACCGGACTGCCGCCGACACCAGAACAGGCTGCTGCGTTTCTGGACAACACGTCACCGGATGCCACGGAACAGCTGGTCGATGAACTGCTGGAATCGCCGCACTTTGGTGAACGCTGGGGGCGGCACTGGCTGGATCTGGTTCGCTATGCGGAATCCCGCGGACATGAGTTCGACAACGATACTCCGAATGCATTCCAGTATCGCGACTACATCATCCGGGCGCTGAATGCCGATGTGCCTTACGATCAGCTGGTCCGGGAGCATCTGGCGGGCGATCTGCTGGCCGAGCCGCGGCTGCATCCGGAAGAAGGCTTCAACGAATCAATCCTCGGAACGGGCTTCTGGTTTCTCGGCGAATGGGTGCATTCACCCGTCGATATTCGCAAGGACGAGGCGGATCGTTTTGACAACATGATCGACGTGATGTCGAAGACGTTTCTGGGAGTGACGGTTGCCTGTGCCCGTTGCCACGACCACAAATTTGATGCGATTTCGACCGCCGATTATTACTCGCTCTCAGGTTTTCTGCAGAGCAGCGACTATCGTCAGGTGCGGTTTGAATCCATTGAACAGAACCGTCGCGTTGCCCGTCAGCTGGCTCAGGTGGACGCGAAGTATCAGCGTCAGATCAGCGATCTGCTGGATGCCCAGGGAGTGCATGTTCCGCGGCAGATGAGCTACCTGGCCCGGGATGCCATCGTGGTCGACTACAGCAATATTCCGCAGACTCAGTTTATTCAGGACGGTTTCATCTTCGGCAGTGCCCCGCAGCGGGCGGGCCTGGCGTACGTGGATTTTCAGGATCCGTCAGCCGTACGGATTGCTGAGTATGGAGCTGCCGTCAGTGATTCGTTCTGGAACGGCCTTGAGTCAGTCACTGAAGGTCAGGTTCAGAACAGAAGTGCGATCGCACAGCTTCCGAAGAGCGGCCGGACGCTGCGGAGTCCGACATTCGAGTTGAAAGACGCCACTGTCAGCTGTCTTGTGCAGGGGGCGGGACACGTGATTGCCTGCGTGGATTCACATCGACTGATTGCCGGGCCGCTTCATAAAGAGACCATCAAGCCTGTCAGTGCCGGCGACGAGAGCTGGGTGACGCTGAATCTGGGCCGTTACATCGGACATCGTTTGCATCTGGAATTCGTTCCGGCAAAGGATTCCCGCCTCTCGGTTCGCATGGTCGTACAGGGCCTGGATGCTGCCGGACGCGCAGAAATCGATCGACAACTGGCGGCCACGAATCAGCAGTTTCATGAGTATGCTCAGACCGCGGAAGCGATCCTGAATTCCCGCGTGGAAGTGGAAGAAGATGTGTTTGCTGATTTCGAGTCCGGTACTTATGACGGCTGGACGGTGACCGGTGAGGCCTTCGGTGACATGCCTCAGACGCTTGAGACAATTGCCGACTATCAGGGCCGGATCAATGGCCGGGGCCGGTACTTCGTCAACTCGCACAATATTCGTCCGGGTGGTGATGTTCGCCGCGGTGACAGCCTGACCGGAACGCTCACCTCGCGTCCGTTCATAATCGATTTTGATGCCATTGAATTTCTGGTCGGCGGCGGACCGCATCAGGGCAGGACATGTGTCAACCTGGTCATCGATGGAAGACCGGTGCTGTCTGCCACCGGTCGCAGCAACAATCAGATGTCACTGAACACCTGGGACGTCCGGGAGTTCGCGGGCAGGGAAGCGAGAATTCAGGTGGTCGATGACCATCAGTCTGGCTGGGGAAATATCGGAATTGACCACATCGTCTTCCAGAGGCGAAGCGGTGCGGCAGACGGGAATATCACGGCTCAGAAAATTCTGGAGGCGTGGCAGCGGGAACGGGCGCAGCTGGGCAGAATGGTGGTTCGCCGGTCACGACTGGCCCTTGCCATGATGGATGGCACCGGAGAAGACGACCATGTGCTGATTCGTGGAAATTCATCCAGGCCGGGCGAGATCGAACCGCGACATTTTCTCACTGCGATCAGCGGCGACCAGCCGATGCAGATCCGGGTTGGCAGCGGCCGGCTTGAGCTGGCCGAGCAGATCAACGATCCCGAAAATCCTCTGACGTCCAGGGTCATCGTCAATCGCATCTGGCATTATCTGATCGGACGGGGCATCGTGCCCACGACGGATGACTTTGGTGTGCTGGGGCTGAGGCCGACGCATCCGCAACTGCTGGATCATCTGGCGACTCGCTTTGTTCAGGATGGTCGCAGCATCAAGCGGATGATTCGCACCATCGTGCTGTCTCGTACCTACCAGATGTCCAGCCATGCAGATCCGTCGGCGGTCGCGAGTGATCCCAAAAATCTGCTCTGGCATCATCGGCCGCCGAAACGGCTTGAGGGTGAGGTGATTCGCGACGCGCTGTTGTCACTGTCGGGTCGGCTGGATGAAACGCTGTACGGAGCACCGATTCCCATTCATCTGACCGCGTTTATGGACGGTCGCGGTCGGCCGGGCAAAAGCGGCCCGCTGGACGGAGCCGGTCGGCGATCCATCTACACCGCCGTGCGTCGCAACTTCCTGTCGCCATTCATGCTGACCTTTGATTCGCCGACACCGTTCAGCACGATGGGCCGCCGCAACGTGTCAAACGTGCCTGCGCAGGCGTTGATTCTGATGAATGATCCGCTGGTGATTGAACTGGCGGGCGGATGGGCCGAACGCGCGATTCAGAAACACTCAGACATCGAGTCGCGCATCGGCTGGATGTATCAGACGGCGTTTGCGAGGCAGCCGACGCTGCAGGAGCAGGCCGTTGCCACCGCTTATGTGACGACTCAGGCGGCAGAACGCGGTGTCGATGACAGCGATCCGCAGCTGTGGGCGGATGTCGCTCACGCCCTGATCAACATGAAGGAGTTCATATTTCTGCGATGAAAAACGACCATCAATTTCCCTGCCGGCGCCTGCAGTCGCGGCCGGCGTCGCGACGTGAGATGCTGAAACGGTGTGCCAGCGGCTTCGGGGCCGTCGCCCTGGCGGCGCTCGCACGCGATTCGGCCTTTGGTCTTGATGTGGCCGCCAGCCCGGAGCTCGGAGCCGCAGGTCACGGGCCTCATCACGAAGTGCGCGCGAAGAACGTCATTTTTCTGTACATGGACGGCGGTCCGTCGCAGATCGATACCTTCGATCCGAAACCGCTGCTGGATAAGTACAACGGAAAGGATCCCGGCAGCCTGTTCAGTGTTGAGCCGACTCAGTTCAACAACAACGGCAACCTGCTGGCGAGTCCGTGGAAGTTCACTCAGCACGGCGAATCCGGCATCCCGATCAGCAGTCTGTTTCCACACGTGGCAGAGTGCGCTGACGAGCTGGCCTTGATTCGGTCGATGGTGTCCGAATTCCCGGAGCACACGTTTGCGAACTATTTTCTGCACACCGGCAGTGGCCTGCAGGGGCGCCCGAGTATGGGAGCGTGGGTGAATTATGGGCTCGGCAGCGAATGCCAGAACCTGCCGGGCTTCGTGGCACTCAACGGCGGGCTGATTCCGCCCGGCGGACTGGATTGTTTCGGCAGCGGATTTCTGCCCGCCAGTTTTCAGGGATCGGTGTTCAAACCATCGGGCAGCGGTGTCGCCAACATCGAACGCACAGAATCGACGGCGGCACAGCAGCGCGGCAAGCTGGACCTTGTCAATCAGCTGGACAGCCTTTCCATCGAACAGTTCGGTCAGCACGACAGCCTGGAATCGGCGATCCGCAATTACGAACTTGCCTATGCGATGCAGATGGCTGTTCCGGAAGTGATGGCGGTGTCAGGCGAACCGGCTCACATTCAGCAGATGTACGGACTGGAAGCAGAGTACGAACCCACGCGCATCTACGGTGCTCAATGTCTGATTGCCCGCCGCATGGTGGAACAGGGCGTGCGTTTCATCGAACTGACGTGTCCCAAAGTCGGTGGTGACCGCTGGGATCAACATAGCAATCTGAAGCAGGGTCATGAAAACAATGCCCGCGCCGTGGACCAGCCGATCGCCGCATTGTTGAAGGACCTGCGTGAACGAGGGCTGCTGGACGAAACGCTGGTGGTCTGGGCGGGTGAGTTCGGACGCACGCCTTTTGCTCAGGGAACGAACGGGCGCGACCACAATCAGTTTGGCTTCACCATCTGGATGGCCGGTGGCGGCGTCAGGCCCGGCACCATCTACGGAGCGACCGACGACTTTGGCTACAAGGCGATCGAAAACCGCGTCGAAATCCACGACCTGCACGCCACGATGCTGCATCTGATGGGCGTTGACCACACACGGTCAACGTTTCGCTTCGGCGGTCGCGACATGCGTCTGACCGACGTGAAGGGGCATGTGGTTCATGATGTGATTTCGTAGAACCTGTCGGCGGCCTGCTGCCGCCGCAGACCTGTGACGAAAACCACGGCAACACGGTACCCTTGCGTCGGTACAAAGAAGGTGAACTCCATGCACAAAAATCCGGTCACACTGTCTGCGACTTCCGTCATTCTGTGGCTTTGCTGTGCCGGCGGCGTAGACGCCGGCACGGTTGAACCGTGCCAGGAATCGGCAAACGGTGCCCGGTTCTTCGACAAGGTGCCGCGACAGCGGCAGGTGCTGGTGAAGCAGAAGTCCGATCAGAAGGAAGCGGCCGCCGCCACTGGCCTGACACACAGCTTCATCGCGTTCGGTCAGCGGACATACCGGGTCGACAGCGAGGGCCGGACGACGTGGACCTATCCACATGCAACTCGTGACGGATACCTGCTTGCTGATGGCCGCATAATTCTGACACTTAACAAGGGCAAACGTTATTCCGGCGGGGCCGTGATTGAAGTATTGCCCGATGGTCAGGAGACCGTGATCTGGAAGGGGACTCAATCCGAAGTCAACGCCGCTCATCCCACCGAATCGGGCACGTTCGTCATTACTGAAGCCGGCGACAACCCGCGGCTGCTGGAAGTCGATCGATCGGGAACGATTCTTGTTGAATTTCCGCTGCAGTGTCAGAAACAGAATCATCATCTGCAGACACGAATGGCTCGCAAGCTGCCCGACGGGACCTGCCTGGTTCCACATCTGCTGGACTTTGCCGTGCTGAACTACGACGCCGACGGCAGGGTCATCAGTCGGCTGGACACGACCGTTCCCGGTGACACTGAGCGAAAGATTCATACGTGGCCATTCACCGCCATTCGTCACGGTGACGGCCACACGCTTGTGTGCTGCACCAACGGTAATCGGGTTGTTGATTTCGATTCCAGTGGAAAAGTCGTGTGGGAACTGAAAAATGACGATCTGCCCGGACCGTGGCTGCAGGATCCCTGCGGCGGTCAGGTTCTGCCCAACGGCAACATTGTCATCGCCAGCTACGCGGGCGGGCGAAAAGACCCGAGGGCGCCGAAACTGATCGAGGTGAATCGCGACAGGAAAGTCGTCTGGACATACTCGGACGGGCAGAAGATCGGCATCCACCATTTCCAGATTCTGGAAACGAACGGAACAAAGCTTGATGGGGATGCACTGAAATAGACGGTCACCTGCCGGCGTCGCGGTTTTACTGTCGGCAGAACGCTCTGCGGTCTGATTTCCGGACAGAAAAACAAGGCGGATACCATGTGCAGACTCTTGCGGTGTATCGGGCTTCTGTTTAAGGCCGTTGGCGGCGAGGCGACGGTCACGGCGACTAAGCCACCAAACGTGGTGCTGATCTTTGTGGACGACCTGGGCTATGGTGATCTCGGATGATGTTACGGCGCCACAAAGGAAAGGCTTCGTGACGCTCGACGAACCCGTGTTGTTCAATCTTGATCACGGTCCGGGTGAGCAACGAAACGTCGCCGATCGTCATCCTGATGTTGTCGCCCGTTTACAGAAGCAGGCCGATAAGGTCCGTGCTGAACTCGGGGACGTCCGAATCACCGGCACTGATCAGCGGGCCATCAATCTCAAAGACCCGCAGGAACGATAGCGGTCGGCGATTTCCGCGACAGAACGGTCTGGAACCGAAAGACTGAAATCACACAGAGAGCCTTATGCATTTCCGAATCATATTGCTGGTTGCCGGACTTGTCTTCTTCGGCCACCGTCCATTGCAGTCCGGTGACAACTGGCATCAGCCCGCGGGGCCGAATGGCAACTGGCAGGTGAATGGCACCGCGCCTGTGAAATGGAGTGTGACGCGAAACGAAAATATTCGCTGGCGGGCTCCAATGCCGGAGGCGGGCATGAGCGGTGTGACCGTCTACGGTGATCGTGCCTTCGTGACAACTCACGTGCCGATCAGGTCCGAGGATGAGAAGAATGCGGTGACGGATATCATCGGATTCTGTCTCGATGCGAACACCGGGCAGGTGCTGTGGGATGTCAGGTTGCCGGGCTCCGCCTTTATTTCACTGGCAGGCGGATTCACCGACGGGACTGTGTTCGCGCCCATCGCCGATGGTGAACATGTCTGGTTTTTCAACCGCTGCGGTTCGATGGGCTGCTACGACATGGCGGGAAAGGAAGTGTGGCTGCGAGAATGGACGCCGCGATTCAAGCACAACAACCGCCAGGCCGAACCGTACCTGGTGGGCGACACGATTCTGTATGTTGAAGTGGCCAGCAAGGAACACGGAGCGAAGATTCAGAAGTGGACCGCTCCGGGACGGAAATCCAAAGGCACCGAGGCGCCTTCGGGCATCGACGAAAGGGAAGTGTGGACTTATCTGCACGGGATCGATAAACGCACGGGCAAGGTCCTGTGGCGTGAAAACGTCGGAACAGTGGTTCACAACACGCCGACGGTCGGTCTGACGGCCGACGGAAAGCCGGCGGTGTCTCATGCCCGCGGCGGTCCGCATCAACCGTTCGAAAAACCTGCCGGACAAAGTCTCACCAGCCTGGCACCCGGTGAACAAGGCAGAACGCTCTGGAGCACCAGACTGGACGGCTACGACCCGTCGTTTGCCAGTCACTGGAACGCCGAATACGTGTTCGGCTTCCGCCGCGGAGATCATGTGGTTCTGGACGCGATATCCGGAAAGCTGCTGCGTGAACAGCCTTTGTACACCGGTGCGACCGTCTGGAAGTTTGAAACAGAGGCCGGGAAATGGAGCAAGCAGACCGGCGTCGCGGTCAAAGCGGGCAAAGGTCATCCCAATACGAACCAGGCCAACATCGTGATCGGCGACTGGCACTGGTTTCTGTCGCACAACGTCCACTATCTTGGTCGAGTCCACGTCGAAACCGGTGCCGTCGAATATCTGGAACTGCCCGCTCAGCTGATACCCGATACCGAAACGCGCGAGAAAGATATCTGGCTCTGGGGGAAAGGTCATCCAGACAATCGGCCGTTGAACGCGGCCGGTTTCTCAGTCGGTGACAAAGGCCATACCGGTACCGGCTGGGGCCACATTTCCGCTGCGAGCCCCACGTTGGTGGGCCGCTACCTGTTTCTGCCTGTCGTGACCGGAACGGTTTACGTAATTGACACCGAAGTCGAATCGCTGAATCCCGAAGCCATCGCTGCCATTAATGATCTTGGTCCCGGCGGACAAACCTGGACTCTGGCGACGGTGACCTGTGCGAAGAAGCGGCTGTATGCACACACGATGAAAGAAATCATCTGCATCGAAGCTGACAACAACTGAGCACAGTGCCCGAACACACGGACGGAAACCGCGCCGTCATTCGGTCACTGTTCCCGCATATTACAGCGGAAGCCGCACACGCTTTCGGCCGCTCGAAATACCGAAACTCCTGGCAGGCATCAACATGAAGAACGCTCTCTGCATTCTGCTTCTGTTCACCGGCTGGCACACCACGCTGGCCGCCAGACCGAACTTCGTCATCATTTTCACCGACGACCAGGGCTACGGTGATCTGAGCTGTTTCGGTGCCGAGCACGTCAGTACGCCTCGAATCGACCAGATGGCGGCCGTACGTTCCGGCGACTGGAAGCTGCACGTCGACCAGCGAGGACGACCGAGTGAACTGTTCAATCTGAAGACCGACATCAGCGAAAAGGCAAACGTACTGAAAGCGAATCCGGAGATCGCCGCTCGACTGATGAAATATTTGTCCGCGTTCGCGAAGAACATCGCAGAAAATAATCGCCCGGCCGCCTTTGTCGAAAATCCAAAACCACTGTCGATGTGATCGTCACGCCAACAGTGGGGCGGTCAGGAGACCGCCCCACAACGCAGCCGCCCGTGAGCCGTGAGCCGTGAGCCGAGTGCCGAGTGCCGTAAGGCACCGGGCCGTTCACCGGTTCGCGTCTCTGCGTGACGCTGGGATCTACGGAATGGTCGCGCCCGGGGCCCGGCCGCTGACGCGTCGCGGCTCACGCCGGTTGTGGACGGGTCTCCCGGTGTTGTGCACGGTTCTCCAGGTGTTGTGGACGGTTCTCCCGGTGTTGTGGGCGGGTCTCCCGACCCGTCCACGCCGCCGACCGAAGGTCTCCCACTCCGTGTCACGCCCGGCCTGTCAATCTGATTCTCGCGTCAACAGGGTGGGGCGGTCGGGAGACCGCCCCACAACGTGGAGACCGCCCCACAACGTGGAGACCGCCGCACAACGTGGCTCAGGCAGCCCCACAACGAGTCGCCGCC
>JAVKCM010000282.1:0-31761 GCA_040222735.1 Fuerstiella sp. | reverse complement strand
TTTTGCTTTGGTCCTACTGTGGTTCAACCTGGCCCCGGGGGCCATTTTAATGTTTTTCCCTAAAATTTTTGGTCGCTTTCGGGGCCGCTAACGGCGACCCACCAGTCAGTTATTGTTCGACCGTTTCCAACGAAGTCCCGGAACACCCGTATGCACCATCAAGTTGGGCATCGGTTCTGCCGGCAGAAGCATCCGGAAGCAAGGCTTTGAAAGGCAGCCGGGCTTTTCAGCATCTGCTTCTGCCTGACCGCAGGCAGTGCAGAGTGCGCCGGAGATCCGCTGGCAGAATTTCTTCAGGCGCTGGCGCGATGCTGCTGGAAGCCGGACGAGGAATCCAGTGCCTGAATGCGGCTGGACATCACTTCCAGGGTGTCGGCAATCAGTTTCTGCTGTCGCACCACGTTGTTCAGCACTTCTGTCAGCGATTCCAGGCGAATGCGACTGGCTTCGTGGTGCTTCTGCAGCAGCGTCCGGATCTGTTGAAGTTCGGTCGACGGTGAGGAGACTGACTGATCGACACTGCCGACGGGAGCGGCCGACCGGGCCACGGCCGTGAGCAGTTCCAGCACGGCCTCGTCGGGGGCTCGTGTCAGCTGCTCGACAATGTCCAGCTGTTCCTGCAGGCGATCGACCAGTTGTTCCGGAGTCGGATCAGTGCTGTCGTCGGTATCGGCGAATGCCCCTTCGTCCAGAGTGATTCGGTTGTCGGCGGCGACCATTCGAAACAACAGCCGGTGGCTGGCCAGTTCCACCAGATCTCCATCCTGCAGCCGGCATTCAGTGGTCGGGGCACCATTGATCAGAATCGGCGGTTCCGACACGCAGGACTGCATTCGCACTTCATCGCGGTCGACGTGAAGAATGGTATGAACATCCGGGATACCGGAGTCGCCGATCCGCAGCTGACAGCTGGCAGCGCTGCCGATACGAAATTCTCCGCACGGCACGGGCTCAATCGGCTGACGGCCGGTGGCGGAAGCAATCCGAAAGTAGCCGATGGTGTCGTGAGGAAAGATCTGTCCTGAAAAACTCACGGCGCGCTCCGTTCGCGGAAGTGTGATGGTAGCTGTCCGGCGGCATGGCAGCGCCCCGAATGTGCTGCGTGCTCGTTACAGACGAATTTTCGTCACTTTCCCCTGTGAGTCTGCGGCATTTTTGGGGAATTCAGTAAAGTTGCCCCGGCGTAAAAGCGAAGGCCGGCGGAATGGCCGGGAAATCACCGTTCGTGATGCCCCGGATCCGATGAATGGCAGAAGCTGCCGGTTCACGCGACCCTTTGCACACGGGGTATTCCCGCGGTCAGTGACCGTTCACTTCGAGCTGACGGGCCGGCGGACTGACGGGCCATTGGCGCCGGCGGTGGCGTCTGAAGGTTACTCCAGTTCTTCCCAGCGGGCGTAGCAGGTTTCCAGTTCTGCCGTGATCTGTTGCAGTTCCTTCTGCACTGCGTCGACCATGGCCGCGTCCTTTCGATAGAATTCGGGGGCGGCCATCTGTTCATGAATTTCGGCCTGCCGCGTTTCCAGGGCTTCAATGGTTTCGGGCAGTGTTTCCAGTTCTCGCTGTTCCTTATAGCTGCGTTTGCGAGTTCGGGGCCGGGCCGGCGCGGCGTCTGTCTGAACCGCGTGTGGACTGCCGCCGGGTACGGAGTCGGCGGGTGCCAGGGCTGTCGGCTGAGCATTCTTCTGTCTCAGCCAGTCGTCGTATCCTCCGTCGTACTCACGCACGATTCCATCGCCTTCAAATACGATTGTGCTGGTGACAACGTTGTTCAGAAAGGCGCGGTCATGGCTGACCAGCAGAATCGTCCCGGGAAACTGCGGCAGGGTTTCTTCCAGCAGGTCCAGCGTTTCGGCATCCAGGTCGTTGGTGGGTTCGTCCAGTACCAGCACATTGGATGGTCGGGACAGCAATTTTGCCAGCAGCAGACGATTTCGTTCTCCGCCGCTCAGATATTCCACGCGGGTATGGGCTCGATCAGGAGTGAACAGGAAGTCCTGCAGGTAGCCCATCACGTGCCGCTTGCTGCCGTTGATCAGCAGTTCGTCCGTGCCTTCACTCACGTTTTCGCGGGCCGTCTTCTGCGGGTCAAGCTGGTCGCGGAGCTGATCAAAATAGGCCACCGCCAGATTGGTGCCCAGTCTCACGTGTCCGGAATCCGGTTTCAGTTCTCCCAGCAGAATCTTCAGCAGCGTCGACTTGCCGACTCCGTTGGGACCGATCAGTCCGATGCGGTCACCGCGAAACACGGTCGTGGTGAAATCGGAAATCAGCGGCGGACCACCAAAGCTGTGTGAAATGTTCTCAGCGTGAACGACCAGCCGGCCGGACTTTTCTGCTTCCTGCAGTTTGAGTTTTGCGGTCCCGACTTTGCTGCGTCGCTGGCTGCGTTCTTCACGCATTTTCTTCAGCGCCCGCACGCGTCCTTCATTTCGGGTTCGTCGGGCTTTGATGCCCTGTCGAATCCAGCGTTCTTCCTCCGCCAGCTTGCGGTCGAAATGTGCCTGAGCCGTTTCCTCGGCGGCCAGCAGATCATCGCGACGTTTCAGAAAGGTCTGGTAGTCGCACGTCCAGTCGAACAGCCGCCCCCGGTCAACTTCGATGATTCGATTGGCAATGTCCTGCAGGAAGACACGGTCGTGGGTAATGAAAATCAGCGTCCCGGAGAACCGCTGCAGGTAATTCTGCAGCCAGATAATGGAATCGATGTCCAGATGGTTGGTCGGTTCGTCCAGCAGCAGAATGTCGGGGCGGCGGATCATGGCCTGAGCCAGCAGCACGCGCCGTTTCATTCCCGCCGACAGATCATCAAACAGTGCGTCGGCCGGCAACTGCATTTCCGTCAGCAGTCCTTCCAGACGGTCGCCACCATCCCATAGCTCGGCGTCAGCCAGTGCGTGGCTGGCCGCTTCATAGGTCTGCTGCTGATCGGCTGACAGTGCGTCGCCCGTGTGCATCAGCAGGTTCAGATTCCGGTAGTTGCGAACAGCCTCGGCATGCGTAGCAAAACCTTTCGCCGCCACATCAAAGACGCTTCGTCCGGGGGCCGTCGGGACTTCCTGAGCCAGCTTCGCCACCACTGTGTCGGCGGCGATGTCCACAGTGCCGTCGTCAGGTTTCAGTTCGCCGTTGATCAGCTTCAGCAGGGTTGATTTTCCTGCGCCGTTGCGACCCACCAGACCGACACGCTCACCCGGCTCAATGTGCAGAGTGGTGTTCTCAAGAATTGGCGGGTGTGACCACGCAAACGTCAGGTTGTTAAGACTAAGCAGTGCCATAGCGCGAACTGTAGAAATGAAGTGCCGGAAATGCGACGGAAATCAGCGCGAACCGGAAATCGTCTCGCTTCCAGGGCTGTGCGCAGCCGTCGAGGCTTTTCCGGCCGGCACCTGATGCAGATCCCGGGCAATACCTTCGTGGACGGCGATCGACGGTTCGGTAGTTCGGCAGGACGGGAATACGGATCGGCCCGGAACATCGATCACAGCAGGCGTTCAGCGGGGACGGGCGGTTGACGGGGCCGGGTATTTCAGGGGCCGGCGGGTACTGTGGCGGAACGTTGATCGGTGAACCGGGTCGAGCGGACAAGTCTGGAGCCGATCGCTGAAGGGCACCGTGGTCCCGTCATTCTGCGTTTGGTTCAGAATTCCGAGAAGGAAAGAACAGCGTCCGGCGGGATCAGCATCGGAGTGCCGGGCTGAGCCGCTTGTGTCACGGACAGTGACCCCGTGCAAGTTGAGCTCCGTGCAGGCTGGGCTTTATGCGGGCTGGAAGCCGCGCTCTGCGACGCAGGAACAAGGAAGCAGCCGGGGCTTCGAGCAAGCCGCTGAAGCCCCGGAAACATCCAGATTCGGTTTCGACCACGGACTACTTGTCAGAGCCTTCCGTGGCATCTTCAGCCGAGCCGACGCCGACGGGTTCGGCCGGCGGTTCAGCGCTGGCGTCTTCCTGGTAGTCGCTTTCGAACTTCAGCTGCTTCTGGTCTCCGACTTCGATAACTTCGACGCGAATCACGTTTTTGCCTTCGAAGGTACCGCGCAGAATTTCTTCGGCCAGCGGATCTTCGATGAAGCGTTCCACGCTGCGTCGCAGCGGTCGAGCACCGTAATCGAGTCCGTCGTCGGTCTCGCCCTTGTCGATGATGAAGCCGCGTGCATCGTCGGACAGGATCATCTTCAGGCCCTTGTCCTGCAGTCGCTTGTAGACCTTGTTCAGTTCGATGTCCACGATCTCCATCAGTTCGGTGCGGGTCAGTTTGCGGAACACGACAACTTCGTCCAGGCGCCCCAGAAACTCAGGCTTGAACTGCTTCTGCAGTTCATGCATCAGGTGCGTCTTCATTTCCTCATACGAACGATTGTCGTCAGTTTCCCGCAGCGTGTGCAGACCCATGCTGCCACCATGAGCCATCTTGTTGGCTCCGGCATTGGTGGTCATGATCAGCACCACGTTCTTGAAGTCGACCGTCCGACCGAAGCTGTCGGTCAGATGGCCTTCTTCCATAATCTGCAGCAGCTTGTTGAAGACGTCCGGGTGAGCCTTTTCGCTTTCGTCCAGCAGCACCACGGAATACGGTCTGCGACGGATTTTTTCCGTCAGCTGTCCGCCTTCTTCGTAACCGACGTAGCCCGGAGGGGCACCGACCAGTCGACTGACGTTGTGTTTCTCCATGTACTCGGACATGTCGAGCTGGATCAGCGAATCTTCCTCACCGAACATGAATTCGGCCAGTGTCTTGGCCAGCAGGGTCTTGCCGACCCCGGTTGGCCCGGAGAACAGAAAGGCGCCGGTCGGACGTTTTGGATCTTTCAGACCGCTGCGGCTTCGGCGGACGGCCTTGCACACCTGAGTGATCGCTTCGTGCTGACTGATCACACGCTGGTGCAGTTCGTCTTCCATCTGCAGCAGACGGACGGTGTCTTCGCTGGACAGCCGGGTCAGCGGGATACCCGTGATCTTGGCCACCACTTCGGCCACGACCTCAGCATCGACGACTCCGTCGGTCTGCTTGGACTTTTCACGCCATTCTTCGGTCAGTTCGTCCTTTTTGCGACGCAGCTTGTCGGCCTGATCACGCAGTGAGGCCGCTTTCTCAAACTGCTGCTCAGCCACGGCGTCTTCTTTGGCCTGATTCAGCCGCTGGATTTCGTCTTCGATTTCCTTCAGGTCCGGCGGACGAACCATGGACTTCAGCCGCACGCGGGCGCCGGATTCGTCGATCACGTCGATGGCCTTGTCCGGCAGGCAGCGTGACGAGATGTAACGATTCGACATCTCAACGGCGGCTTCCAGGGCATCGTCGGTGATCTGAACACGATGGTGTTCTTCGTACCGCTCGCGGAGCCCCTTCAGAATTTCAACCGCCTGAGAAGCGGATGGCGGATTGACCACAACTGTCTGGAAGCGTCGTTCCAGCGCGCTGTCCTTTTCGATGTACTTGCGGTATTCGTCCAGCGTTGTCGCTCCGATGACCTGCAGTTCGCCGCGGCTGAGGGCCGGTTTCAGCACGTTGGAGGCATCGATGGCACCTTCCGCACCGCCGGCGCCGACCAGTGTGTGCAGTTCGTCGATGAACAGAATCGTGTTCTTGGCACGACGCACTTCGTTCATCACAGCCTTGATGCGTTCTTCGAACTGACCGCGATACTTGGTGCCGGCGACCATCATCGCCAGGTCCAGGACAATGATGCGGCGATCTGCCAGCAGATCCGGCACGAGTCCGTCTACCACCATCTGAGCAAAGCCTTCGACGATGGCCGTCTTGCCCCCACCGGCCTCACCCAGCAGCACAGGATTGTTCTTCTGTCGCCGGCACAGAATCTGGATCACGCGTTCGATTTCTCGTTCACGTCCGATCACCGGATCCAGCTTCTTCTGACGAGCCAGTTCTGTCAGGTCCCGTCCGAAACTGTCCAGTGCCGGTGTCTTGCTGCGCGATCCACTGCGCTGAGAACCGCCTTCCGGCCGTTCGCCGGCAGCGCTGCCTTCGGCCGATTCCAGACCATGGCCAAGCAGATTCAGCACTTCGTCGCGGACATCATCCAGCTTCATGCCAAGGTTCATCAGCACCTGAGCCGCGACGCCTTCCTGTTCACGCAGCAGTCCCAGCAGCAGGTGTTCTGTGCCCACATAATTGTGATTCAGGTTCCGCGCTTCTTCCATCGCGTATTCGATGACCTTTTTGGCGCGCGGAGTCTGAGGCAGTTTGCCCATGGTCACCATATCGGGACCGGTCTGCACGATTTTCTCAACTTCGATGCGAATCTTGCGCAGGTCAACGTCCAGATTCTTCAGCACGTTGGCCGCCACGCCGGAACCTTCTTTGACCAGGCCCAGCAGGATGTGTTCGGTTCCGATATATTCGTGGTTGAATCGCTGCGCTTCCTGATTGGCAAGCTGCATGACTTTGCGGGCTCGGTCAGTGAATCGTTCGTACATCTGATTTCTCTCTTCCGTTGGTGATCCTGAGTGGACACTTCCGATTATCCCGCCTGAAACAATCGAACCCACCGGCCTCATGCCGGCCAATGCCCGTGTCTGAATACTTCTACTTTAGCGCCCGAATGACATGAACACAGCAGAACGCCGCCTCATGTCGATTTTTGGAAAGACCACACTGTCGGTTGCAACGAGCCAACCGGGTCAGCACGGTCCGGGTAATCCCTGGGTGTTTGAAACAGATGATCCCGAACGCCTTACGGTCGTCAGAATCGGTTTGATCGGTCTTTCTCTCCCCCTGTCCGTCTGGCCACGCCACTTTGACAGCAGTGAAGATCACTTTCCTGCAGTGCGAATAACATGCCGGATTCTAGGACGGACCCCCACGCGGGACAAGACAGCCCTGTGCTTACCGTCCCGTTCACCGACCGAATTTGCGTTTCTGAACCGGCCGGCGCGTATCATTTTGAGGATCCGGGGCGTAAGCTGAACTTATTCCGGGCTCGGATGATCCGACGACGAAATCGGCATTTTCGATCCGCAGACACGTCTCGGCCCGATCCTGTGCCCCAGGCCCTGCCGACAATGCCGAGATTCGTCGGTCAGGCACGACTTCCGTTTTTCGTTTGCCGTCTTTCACCGTCGCTCAGTCATGACTACGCCTTCCTATCAGCGCATCCGCCAGCGATTTGAATCGATTGCCACCGGCGACGATGCCTCTGACGTTGGACATCTGGTTCTTGCCGTGCTTCTGGAAGAATCGCTGGGCAGCCAGTGCCTGAAGAATCTGGGCCTGTCGCTGACTCGGATCAGGGAAGGGTGTTTCGGTCCGACAGTGGCCCGTACCACGGAACAACTTCAGCAACAGACAGCGGCGTTCGAACAGAACGAGGATCCTGTTTCTGAAGCTGAGCCCGCCCGGCAGGTGTTCGGGATGAACAGCGCGCCGTGGCTGCACGCTGTGCACGATCGAGCCCGCGCGATCGCCCGCCGCAGCGGCGTCGATGAACAGCCCTCCAGTCAGCACCTGGTGCAGGCCATGGTCGAGGCCGATGGCCCGGCTCGAATACAACTGGCAGATCTCGGAGTCACGCAGTCCGCAATCGAACGGCAGCTGTCCGCAGGCGACGGAAACGATGCTCCGCTGCCCGTCGACTTTGAGATCGTCTCAGACCTGGCGTCTGAGAACGCTGTGGCCGCACCCATCGCTGCTGCCGACGATGGGTGTCCACCGCCCGCTGTCGGAGAGGCCGGGTTTTCCGTACGCACACTGATTGACGCCAGTCTGAATCGTTCCCGGGAAGGACTGCGGGTACTGGAGGACTTCGCTCGTTTCATCGCCCGCGACGAAATGCTGTGTCGGACTCTGAAGCAGATGCGACACGATCTGGTGGCCTTCGAACGCGACCTGAAGCAGACGGTCGGACCACTCGTGACGTACCGGGACGTGGAACAGGATGTCGGCACGGGAATTACCCGGCAGTCCGAACTCAATCGTGATTCCGTCGCCGCCGTTGTCTCGGCCAACGCGCGGCGTGTGCAGGAAGCGCTGCGGAGTCTGGAAGAGTTCGGAAAGACACTGTGTCAGACCTTTGCGTCACGGATCAAACAGCTGCGCTATCAAACCTATGCCGTTGAGCAGCAGGCGCTGCGCTGTTGTCCGGAGTCAGCATACCGCAGGACATCTGCGGTGGATGTGTCCCGTCTGAAAAAACTTTCCGCGGCTCATTTGTACGTGCTGGTGACGGAACGATTGTGTCGGCTTTCATGGAAGGAGGCGGTGCAGGGGGCGCTGCACGGCGGGGCGGACATGATCCAGTTGCGGGAAAAGACGCTGGCGGATGCCGAACTGGTCCGTCGCAGTCAGTGGATTGCTGCCGCCTGTCGGGATGTCAGCGCGCTGCTTATCGTGAATGACCGCTGGGATCTGGTCGTGGCTTCCGGGGCTGATGGTGTGCATCTGGGACAGGAAGACGAAGCCGCAGCCGTGACCCGAACACGGCTGCCGGAAGATCAGCTGATCGGAGTATCAACACATAACCAGCATCAAATCCAGGCGGCCTGCGGTGTTGAAGTGGACTATCTGGGCGTCGGGCCGGTGTTTCCGTCCCGCACCAAGAACTTCGACACGTTTCCCGGTCTGGATCTGGTCAGAGTGGCTGCCGTCACGGCGTCGGTTCCGTGGTTTGCGATCGGGGGCATCCGGCTGGACAACCTCGGGGCTTTGTGCCGAGCCGGAGCGAGTCGTATTGCCGTGTCGGCCGCCGTGATCGGAAACGACAATCCCGCTGCGGCGGCTCAGGAACTTCGACAGGCGGTCACGCAGCAGCAGAGTAGCGAGGATGGTCAGACCCTGCGTTTCACGGGTTGTTGATTCACCGTTCGAGAACACCATCCTTCGATTTCACCTGCGTCCTTCGTTTTCGAAGCAGCCGGCAACGGCTATCCTGCTTCAGCATGTCCAGCTACATTCAAAATATTCGAGAACGTGTCCGGCAGGCAGTGCGGGACGCCGTCATTCGGCATCACAAGCGTTCCGGTGCCGTACTGTTCAGCGACACCACGCTGCGGGACGGTGAGCAGATGCCGGGGGCCACGCTGGAACCGGACGAAAAGGTCCGCATCGCGCTGGCTCTGGAGGCCGCGGGCGTACATTCGCTGGACGCCGGCTTTCCGGCCTCTTCAGAAGCCGACGTCATCGCCATTCAGAAGATGGTCGAGGTGGTGCGGAAGCCGGTGCTGACGGCGCTGTGTCGCACGGTGAATTCAGACATCGACGCGGCAGCACGCGCACTGGATGGTGCTGCGATGCACAAACGCGGCGTCAGCCTGTTCTGCGGCACCAGTCCGCTGCACCGCACTCAAAAGCTGCAGAAATCGAAGTCTGAGATCCTGAAGATCATTACCGACGCCATTGTTCACGCCGGACAATCGTTCCGGATCGTGGCGTTCAGTCCGGAAGATGCCAGCCGCACAGAACGCGACTTTCTATGCCAGTGTTATCGCGAAGCGATCGCCGCCGGCGCCACGACGATCGGGTTTCCGGATACCGTCGGTGTGTTGACGCCAGAGAAAGCGTCCGACTTCATCAAAGCCATCCAGGACAACGTGCCTGAGATTGACCGAGCACTGCTGGCCGTTCATTTTCATAACGACCTGGGCCTGGCCGTGGCCAATACGCTGGCCTGCGTGCAGCAGGGAGCCAACGTGGTGCAGTGCACGGTGAACGGCATTGGAGAACGCGCCGGCAACGCGTCTCTGGAAGAAGTGGTCATGGCACTGGCCCTGCACCCGGATCAGTACCAGCGGTCGTTTCGAATCGACACGACGAAGCTGGCCCCGCTGTGTCAGCTGGTGGAGCAGCTGACCGGCGTCGCCGTTTCGCGGATGAAGCCGGTTGGAGGAAGAAACATCTTTGCGACGGAAGCAGGCATCCATCAGGACGGATTGCTGAAGAATCCGGATACCTATCTTCCGTTTCGGCCGGAAATCGTCGGTGCTGACGGTATTCAACTGGTGCTGGGCCGCCACAGCGGCGGCCGGGCTGTCGCCCATCGCCTGCACCAACTGGGGCTGCCTGACAGTGACGCCGATGTGACTCGCGTGGTGCAGCTGATCAAACAACAGCCGAAGGGTGTGGTGATCGATGACGGGCTGCTGACGAAACTGGCGAAAGGCGATGGAACATGACTGAACAGCCGCCCACCGGTTCGCGGGCCATTTACCTGGACAATGCCGCAACCAGTTTTCCGAAACCGGACTGCGTTTATGAGGCCGTGACGATCTGCCTGCGTGAAAACGGAGCGGCTGTCGGCCGAGGTTCGCACACGGCCAGCGAAGCCGCCACCAGAATGGTTGAACAGTGCCGGGCCAGGATTGCCACGGTGCTGGACGCGGAACATGTCAGCCGGGTGGCTTTCACCTTCAACTGCACCGACAGTCTGAACCTGTTGCTGAGGGGCATCCTGAGGTCCGGCGACCGCGTCGTGACGACCACGCTGGAACACAATTCCGTGCTGCGACCGCTGCAGGCGCTGCAGACTGAGATGGATATCGACGTGGCGATGGTGGACTTCGATTCCATCACTGGACTGGTGGATCCGGATCACGTTGCGGCGAAGCTGAAGGTTTCTCCCACCAGACTGGTGGTACTGAATCATGCGTCCAATGTGACGGGTGTCGTGCAGCACGTCCGGGAAATTGCAGCGGCGGCTCACGAACACGGTGCCCTGCTGCTGCTGGATGCGGCTCAGACGGTCGGACATCTGCCGTTCAGCGTGCGCGACCTGCAGGTGGATCTGCTGGCCGCCGCCGGTCACAAGGGACTGCTGGGGCCGCTGGGAACCGGAATTCTGTATGTGAAAGAGGGGCTGGAGCAACAGCTTCGTTCGATGCGCAGCGGAGGCACGGGCACGGCCAGCGAATCAATCGCACAGCCCGAAGTCATGCCGGTGAAGTTTGAAAGCGGCAACATGAACGCGCCGGGCCTGGCGGGGCTGGACGCCGCCGCCCGGTGGCTGCTGACTCAGGGCATTGACCGGCTGCACGACCAGGCAGTGGCTCAGACACAGCAGATCGTATCAGCACTGCACGACTTTCCCGGTATTCGACTCTGCGGAGGCAGCCCATCGACGACGAACGTGGGCATTGTCAGCTTCACCGTCGATGGTCTGGATTCGCGGGAGGTCGCCGCCATTCTGGAACAGTCGTTTAATATCCAGTGTCGAGCCGGACTGCACTGTGCTCCACTGGCGCATCGGCAGCTGAAAACAGAGCCGCATGGCGGCACGGTGCGGCTCAGCGTCGGACCGTTTACAACGGAAGAACACCTTCAGGCCGGGATCGCGGCGGTGACTGAAATCGCAAGATCGCTGGCCATTCCCAACTGAGCAAAGGAAGTGAACGAATGACTGATAAACGAGTTCTGCTGCTGGCCGGCGATTACGTCGAAGACTACGAGATCATGGTCCCGTTTCAGACGCTGCTGACCGTGGGTGTGCAGGTGGATGCGGTATGCCCGGACAAAACAGCAGGCCAGCAGATTCGGACGGCCATTCATGATTTTGAAGGCGATCAGACCTACAGCGAGAAACCTGGGCACAATTTCACACTGAATGCCGACTTCGACAGTGTCGATCCGAGCGACTACGACGGTCTGCTGATACCCGGCGGGCGAGCACCGGAGTACCTGCGGCTGAACGACCGAGTACTGGAAATCGTCCGGGCCTTCAATGCTGCAAAGAAGCCGATCGCGGCCATCTGCCACGGACTGCAGATTCTGGCGGCGGCCGGCATTCTGGAGGGACGAAACTGCACTTCCTACCCCGCGTGTGGACCGGAAGTGACGCTTGCCGGCGGCAATTATCTGCAGATCGCCATCGACGGCGCCTATGTGGACGGAAATCTGGTCAGCGCGCCGGCCTGGCCCGCTCATCCGGCTTTCTGCCGCGAGTTTCTGAACCTGTTGGGGCTGTGAGGGCTTTCCTGACAACGTGGCAGATCTTGCTGGAAACAACGGGGCGTGCCCGGGAGGCCTGCGGATGGTCACTGATGGCCCTTCAGCGTGTTCCCGATGACGTGTGGCCGCGCAGTGGGGGCTTGATTCCGGGACCGACTCGACAATGGCCTGCTCGCGGTATCGGGAGCAGCCGTTCTTGTTTCACTGGCTGGATCCGAATCTTTGGAAGACTGTACACAGGTCGGTGGCGACCGGAATCGCCCCGTTTTAGCCGGCCTGAGCCTGAAACCGTTGAATCCGGGTGGCAACACGGATAGCTTCCGTGCTCGGATCGGGCCAATTTCGGGGCGCAGCTGATCAACCTGCTCACCGTTCATCACTCTTGAGAATCCGCGGCGTCATGCGACGAGCCTGCGGACGGTATCACGTTGTTTCAGACACTGGGGAATATAGCGACCCGTCATGCCTCCATCGTGGTGGCCGTGTGGCTGCTGCTGCTTGCCGTGTCGTTTTATTATGTGCCTGAGTGGTCGACGGTTGCTGAAAACGGTGAATTTGCCTTTCTGCCGGATGATTCTCCGAGTGTGGAAGCCGAGCAGCTGTTCCGGAAGTATTTTCCCGAACACACCGTGTCCAGCAATATCGTGCTGGTGGTGCGGCGCGAAACTTCGGAAAAGGGACTCCGTGACGAAGACTTTCGCTTCATCGGCCTGGTGCTGATACCACGATTGTGCCGGATGTTCGGGCTGGATGAAGATACCGGCGTGAGTCTGACCCCGGAAGACGTCCCTGAGAGTGAACGCCCGCTGGTCAAGAAACTTTCCTGGTCCGGCACCAGAAACACGGGGCCGCTGTACGACAGTCTGGATGGAAAGGCGTCGCTGATCGTGCTGGAACTAAGGACCGAGTTTCTGGATCAGGACAATCTGGCGCTGATCGACCAGATTGAAGAAGAGATTGATCAGTGGCGCCGCGTGGCCTATGTTCCTGAGAACGATGAGCCGACCGCCGAATCCGGCTCGGGGGCTTCCCCGGCCGCCGTTCTTTCGACGGACACGGTCACTCAGACCGCTTCACCCGCCAGCGTCGGAGCTTCCGGCAACGGGGGCGCCGGCAACGGGGCTTCTGACAATGGGGGCTCCGACAACGGTCCGGACAGCAGCGGCACTGGCGCTGACTCATCAAACAGTACCGCTTCCGACCCGAATGGGACGCAGGCTGATGAACCGGTCGCCGCCGCGCCGCCGGATACATTGCAGAAGGCGATACCGCAGGGGCTGGACATCACATTCAGTGGTACGGCAACTTACGGCCGGGATGCGATCCGGGAATCTGACCGCAGTGCCAAGTCGACGGAACGATGGACCGTGATTCTGGTGGTGGTGCTGTTGCTGGCGATGTACCGTGCTCCACTGCTGACGCTTGTGCCGCTGCTGACCGTGGCGGTGGCGGCGACCCTGTCGATCAACCTGCTGGCGATTGGCGCCAAACTGGGCTGGGTTCGGCTGTTCAACGGTATTGAACCGTACATCACGGTGCTGGTGTATGGTGCCGGAGTGGACTACTGTCTGTTTCTGATCGCTCGCTACCGGGAAGAACTGGACAGCGGCAGCAGCATTGAAGAAGGCATTTTGGTCGCGATGACGCGGGTCGGGTCGGCGCTGGCCGCCAGTGCCGGGACCACGATGTGCGGCATCGGGATGATGGCCTTTGCACAGTTCGGCAAATTCGAACAGGCCGGGATCGCGATTTCATTCGGCCTGTTTGTGTGTCTCATGACTTCCCTGACACTGGCTCCGGCGGTGCTGCGGTTGTTCGGCCGCTGGGCCTTCTGGCCCAACATCCCCGCGCGGGAATCAAGTCGCGGTGAGTGGGTAACGCGGGCCAGCATCTTTTCACGGCTGATGAAACTGCGACTGCTGAACGACGGCTGGAAACGTATCGGTCAGGTGCTGCTGAGAAGTCCTCGTACGATGTGGCTGGGCAGCATCGCGGCAATGCTGCCCTTTGCGATTGCGGGAGTGGTCTTTTATGGCGATCTGAGTTACGGACTGCTGACCGATCTGCCGTCCACTGCCCACAGTGTGCGCGGCGCGCGGGCGCTGCAGGCCCACTTTCCCGGTGGCGAAGGTGTTCCGGTCCGCGTGCTGCTGGATGTGCCCGGACGGGACTATGCCCGGCCGACGCCGCGACCACCGGAAGACATTGTCGAACTCACACGTCGCATCCTGGAGGCGAAGGACGAACTGGGCATCCAGGCGGTCCGGTCACTGGCGGATATCACAGGTGGCCGTGACCTTGGGATTTCGTCCCGTTTTCTCCGTGCCCGAGCACTGCAGGAATACGCCACCCGAGAGAATCCATCGATCACGCGGATGGATCTGATCTTCCGCAACGACGCCTTTTCACGCACCAGCATCGGCGAATTTCGTCACCTGCGGCGCAAGCTTCCCGAACTTCTGCCCGAATCGATGCAGGGCGCATCGCTGTGGTTTGCCGGCGAAACGGCCAGTCTGAGTGACCTGAAGGCCGTGACCGATCATGACCGGTCCGTCATCAACAGCCTGGTGGTCATCGTGGTCTTTGCGATTCTGTGGCTGCTGTTGCGGCGGCCATGGATCTGCAGCTACCTGATGCTGACCGTGCTGTTCAGTTACTTCGCCACGCTCGGCTGCACGTTTCTGTTCTTCTGGGCACTGGATCCGACCGGATTTGCCGGGCTTGACTGGAAGGTGCCCATGTTCCTGTTCACGATCCTGATCGCGGTCGGCGAGGACTACAACATCTTTCTGCTGACCCGCATCGACGAGGAATCCCGGCAGCACGGACCGGTCAAGGGAATTATTGTGGCGCTGGACCGTACCGGCAGCATCATCAGCAGCTGCGGAATTATCATGGCCGGCACGTTTTCTTCGCTGGCAGCCGGCAGTCTGGTCGGCATGGATCAGCTGGGATTCGCGCTGGCGCTGGGCGTGATTCTGGATACTTTTGTGGTGCGTCCGATCATGGTACCGGCATTTCTGATCATGCTGGCAAAACGTCGGGTTGCCGCAGCGGCCGTGGCCGACAGCCCGTCGTGACCGCCGCCGGTTCTGCCGCTGCCGCCGGAATCCGGAAAGCAATCCACCGGGAAATTACCGGCCACATGTTCCGGACATGAACCGGACATGAACCGGAAGCTTCAGCAACGGTTATGGAATCAGCAGAATCAGGCCGGTCACCCACAGAAATTCAGTCGCGGCGGCTTCTTCGTTAAAGGGCACCCGATAACGTTTTTTCGGAGCCCATTCTCCGGGCTGGTAGTAGCCCAGTGCAAATTCACGTGACATGGGAGGATGCAGTGTCATCTGGTACGGCAGGCCGATGACCTGTCCGAAGAATCTTCCGGACGAGATGAACGGCTGAATCCATGGTTTGGAGGTATGGCCATATCGTTCCAGTCCGACGTCCTGGAAATACAGCGGGTGGTACCAGAGATTGGTTGGAGCCCATTGCAAAACCGTTCGCGGAGCGACTGCTTCCACGTATGGTCCGTGGTCCATTCGTTCGTGAAAGTCCTCCGGAAGTTCACTGGCTTCCCAGTCACCCCATGCATAATTCAGCGTGGGCTGAATGTCGGTGAGGTTTCGCGACAGCAGTCCGGATTGAAGCTGTTCACTGCCACCTTCGGCAGAATCGGCGAGATCACCTTCTGTTTCATTATCCGCACTCTCGTCTGCCCGGGAATCATTACTGGCCCCGACCAGCAGGACAGGCATGTGATAGTCGTCGGGGTTGAAGCGTTCGAGTTCGGGGTCGTACCGTTCGATCAGCCAGCCACCGAAACCCGAGGATCGGCGTTTCGCCTTTGCCGCTCGTTTGCGAGCGCTGCGATTGTTCACGTGGCCACCTGTGCCGAAGAATCGCTGAATGCTGCTGCCAGTGCCTTTCGCGGCCGGCGAATCAGCGCCGTTGTCAGACTGACGGACCGGCTGATCCACGACGGCCTTTCCGGCATCGGACCACGGTTCGGAAGCTGTTTCATCCGGCGGCAGCGGAAGCAGACTGGGGATGGTCACAATGCCGGCGCCCGATTCCTCACCGCCGGTCAGCCAGACATCGTCGTCCTCTGCGGCAGTGATGGGGCGCGAGGCGGTCACTGGAATCGGCGGCGGTGGCGGGACCAGTGCTTTCTGAGCGCTCGGCCTGACTGCATCTTCCGTCCGCGTCGCGGTGCGAGCCTGAGTGGCTCGTCCGGCACGCAGTGCCCGCATCAGTTCGCGGCTTTGTCGCAGTGTTCTTTCGGCATCGGCAGAGACCGGCGAATTCTGCTGGTACTCAACCGCCTCCGGCTTCAGCGTGGGAACGGGCTCATCGGCTGGCGCTGAGGTGGCAGACAGAAATCCCAGCGCCGTGGCGCAGAAGAAACGCAGAACGCGGCCGGTAGTCTGTTCGACCGGGCCGGTGCGGGCAGCCCTGTGCCGACCCGTCGAAACAACGGGCAGACTAGCTGTGGCTGTCTGAGGAATGTTCGACCGAGTAATTCGGTGCTTCCTGCGTAATGGCGATGTCATGAGGATGGTTTTCCCTGACCGATGCGGCAGAAATCTCGATGAACCGAGCCTTCGTTCGCAAATCCTGAATTGTCTGCACGCCGACGTATCCCATGCCGGAGCGAAGTCCTCCGGTCAGCTGATACAGCAACGGCTGCAGTGCCCCCTTGTATGGCACTCGTCCTTCAACCCCTTCGGGAACCAGCTTCGAACTGTCTTTGCTTTCGGACCTTTTCTGCCGATAGCGTTCGCTGCTTCCCTTGACCATGGCTCCCAGCGAACCCATGCCACGGTATCGCTTGAAGCTGCGTCCCTGGAACAGAATCATCTCACCAGGGCTTTCGTCGACTCCGGCCAGCAGTCCGCCGATCATGACGGTCCACGCTCCGGCGGCCAGTGCTTTTGTGATATCTCCGCTGTATCGAATTCCCCCGTCGGCAATCACCGGGATACCTGTACCTTCCAGAGCCCGGGCGGCACTGGCGATCGCCGTCAGCTGCGGAACGCCGATCCCGGAAATGATCCGCGTGGTGCAGATGGACCCCGGTCCGATTCCCACTTTCACCGCGTCGGCGCCGGCTTCTGCCAGAGCCTTCGCTCCTTCGGAAGTCGCCACATTTCCGGCGATGACATCGATTTCATACTTCTTTTTGATCTCACGAATGGTGTCAATGACGTTGCGGCTGTGCCCGTGAGCACTGTCGACCACCAGGACATCGACTCCTTTTTCCACCAGTTGAGTGACCCGATCCAGGTCTGCCACGCCGACAGCGGCCCCAACCCGCAATCGACCGCGCCAGTCCTTCGACGCCTGCGGAAACTGCAGGTTCTTGTCGATATCCTTGATTGTGATCAGCCCCTTCAGTTGATATTGATCGTCCACCAGCAGCAGTTTCTCGACTCTGTTTTCCAGCAGAATCCGTTCGGCCTCCATCAGGCTCGTGTTTTCCGGTGCCGTGACCAGCTTTTCCTTCGTCATCACCTCGGCGACCGGTCGTTCCTTTGATTCCAGGAATCTCAGATCGCGGCGTGTCAGAATTCCTACCAGCCGGCCGTCTACTGTGATCGGTACCCCGCCAATGTTGCGTTCGTCCATGATCCGCGACGCCTCGCCCACACTGGTCTCCGGCGGCAGCGTCACGGGATCCACAATCACACCGTGTTCACTGCGTTTGACGCGGTCGACCTGCAGGGCCTGCTGTTCAATGGTCATGTTCTTGTGAATGATGCCGATGCCGCCCAGCTGAGCCATGGAAATGGCCATTTCGCTTTCGGTCACCGTATCCATCGGACTGCTGACCACCGGAATATTCAGCGGTATGTTGCGAGTCAGCTTTGAACACAGGTCAACGTCTGACGGCATCATTTCGCTGTAACCCGGTTCCAGCAGCACGTCGTCGAACGTGAGTCCTTTGTAAGCGATGCGATCCTGCATGGTCCGTTTCCCTTTTTTCTGCAACAAGTAACGAAGTTCTGTGTGTTCCTGAGAAGGTTCATCCGGGGCCGCCGGCTTTCGGACCGCGGATCACGTCAGCGTTCTGCCCGAAGCGCTTCGCAGAACCGATTTCCGAGTTTGACCAGTGTGGGCACATCCAGCGTTTCCGCGCGGGCTTCTGCATCCAGCCCCTGCGCTTCCAGCAGTGTGTCCACGTCAGACTTGCTCAGCTGTTTGCTGTACATGCCCACCAGCACGCGTCGCAGCAGTTTGCGGCGGTGATGAAACAAACGTCTCAGAAAGTCCAGAAAGAATGCCCGGTCCAGAATCCGGCCGCCCCGCCCATCATGCCGCCAGATACTGACGATGGCCGAATTCACCTTCGGACGCGGCCAGAAGACCTTCGGTCCCAGACGCCGTATGATTCTGACACTGCACTGAGACTGCAGCCACACCGACAGGGCGCCGTAGCCCGACGTGCCGGGTTCCGCAATCATCTTTTCGCCCAGTTCCAGCTGTATCGTGCAGACCATTCGCTGCCATGGAAGATCCGAAGCGACCATGTTTGAGATCACCGGAGTCGCCACGCTGTACGGCAGATTGGCGACCAGCTTCAGCTGCCCGTCCGGAACCTCCGCCAGCGTCTGCTTCACCAGTGAGGTGATTTCCGGAGCGATGGTGTTCTTGTTCTTCAGGATGTCCCGGTGAATCAGCGTGACGTTGTCGCATGTCTGCGTGGCGGCCGTCGCCAGAGCAAACATGTTGCGGTCGACCTCCACGCTGATGACCCGGCCGGCCTGAGCTGCCAGAAATGTGGTCATGCCTCCGGTGCCCGGACCGACTTCCAGCACCACGTCCTGTTTCGACAGATCCGCTGCCCGCACTGCAAATTCGATCAGGTTGATGTCGATCAGAAAATTCTGCCCCAGGTCCGAGCGAGGGTTAATGCCGAACTGCTTGAACAGCTGCATCAGGTGTGTTCGGGTTTGCCGACATTCGTCTTTCACAGATACCTTTTCAGCGTGGCGTGACGGAAGAAAACAGAAGCCCCGGTCACGAGTCCGGGCGGCGGCCGTCCGTCAGAAATTTTCTGTCGGGCGGCAACGCTGACTCATGGCAGTGCAGGCATCATCAGGTGGTTCCGAAGTTGTAGGGACTGGCGGACGCATCTCCGCTCAGCAGTCGGGCGACATACTTGCCCAGAATATCCAGTTCGATATTCACCCGATCATTCACCGACCGGTGTCCCAGTGTGGTGGCGTCCAGCGTGTGCGGAATCAGAGCCACGGAAAAACGATCCGGCTCCAGATTCACGACCGTCAGGCTGATGCCGTCCACGGCCACGGAACCTTTTGAAACCAGCAGCTTTGTCATCGACGGCGGCAGGCGAAACCACATATCGACCCAGTTGCCCTGTCGGTCAATCCGGTCGACTGTCGCGACGCCATCCACATGGCCCTGGACGAAGTGGCCGCCCAGTCGTGCCCCCACGGCCAGCGAACGTTCCAGGTTGACGCGGCTGCCGGGTGTCAGGTCACCCAGTGAGGTCTTCGAAAGTGTTTCGAGTCCGGCTTCGAACTCAAGGCCGTCAGCAGACGCCCGCACAACCGTGAGGCAGCATCCGCTGATTGAAATACTGTCGCCGATGGCGACCTCATCGCTGCGGAAAACATCTTCCGGAGGAGCAATCGTGAGGCGCAGCCCGGCGGGTTCCTGTTTCAGGACCCTGACAATACCCTGTCCTTCGACGAGACCGGTGAACATTGAGAATAGCAGTGCAACGAAACAAGCGTGCGAATCGACGACGCTGAAAATAGGGGCTGCGGCAATGCGGGCCGAATTTGCAGCCAGGTGTTGCGAAAAAAGTCTATCAGGATCCCCTGAATTGTCACCACATCGGCACCGGTTTACCCGGAATCGGACAGACATCCCACATTCCGGGACGACGGGGCCGCCCGCGGCGGAAACCAGATGTCCGCGAGGCCACCAGGCTGGTTCCGATCACGTCCCCGCGTCAGGGAATTTCCCCCAGCTCGCCCGGCGATTCGCTTCGGCGGCGGTACCGCTGCCAGACGGCTTTGGACGGTCCGGCAAATGCAAACCAGCAGAAGATTACCGGCACGGTCATGCCGCCGACCGCAAAGATCAGGGCCAGCGTAAATACCAGCTGAAGCAGCTGATGCCGGCCCTGGTTGCCTCGCAGCATCTGGTTGAAGACATGCGGGTACCGAATCCGACTCACCATCAGCACGGCGGTGGCCAGAGTAATGACGGGAACCAGCACGGCCAGCGCCGGCAGCAGAACTTCCCCCGCCGGCTGAGCCCATGACACCACCTGATCGGTGGTTTCGTCGCCGATGGGAGGGCCGGTGCCCAGCAGTTTCTTTTTCAATGACATCACGCCGATCGGAAAACTGGCCACCACCGCGGCCGCCGCGGGTGAAGGCAGGCCGCTGAAGCCCTCGTGATCGTCTTCTTCATCCGTTTCCACATTGAAGCGAGCCAGACGCAGAATCGCACAGGCCAGAAACAATGCGGCGATCGCCCACAACAGGTCAATGGGATAGTCAAACGGAGCCTTGAAGAATGGGCCCATCGAAGGCGGTGTGGCGTTGGTCAGCTGCAGCGTTTCCATCAGGCGGTGCCGAGGATCCGTCAGTTTCAGCATCATGAACGCCGGGGCCACGCCGAAACTGACCACGTCGCAAAGGCTGTCCAGCATGCCGCCGAATTCGCTGGTCTGGTTGGTCAGGCGGGCCGCGCTGCCGTCCAGCGCGTCAAACAGCATGGCCAGAAAGATCAGCTGAGCGGCTTTGACCATCTCAACCGCCGGATCATATACCGACAGTGTGTGCCCGGGACTGACATCAAACGTCGGACCCACGCGCGCCAGAATCGTAATCGCCCCGAATCCACAGACCGCATTGCCCAGTGTCAACAGCGTCGGCAGAACGGCAAATACCTTCTGCCGGGGCGTTTTCTTGGGATTGTCATCCTGCGCGGCCAATGTCAGCCTCAGCTTCTGTCAGGCATGTAAGTGTTGTCAGGCGTCGGCACGATACCGAGCCAGCACGGTGCTGCCTGCCTGCACCTTGTCTCCGAGCTTCGTCAGGACTTCCAGAGCGTCTTCCCGCGGCATCACCAGTTCTGTGCGGGACCCCAGTTTGATCATGCCGAACCGGGTACCCCGTTCCAGTGTATCACCCGGTTTGAGCCAGCACACAATACGTCTGGCGATCGCTCCGGTAATCTGGCGAATCACCATGCCGCGGTAGGGCGGCTCAGGCGATTCCAGCAGCACGGCCAGCTGCTCGTTTTCCCGAGCGGACTCGGGGCGGAGGGCGTTCAGGTACTTGCCCGGCCGATAACGCAGCCCGATCACGCGACCGGCCACCGGCGATCGGTTGATGTGCACATTGAAGATCGACAGAAAAATACCGATCTTCACCGCCGGCCCGCCCACAAAGTCGTCATGGGCCAGCTCTTCGATGTCGACAACCTTGCCGTCCGCCGGTGACACCACCAGCCCGGGTTCCGACGGGATGCTGCGGTGAGGATCGCGAAAGAACCATGTCACCAGAATTCCCAGCACGGCAGCAGTCACCGCCAGCACTGCGGCCACCAGCCGGGTCGTGCCGTCGGCGGCGACCGCCCACCACACTGATCCGGCTGCTGCCAGAAAGAACCCGCCTCCGATAAGAAAAAGTTCGGCCAGGCCGACGCGGGCGAACGGCAGCTGATCGCGCCAGGTAAACGGGTCGTCTGCCTCATCCCAGTAGTAGCCGCCCTGGTTCCGGTGGAACTTCAGGTCGCGAGGATCGAGGACCGGATGGGGACACGGATTGAAGTCTCCCCGGCGACAGGCGGCCATGCGTCGGACATAGCCGCGACGAAAGGTGCTGAGCCAGAGGCGGCGAACCGCCCCCCACTTCTGTTCCAGGTGAATCACGATTCCGCTGCCAGGCTGAATATCCTTCAGCTGCGGATCCATCGCCAGCAGCGTTCGCGGGCCGGTCGTTGACGTCGGTTGTTGCGCTTCGTTTGTCATGTTCTGTTCGTGGCGGAAAGGGACCCGTGCCGACCTGAGTCTGCTGCTCGGCCGGCGGCGGTCGTCCGGGTCAGACGTCCACCAGACCGCCATCGGCAATGCTTCTGGCTTCAGCATAACAGATCTGCAGTGCGTCCAGTGCCAGCTGAGCCGACAGAGGGCCTGGATTCCCGCTTCCGTTCAGATAGTTCACCGCAGTCTGCAGTTCCTGAGAAAAAGCGCCGCACCAGCTGTCTCCTCCGGATAGTTCGACCGGCTGCACGCTGCCGTCGTCGGCCACCAGACTCAGCGGTCGGCTGACCACCCACTCGCCTCCATAGGTGCCGGCATCAAACAGCAGAGTGGCGTTCTCAAAGTACAGTTCGAATCCATGCCCGAAGGCCAGGCCCCTGGCGGCGATGCCCCCGCTGACCGCCGTGATCGCCGGGCCGTCGGGGCCATAGACATAGGACGTATGCACGTGGTTCACAAACCCATCCTGCAGCAGCCCGGTCGAAAACACGCGTTCGGGCTTGCCGCAGGCGTGAGTGATGAAGTGGTTGTCGTGGATGTGCAGATCGATGCCCCAGCCTCCCAGTTTGCGGAAGTCCGACATATCGCTCGACCAGTCCGGCGGGCAGATCACGCGTTTGAAGTGTCCGGCCCGCAGCGCTCCATATGGTCTGGTCTGGATGGCGTGAGCCGCAAACGAGAACTCCGGAAAGAACGGCAGGACATGGGCGACCAGCAGCGGGACCCCTTTTGATGAAGCCACGTCGACCATCTGCTGCGCCTGCTGCAGGTCGACGGAAATCGGTTTCTCGACCAGGGTGGGCTTGCCCGCCTTCAGAGATTCCATCACGACGTCGAAGTGCTTGTCCGTTGGCAGACAGATGTCGACAAGGTCGATGTCCGGATCGGCCAGCAGTTCACGAAAGTCTGAGTAGCACTTCAGTGCTGAGACATCGACGTGGCCGCCCGGCGGGCCGAAGTTGCCCTGGATCGACGTCCAGTCTCCGGCTCGTTTCTTTTCATCCCGCGTGGCGAAGGCTGTCACCTCCGCACCAGAGAGCGCTTTGGCTCCTTCAAAGTGTGTGTACCCCATGAAGCCCAGCCCCACGATTCCAATTCGCGTCATCACCCTGTCTCCGAATCAAACGAACAATATTTGGGCGGCAGCAGACCACAGAATTCATTGGATTTCAAGCTACCCGCTGCCATATTGGCACAGGTAGTGTCTGCCTAAAAATTAGGCAGGGGCGGGCAGCTCGGGTTGTGCTTATTTTTTAGGCAGTGCCACATTTAAGGCTTTTGCTCTTGGCAGCGTTTTTGCAGCCTGTATCATTCTGATGTCGATATCAGGATGACGGCAGTTATTGCCGGTTGTGGCTGTGGTCGGCACGTTCTGCTGCAGGGCTGGCGCTTCGTCAGTTTTTGCCTGGTCACATGGAAGTTCTTAAACCACGGAAGACAGGGAGTAGATGCAATGTTGGTTTTGTCACGAAAAGCCGGCGAGCGTATTCTGATTGGTGATGATGTTTCGATTACGGTCGTCCGTATCGGTCCGAATTCCGTCCGGATCGGAATCGAAGCACCCAGGACAATGAACATTGTTCGGGAAGAGTTGTGTGACTTCGGGGCGGACAGCAAGAAGGAAGAGCCGTCGGAACGCAGGGTGCTGCCGCTGTAGGACCAGCCCTGCCGGCCGGCATGGTCACAGCAACAGGATTCGCACACGAAGCTGAGGTTGACGCCTCAGCTTTTTTTACGCGCGGCCAGAGTCAGTCCTGCTTCTGTGACGAAGCCTGCGCCAGGCAGGCTCACCGGTTGTTGATGTCGAGCGGATTCGGATGATGGGCACGAGGTATTGTGACAGGCCGGAAGAATCCGGCATGTTGGTGAGCGGCCGGCGATTGCAGTACGCTGGTCACCGTGTCCTGCAGCGCCGCGTCTGTGTCTGTCTTCGATCGATCTCGCCATGCTTTCTCAGGTTGAGCTTTTCTGTCTTGGTCTTGCGGCTGTTGTCGATATCGTGCTGCTGATGGTGGTTCTGGAGCGCACGAATCGACCGCTGACGGCGATCTGGCTGAAGTGGGCCATCACAGGAGCGACGCTGTGGTATGTGGGCACCGTCTTCCACGTGCTGCTGCGTGAAACAACGGGCCTGACCGCGGCATGGCTGGACACATCCAGCATGGCGACCATGGCGGCCGGGCTGCTGCTGCTGCACAGCGGAATTCTGCATGCCGGGCTCCGCATTCGCCGGAGCGGCGCGGTGGCTCATCCCCACCCCGATTACCGCTACCTGCTGGTTTATTCTCCGTGTCTGTTTGTCGTGATCATTGCGGCCGGCATTGTGCGATCCGGCAGCCGCGATTTTCTGGTTGCCACGCGCAGCTTTCACCTGCCGTATCTGGCATGGATGGCCGTGGCCAACATCTCTGCCGCATGGCTCTTTGTTCAGAACCGTGATGCGCTGGGTGGCAACGGCACGGCCCGGCGTTTCATCACGAAGTTTTCCGTCGGTCTGCTGGTGGTGACAGTCCTGGCGGCCTGTTACGTGCTGGTGGGACACCAGTCCGTGTATGAGCCCGAACTCAGACTCATCACGTCGCTGTCGCCGATGGTCCCCACGCTGATCTTTGCCTGGTATGTTTTTCGGCGCCGTCTGCTGCCGCTGGTTTTTGAACGCACCCTGGCCTACGGCGCGATTCTGCTGGCCGTGTTCTATCTTCATCGTCTGACACTTTCGCCGATGATGGGAAAATACAGCCAGGAATTTCAGTTTGATTTCGTGGTTGTGGAAGGCCTGTTGCTGGTGGCCCTGGTGCTGGCGTATCACCCGCTTCGGAATCGTGTACGTGAAGGGCTGCGTTACCTGATCAGCGGCGACGTTGCTCAGGTGCGAGATGCCACGCGGGCACTGTCGGTCGAAATGTCGCGTCGTTCCGATGGCAATGCGACCAGTATTGCCGACTGGTTCACTCAGCAGATCTGTGCGGCCCTGAAGCTGCAGTCGGCCTGCCTCAGGATCATTGAACCGATCCCGCACGTCAGTCATTGCGCGGCCGGTCGGCCAGGTGAAGAGGTGCGGTCGGACACGGGGGATCTGCCGGGCAGCATCGATCCCGAGAGCCGGATGGCTGACCTTGCATGGTCCGATGCAGAGCCGTGGATGGA
Source organism: Fuerstiella sp. (assembly GCA_040222735.1). Taxonomy (GTDB): domain Bacteria; phylum Planctomycetota; class Planctomycetia; order Planctomycetales; family Planctomycetaceae; genus Fuerstiella. The sequence goes on along the minus strand of JAVKCM010000282.1, from coordinate 6,691 downwards.
CATCTCACGCTGTCGCGACACGGAACTGCTGACCCTGCTGCGCGAACTGGAACTGATCGCGGTATTTCGCTTTCGCTACCGGGATATTCACGGGATGTTGCTGCTGGGAACGCCGCTCAGCGGTGACCGTCTGTCTGAGGAACAGCTGAATGCGACATCCATGCTGGTCGATCAGCTGGCGGCCACACTTCACAACCGCCTGCTTGACGCGGCCCGTTTGTCTGCCGAACGACGAGCCCTGCAGCAGGAGAAGCTGTCCGTTCTGGGATTGCTTTCCGGCTCTCTGGCCCACGAATTGCGCAATCCGCTTTCGTCCATTCGGACCATCGCCACGCTGTTGCAGGAAGACCTCGGAACGGCCGGAGAACATGGTCGGGATGTGCAGCTGATCATTTCTGAGATCGACCGGCTGACGGAAACAACGGGACGCCTGCTGGATTTTGCGCGGCCACCCAGCGCGACGGATCCCGGGGTGTGTCCGGATCAGGTCATCGAAAGACTGCTGCACATTCTGGGACACCTGGCCCGGCAGCACAATGTGTCCGTTGAACAGAACCTGCAGCTGAAGAATGTTCGGGTGGCGGCGACAGACGGGGCATTGAATGACATTCTGTTCAACCTGATCAAGAATGCGATCGAAGCCGTTCGCGGGGCTGAACAGCGGCAGATTATTCTGGAGACGTTTTCTGTCGACGCACCGGCCGACGCCATGACCGGGCTGCCATCCTCACGGTCCCCCGCAGCCCCGTCTTCCGGCACCGCGGTTTCCAGACTTGTGCCATCGGACCAGCCGCCATCGAACGAGCGCGGGGACACCGTGCGGCCGGGGGACACCGTGCGGCCGGGGGGCAGCAAAGCCGCCCGCACAGACGGCTTTGCTGTTATTCGCGTCAGCGACACCGGGCCTGGTGTGTCCTCTGAACTGCTGAATCAGATTTTTGAGCCATTCGTGACCGATAAGACTGACGGTACCGGGCTGGGGCTGTATCTTGTCGGGCAGCGGGTGCGGGAACTGAGCGGCGTGATCGTCTGTCGCAACAACGAAGTCGGCGCCACCTTTGAAGTGACTCTGCCCGTACTAAGGACAGACCGTTGATGAAGATCCTCATCGTGGATGATGAACCGGCCGCGCGGTACGCCATGGCGCGGGCGCTGCGAGCCGACGGGCGACAGATTCTGGAAGCGGCCGACGGGGTGGCGGCCCTGCAGCAGATACGCGAGCAGGCGCCGGATCTGGTGTTTCTGGATCTGAATATGCCGGAAAAGGACGGCACGACGGTGCTGCGTGAGCTGCAGAAGGACCAGACCACACTGACGCCGGAAATCATCGTGGTCACGGCTGACGTCGCCGTGGACCATGCGGTGGACTGTATTCGGTGCGGCGCGACGGACTTTCTGGCCAAGCCCTACGATGTCGATCATCTGCGGTCAATCGCCCGCCGAACGGAAGAACGGGTTGTGCTGCAGGCCCGGCTTGCAGAAGCAGAAAGTTCCTCCGGGCAGTCCTGTCGCTTTGGCGGACTGCTGGGGGCAAGCCGTCCGATGCGGCAGCTGTTTGATCAGATCACCAGAGCCGCAAAGACGCACCTGCCGATTCTGATCCGCGGCGAAAGCGGTACCGGCAAGGAACTGGTGGCTCGCGAACTGCACGAACGCAGTCCGCGAGCCGATCAGCCGTTTGTCGCTGTCAACACGGCTGCGATTGCCGAGTCACTGGTGGAAAGTGAACTGTTCGGCCATGTTCGAGGCGCCTTTACCGGAGCGGACCGCAGTCGCGAAGGTGTCTTTCGTCAAGCCAGCGGCGGCACCCTGTTTCTGGATGAAATCGGTGACATGCCGGCGGGCGTGCAGACCAGACTGCTGCGCGTGCTGCAGGAAGGAATTGTGCAGCCGGTCGGAACCGAAGAAGGCGTAGAGGTGGATGTACGCATCATCAGTGCGACCCATCAGGATCTGGAACAGTCGATTCAGGACAAGGTGTTTCGTCAGGATCTGTACTTTCGCCTGAAGGGAATCGAACTGTTCATTGCCCCGCTCAGAAGTCGGCACGAAGACATTCTGCTGCTCGCAAATGCCTTTCTTGCAGACTCAGCCAGCTTTTCCAGCGACGCGATTTCCGCCATGCTGCAGCACAACTGGCCCGGCAACGTCCGCGAACTGCAGCAGCTGATCAATGCTGCCGGTGCTTTGTGTGAAGCGGGTGTGATCACCGCAATGGATCTTGGGCTGGTGCCGGAACGAGCTCCGGCCGAAGCGAATGCCTTCGAGAAATATCTGGATCTGCCGCTCACCCAGGCACGCAATCAGCTGGTGGAAGACTTTGAGCGGCTTATGGTGCGGCGTGCCCTGGAGGCTGAGTCTGATAATGTCAGTGCCGCGGCGCGACGACTTGGAATTCACCGCCAGAGTCTGCAGCAGAAAATGAAGCAGCTCGGCATCCGCTGACGGCCTGGTTGCCTCTCAGGCCGGCTGTTACACTCTGCCACCGTCGCGGACGCGAAGATGGTCGGCTGACGGAAGGACCGTCCGGCTGTCTATAGCGGCCTGCCGCCGATTTTCGATGGTTTCCGTCATCGCAACTCACCTGTGTGACACCTCCGTTTTTCCTGCTCCCGGATCCCTCCGTATTCATGGCAGTCACGTGGCCGCAACCTGAATTCAGTCAGCCGACATGGCTTTGGGCACTGCTGGTGCTGCCCGCGCTGGTCGTGGTATTCCGCAGAAGTCTGGTGGATCTGCCGTGGCGGCAGAAATTTTTGTCGCTGATCACCCGGTCCGCCATCGTGGTGCTGCTGGTGCTGGCGATGTCCGGTCTGACACTGTGGATCGGCAGCGTCGACGTGTTTGTGATCTTCGCCGTCGATCAGAGTCTGTCGGTCGACCAGGACAGGGCGGCTGAAGTGTCGGCTGAGTTCATCGAACGCGCCACCCGGGACGCCTCGCCCGAAAGGTTTGCGGTGCTGCCATTTGCTCGACATCCGGCAACCTTTCAATCGGGCCAGGCAACCGCAGCAGCTGCTGCTGCGCCGCCGGTCAGCGCGTCAGACCAGACGTCAGGCCAGACGGCATGGCGACAAGCGACCAGCCTGCAGTCGGCCATTGAACTGTCGGCGGCCTCGGTGCCGCCGGGGCTTGTGCCTCATATTGTGCTGCTCAGCGACGGCAACGAAACTGATGGTGACGTGTTGTCGGCGGCGACATCGTCGGTCCGCGTTTCGACCGTTCCTTTGCCGACCCGGGATGAGCCTGAGATTCAGGTTTCCGCGGTCAATGTTCCCACGCAGGTGGCCGAAGGCGAACCATTCTCCGTGGAAGTGCTGGTGGACGCCAACCATGACGATCAGGTCGTAGTGGAAGTCTTCAGCGGGGACTTTCGTGTGGCGGCCGAACCGCAGTCGGTCAGCACGGGCGAGAATCGTTTTACGTTCACTCAGCAGGTGCAGCAGCCCACGCAGTTCACGGCACGGATTCGGTCCGCGAACGACGGTACTGCCGGATTCAGCGATACGCTCATCGACAACAACATGGCCTCCGGGCTGGTATTCACCGCGGGGCGGCCTCGGGTCCTGATGATTCAGAACCAGCCGGAACCGGCTCGCAGTCTGGTATGGGCGATGCAGGAAGAAGGGATTGAGCTGGAAGTTCGTCCGGCGGCCGGTCTGCCGACGTCGCTGTCCGAGCTGCAGAACTTTGATGTTCTGATCCTGTCGAATATTCCAGCCAATGAAATGACGACGCCGCAGATGGAGATGATTCGGGCCTATGTGAGTGAACTCGGAGGCGGCTTTCTGATGCTGGGCGGTGATGAATCGTTCGGCCTGGGTGGCTATTACAGGACGGTGATTGAAGAAGTTCTGCCGGTCCGCTGCGATTTTGAGAAAGAGAAAGAGAAGCCGGGGCTGGGGATGGTGCTGATCATCGACAAGTCCGGATCGATGGGTGGCCAGAAGATTGAACTGGCCAAGGAAGCCGCCCGTGCCGCCGTGGAACTGCTGGGTGACAAGGATCAGATCGGAGTCATTGCCTTCGACGGAGCGCCCTACTGGGTCAGTGAGATGAAATCCGGTGCTCAGAAAGGAGCGATCCTTGACCGGATTGCTTCGATTGAAGCGGGGGGCGGGACTACTCTGTACCCGGCGATGGAAGAAGCCTTTCAGACGCTGCAGGCCACCACCGCCAGACTGAAGCACGTGATTATTCTGACCGACGGGTATTCAACGCCGGGCGATTTTGACGGTATTACTCAGAATATGACGGCGGCCCGGATCACGATTTCCACCGTCGGAATCGGAGACGCTGATCAGGATCTGCTGCAGCGAATTGCTCAGGCGGGCAGCGGGCGTTACTACTTTTCCAGTGATGCGAGTTCCATTCCGCAGATCTTTGCGAAAGAAACCATTGCCGCCGGCAGGTCGGCTGTTCGGGAGGAACCGTTTCTGCCGATGCTGGTTCGCGCGACGCCAGTGCTGGATGGAATTGATTTTGACGAAGCGCCGTTTCTGCTGGGGTATGTGGTGACGGGCACCAAGGCCACCAGTGAAGTGATTCTGACCACGGAAACCGGCGAGCCGCTGCTGGCCTGGTGGCGTTATGGTCTGGGAATGTCGGCGGCATTTACTTCCGACGCCAGCAGCCAGTGGGCGGCGGAATGGCTCACCTGGCCGGGGTTCAACAAGTTCTGGGCGCAGGTGATTCGCCACTGCATGCGACCAAACGAAACCCGGGGCTTCGCGATGCAGGTGGAACATCACGGTCGTTTCAGCCGGATCGTTATTGATGCGGTCGACGGCAATCGTCGCTTTCTGAACGGTGCCGACACAGAGTTGGTTTTGGTTGATCCGCAGCTGAAGTCTCAGACTGTCACCATTCCGCAGACCGGACCCGGGCGTTATGAAACGGTCGTGGAGACGTCTGAGCCGGGTGTCTGGCAACTGCAGGTGATTCAGAAAATCGAACAACAGACGGTCTATCAGCAGTCTCGAGGACTGGTGGTTGGATATCCCGAGGAACTAAGGATTCGCGACGTCAACAAGGAACTGCTGATGTCCGTGGCGGCTGTGACCGGTGGCACGTTCCAGCCGGTGCCGGAAGCCGTCTTTGAAGCCGGCCCGCAGGAACGAGCGACATCGGCGGTGCCGCTGCGGCCGTGGCTGCTGAGTCTGGCCGCGTTGTTGTTTGTGGTGGATGTGGCGATCAGAAGACTCGATCTGAGCGGCGGGTTTCGTCGTGTGTTCCGCGGCGGCGATTCGAATTTGTCGTCGTCATGATGGCGATCACCGGCCTCACGCAGGTCGGGACCGAGTCTGCATCGTTGTTTCCGAAGACATAGTACAGGGGCAGCGCGGCACAGTTTTCCAGCCGCTCCGGCGACGTAAGGATCAAACGGAAGATTACTGTCGCGTCGAAACGTGGCGTAGGCTTCCAGCCTGCGTTCTTCTACATCGCAAGCTGGAAGCTTACGCCACTTATTTTCCGCTCGGTCCTAAAGTCACCCATATGGAATACGGCGGCCACACCGGCTTCGACAAACCGATCGATGGCCCGTCTGGTCCGGTCGTGCTGATTGTGCGTGTCTGAGATCAGTCCTGTCTTCACCTGAGCTGCTTTCTGAGGTACTGGTTTTCCGATGTCCGGACGCAAACACGGTTCAAAAGGCTGGTTGAAACGTAAAGTCTGCGGGCAATTCTTGCCTCGACTCATTGCGAGTCCGTACCATGTCGATACAAAAATCACACGATGCCAGGCCGACGCGCCTGCGTTCGGCTTTGTTTTCAGCAGAATCCGTCAAATCGGAATAATCACGGTACTCTGCCCGTTCGTCCGTTTCTGTTGGATGATCGCCGCAGATGCATGCCTCTGACCTGCCTGTCCTGTCTGTTTTCGCCCGTTACGGTTTAGAGTTCCGCCATGTCAAAAAAGCAAGTCATCCTGATGTCTCTTGTGGTCGCCATCCCGGCCGTCGGACTTCTGGCCGCACTGGTGATGGGGGGCATCAATCACGGCGGGAATATGTTCTCGGGCCTGATGACGGTGTTCGTGGCGATCACCGGTCTGCTGGTCCTGACACTGGGATTAAGTCCGATTGCGTTGTGGGCCTTCTACCCGACAGAAGGATTTGCTGCCGCCATGCCGGCTGCTCCACCGCCGACCGCACCCGGCCAGGGTGCCGTTGATGACGACGAAATGGCCGACGAAGACGGCTTTGAAGACGACGAATTCCAGGGCGACGAATTCGCAGATGGCGACGAAGAGATGTTTGACGACGACGGCTTTGAGGATGAAGAATTCGAAGACGAAGACGAGTGGGCCTGACGCATGGATCTCCCGGTTGTGGCCGGGTTGAGGTGTTGTGGCCGGGTTGACCTCCGGTTGTGGCCAGGTTGAGGTGTTGTGGCCGGGGCGAACCCTTGTTGTGGCCGGGTCTCCCGACCCGACCACACGACCGACCGAAGGTCTCCCTCCCCGCGTCACGCCAGGATCTGCCGAACCGGTTCCTGCAGCAACGCGACGGTAGGGCGGTCGGGAGACCGCCCCACAACGGTGGTCGACCGCCCCACAACCAGGCCCGTGTTGTGTCCGAGGCGAACCGTTGTTGTGGCCGGGGCGAACCCGTGTTGTGGCCGGGGCGAACCCGTTGTTGTGGCCGGGGCGAACCCGTTGTTGTGGCCGGGTCTCCCGACCCGACCACACG
>JAVKCM010000281.1:0-4037 GCA_040222735.1 Fuerstiella sp. | reverse complement strand
CGGCACTTCGCGGCTTTGCCGCGACCGTGGTTGCAACGCCCACGCCACTTCCTGCTGCCCGCCAACGACAAACAACAAAAACCCCGGCCATGTACATGACCGGGGTGACGCAGAACAAAAACATTACTGTACCAGGCGTAGTGTTCAGAATGAGACAGCGGCGATCTGAGTCATCCGCACGGTGCCTTCCAGCACCTGACTGCCGTCAGCAGACAGCAGCGTCATCTGCAGCACACCACCGGAAATCCGGATGGCTTCCTGCATGGCCGCTTCATCCACCAGAGCGATACCGTTGCAGACGGTCAGGACCATCCCCGGCTGCAGGCCAACAGCTTCAGCAGGAGATCCCGGTTCAACCGTGTCGATTCCGATTCCCTTGCCCGGCAGCAGGATACCTTTCATTCCCAGATACCACTGTACGGCGGGCCGGTGAATTCCGACATGCACAGCCGGGCTGCAGTGAACACGCGACCAGTTGCACTCGACAATCTCGTGAGCGTGACAGTGAGAGATAGGTTTGCAGTAGTTCACCCACCAGTGACAGGTACGCGGACGAGAATGGCACCAGTGGTTCTTGTGCAGATTCTGAGTAACGACGTTCTTGAAGAATTTTCCCAGTCGTTCCTTTCGGTCCTGATCGGAATCGCTGTGCGATCCGGACTGACCGCCACCGGATGTCTGTGAGCTACCGTTTCCGCTGCCCAGGAACCGACCGACAATCTGCTTCTTCAGTTTCGAATCGTCCTGCTTCTGAGTGTTTTGGACAACATCACGCAGTTTGTTGAATCCGCGGCTGTCCGTGCGGTTTGACGTTTTCTTCTGTTCAGTTGTTTTCTGCACTGTGGTTTTAAATCGTGAGTTGTTGCTGGTTGCGGGTGCCGGGGGCGAAAACCGGGAGATGCTGTTCAGGTCGCGTTTCAGCGTCGACGTGTTGCCGGACTGGGTCGAGCCCTTTGATGATCCTTTTGAAAAGCCGCCGCTTTTGCCACTGGAGAACCGGGAACTGAAATTGTTCCGGCCACTGCCGCTGTTGTGTGAACCGCCGGAATTTCGATTGCCGCCGAAGCCAGAGCTGCTGTTGCCCTTGCCAAAGCTGAATTTTCGCTGGGCGAGTACTTCGTCAGCAGAACTGAAAGAGCAGGCAACAGCGGCAAACAGTGTGAATTTGATGAGGCTTTTCATGGCGTTTTCCTTAGGGTTTGAATCAGAAGCGAACAGGTCGCTATTCCCCAAAGTGTGAAACGTGGGCCGTTGTTACAGCGTTTCTGAAGGAAACCGCACAGGAACGGAAAATCCGCAGTTTTTGCCGGTCATTCCCGTCCGGGAAAGGCGTCTTGAGCGGGATTTCGGCTTCCTCTAAAGTGTCAGACGTCGCAATTTTTCGGCACTTTCTTTTGTACGCCACGGATGGCCGTCATGGATCCGCAGTATCACGCTGAATTTCTGCAGAAAATAGGACACCGCATCCGCGAATCCCGCGGGGTTCTGTGGTTTGATATCTTTTCTCGAGCCTACACGACCATTCCCTACGACGCTCCGGTGGATTCGCAATCGTTTGCTCCGGCTGACGTGCTGGGGGCCGATGGGGTCATGGCCCGCTATTCGTGTGACGTGCAGACCGGTGTGAACAGCTTTCAGCATGTGGTCACCGACAAGAACTACGGGCTGTGCACACTGGACAGAAAGGCCCGCAACAAGACCCGTCAGGGGCTGCGAAACTGCCGCGCCGCTGAGATCGACCCGCGGGATCTTGGTGCCGCCGGTATTCAACTGCATGCCGACACGCTGCTGCGTCAGGGGCGTCGGCTGCCCGACGACTTTGAATCCTACTGGAAAAAATACTTCGCGGCGGCCGCCGACTGTCCGGCGGCAACCGCATGGGCCGCATGGCACGAAAATGAGCTGGCTGCCTACCTGATCTCGTTCCGCGCCGGGCCGAAGGAATACATCAGCATCGTCCGCTCAAGCCAGGAAAAACTTCCGTTCCGCCCCAACAATGCCATGCTGTACACGTTTCTTGAAACGGTGTTGAAACGGCCGGAGATCTCAGAAGTGTCGATCGGACTGCAGTCGCTGCAGCCCGGCGGCGAATCGCTGGATCAGTTCAAACGAGGTATGGGGTTTCAGGAGCGGCCGATTGGTCAGCGTATTGAACTGCGGCCCGGCTTCTCGGCAACACTGCCGCGACCGGTCGCAGCCCTTGCTGCCCGTACACTCAGATACCTGCCCGGCGGTGAAAAACAGGCCCGACTGTCGGGGGCCCTGCAGTGGTACGCCTCACAACCCAGGATTCGAAGAGCCGCCTGATCTGCTCACACATTCACCAGATGAACCTGCCTGAGACAGGACGTCAAACGGCCGCAACAGAGTCATTCAGGAAAGAAAAGTGAGCCACGTTTGTGACAGCTGAATCGCCTCGTTCCCGTACCGACTCACCGCCGCCGACCGATACCACCGGGCAGAACTCGGACTCGGCGGCCGCCATTCCCGAAACGCCGCTGCTGACAGATTCCGTGTTCAGCGGGCTGCTGTCCACTCAGTTTCTGGGCGCGTTCAACGACAACTATTTCAAGCAGATGGTTCTGTTGAAATGTACCGGGCTGGCCGCCGCGGGGGGGGCCAATCTGCAGCCACTGGCACTGGCGGCGTTCGCACTGCCGTTTGTGCTTCTGTCCGGATTCGCCGGTTTCCTCTCAGACCGCTATTCAAAACGTACAATCATTGTCCTGTGCAAGGTCGGCGAAATTGCCGTCATGGCACTGTCGTTTCTGGTGCTTCTGAGTGGTGCTTCCGAAGAAGCGAAGCTGGCGATGCTGATTGCCGTGCTGGGATTCATGGGAGCTCAGAGTGCCTTCTTTGGCCCTTCCAAGTACGTAATCCTGCCGGAACTGTTTCCCGGCAAACGACTGCTGCCGGTGAACGGTGCCATACAGATGACGACGTTTCTTGCCATCATTTTCGGAACGGCAATCGCCGGGATCGCACTTGATAAGCTTGAAGGCAATCTCTGGCTGTGCAGCATCGGAGCCGTGGGTATTGCCGCGGTCGGCACGCTGACCTCACTGCTGGTTCGACGCACACCGGTGGCCCGGCCAGGACTGAAGTTTGAAGCTGGAAACCTGTTTGTGCCGCAGGATGTTCGAAGTTTTCTGCTTCTTGATCGCCGGCTGCTCAACGCACTGCTGGTGATGACAATGTTCTGGTTTGTCGGAGGTGTGGCTCAACCGGCGGTTAACAACCTTGGCGAACTGACGCTGCATCTGAGTCGTACTCGAACCAGCCTGCTGGCGGCCGCCATCGGAGTCGGCATCGCCACCGGCTGCGTTGTTGCGGGCTTTGCGGGATCGCGAAGCCATCAGTCCGGCGAACGATGGACGAGACGAGGAAGCTGGCTGATCATATTCTCGCTGCTGCTGATCACGTTTCTTGGCAGCGGCCTTGCAGGTCGGCCGGCCACATCGAATGACCTGACGGCCACGCCGCCCGTCGCGGCAGCTTCGAACAGGCTGCGGGCCGGGGAACCAGCCGTGGAAAGTGTCTACAGCAGTCTGACGCGTGCCAATCTTCTGGAATGGTCACTTCGCGGATCGATGTTCCTGCTGGGATTTGCCGCGGGAATCTTTGTCGTCCCGCTGCAGGTCTTCATTCAGCAGGCGCCTCCTGCCGACAAGAAAGGCCGGATGATCGGGACCATGAATCTGATGACATGGATCGGAATTCTCTTGTCAGCCGGATTCCTGGCGATAGCTCAGCTTCTGATTGCCTGGCTTAGCAGTGCCGATCAGGACGCCTGGCACCACATGACCTTTTTCGCGCTGGCCGTCCTGATGGTCCCGATCGCGCTGTTCTATCGCCTGCCTTCAGCAGCCCGCTGATCCGGACGCCCCCGGCTCTGTTCAGGTTGTCGACATCGTGGAACCACCAATGGCCGGCACCTGTCGCCTGGCGTGCGAAACAGGAGACCTTCGGTCGGGCGTGTGGTCGGGGCAGGACACCCCTCCACAACAGGGGAGGCCCCCACACAACAGGGGGGAGCC
>JAVKCM010000280.1:0-49458 GCA_040222735.1 Fuerstiella sp. | reverse complement strand
CGAATCTTCCGCGCCCGACGGGAAATGACAGAACGCCTGCAGCGCATTCTGCGGCCGGAATAACCGCCCCGGGCGTGGTGTGCCGGCGCGAAGTGGTGTTCCGGCGCGAAGGCGGGTGAGGTCCTGTGCGGGATGTCTTTGGGGGTGTTTCGCGTGCTGGGGTGTTTTTGGCGGCAGGCATCGCTGGTCACACCCTGCGATCCCGGGTCGTAGGGCGGTTCCCCGTTGTAGGGCGGTTCGGTGTTGTAGGGCGGTTCCCCGTTGTGGGGCGGTTCGTTGTTGTGGGGCGGTTCGTTGTTGTGGGGCGGTCTCCCGACCGCCCCACCGCCCCACTGCCCCGACCGCAGGTCTCCATGACGCCGGCAGGCCAAACAGGGTCGGGCACAATCGTGTTCGCGCGGGCCTGATCCGGCGTTGGTCGTGGCGGTGGTGTGCCGGCGCGAAGGCGGTGGAGCTGCTGTGCGGCGGGGATTTGGAAGGTGTTTTGTGTGTTGGGACGTGTTTGGCGGTTTGCTTCGCTTGTCACGCCCTACAGTTTGGTCGCTGGCATTGATGCAGGAAACGGATCTGCCGTGCTCTGATCGGGATGGCCGGCTACCGCTGTGGTGAAGTCGGGACCCAGGGATTCCACGAGCAATAATACATGGCGCGGGGTACCGTGGCGTCCATCAGCTGTGCCAGCACGCTGTCTGAGGACTCTGCCTTTCCGCTCAGCAGCAGGTCCATCAGTGTCGGCGGTGAACTGTACTCGACCACCTCGTAGTCCGTCACACCGGCGGCGGTGGCCAGCGCCTCAAGCGCGTCTTCTTCGAATCCCACTTCGTCGGCCAGGCCGTTGGTGATGGCCTGTGACGCGGTGTAGATCTGGCCGGTCGCCAGTGCTCGCACCTGCTGCTCATCCAGCCCGGCGCGGTTGTCGACGATGACTCCGACGAAGCGGTCAAAGGAATCCTGCAGCACGAGATCCCATACCTCACGTTCCTGATCCGACAGCTCGCGGAACGGATTCAGCGAATCCTTCATCGGTCCGGTCGCCAGTGGCTCCACGGCAACTCCGATACGCGACGCCAGTTCGGATGCGTTGTAGCGAGGGATGATGACCCCGATTGAGCCGGTCCATGTGGTGGGTTCCACAAAAATCCGTCCCTGCGTACCGATACCCATGGAAAGGTAATAACCGCCGGACGCTGCCAGCCGTTTCATGGCCACGTAGATCGGTTTCTTTTCTCTCAGCTTCTGCAGCTCGTGATAGATCTGATGGCTGTCTGCCACCAGACCTCCGGGACTGTCCACCGCCAGCAGAACCCCTTTGACGTCCGGGTCCTCGGTGGCCCGCTCAATCTGTTTCAGCCAGCGTTCGGTGAACGGCGGCATGATGGTTCCGGAGAAGTTGATTACGGCCAGTTTTGCGTCGGCGGACCGAGTGCCCGAATGATGAGTCTCTGAAACCTGGCCGGTTGCCCCGCTGGCGTCAGCGGCGGAACGCATGACGAACATCAGGTTCATCAGAATCGAAAGCGTCAGCACCGTCACCAGAATGCGCCGGCCCGCCGCCTTCAGTGCCGGGGGACTGGAATCCACCCGGATTACAACCGAGCCGGCTGTTACCGTTCTGGTGTCGCCGGGCGACATGTGTTCTTCCGTGCTCATGAAGGCATCCTGTGTTCTGTTGTTGTTCTGCGACGTGTTCAGTGGCTCGGAACGTCCGGCTGATTCTGCCGAATTCTTGTCGAAACGTGCTCCCTTGTGAAGACAGGGGCTCCGGGGCGTGTTTAGCGGTATTGCCACCTGTCCCGTTGATGCGTGTCGTATCCATCGCGCTGCCGACAAATCTGGTTCTGCGGACAAATCGGGCGTGACAGGCCAGTCGATAACTTCAGTCAGGATCAGCCAATGGGCTCCTCAGCGTCAGCGTCTCGGCGCACGACGACCGAGCAGGAAATTCTGAAGTCCGATCAGGAAGATCGACCATGAAGAAGCAACACGTTTTTCGCAAGTATCTGCTGTCTGCCGCCATTGCCGCGGTGCCCGGCACTGCCCTGGCCGCCGATCAATCAACGGTGGCCGCGGAACTGCAGAAGATTTATCAGGCCAACGGTCAGGTCATGCCTGCGGCCGACCATACTCCGGCCGCCGACGTGGTCCTGGTGCAGCACACGCAGCGGGATCCGGCGACCACCGATGAAAAATCAGACCGTCGTCAGGCCCGGAAGAACCGCCCCGGCATCCTGAAGCGATTTTTTCAGCGAATCGGAGGCGATGAGGCTGATGTGGAATCAGCTCAGATGCAGCCCGGCGAACCTGCACCAGCTATCCCCAAACCGCCCCCGATCGTGTTTGATGACAGTGTTTCCTCTCAGCGGCGCCCCGGAGCCGGAATTCCCGCCCGCTCGGTCGGCTTTCAACAGCAGAAGATGGGAACGCCTCCCGCGGTTCCGGGTGTCAGCGCCGCTGACCCGGGAACTCCGAACGGCGGTCGCCCGGCCCAGTTGAACGGGAACGCCGCCGGTGGTGGCAGCCGAACGGCGCAGGCCGGTCAGAGAACCATTCGGCGGCCGGCGCAGGACGGATTCATCGATCCGTTTGACGCCGAGGAACCGGTCGTACGTGAGGATATTCTGCTGGATCTGGATTCCCTGATTCAGGACACAACAGCGGCAATGCAAAAACCGCAGGCGGCCGCCGATTCGTCGTCGACCGAACAGCCGTCGGAAGCGGATTCGAATGTCCCCACGCCACCGTCGGCCGTTGCTGAGGCTGAAGAACAGGGCGCTGAGGCCACGGCAGATTCGAAGGGGCCGTTCACCGGGTATCAACTGGATTCAGAAGATAATCTGCTGGCCAGTGACCGTCCCGAGCCGGAGACATCCGGCGGAGCGGATGACGTGACCGCCAACACAGCAGGTTCGGACAGCGAGTCTGTCTCTGCCAGAACCGATGCCTCGGGTACCGATACCGCTGATACCGATACCGCTGCCACGGAGACCGCTGCCACGGAGACCGCTGGTGGTACGTCCCGGAATCCTCAGGATCTGCCGGGATCTGCGGTTGAGCTGCCTCCGGTGGAAACGTCGGCGGACATCGCAGAAACGAAAGTTGCAGAAATACACTCAGTGGCCACCACGGAACCGGCCGCAGAACAGCCAGCTGCAGAACAGCCGGCGAACAAAGCCGCTGACGTTTCGGCGCTGAACGAAGACAACAATCAGGGCAGTGCCGCATCTGCCACGGCGGCATCACCGTCATCAGCGGCAGCGATTCCGGGCGCCGCCGATCTGGCTCCCCTGAAGCAGCTGGATGACCGTTCTCGGCGGGAGCAGCAGCGATACCGGATCATGGCCCGGACGGGGCAGGTCGGTTTCAAGGGATTCTGTCCGGTCGCGCTGCGTGATTATCGCGACCTGGTGGACAGTCGTGAGCAATACAGTGCGGAGTTCGGACGGCAGACCTACTACTTCAGTTCTGACGAAGCGAAAAAGGTCTTCGAGTCTGCTCCGGCGCGGTATGCTCCGGCGGCCGGCGGCAGTGATCCTGTTCTGCTGGTGAACACCGGAGAAGATGTTCCCGGAGCTCTGGACTTTTCTCTGTGGTATCGGGATCGGTTGTATATGTTCCGTTCTCGTGAAACGCAGCAGATCTTTTCCAAAGACCCGGCTCGTTACGCGGATCAGTACTGACCGACATCGCGCGATGCAGCAACAGTCATTGTGTACAGAACGATATCAGCACCCCGTCGATTGCACTGCAGTCGGCGGGGTGTCTGCATTTCTGCATCGGCGGGATGCGCCGGGTGGCCGGCGGCCAGTGGCAGCGAAGGCGATGCATAACTGCAGAAACTGCCGAAGCATTGCCTCACCGCATCAGGATGTTGTGGTTTCACCCTGGAATTTCACAAATACAGGAAAGCGGGCGTTCAAAATCTGTCTTTTCCGACGAAACACGTGTTGACACAAAAAGCGGATCCGAATTATCACTCGGCCTCTCAAGCCGAACTCACTCCGGGTTCAACAGTTCCCCTCTCCTGTCCCTTCATTCCCGTTTCGGGAAGCTCCTGAACGAAGCATTCTTCCAGCGAAGGCTGGCGGCTTCCGGCTGTTCACTCAGAACAGTTCTGACGGCTGGTTCGTTCACCAATCTCAATCCTTCCTCTCTCTCCGACCTGCTCACAAGTTGAGGACATCATGAACGAGTACCCCTCTGGCGCTCATCATGAGCCGCAGATTTTCCGATTTCCCGGTGCATCTTCACCGGTCGGGCAGAATCTGGCTCCTGAAAATCTTTCCGGTGAACCGACCGCCGAATCCAAACCAGCTCCTCAGGCGGTGTTGGTTTTTTCACCCCGCCCGGGTGCTCGCCAGTTACTGGCGGACGACGTTCGAAAACGCGGCATGTCGGTCTGCGAAACGGACAGTCCGGATGCGATGCTGTTTCACCTGAGTCGTCAGGAGTTTCAGATCTGCATCATTGACGATGCCGACAATGTTTCGCGGCTGCAGGAAGTCAACGCCGCCATCCGCAGCCATTCCAGGGCAGCTCAGGTGCTGTGCATCGTTTCGGAAGACTCACGCTGGGGTCGCGAAACGGTTCCCACCTTTCAGTGCGACGTGGTTGAACGACCGTTTTCCGCCACCCGGTTTGGTGCCGCTCTGCTGACGGCTGTTCAGAAGAGTGAACTGATTCGCGAAAACGAAAACCTGAAGCGTCAGCTGCTGAACCGCAACCTGATGGATCTGGTCGGCAGCACGCCCGCCATGCAGGCTCTGCGAGAAAGTATTCGCATTGCTGCTGACGATGACCGCACGGTCCTTGTTCGCGGCGAAGCCGGCAGCGGCACGACACTGATTGCTGAAGGCCTGCATCGCTGCAGTCGCCGTGCTGAAAAGCCGTTTCTAAGAATTGACTGCAGTCTGCATTCCGTCGAAACACTGGAACACCAGCTGTTTGGGGACGAAAGTCCCGGCGGATTTCCCGGCTATCTGAAGATGGCAGATGGCGGGTCCATTCTGCTGGACAACGTTGAAACCGTGGCTCTGCCGTTTCAGAAGAAACTGTCGCAGCTGCTGGAGCGTCGTGCCACTTCGATTCTGAACGGGACCCGGGATGCTCCCAACATCCGCTTTATCGCGGCCACGCATTCAGACCTGAATCGGCTGGCCATGGAAGGACGCTTTCGCGACGATCTGCTGCAGCATCTGAGCGGCATTACGCTGCAGTCGCCTCCGCTGCGAGTGCGTCAGAACGATATCCCGCTGCTGGTGGAACACTTTATCGGCGAGATTTCACTCAAGGAAGGACGACCACCGCGGTCGGTGAGCACGGATGCTCTTCAGATTCTTGAGAACCATTCCTGGCCCGGCAATGTGCGGGAACTGCAGAACGTGATCGAACGGGCCTGCACCATCGAAGTCGGCGGCGAGATCACCGCCGACAGCGTGCAGACCTGGTTGCGGACCGAATCGCCTGAGGACGTGAATGTCGAAAGCGTCGGCATGACCCTCAGAGAAATGGAACGTAAACTGATCGAATCCACATTCGCCCGCTGCAACGGCAACCGCGAGCGGACCGCACAGATTTTGAAAATCGGACTCCGAACACTCTCCGGAAAACTCAGAGAATACGGCTACCCGCCGCGTGGGGGTCCGGGTTCCAACCTGAAGATTCACACCGCGGAGCGAAAAGCCGCCTGACGGCCGCTGCTTCCCGGACAGATCAGAAAGGGCGAGTTCCGGGTCGGGACTCGCCCTTCCTGCGTTTGTGGCGGTTGGGTTAAACTCCCGATAATCTGTTTTTGACTGATACCACGGTTTCTTTGCCGTCTTTCGTGTCCGTGCGACGGTACGGGCGAACAACGGCCTTCCTGCAGTCCGC
Organism: Fuerstiella sp.; assembly: GCA_040222735.1. Classification (GTDB taxonomy): domain Bacteria; phylum Planctomycetota; class Planctomycetia; order Planctomycetales; family Planctomycetaceae; genus Fuerstiella. Next base: position 43,590 of record JAVKCM010000280.1, on the reverse strand, counting down.
CGGCGGGGCCGCCGCTGATCACTCGGATCAGCCACAAGGGCGGGGCGGCTGCCGTGGTGTCGATCGAAATCCGGGCTTGTGAGTTCCGCAATTCCCATCATGTCCTGTCGTCCATGTTTCGCTCCCTTGCCAGAAGCGTGAAGCACTTCACAACAGCAGCGTTGCTGCTGCTGTTGCTGTTGCTGGCACTGGAAGTGGGCCTGCAGTGGTCACATCCGCCCGCGCCGCAGCGAATCGCCCGCACGTCTGCGGAACTCAATGCACTGCTGGCTCCGTCGGCGACTGTCCACCACGAACTGCAACGCCTCAGTACGCAGCGGCTGCCCGATGGTTCCGTATTCACAACCAATAGTCTGGGACTGCGGGGAACAGAAATTCTCAGAACAAAACCGGCCGACACTCTGCGGATTATCGTGCTCGGTGATGAAACCGTGCTGGGACCAGCACTGCAGGACGCTCACACACTGCCGGCCCGGCTGCAGCAGTTTCTTGCCAGAGTCAGCCAGCGACCTGTGGAAGTCATTAATGCCGGCGTACCCGGCTACAGCCCGCTGCTGTCTCTGCTGCAGCTGAAACACGAACTTCAGACGCTGTCTCCGGACCTGGTCATTCTGCATTTCGACATGAGTGATGTGGCTGATGACAGTGTCTATCGCAGATCACTGAAGGAAGCCGGCGAACATCAGATCTGCCCGAGTCCGCTGCTGACGGCAGAATCCGGCCCGCAGAACCCTCTGCTGCGAGGCCTCCGCGACTCGGCACTGGCGCGGCTGTTGCGAAACCGGGCCGGACTTCAGGACGGGGCCGATCAGCCTGCTCCTGACTTTGCCGAGCGGTATGCCTGGACAACCGCCGTGCAGACAGACCTGCGTCTGCAGATTCAACATGCGGTGTTGCCGCTGGAGGATCTGGCTCAGATATCAAAGCAATTGAATTTTCCGTGCCTGATCGGCACGGCGCCGGTACCGTGGCAGGTTGCTGACCGATCAGACTTTCCGGATCTGGCCGCAGAGATCGGGGATACCATGTCGTGGCCGGCCACCGAAGATATTCCAATCCGGATTCTGCAGGCCGTCAGTGAACGACTGGCCATGCCGTTCTGTGATGCCACCGCGGCATTCCGTACCTTTGACCAGCCGCAGAAGCTGTTTCAGCCGGGGCGAACAGAACTTTCTGCGTACGGAACCGCCCTTTACGCGCGAGAAATCGCGTCCGCCCTGATGACCACACCCGAACTGGCCGGTCTGTTCACTGATCGGTCACGGCTGACGCGTCGCACCGGAGGGGCAGCGATAAAGCCGGTGGCTGGGACAGGAGACGGGCGACTGCCAGGATACACTTCCGACCTCGGGCTCAGATAATAGCCGAGGATCACAATTCAGAAAGAACCAGCCACGGCACGAAGCTCTGGCCATGACTGCCTCATTCCGACAGACTGAGGCCACAATTCGGAAACACCATGAACGCCTACGAATCTGCCTGCCATTATTTTGAAACGGCTGCGTCCCTGATGGACCTGTCGCCCAACATGAAGAAGCTGCTGCTGACGCCGGAACGGGAGGTGAAGGTGCAGGTGGCGATGAAAATGGACAATGGTGAAATCGCCACCTTTGTCGGCTACCGAATTCAGCACAACAGTGCGCGCGGCCCGATGAAGGGCGGACTCCGCTATCATCACGAAGTCAACGCGGAAGAGGTGCTGGCCCTGGCGTCGCTGATGACCTGGAAGACCGCGGTCGTGGACATCCCCTATGGCGGCGCCAAAGGCGGTATCACCGTTTCTCCTAAATCGCTGAGTCCCAATGAACTGGAGCAGATGACGCGCAAGTTTGTCGACGAACTGCAGGACATCATCGGACCGGACAAGGATATTCCCGCTCCGGACATGGGCACGAATGCTCAGGTGATGGCGTGGATCGTGAATCAGTACGAAAAGTTTCACGGCTTCAATCCAGCCTGTGTAACCGGCAAACCGCTGGAACTGCACGGTGCCGACGGACGGGAAGAAGCCACCGGTCGCGGCGTCGGACTGCTGACCGAAGCGTTTCTGCAGAAATTCGATCGCTCATTCAAGGACACCACCTTTGCCGTGCAGGGTTTCGGCAATGTCGGTTCCTTCGCCGCGGCCTATATTCATGATCGCGGAGGCCGCGTGGTCGCTGTCTCGGACATCAGCGGCGCAAAATATCATTCTGAGGGAATCGATATTTCGGGAGCCCTGAGTTACGTACGACAGAACGGCTCGCTGCGGGGCTTTCCGGCGGAACGCGAAATCACCAACGAGGAACTGCTGGCTCTGGACGTCGACGTGCTGATCCCCGCAGCGCTGGGCGGTGTCGTGACAGAGGACAACGCGGCGGACATCCGGGCCCGCTATATTGTGGAAGCCGCCAACGGACCGGTGCTGCCGGAAGCCGACAGGGTACTGAACGAACGGGGTATCATCGTGCTGCCGGATATTCTGGCAAATGCCGGTGGTGTCACCGTCAGCTATTTTGAATGGGTCCAGAATCAACAGTATTTCCGCTGGGACCTGGACCGCACGCGGAAGGAACTCGCTCGTAAACTCACCGGTAGTTTTGAGAAGATGTGGGACCTTGCCACCGAGAAACATATTACATTACGATCGGCCGCCTATCTGATGGGGATCGGCCGCGTCGGTCGAGCCACCGTACTGGCCGGTATCTGATGTCAACGTTCGCCAGTTTCAGGGTTGTTTCATGAATATGCTTGCCAGCGAACTCACGTCACTGCAGATCTTTCGTGGTCTGGATGAACAGGCGGCGACAGCGATCTGCCAGTCACTGAAGAGAATCGGATATGACGCCAACGAAAATATTCTGAGCGAAGGCGTCGGTGTTCAGGCGCTCTGGATCATTCTGTCCGGCGAATGCATCGTAAGTCGAAACTGCGGCGAAGCCGAAGATCGGACGCTGGCCGTGCTGCGGGCCGGAGATGTCTTCGGAGAAATGTCGTTTGTGCGGTCCGCCCCTCATTCGGCCTCAATCAAATCCGTCACACCGGTCAGCGTCTGCTGCTTCCACCGCGAGGATTTTCTGCAGCTGGCAAAGGATCACCCGTCCGCTGCCTATCAGATCTCGCTGAATATCGCCGCCGTCCTGTCAGAACGACTGCGACGGATGGACGCGTGGGTCTGCGATATGGTGGAAAGTCCCAATGGTCATGACTACCGTGACGAATGGCAAAGCTTCCGCTCGGCCGTCTACACCAACTGGGCGTTCTGAGTCCACGCGCAGGAAAAAGGGGTCGGGTTTCTTTTTTCGGGGGGGCAGGCGGGTTTGACCCGGTTCGCCTGCCGACGAAAAAAGAAACCCGACCCCTTTTCCGGGACCCGACCCCTTTTTACGAATCAACGACGATGAACGATCTGAAGAACTACGTCAACCAGACTGCCCTGAACGCCCGTCAGGCGGCCACGGAACTGGCCACGGTCACCGGTGCTCAAAAGCTCCGCTGGCTGCGGCGGTGTGCAGAAGCGCTGGAATCCCGGTCCGCCGAAATCATTGCCGCCAATGCCCGGGATCTGGCCGCCGGCGAAGAAAAAGGGCTGAGCGGTGCGATGCTGGACCGACTGAAGCTGACACCGGAACGGCTGCAGGGTATCGCTGAGGCGATTATTGAAATCGGTCAGCTGCCGGATCCTGTCGGCGAAATCATGGAAAGCAGCAAGCGGCCGAACGGGCTGCTGGTCACCAAAGTACGCGTCCCGCTGGGCGTGGTCTTCTTTATCTACGAATCGCGGCCCAATGTCACGATTGACGCCGCAGCGCTGTGTGTGAAGAGCGGCAATGCTGTGATTCTGCGTGGCGGCAGCGAGGCGTTTCACAGTAATACGGTTCTGTACGGAGTGCTGAAGGACTGTCTGAAAGCCGAAGGGCTGCCGGAACACGCCGTGCAGCTGGTCAAAACCACCGACCGCGCCGCGGTGGGCGAGTTTCTGGCTCAGGGAAGTCTGATTGATGTCACCATCCCGCGCGGTGGGCGGTCGCTGATTGAACGTGTGACCAGCGAGGCAACCATGCCCGTCATCAAGCACTTTGACGGAATCTGTCATGTGTACCTCGACGCTTCCGCCGATCAGCAGATGGCGATCGACATTATCATCAACAGCAAGTGCCAGCGGCCCGGCGTCTGCAACGCTGCGGAAACGCTGCTGATCCACCGGGAAGCGGCCGACCGATTCTGGCCCCGGCTGGCCGCAGAACTGCAGTCTCGCGGCGTCGAACTCAGGTGCTGCCCGGAAACCGCGGCCGGTATTGAGAACACCGTGGCGGCCACAGACGATGACTATCGCACCGAATATCTGGATTTGATTCTGTCGGTCCGCCTGGTGGATTCGATCGAAGCGGCGGCAGAACATATCAGACAGTTCAGTTCCGGGCATACAGAATCCATCGTCACGAACGATCTGCAGGCGGCCGAATACTTCCAGAACCATGTTGATTCAGCCGCGGTGATGATCAACGCCAGCACGCGTTTCAATGACGGCGGCGAATTCGGACTGGGGGCTGAGATCGGCATCAGCACCGATCGCTTTCATGCGCGCGGGCCCTGCGGTCTGAAAGAGATCATGAGCTACAAGTACGTCGTCCATGGCAGCGGACAGATTCGCTGACAAGCGGTGCTGCGGCAGGCACGGTGCTGCGGCTGGTACCGTGGTTCGGCCACGGGCGTTTCGGCGACAAAGTGCATCGGCGGCAGAGTCGGGTTACCGAAACACGTTGAACCGCATGTATTCCCAGTGACGGTACAGTTCTGAGGACCGTACAAGGTCTTCGTGCCGGCCGTCGACGTCCACGCGACCGTGATGCAGCAGCACAATTCGGCCACACTTCTTCACGGTCGACAGCCGTGCGGGAAGAAAGATCACCGTCCGGTTCTGGCAGATTCGCTGATAAGTATCGTCCAGCATCGCCTTGGTCTCGGCCCCCAGCGGGGCACTGGGTTCCTGAATGACCAGCAGCGCCGGGTTTCTGGCCAGGGCCCGGGCCAGGCTCAGCCGAAACCGCTGACCGGCTTCCAGCAGCGCTCCCTGATCGCCCAGATGGGTTTCGTAGCCTTTCGGCAGCTGCCGGATAAAACTTTCGGCATGCACCATCTTGCAGGCTTCGATGGCGTCCTGGCGGGACACATCAGACTGGCCCGCCGTGATGTTTTCGAGCACGGTCGTATTAAAGACAGGTTCATCACCGCCCACGATGACTGCTTCCGCGCGCAGTGATTCCAGTGTGACGCGACGAATATCCTGGCCGTCAATCAGCACCTGGCCGCGTGACGGATCGGTGAACCTTGGAATCAGACTTACCAGAGCTTCACTTTCACGCGGATCCAGGGACAGCAGGGCGACCCGCTGACCGAACTCGATTTTCAGATCCAGATTCAGCAGCAGATCCGGCTGGTTTTCTGTTTCCAGACTGACCTGGTTGAACTGCAGCAGGCGGGACATTGGTTCCAGAAATCTGGCTCCGACAACCTGGCTGACGGCCGGGACACGAAGCAGATACTGATTGATGCTTTCTGCGGCCACCGTGGCGGTGACGCGCAGCTTCGGGATGTTCTGCAGACGGTAGAGACTAAGAATCAGCCAGCCACAGACGGTTCCCAGTGCGACGGCGGATGGCAGTTGAATCAGTTCTCCGAAGATCAGATGACGGCAGAGAATAAACAGGGGCAGGGCCACCATGGCCGAGGCCACAATATTGGCGGTGCCGCGGCCGCGCACCTTTCGCTGTCGCAGACTGTCGTATCTTGCCTGGTAGGCCTTCAGGCTGTTGCTGAAGTGGTCATGTTCAAGTGTCTCCATACCGTAACCGGCCACGATTCTGGACATGTTCAGGTGTTCTGTCAGTTTTTCCAGTTCGCGTTCCACCTGTTCCGTCAGCAGATCGGCGGACGCGACGTGGCGGCCCGATTCAATTCGGGCGATGGCCCAGCAGACAACGATGGGAACAACGCACTCGATCCCGACTCGATACTGCACCGTCAGCAGAATCACGGTCAGGGCGATCAGGTCGGCAATTGTGGTCAGTCGGCGAAAGCTCCATTGACGGGCACTTTCTTCCAGCTGCCCGGCGGTCTGGCGAAACAAACCGGCGGCTGCCTTCTGCTGCAGACCCGACAGGTCACCGGGGTTGCATCGCAGGGCCTGTCGCTGAATATGTTCTCGCAGGCGATTGATTGCGATTGAGACATGTCGGGCAATTCGGTTGCGCACGAAAGCGCGAAGCAGAAATCTGCCCAGCACAAAAATGGCCAGTGCCCCAAACAGAATGGTCAGTGCCGAACTCGGATGGTGCAGCACCGGAAACTTCTGAATCAGGCGATTGATTGTGTCGTAAGGAAACCCTTCGAATTCCTTTGGCGTTACGGCCAGGCCGTTCAAGGCACCACCCGGCTCACTGCTCAGCAGCACCAGACGGGTCAGTCCTGCCGCCACCAGCACGATGCCGACCAGCAGCGTCGACGACAGGATGGCAGCCAGCGTGGCAATGATCAGCGCGCGACCGAAGAACTGACGGTCAGCAATGACTTTGTGAAATGCATTCGGAGCGGCATCGGACACGAAACTGCCTTCGAAAATCGGCCGGAGTCCGCCGGTCGCGCGGACGCACCGTCCACCGTAAACGTCACACCGGGAAACGCTGCATTACTGGCCGTGTCGCCTAAAGTTAACTGCAATTTCAGGGTGTCACAACTACGACGTGTTGTCCAGCACCGGTTTTTGGCGCAAACCGCCATTCCCGAAAAAACTGCTGGACTCTGCTGACCTCAGGCAAGGTCACGATCTTCGAACAGGATGAAGGCCACCAGAATTGTGGCTGCCGCGTAGGCGGTGCCATACATCAGGCTGACGCCCAGATAAGACGGCGGCACAGATCCACCTCGTGCCAAAGCCCCGTAGATGTCAAAGGCTTCCAGCGACGGCAGCACCGTGGCGATCAGGCGGGCCACGAACGTGACAAATTCGTTTTGAATGACGGTTTTACCCTGAGCGACCATCATTGGCGTCAGATTGCCCACCACAAACACGGCAAAACAGACCACCAGATTCACCACCATCGGCAACCGAGTGGCGACAGCGACGCTGATCGCGCCCAGGACGCTGACCTGAAAGAAGGACAGCACGATGCCGGGAAGCACCTGAGTGACGGCCGCCAGTCGTGTCGGGTGAGGCACGGGAATCTTTCCGCCAGCGGCCACCCATTCAAACCATGGCGAAACCTGCTCTGACGCCTCGCGCTGGTCATAGCCGACCTTGTAGAAGATCAGAAAGGCCAGCAGCAGCGTGAGCGGAAGGAACAGCCACAACACGCCCTGCAGAATGCCGATATACTTGCCCACCACAAACTGGCGGCGATTGATCGGTTTGGACAGCAGCGTCATCGCCGTCTTGCCCTCAATTTCGCTGGTAATACTGCTGCCTGCCGTCCACACGGCCAGCAACACACCCGAAATCAGCAGCGTGGCCAGACCGCAGTTCTGCAGTTCACGAATATCGTCGCCCAGCGTGAAAAACGGCATGAACGTGTTGATCAACAGGACGGCCGCTGAAATCAGCAGCAGCAGAAAGAACAGTGGCTGACGAATCGCTTCCTTGGTGGTGGCCCGAGCAATGATCCCGGCTCGCGTGCCATAAGAAAAGGCGATCAACACGAAAAACAGGAACAGGCCGATCACCCATGCCGGAGCCCATGATGGGGCGTCCACGATCTGAGGGTCCTGTTGAGCAAGAAGCAGAAGGTTTTTCATGGAATTGATGCGCTACAAGTCTTGATCTTTATTGGGCTTACGCCTGGCGGGCCGGGGTTCCAGAAGACTGCTGTCGGTTTCGGCCGGCCCGTTGCCGTGAAATCACCGGGTGGACGGCCATCGTCCCGCCTGCGGAGGGTATACGCCGCCGTCAGCCGGTGCGTTGGAAGGATTTTCGGAGTCGGCACACGCGTCCGGGCTCTCACGAGCCTGACCCCCGCGTCCGCTTTCTGAGACGACGTCGAGGGTCCGCGTTCGCCCTTTTCCGGGCCTGATTCTCAGGAGCGGATTTCGAATGTTTCGAAGGCGGCAGCATCGTCGACCTGCTCTGAGTCGGCCGACGAAATGTGCTCGCCAAAATGCCTGCGGATGCCACTCAGCAGCCGCTCAATGGCCTCGGGACTGCCCTGGGCCACCAGTTCCACCCGGCCATCGTGGAGATTGCGGACGAACCCGGTCACCGGCTCTCGGCTGGCCAGTCGGCGGGTTGTCCAGCGAAAGCCCACGCCCTGGACGCGGCCGGAAAAGTAGATTCTTCGTGTTTCAAGGTCCTGTGATGGCATCGTTTCAGCTTTCACGGCGATTCGCCGCAGTGGACAAAGACCGCTGACCGGCCGGCTGCTGACACCGATAGGTGTGGCAGAAGATTCCGGCAGCGACCGCAACATTCACCGAATCCGTTCCGTTCAGCATCGAAATTGTCAGGCCGTGATCGCAATCGGCAATCACTGTCGGTTGCACGCCGTGTGTTTCGTTTCCAAACACCATCGCGGTTTTCCGCGGGAAGGAGAATGCTGACAACTCAACAGCTGTTCCGCCAGCGACCGTCGCGCAGCACGACCAGCCGGCGGCCCGCAGCGACGCGACCGCATCCCGTGATTCGACACCTTCCACCACCGGCAGAAACAAGCCGTTGCCCATCGACACTCGGAGTACACGCCGGGAGAATGCATCCGCCGAACCGCGGCTCAGCACGACAGCCTGAGCTCCGAAAGCGGCGCTGATCCGGATCAGTGCTCCGACATTTTCCGGATCAATCAGATGATCCCCGATCACAATCAGCCCGCCGTCGTCGCTGTCGATAATTTCCTGCAGCGTCGATCCAGGCTGGCGGACGGCCGCGGCGACGACGCCCAGGTGAAACTTATAGCCAACCAGCACCGAAGCCAGATCCCGCGATACCTCATAGACAGTCGTTCCGGCCGGGATGCGGTGGGCAAAATTCACAAGCTTCTGTTCCGAAGCCAGCACGGCCGTCACTTCATATCTGCTGTGAAACAGGCGTTCCACCAGTGTCGTGCCTTCCGCAACAAAAAGCGGCTGCCGTCGCGTGCGGTTGGTGGTCTTCAGGTCTCGAAAGACATCCAGCCGTGGGTCGTCAAGAGAAGTAATACGGATGCGGTTCATACGTGGGGGGCAACAAACAGAACGCCGGTAATGTAAAGCTCCCGGAAGACTCATGATGTTCGCAGAATCAGGACGTCGCGGCCATCCCATCGCCCCGAGCCAAACGGGACTGGCTCGACGGCGCCAGTGGAATCTGGATATAGAACTCGGGCGACCGCCGTCGTGCCTGTCCCCCTTTGGCGGCACCCAGCTGGCCGACGACGGAAATGGGACAAGCAGACGACGGAAATGGGACAGCCGACGGAAATGGGACAGGCACCGACCGGATGACGGCCCCAAGGGCCGAACTCGCCCGTTGTGGGGCGGTCTCCCGACCGCCCCACACCTTCGACCGCAGGTCTCCGGCCGAATGGGGGCCGAATGGGGACAGGCATGATTCTCTTCGCCCGAGCCAAACGGGAGGGACACGGAAAGGGACGACACGGAAGGGGACAGGCACAATCCGGGCGAGGGACGACACGGAAAGGGACAGGCACAATCCGGGCGATACAGAACGTAACTGGGGCTTCCTGCCGCAGTCCATGCCGGGTTTCAGGTATCCACGGGTATCCGGTGGCGCTGCGGCTGAAGCCACAGCTACGGGCAGTGTGGTTCGGCTGCGGCTGGAAGCTCCAGCTACGGGCAGCGTGGTTCGGCTGCGGCTGAAAGCCCCGGCTGCGGGCAGGGTGCCCCTTTGGGCGGCACCCGTGCTGGAAGGTCGCATTTACACAGCGATTTTCCCACCTGCTTCTCAGAGGCACACACCCGTCGGCGACTCCGTCGGCGCCGCGGTGGCGAATTCCTGCAGCCGCTGCGTAGAATGAGGGCCGTAAGGAATTCTGTGCCCACGGCGACGAAAGTGATTTCTGTGTCTGCTGAGTCTGGTTCAACTGACGTCGATTTTCTGAAGCACCTGAACGCACAGCAGCGTTCCGCGGTGACTCATGGGGCAGGCCCGCTGCTGATTGTCGCCGGGGCCGGTACGGGCAAGACCACCACTCTGGCTCATCGCGTGGCCTGGCAGATCATTTCCGGCATCAGTCCGGAGCGGATCTGGCTGCTGACGTTTTCCCGTCGTTCGGCCGCCGACATGATGCGCCGTGTGGATGCCATTCTCAGCCACCTTGATCGCGATGCACTGCCCGCCGGCGTTGCCGACGGGGTTTCTCTGCAGCGAATTCGAGGAGGCACGTTTCACTCCATGGCGGCGAATCTGTTACGCCGACATGGACAGCTGATCGGTCTGTATCCGGACTTCACAATTCTGGATCGAGGCGATTCAGAAGACCTGATGAATCTTGGCCGAGCCGAACTGGACCTTCCGAAATCGCCCAAACGAAGCAAACAACGCGACCGCTTTCCTCTGAAAGCGACCTGCGTTGATATCTACAGTCGCTGCGTCAATACCCAGCAGAAGCTCGAACCGGTGCTGATTCAGTGGTTTCCGTGGTGCCTGCCTTATCAGGAAAAACTGGCCGAGCTGTTCAGACGCTACGCCGATCTGAAGGAACAGCAGCGAGTGCTGGACTTTGACGACCTGCTTCTGTTCTGGAATGCTCTTGCGCAGCATCAGGATGGCGGCGATGTGCTGCGTCAGCAGTTTGATCGGGTGCTGGTGGACGAATACCAGGATACGAACGTGCTGGAGGCCGAGATTCTGAAAAATCTGGTGCCGGACGGAACCGGTCTGACCGTCGTGGGGGACGACGCACAGTCGATCTATTCTTTCCGAGCGGCGACGGTTCGGAATATTCTGGACTTCCCCACCGACTTTCCCGGGACCGAAGTCATTCCTCTGGAACAGAACTACCGCAGTCTGCAGTCCATCCTGAAACTCACCAACGGCGTTATTGCTGAGGCAAAGGAACGCCACCACAAGGAATTGTGGTCGGCTCGCGGGGAAGGGCAGCCGCCGGCGCTGGTTACCTGCGGCGACGAGGATGCTCAGACGGATTTTCTGATTGATGCGGTCCTTGAACAGCGTGAAAAAGGAGTTCTGCTGCGCGAACAGGCCGTGCTGTTTCGAGCATCACATCACAGCATGTCGCTGGAAGCGGAACTGGGCCGCCGTGATATTCCGTTTCGAAAATTCGGAGGACTGCGATTTCTGGAAGCCGCCCATATCAAGGATCTGCTGTCCTTTCTGCGGCTGGCCGAAAACCCGCTGGATGCCGTTTCCGGCCTGCGGGCGCTGATTCTGCTGCCCGGAATCGGTCAGACAAAGGCACGCGGTCTGCTGAACGAACTGCGGGAAACCGGCGGGCAGTTCGATTGCTGGCTGGCCTTCAAACCTCCGTCCGCCACCCGTGACATCTGGCCGAAGTTTGTGCAGCTGCTGCAGAATCTGACCGGACGCAGAACCAGCCCGGCCGGTGGTCTGGGCGCGGAACTTCACGCGGCTCGGATCTTTTATACTCCGCTGCTGGAAGCCCGATACGAAAACCCCCGGCCGCGACTTAATGATCTGCAGCAGCTGGAGGTCATGGCCGGCCGCTATCGGGATCGAGCCTCGTTCCTTTCTGAAATGACGCTGGATCCGCCGTCGTCCACTCAGGATCTTGCCGCCGACCCGCAACTGGACGACGACTATCTGGTGCTCAGCACCATTCATTCGGCCAAGGGCCTGGAATGGGATGCCGTTTACGTGATTCACGCGGCGGATGGAAATATTCCGGCAGATCAGGCAACGGGCAGTGATGAAGACATCGAAGAAGAACGTCGGCTGTTCTACGTCGCGCTGACACGAGCCAGAAACCAGCTCTGCATACTGCGACCGGAACGGTACTATTTTCAAAACCGCCGCCGCAGCGATTTCGGCTCGCTGTCCCAGCTGACGCGTTTTCTGCCGGCTGCCATCCAGAAGCTGTGCGCCGTTCAGTCATTTGGCGATGTGCTGGGTGACGTGTTCACCCCCGACGCCACAGGTCTCACCAGCAGTGACACCACCGAAATCCGGAATCGCCTGAACCGATTGTGGTCCTGAACCCGTCCCGCGTCTCGGTGCCTTTGGTGGTTGCGGCCTGGCAGGCTGTTTGGGATACCGTTGCGAAGCTGGTCAAGAGCTTCGGCAGTCGCTGGAAGGCGTGGCCGAGCGTCTTGAGGGCCTCTGCTACAGCAGAGTGCCTTGATGAATTCTTTCCAGACCTCTCATGTTCGCCATTCTTTTCGGATTGACTGGTTTCGCATGCAGTGCGGATTGTCGGGCTGGCCGCGGGCTGGTGGAAAAGCGGCAGAATCTGCCGATGGCGGCGTTAAAGTGTCGGAACCTGCCCACCAGGGGGGCAATTCAGGAATGCTCGGCAGAAGCGTGGCCGGGTCATGTCAATATCCGCCGAAATCGTCTCCCGCCAGATTCCCGCCCTGCATTATACCTACCGCCCTGATGAAATCCCGAATCCGGGCCCGCGGCAGGGAAGCTGCGGGACGTTTCGGACACCTTTCGAGGTGTGGCGTTCCCCGACAACGGAATTGTCGCCGAAAATGAATTCGAAGAGGCAAATCGTTCTGATTCTGGCGTGTGTGTTCTGCGGCTGCGCGCAGTCACCCTATCGCGCATCCAGCCTGCCCCAGCGATTGGCGGCTCGGCCGGTGCGTGATTATTCCCAGCTGGATCTGACGCCGCACGCGACTCAGATTACCCGTCAGGATGCCATCAAGCCCGGCGACCGGCTGGTGGTGACGCTGGATCCCGGAACGCTGGAACTCGATTCCAAACACGAGTGGAACGTCAGCGTCGACGCGGCGGGTTCCACATCGCTGCCAAACATCGGGCCGGTCCGGCTGGCGGGGCTGACCAGCACCGAGGCTGAAAAAGCCATTGTGGAAACCAGTCTGGAACGTGACGTCTTTCTGACGCCCGTGGTCGAAGTGAAGCTGGCGCAGCGTCGGGAACGCACGGTTCTGGTCAGCGGGGCGGTGGCCACACCGGGGCCGTTGAAGCTGACTGAAGATGCCGTGAGTCTGGCGGACGTCATCGTGCGGGCCGGGGGAATTACCAACAAAGCGGAAGGCACCATTACGATCAGCGCGTCGGCCGATCCGTCCGGGTCGGCGGCAGAGCCGGTTCCGCCCAACGCGGTACTGCCGGTAAGTCAGAAATCAGTCAAGGCCACTTCAATCAGTCTGGAAACAACACCGGACTCGGAATTCGGCAGCATCATGGTGCCGGAAGGGTCAGTTGTTCATGTCGAGGAATTGGCGCCTCGCCCGATCAAGGTGGTGGGTGTGATCCGGAACCAGGTGGTGGAAGTACCGGCGGGCCAGAATGTGCATCTGCTGGACGCGGTGACGATGGCCGGGGGGCAGACCTATTCCAACTGGATTTCGGACCGCGTCACGATCACGCGGCGTGTTCCCGGAGAGAACCGCACGGTTCGTATTCGTGGATCGATTCGCAAAGCTCGTTCGGACAGCAGCGAGAACATTCTGCTGGCACCCTACGACATCGTCACCGTGGAAGAAAACCTGGTGACATTTACCCTGTCAACATTAAGCGGCCTGTTCGGGGCCGGCGTGAGTGCTGCTCAGATGGGAGCGCTCTGATGGCGACATCGCTGACCGGCACCCGCTGCACGGCCGGTCAGAATCATACTGTGGGCTGATTGCTGAATATGGACCCATACACACTCGAACAACTGGACACTTCGGAACCGCAGGGGTTTCAGGCGATCATGCGCTTTCTGCGCGTGGTGAATCGCCATCGCATGATCCTGATCGGCCTGATCGGGGCAGCCGCCTTTCTGGCTGTGGTCCGGCACAAACAGATTCCGAAACAGTTTGAATCGTCTGCCAAGCTGATGGTGCGGCAGGTTTCGACCGATCCCAAAGCACACTCGGTGCGGGCGATCGAAGGTCTGCTGGCCAGTTACAAACAGCTGCTGCTTAGTGACACCGTGCTGAGTGCCACGATTCGTGAGATGCGAAAACTGCCTCCGGAGCTGGCTGGTCAGTCTGACAAGACATTGTGGCCGCACGCACTCAGAGACATGCTGACCGTGTCCTTTGAAACAGACCAGCACGTGCTGGAAGTCCGTTGTCGTTCGACCGACCCGGAGTCCACCGTCGCCGTGATCGAAGCCCTGACCGGTGCTTCGCGAAAGTTCATGGACGACTATCAGATGAATCTGTCCGTGGAGCTGATGAAGCAGCTTGAGGACAAGCAGCAACTGGTGAAGGATCAGCTGCTGAACAAGGAACAGCAGCTGCTCGAAGCCCGGCGGGCCTGTGGTGACATCGTAATCAGCGAAGGCGCCGACGAACTTCATCCGGTGGTGCAGCGAGTCAGCCACATCAACGGTCAGCTGACGACGGTGCGCAGCCGGCGGCTGGAACTGACATCGGCTCTGGAATCCGCTCGCAGGCTGGTCGCCGCGAAGGCCGATCTGACGCCGGCGCTGCAGAAGCTGGAAGGTATTGTGGGCACCAAGGTCATGACCCGGATCCCGGGAACAGGGGTCGAAACGGGCGAAACCATCCGCAAGCTGGAATCTGAACTGCAGGACATGAAGACCGAACTGACGGCACTGCGGCGTCATTTCGGCAGTGGCCATTCAGAGATCATCCGACGGCAGGCACAGTTTGAATCCCGGCAGCAGCAGCTGAACGACGCCCGAAACGAACTGCAGCAGCAGGTCAGCGTCGGAGTCCGGGATCCGGATGTCGGTCAGTGGCTGATCAACACGCTGCAGGCAGCCCTGCAGGCGACGCTGCAGCATGAATCTTCGCTGCAGCAGGAATATGCTCTGGTCGAACGTGATGCGCTGCAGCTCAGCAACAAGCTGGCCGGCATTCAGGTGGCCGAACGCGAAGTGGAAACTCTGCGTGAACTGCACACGTCGCTGCTGAACCGACTGAATTCGATCAATATCGAACACGGCAGCGGCACGTTCAAGGTAGCCGCTTTGAGCGACCCGATGGTTCCGCGGGCTCCGATTTATCCCGTGCTGAGCAGGATCATGGCCATGTTCTGCGTAATCGGTGCGGCGGTGGGAATGGGGATTATCTATGTCATCGATCTGCTGGATGATCGTCTGCGATCGCCGGAGGAAGTCCGGGAAGAACTGGGGCTTTCCGTGCTGGGCATCATTCGTCGGCTGCCGGAGCACGAAGTCAATCAGACCAAAATCTATGTCCACGATTTTCCGCAGACTCCTCATGCAGAATGCTTCCGGACCCTGAAAACGGCTCTGACACTGTCGCCGATGGACACCAAGTGCATGGCCATCACCAGTACCGAAGCCAGCGAAGGCAAGACGACGACCACCGTGAATCTGGCCGCGTCCTACGCTCAGACCGGTCAGCGAACGCTGCTGATCGACGCCGATATGCGTCGTCCGGGGCTGTCCCGTCTGCTGGAAGTCCGCGGTCATGGTGGCCTGTCAGAAGTCCTGCGTGCCGAGTCTGACATTCCCGAAATGTGCCGTGAGCGGATCATCCGGACCGACGTTCCGCTGCTGGAGGTTCTGCCCTGCGGACCACGTATTCTGAACGCCGGGATGCTGCTGTCGATGCCGGCCCTGGCTGACATTCTGGACTGGGCTGTGTCTGAATACGATCAGGTGATTGTGGACTGTCCGCCAACGCTGCCGGTCAGTGATGCCGCCATTGTGGGCCGTTTCGTGGACAGCATGCTGTTTCTGATGAATCCCGACAAGACGCACCGACGCAGTGTGACGCGGGCCATTGATCAGCTGCGATCCATGGGGCTGAAGATCGTTGGAATCGTGGCCAACACCAGCCTGAGTGAAGACAAGAGCAGCTACGGCTATCAGTACGGCTACGGCTATTCAAACGACTATACATACGGCCACGAAGATGAGTTCGATACCGACGAATCAGAAGGACTTACTTCCGGCAGCCTGGGAAAAGCGGCCTGACGAATGAGCAGCTTCGCCGATTCGATAGGTCAGCCTCTGGCCGGCACGCGGTCCCGTCCGTCGACGGGGGCGACTGCCACAGCGCTGGCGCGCCGCCTTGAAAAAGTGGTGCACGCCTGTCTGCTGACGGCCGTCTTTGCCGTGCCGATGATGTCGGCCTGTCTGCAGGAATTCGGGAACCTTCTGTTTGTCGGATCGAGTCTGTTGATGGGGCTGTGCTGGGCCGTTCAGCAGGTTCTTGAGCCTCGAAAAGGATCCGCCGCCAGCGGGGCGGAGGTCATCGCCCTCGCCGCCATCGGACTGGTCTGTCTGCAGCAGGTTCCGCTGCCGCCGGATGTACTGGCGCATCTCGCTCCCTTCACTCGGGACACCCTGACACTCTGGGGAACACCGGAAGGCCGCGTGCTGGGTGGTCATCCGTGGCAGACGATTTCCCTGACACCGGCGCTGACACGGTCCGGGCTGGTCCTGCTGATTGCTTATGTCATTTTCTTCTTCACTCTGGTTCAGACGATCAGAACTGCGGGTGATATTGACCGCCTGCTGCGTCTGCTGGCCATCAGCGTCACGGTGATGGCTGTGCTGGCACTCGGGCAGCTGTTCGTCGGAAACGGTCTGTTTCTGTGGATGTTTGAACATCCGTTTCGTACTGCATCATGGCCGGCCAAAGGCGCCTTTTCGAATCAGAACCACCTGGCCCACTTTCTGGCGCTCGGCATCGGACCGCTGATCTGGTGGTGGCATCAGTCCGGCAGGACAGACGGCCATGTGATGCGGGGCTCCACGTCGACGAACGGATTCGGCATGACCCGCACCACGGAAGGTCACCGGCGTCTGCTGGGGGTCGCCATTGCTCTGGTGATGCTGACGGGGCTGCTGACGTTCTCCCGAGGTGGTCTGCTGGCCATCGGCGCAGCCACGCTGATGGCTGTCAGCATGGTTCACCGGGATTGGCGCCGCCTGCTGAAGCTGGCGATCCCCGTTACCATCTTCGTCGCCCTGGGGGTCGGGCTGTTTGGCACAGGCTATCTGCAGCAGAAATGGAATGCCGTGCGACAGGCTGGCTCGGTTCAGGAACTGCTGCAGGGGCGATTCGCTCTGTGGTCGGCCATCGGTGACGCGCTGCCATCCTTCAAGGCAGCCGGTTCAGGCCTTGGCAGTCATGCCGAAATCTATCCGACATGGATGGAACGGGATTTTGGGGTTCGTTTTTCTCACGCTGAATCCGGCTACCTTCAGGTGCTGCTGGAACTGGGCATTCCCGGCTTTGTTCTGTTGCTGGCCGGTGTTCTGCTGCTGGCGTTCTGGGCCGTCAGTGCGTGGTGGGGAAAAGACCGCGCCATGACCGCACGGACCACGGCTCTGGCTGCGGGCCTGGTTGTCAGTGTGCTTCATTCCGTGATGGATTTTGTCTGGTATATCCCGGGCTGCATGATCATGACGCTGGTGATTGCCGCCTGTCTGTGCCGCTGTCATCAGCTGAGCCGCGAGGCAGCACGGTTGCCGGCCGGCACGGCTCGTGTTCGCTGGCCGCAGATTCTGGCATGGCTGATCATCGTGATCAGCGTCCCGGTCGGGCAGGTGTCAGCCGACGTGGTGCTTCGGGATGCCAATTCCGCTTACGACTGGAACAACTATCGAAAGCATTCGATCCGGGCCAGAGACGCCAGCAGCTATCAGTCGCTGGATTCGCTCGACGAACGACTCGACGCCATCATCATGCATCTGGAAAACTGTCTGCAGCATGACCCCGAAGATTACCGGGCAGCCGCGGATCTGTCCGCGATGTATCTGCGGCGTTTTGAGCGACACCAAAGCACGGCCAAAAACCCGATGTCGGTTCGTGAGATCCGGAACACGGTCCGCAGCGTGGAGTTTGATTCCCATCAGGAGCTGGCGGAATGGCTGAAGCGAGCCTTCGGACATCCGGCGGCAGACCTGTATCGCACGCTGAAGCTGGCGCGAAGAGCCGTTCAGGGGCAGCCGATGCGAGGAGAAACCTACCTTGTACTGGCGCAGGTCGGTTTTGTGATGGGACTGACGGACGAAGAAGAAGACAAACTGCTGGAACAGGCGCTGAAGCTGCGGCCTTATAGCGCCGCCGTTCTGTTTGTCTCCGGGCTGACGCAGGCGGAAAAAGGAGACCTGGAGAGCGCGATGGTCCACTGGCAGCAGGCCTTCCGGCTGGATGCGGCGATGCGTCCGATGATCGTCAAGGGCCTGGTCCCCTATGTTTCAGCCTCGGAATTCATTGAAAAACTGAATCCGGGTCCGGACGGCCTGTGGCTGATGTACACGGAATACCGAGCTCTGGAAAAGACAGAAGCTCAGGAAACCGTGGCGAACTGGTATGCCCGGAATTTTGAACATTTTGCCTCCGATCCCTCAGTGGAACGCGGGCGCTTCTTCTGGCAACGCAGCCACGACTTGTTTGAATTCATTGGCCGCAGCAGACAGGCACTGGCCTGCCTGAAGCTGGCCGTGAAACAGACGCCTCACGACTATGACCTGCGAAAGATGCTCGCGCTGGAACTCCTGGAAACCGGATCCACAGATGATGCGACCCGACAACTTGAGTGGTGTCAGGTCAGAATGCCTGACGATGTCCAGATTATTGAAGCGTTGAAACAGATCGAGGGTAAATCACGTTCGCGAGGTGACCGATGACTGGCTGTGATGCCTCCGGCAACCAACTACCTGGAAACCCGACGTCTGATGGTCCGCGGGTCCGTCTGTTCGATTCTAAGGGTGGATTCCCGCCGTTGGACATGCCACTTGAACCGGCAACCGAGCCGCGTTCTGACGATTCCGTACGCCCGGTTCCGGAAGCATTCCGTCTTCGCAGCCGGTCCGCTCAGTTTCTCAAGAGACTGCTGGATCTGTCGCTGGCCATTCCGGTGGTGACCCTGTTTCTGCCGCCGTTGTGTTTGCTGGTTAAACTCGGCCAGTGGCTGCAGTCGTCCGGTCCGCTGATGTATCGCCAGACACGGTGCGGGCGCGACGGGCGGGAATTCAATATCTTCAAGTTTCGCACCATGGACGTTCCGGCTGCGGGGAAACCCGACATCGAAGAAAATCCGGGGGCGCGGATCTATCCCATCGGCACCGTGCTGCGACGCTCGAAACTGGATGAAATTCCCCAGTTTCTGAATGTCCTGATGGGGTCTATGAGTGTTGTCGGGCCGCGACCACACCACTTTGACGACTGCGAAAAGTTCAAAGAAAAGGTCGGCGAATACGCTTTGCGTTCCGTCGCCAAGCCCGGGATTACGGGGCTGGCCCAGTACACCGAGTACCGGGGAGATTTTGAATGGAACTGTGTCCAGAGCCGTGTAGCCAATGATCTCAGGTATATCCGGAACTGGTCGCTGTGGCTGGATGTGGAGCTGATTTTTCGGACGGCCAGCATTGTTCTTCAGCGCATTATTTCCGGAATTCTGCGTCGGCTGAGCAGAACAGCGAAGCCGGGTGTGCAGACGGCTGAACAGAATCTGGCCGTGTTTGTTCCGAAAAACGCAGCACCGAACCGCATTGCCGCCGTGGACACACCAACCGAACGGCGGGCCGCCTGATCGAATGACATTGACAGCAAAAATCAAATTCTGATAGATATTCCGCCCCTAGCTTTGCAACTCATTGACCCCTTCAACCCGAGCCACGAAGTCCGTCTCTGTGCATCCATCTGACCAAACCATTGGTGCACATTCGGTCTGTCCTGGTGAGGCGTCTGTGGCGTGCCACTCACGACGACGCCGGGTACTGTTGGTCAGCGGGACGCTTGGTGGCGGTGGTGCCGAACGTTTCGTCAGTACGTTGCTGCAGCACCTGAATCGCGCGCACTTTGAACCGAGTCTGTGTCTGTTCCGCGACGAGATCGCTTATCCGCTGGCGCCGGATGTGGACGTGTCGGTGCTGGACCATCGTGGCCCGACGTCATCCTGGCGCACCGTTCGGCGACTGGCTGAAGCCATTGACCGTTTGCAGCCGGACATCGTGCTCAGCGTGATGGATTATCTGGGCATGTTTGTGGGACAGGCGCTGCAATCCTGCCGGTCCCGACCATTCTGGATTGCGCGCACCAGCAATAACCCCGAGTTTCTGTTTCGGTCGTTTCGCGGGCAGTTTCGAAAACTGTGGTTGAAACGTGTCTACCCGCAGGCAGATCTGTTTGTCGCCAATTCAGAGGGCTTGTCACACAGTTTTCAGAACGCGTTCAGGTGCGCCCAGGGCCGCACTCAGGTGGTGCTGAATCCCGTGGATGTCAGCCGTATTCAGAACCTTGCCGATGCGGCATGGCCGGAAGTCATTGACACCGGAGTGCCGAATCTGTTTTATTCTGCGCGTCTGCAGAACCAGAAGCGACCGGACGTGCTGATTGAAGCATTTCGGATCGTACGACAGCATTCGCCCGCCAAATTATGGATCTGCGGCGATGGACCGATGCGGCGCCGTGTCGAAAACCTGATTGAAAAATACGGGCTCCGCGCTCATGTGCGCATGGTGGGTTTCAGGGAAAACACGTTTCCTCTGCTGAAAACCGCCACCGTGGCGGTGGCGACCAGCGACTATGAAGGCCTGCCGAACAGTGTCCTGGAAGCTCAGGCGCTGGGAGTGCCGGTGGTTTCGACCCGCAGTTCATTCGGGCCCGAAGAAATCATTCAGCACGAAAAAACGGGCCTGCTGGCCAGACGGGGCGATCCGCGGGATGTCGCCAATTCAATAATTCGACTGCTCAGTGACGACGAACTTCGGGCCGACATGTCCGTGCGTGCCGAACAGGCCGTGCGTCAGAAATTCAGTCTGGAGGCGACGGTTCCCGACTGGGAGACGCTGCTGACGGCCGCCTTCAGCAAATCCGTCCCCCGTGTTGCGTAGCAGCCGGTGCAGCGTCGGAAGCAGCTGGAATATCGGTGTCGTCGTCCGGGCGATGCACCGTCGCCGACACGGGATCAGGCGTTCTGTGGGTTCTCATGATCCAGGGCCTCAAGTTCCGGTAGCTGATGACAGAGTGTTCTGACAATCCGACGCCGCTGCAGCGGGTCATGCGTCACAGCCGCTGGCTGCTGGTCGCTCAACTGGTGACCAGCACAGCGTCAATCATTCAGGCAATGATCCTCACCCGGGCGCTCGGGGCCACGTCGTACGGACTTTACGTGCTGATGTTCGCCTTCGTGACGTTCATCAACAACGCTTTGAATTCCCGGGTCTGGCAGGCGATCTCAAAATTTGTCCCGCAGTATCGAGCGAGACAGGAGCACGACAAGGCTACGGTCGTTGTTCAACGCTGCATTTTTCTGGAAGCAGCCACGGGGCTGCTCGCCTGGATCGTCATCGTGGCCCTGGCACCGTGGGCCGGGCAACTGATCCCCGGAGCCGATTTTTATCTGATTTGTCTGTGTGGTCTGGTGCCGTTGATCAATCTGCTGGCGGAACCTTTTCGGGCTCTGGTGCGGTTGGCGGAACGATTTACCTGGCTGCCGATGCAGGCCGCACTGGTGGCGACGCTGCAGACAGCCGGCCTGTTGATCGTGTGGCAGGCGGGAGCCAGTATCGAGCGGATGGTGCTGGTGATGCTGGCGGGGGCCTTTGTCGGAGTTCTGCTGCTGGCTGTGCTGGCGGCCAGGGCTGCCCGGCAGCTGAACGTCGCGATCTTTCGTCTGCCTCCCCGTCGGCTGCCGAAACATGAGTCCCGGCAACTCTGGAAATTCCTGTTGTTTTCCAATCTCACCGCCACCTCCGCCGTGTTGAATTCAGTCGACAGCCTGTTGTTGGCATTATTCGTAAGTCCCGCTTCTGTCGGCGCTTACGATCTGGCAAGGAAAACGGTGGCGGTCGTGGACCGGCTGGGGGTTCCGGTTCAGCGAGCCGTTTTCCAGGAAATCTCGACGTTGATTTCCGAGCGGCGATTTACGGAGCTGGCTGATCTACAACGCCGCATAACGCGGCGGGCGACCCTGCTTGTGGTGCCGGCCTGCCTGATAATGACCGCCCTGACGCCGACGCTTTTTCCGCTGGTCTTCGGTCCTGAGTTTGTTTCGGCCGCGGCCGTGCTGCAGATTATCGTCTGGCAGTGGCTGCGAATTCCGCTGGCCTGGTTTCGCGGCTACATGTTATGTATCGGCCGAGTGGGAACCATGACCGGTGTGCGCTGGATCCTGGTGATCCTGCGGCTGGTGTTGATGTTGCTGCTGATTCCGCCCCTGGGTATTATTGGAGCGGCCGTGGCGGGTCTGCTGTGCACCCTGTTCTGGACTACTGCTGCAGCCCTGTTACTGAGACAATTCGGCACCCATTCGCTGACCCTGAAGTATGTCAATCGTCAATCCTCAACTCCGGGACCAGTACGCTCAGCTGCATAGCGCAGAACAGTACGGCGCTGGTTCGGCTCGGTTTGCGCTGCACATTCAGGCCTGTATCAGTGATTTAAAGCCTCGCCACATCCTGGACTACGGGTGCGGACAAAGTCTTCTCGGTCGGGAACTGGATCTGGGCACAGCAACTTATCATCGGTACGACCCGGCCATTGCCGAGATCGCGGAAGTTCCCGTCCGTGCGGCGGATCTGGTGATCAACACGGATGTGATGGAACATATTCCGAAACCAGATCTGTCCGAAGTTCTGGCTCATCAGCGCAGTCTTTCTGCCCACGTGTTCTTCAACATTGCCACTCGGAAAGCCAGTCAGTACCTGCCCAGCGGTGAGAATGCGCATTGCACCATCATGACCGCTCAACAGTGGCTGAGAACGATCTGGACACATTTTCCTGATGCAGAACTGGTAGCGGATCACCCCGGCCATTCGTGCCTGATCATCACCTGGAAGTCTCCGGTCCTGGCGGTGCTGGCCGGCATCGAAAGACTAAGAATTGTTGAGCGTCAGCGGGACGAATACCGGCAGAGTCCGGTTCGGCGGCTGCGGCGCACAGCACGAGGCGTCCTGAACTGGATGACAAACCAGACTCCTGATCCGGCTGTCCTGTTCCCGGACACACGCCGCGTCAGAGAAGCCTGACGCAGCAACAATTCAATACACACCGAAACGGGTTCCACTAATGATTCAGCCGGGCTATGAGCAGGATCACAGCTGGTGAGCAGTCAGACCACATTCAGTCGCCTGTTGCCGCGCTGGCTGGTCAACACAGCCACAGCCTTTGGACATGACCCACCGCCGGTAACGCTGGACCGACCCGTGTTTCTGGTTGGCTGCGGCAAGTCTGGCACAAGCATGCTGGGCGTGTTGCTGATGGCTCATCCGGACGTGGGACCCAAACCGGAACTGCTCAGGTGCCTGTCCGCCGGCCTTCAGGACCAGGTGGATGCCATGCTGGACGACGCAATCTTCGGTAAAGTGGCCGCCGCCATTGAACAGAAGGCCGTCTGGGACCGATTCTTTCCGATCCGAGGTGTTCCGCTGCGGGTGGGCCGGGAACTGACGCTGTTGAAGAACCCATTGTCTGAAAAGGCACAGCGTCAGCTGCGGCATCAACTGACACAGAATTTCCGTCAGCGTCGTTTTTTCAGCAAGGCGCCTTTCAACACCTTTCGTCTGCATGTGCTGCGCGAACTGTTTCCGGATGCCAGACTGATTGCCATCCATCGTGACGGTCGCGATGTGGTCGCGTCGTGGGGACGAAAGCAGAATCGCTGGCAGACGCTCGGCGGCTACGAAGCGGCCATTCGTCTGTTCGCCGCCAAATGGAATGAATCAGTCGAACACATCGAAGCCTGTCGCCACAAGCTGGATGTCAAGGTGATTCGCTATGAGGACCTTGTGGCTGCTCCGCAGCGGGTCCTGACGGAACTGCTGAATTTCTGCAGTCTGAGCGTTCCCGCAGGTCTTTATGATTCGCTGCGACTGGACGATCGAACGGGGCTGTGGCGTGAACGTATTCCGGAAGCCTTTCACTCGCTGGTTGAGTCGCTGACCAGCGACAATCGTCAGCGTCTGGCGGCGTAGCAGAGCAGATTCACGATGGCTTCAATGAATACCACGCAGACAACGTCAGCCGACGTTCCGAATCTCACGGCGAAGACGCTTACCGGTCCGGACGGCAGCCCGCTCGGACGCCGAGTCCTGAGAATCAGTGTTCTGGTTGGCGTCTGTGGCGCCGTTGTGGCTGCTTTGATATTCGTGACAGGGCAGGGTGCCGGCATTTCGCCCCCCGTTCTGCCTCGTCCGGCCGCGCGGGTCAGTCCGGATACCAGTAAAGTTCCGCGAAATCTGCCTCAGACCGGTGCGTGGCGGGGGGAAGACGCCTTTCCACTGCTGACGTTTGATGAACCCGTACGTCTGGTCCATGGTCCGGGAACAGACCGGCTGTATGTCTTCGAAAAAGAAGGCCGGATCGTCTGTTTCAAAAATGATCCGGCCGTAAATCACAAAGACGTCTTTCTGGATCTGCGGGACCGGATGCTGGATGACAATAGAGGCCCCGTCGATCTTGCTTTTCATCCGGGCTTTGGCGATGCAGATTCGCCCGGTCGTGAATTCGTCTACGTATTTTACAAACGCAGCGACGGCTATGACGTGCTGTCTCGTTTCACCGTGATCGACGGACAGACAGCAGATCCGGATTCAGAACTTCTGCTGATTGAACAGCTGTCCACGAAAACGCACGCTGGCGGGGCATTGGCGTTCGGCCACGATGGCTTCCTGTATGTTTCGTCCGGTGAAGAAAGGCAGACTGACCAGAAGATTGATCGCTGTCTGCACGGCGGTGTCTTCCGCATCGACGTGGATATGATCGGCGGCACCATCAGTCATCCGCCGCCACGCCAGCCACTCGACGGACGCACTCAGAATTATTGTATCCCGTCCGATAATCCGTTTGTCGGGCAGCCGGGTGTGCTTGAGGAATTCTGGGCACTGGGGCTGCGTAATCCGTTTACGATGACGGTCGATTCAGAGACCGGAGAGATCTGGATTGGCGACGTCGGACGCAATACCTGGGAAGAGGTGAATCGCCTTGTCAAAGGGGCCAACTATGAGTGGAGCTATCGCGAAGGCAACGCACCATCTGATCGGATGAACAGACCCTCGCCCGCGGATTACGTCGGCACGGCCACGCCCCCTTATTACTGTTACATACAGTCAGAGGCGAATAACTCGGTCATCGGCGGTTACGTATACCGGGGAAAAGCCCATCCTCAGCTCTACGGAAAGTATGTCTTCGGCGACAACGGTTCGAGTCGCATCCGGAGCCTCACCACGGATCCGCATGCTGAAGTTCAGGTCGAAACCCTCTGCCAGCTGCCTTATTACCGGTTCGAAGGTATTTCCGGCTTCGGGCTGGATGGCGACGGTGAACTGTATATCTGCGTTCTTGGTCGATCCCGTTACAATCGACCGGGAAAAATTCTTCGACTGGTTCCGAATGATTCGGGGCCATCCGATTCCCGCTACACGCAGACGGATCAACCAGGTCACTCGGTCGCTTCTGCGGTGACGGCGAAGACGCAGCAGAGCTCCGCTGCTGAAGATCGCATCCGGCCGGTGTCACTTGAAACGCCAGCCCATGGTTCGTCTCCGAAGCGGGAAGCACGCCTGCTGTCGGAAACGGGCCTGTTCACTGATCTGGCCACGATGCAGCCTGCCGCGGGGGTGATACCCTATACGATCAATACTCCGTTCTGGTCCGATCACTCGGTCAAGAAACGGTGGATCGCGATTCCGGGTGACGGTACTGCCGGTGATCCCACGACAGACCGCATCGTCGTCGCCGCTGATTTTCCATATGACCTGTCGTTCCCCGACGACACCGTGTTCGTGAAGCACTTTGAGCTGCCTGTGGATGAAGGTAATCCGCAGGTCATACGCCGACTCGAAACCCGCGTGACCATTCTGAAGGCGGGGGGCGAATTCTGCGGCATGACTTTTCGCTGGAATGAACGGCAGACGGACGCCATCCTGATCGAAGACAGGGAAGAGGCTGATATTGTGATCCGGACGCGTTCTGGCGAAAGCCGCACGCAGCACTGGACCTTTCCCGGCCGGGCCGACTGTCGTATGTGCCACAACACCGCGACCGGTTTTGTGCTGGGAGTCAATATCCCGCAGCTGAACTGTTGGGTCACAGATCCGGAAGATGGTGAGATCTACAGCCAGCTGGGCGTATGGAACGAACGTGGAATGCTTTCCGGTACATCACAGAGTCCGAGCTCCATACCTGAATCTGAACTGTCCGTCTGGCCGAAGATGACAGCCATCAATGATGAAACAGCCCCGCTGGAGGAACGTGTCCGCTCTTATCTGGCCGTGAACTGCAGCCAGTGTCATCGGAAAGACGTACCGGGACGACCACCGCGCCCGGTCTTTGACCTGCGTTTTCATGTCCCTCTGGCGGACCGCGGACTTGTTGGTGATCAGACCGTTGTCGTGGCCGGCCGCCCGTCTGCGTCGCGACTGCTGCACCGACTTTCCACCACCGACCATCAGCGGATGCCACCCGTCGGCCGCGAGACCGTTGACGAACAGGCTGTCGACGTGATCCGACGATGGATCAGTTCCCTGGATTGAAATACTCATGAATCTGCGGCGTATCTGGAACCGACTTGATGCTGTGAGAAGAACTCAGGCAAAGCGCTGGCGGCGACGACTGTTTCCGGCGCCCCGGAATGCTGCGCCGACCGATGCGAAGCTGGTGTTCGTGATTGCCTCTCCCAGGTCAGGAACCACGTGGCTGCAGAAGGCATTAAATGAACATCCGCAGATCACGTGCGGCGAAAATCGCCTGTTCGGTTCGTACTTCGACGTCGTGAACACTCAGGGAACGCGCCAGCTCCGTGTGACCATGGACCAGTATGCCGCGACGCTGGCACAACGCACAAAGCGACAGGAATTTCCGGTTGGTGTGGAAGCGTATGCGGAACAGCTGACAGCCGGCTTCGCCCGGGTTTCGTTCGATCTGTGGCGCCGGCATTCCGGAAAGCCCATTCTGGTGGACAAGGTGACGCCGTATCCGGGGACCGCAACAGAGGTCGTGCAGCAGATTCGTCGCTTCTTTCCCGAGGCTTCCATTATTCAACTGGTCCGCGACGGCCGTGATGTGGTGACCAGCGGAGTTTTTCACTGGCTCATGAAATCACTTGAGGGCCGACCGACTTCAGACATCGAAACACAGCGACGAGCCCGGTTTGTCGACGGACGATACGACGTGCACCTGACTCGATTCTTCAGCGACGAAGACATCGAAACATGGGCAACCACATGGTGTGAACCGCTGTCAGCTGTGGCCGATCCGGCGGGTGCTCGGTCTCTGCCAGTCCGCTACGAAGATCTGCTTCAGAATCAGCCGATGGTACTGCGGAAAATCTGTCAGTACGTGGGGGCTGACAGTGCTGGCAGCATCGTGCGTCAGTGTGTTCTCGCTTCATCCTTTGAACGCATGTCAGGAGGGCGCCGGCCGGGACAGATGGACGCCACCGCGCACGTGCGACGCGGTGTCGCAGGCGACTGGAAGAACTATTTTACCCGACGTGACGGCGTGTTGTTTGATCAGCGGTGCGGAGACCAGCTGCTGAGCCTCGGCTATGAGCCTGACCGCAGCTGGATTTCCATGCTTCCGGATGAACTTAGTTCTGAACGGAAAGCTGCGTAGGCAATGGTACCGCCACCGGCAAACCCCGGCGCTGTCCCGTCGACGCGGTCGGTCAAATCTGCCACGCCGACGCGTGCACAGTGGAGTCAGTACAGCGTTGATGAGGCGGATAAAGCGGTCGCAGATGCCGTCTGTCAATGGCCAAGCGCAATCAGCTTCAACCCGGTCATCGACGGCATCGATTACTCAATCCTTGTGCGGCAGCGACTCTGGTCGATCGTCTCGGGCTACGTTCGTGGCCTCCGCAACACTTGTCGAGCTGACGCCAGCATGCAGGAGGACGAGGCAGAGCTGCGGAACAGTTCCGCACTCCTTTGCCGACCCCGGAGTTCACGATACCAGCATCTGCGTGATCTTGGCCGGCGCACTTTCTCGCTGCTGCGCTGGCTGCCAATGGACGCCAGCCGACGCATCCGCGGGCGCCCCGTGATCCTTGTTCCCTTTGCTCATCCCCGCTGGAAACACACCCGGGCCGCGATTGAGCGTACTGGCCTTGCTATGGCCAGTGAGATGCCCGTCTGGCACAGCATCCGACGAAATCAGCTGCAGATACAGGCGGGCGAGTTTGCCGACTGGTTCGTCGACCGAATCACCGACGGTTTGAGACAATGGAGTGTCGAACTGTCACCAGAGCAGTCGCAGAAACTGCGGCACTCGGTGGCCGCATCGCGGGCCTGCCTGGCTCTGGCAGAAAGAACGCTGGAACGCATGAATCCCGCCCTGCTGTTCGTCAATACGGCGGCCACTTCTCCGGGCATTGAATACGTCCTGGCGGCACGACGGCGGTCACTTCCTGTGGTCGCCGTTCAGTACGGTCTGGACTGCGATCATCATGCCTATGACGACGCGTTTGCCGACCATCTGGCCGTCTGGTCAGAAAGCCGCCGCTCAGAATATCTGAAGAACTCAGCCATGAAGCCGGCGACGATCGAAGTCACGGGGAATCCCGAATACGACCGGTGCAGGCTGCCGGAACGGTCGAGTACATCAGGTTCATACTGGTTATGGGTCACGCGCCCGCACCCCGCATCCTGCTGCAAGCTGGTATCGCAGGAACCGACCGAAGGGCTCGCGATCCTGGGCGCACTCCTGGATGCTCTTCAGATGCAACCTCGCCAGCGGCTGGTGATCAAGCCTCATCCGAAGGACTACGGGGAACTGTATGTTCGATTGATCCGCGCTCGCGGACTGTCTGATCGAGTCATGGTGACCGCGCGGCCGCTGCGCCGTCTGGTGCCGCAGGCATCTGTGGTAATTACTGAGGATACCACGGCCGGACTGGACGCGCTGTTCTATGCCAAGCCGATGATTCACGCTCGGTTTGCTGCAACGGCAGCCGTTCTGCCGTTTGCCGACTACGAAGCCGCACTTCCGGCTTCGGATCCTGACCAATTGATCGAAGCGATTCGGTGTCTGGCAGGGAATCAAAACCGAGCCAGTCAGCTGGAGGGTCAACGCCGGTTTCTGCGTGACTTTGCCGGACATATTGACGGCAGATCATCAGAACGGCTGACTGAATTCCTGGCCGGAACCAGCGCAGTACGCTAAGCCGAGTGGAGTTTTCAGTGCCTGCAATTCTGTTCCAGCTGAATGTCTGTGTCGACGCTCAGTGCTGCCCGGGCGTTGGCTCCCGACCGATCAGCCGAAACACGCGCAGCAACCCGCGTTTGCTGGCGACTCCCGGAACACGCGAGACAGACTTCAGTGCGTTCGGATTTCTGTAAATCAGCGGCCCCAGTGTATATTGCTCCGGAATTCGTTGTGCCAGCTGATCCGTCGTGAGGCGACAGGCGAACAGGTAGACGGGGTGACCACCGGTGACATCCATCCTGTTGACATAGATCTTCCGCGGAAAATAAATACTGTCCGGTCGAACGCCGGCCGTCAGAATTTCAGCATCCGGGGGCAGCAGACTGTTCAATTGCTGAAAGTCGTCATAAAAGGCAATGTATCGCCGATGAAAATCGTCGCGGGACATCATTCCGACGACCGATGCCGCAAACGGCGCTGCGTAGTAGAGCTGCACGGCAAACCACGGGAGCAGGCAGATGACCAGCCCCGCTTTTCGCCAGAAACCACACGTGATCCATTGGACCCAGCGTCGTGGCAGGTGCATCGCAACCAGGACTGCAGCGGCATACTGAGTGCCTCCCAGAAAACGTGTGTCCAGCGGCAGCAGCAGGGCGATCAATATTCCCTGCAGTCCGAGCGCCAACGCCGGCAGCAGGCGAGGCGCGTCTCGCACAAACCACATCGTCGCGACTAACACCCACAGCAGCAGACAGTGACCGTAGCCGATGAACGGCCCGATACCGGGAAAGATACGCGAGGACTGGCTTTCAATGGCGCGGTGAACTTCGTCGGTTGCGTATACCGTGGGGCCGAACCAGCCAGCCAGAATCGGTCCGAACGGTGAGCCGGACCGAAACCACGTCCACAGCACCATGGGCAGATAGAACAGCAGCCAGGGGGCCATGGCAGCCGCCAGACTGTCGGCATACAGGATCCGGCCGTTGCGGTGCCAAGCCTGGACAATCGGCCAGCACCAGACCAAAGCGGCCAGCGGCAGCAGAGAAATCTTGGAGACGGCGCCCGCCACCAGCAGCGTACTGATGGCGGCTCTCCAGGCCCGGGGCGTCACGCCGGCCGGTGCGACGGGATAACAGACATTGCCAACGATGGCTGCAGCCACGGACAGATCACCGAAGCTGTGGGCGCCCCCGGTCACATACCAGACGACCGGATACATACCGACCAGCAGTAACGCTGCGACGAGGCTTGCCCCGAAGGCTGATGAGTGCCGCTCTCGGACCAGGGCAAAAGTAAAACAGGAAAACGTCAGCGCCAGCAGGCTGCTGATGATGTTGCCTGCATGAGGAAAACCGATTGCGTGAAACGGAGCGAACGCTGTCTGGTAGCCCATCTGCGGCACGGCGGACTGCCAGGGATATCCGAAGAACTTCAGCCCCTGATACTCAACAATCCGCGCAGGCATCAGCATGTGGTAGTACAGTTCATCAATCTTTGTTGAGCCCGACATGGCCATGATTAACAGGACGGCGGCCGGAATCAGAAACAAGAACATCCAAGGATGCAGAATCTTCCACAATCGGCGAAGATTCGTGAGCTGAGACAGCCAGTAGCCGAAGCCCACAATCATCCACGCAGCAAGGTACACACCAAGGACGCGGCGGGACGCGATGCTGGCGAACGCCATCAGCTGGCAGCCCAGACTGAACAGCAGAATGCCGCTGACGGCTGCGATGACGTGGTTCCATGGCGTCGGAAGACGAGCGGACCGCCACGCCAGCAGTCCGCCTCCCCACAGACCGAAGAATCCGCCGAGCCCGACGATCAGCGTTAAAACCGGTGAGTAGCTTTCAAGAGCCAGAAATCCTGACATCGATGGCCGTTTCTGGAATGATTGGAACGCCGCGAACCAGCTCTGACTGCCCTCGGGCCGATTTTTCGATCAATCGCGGCACCCCCTGGTTGCAGCCCGAACCCTAAGAAACAGCTGGTTTTACGGACAGATCAGATCGGTCTCTGCGTTCAGAGGCTCCTGAATTCGGCAGCAGTGAGCCTTCCATCCGCTTTCTGAGGCAGCCGCCGGATCGCGGCCCTGAGCGGCTGTCAAGAGCAGACTCAGATGCCGATTCGGCCGCTGTGAAAAACGGTCTAGCATCGATCGGAAGAAATGAAGTAGTTTCCGCTCGCTGAGTAACGCCGCTGCGTGAATCGGCCGATTTTTGACGCCTCAGTGGAATGGCCGGATGAATACTGCCACCCAGAGGAACGAAGTGTGCGCCGACCACAGGTGCCCGCACAACACCGGACTCTGATTTCCGATTCGCGTGAATGGATAATCTGCCAAAACCGCGAATCCTGTTCCTGAATCGATCCTACTGGCCCGATTCTGAGGCCACCGGGCAGCTGCTGACGGCCCTTTGTGAAGGCCTGGCCGACCAGTTTGATGTTCACGTGCTGGCGGGGCAGCCGAATGCGGCTTCCACACGATCGGAATGGCAGCAGACAAACAGGCGAAACGGTGTGACCATTCACCGAGTGCGGCACACCACACTTTCCAAACGAAATATGATGCTGAAGGCCGTCAATTTTCTGTCGTTTGTGCAGGCCTGCCGACGGCAGATCGGGCAGCTGCCGCCACCGGACGTTGTGGTCTTTGAGACAGATCCGTTTCTGCTGCCCTTTGTGGCGGACAGATTTCAAACACGCACCAACTGCCGGATGGTGGGTTATCTGCAGGATATCTACCCCGACGTCGCCGTCGCGCTGAGGAAAATTACTGACAATCGGGCCATCCGCAGCCTGCGACGTCGTCTGTTCGACGTGTATCGCCGCTGCAGTCGGATGGTGGTGCTGAGCAGGGACATGAAACAGCTGTTGCTGGATGCCGGCATCCCTTCCGAAAAAATATCCATCGTGCCCAACTGGGCCGATACTGAACAGATCGTGCCGATTTCGGAACACAACCGGTTTCGGACAGAATTCGGGCTGGAAGACAGTTTCGTCGTTATGTATTCCGGCAACCTGGGGCTGACGCAGCGACTGGAAGAGTTCGTGGAAGCGGCGGCCCTGCTGCAGGACGACCCGGACATTCGCTTTGTGTTGGTGGGGCAGGGGGCACGCAAACCCGATCTGCAGCGACAGGTGGAATCGCTGAATCTGAAGAATGTTCTGTTCTGTGATTATCAGCCGCTGGAACAACTGTCACACAGCCTGAGTGCCGCGGATCTGCATCTGATTCCACTGACCGCCGAACTCAGCCGCTGCCTGATGCCCAGCAAACTGTACGGAATTCTGGCTGCCGGCCGCCCGTACCTGACAAACGCGCCGGAAACCTCAGAACTGCACGAAATTACCACCACGCATAAGGTTGGATTCACCATTCGACCGGGCGCGCCGGCCGACATTGCTGACGCGATTCGTTCGGCAAAGGCTGATCCTGAGGTGCTGCGGTTGATGGGAAAGCGTGCCCGTGAGCTGGTCGAACAGAATTACACGCGCCGGAACGCCGTGCGTGCCTTTTCCCAACTGATCTCGGAAGTGATCTGAGCATTGTTGCTTCAGATGTCGGTCATCTTCATCCGGTTCCGCTTAACCCAACAGAACTTCCGAGGTCCGTCGTGCTGAGATCCATCACAGAACGTCTGGCTCGACGCATCGTCTTTCAAAGGCGACTGCCGCCGGCTTTTGGCCGCCGACCGCTGTACGTGACACCTGATTCGGCACTGGGATACCTGAAACCCGGTTTTGCCGGATTCAGTGATCTGATTGAAATGGCCGCAGGTTATGTCACGGAAGGTGACTGCGTCTGGGATATCGGTGCCAATGTCGGCCTGTTCAGTCTGCTGGCCGCCCATCGTGCGGGGGAAGGTGGAAGCGTGGTCAGCGTCGAGGCCGACCCGGTTCTGGCCGCCCTGATCCAGAAGACTGTCAGTCTGCCCCGCAACGCGGATCGAATGATTAACGTCCTGTGTGCCGCGGTATCCGACAGGACGGGCATTTCAGAATTCAGAATCGCAGCCCGCGGACGTTCCTCAAGTCACCTGCAGGTCGCCCGGCACCGAAGTCAGACGGGCGGGACACGATACACGCACTTCGTGCCGACCACCACACTGGATGACATGCAGGCTGTCTTTCTGCCGCCGACATTCATCAAGATTGACGTCGAGGGGGCCGAACTGCTGGTCCTGCAGGGCGGTCTCAGGCTGCTTGAAGAAACACGTCCGACGATCTACATCGAAGTCAGTGACAAAGAGTCGGCTTCTGTCTCTGAACTGCTGCTGAGCTTCGGTTATCAGCTGTTCGACGGTACTCAGCCGATCGTCGGACAGAAAGCCGGTCAACGCTGTGTGTTCAACACGCTGGCCATTCCGCCGCGTGAACGACAGCATCAGGCCGACGCCGCCTGAACGGAAACACGGAATCGAAACAACACGGATGTCAGCAAGTAATCATCGCGGCCCGACCGTTTACCGGCCCGGTTCGCCTCTCAGACAACCTTCGGTGCTGTTCAGAGAACTGGGCCGGGATCTGCTGGCCTGCCGCGAACTGGCGTGGCGTCTGCTCGTCCGGAACATCGCGGCTCGCTACCGACAGACGATGCTGGGCTATTTCTGGGCCATCTTTCCACCACTGGCCACGACTGCCATCTGGCTGTTTCTGACAAGCGAACAGGTCGTCAGCATCAACGTCGGCAGTGTCCCGTATCCCGTGTTCCTGGTGACCGGGACCATCCTGTGGCAGACCTTTGTCGATGCGATTCAGATTCCGGTGCGTGTGATCTCGGAATCAAAATCGATGCTGGCGAAAATCAATTTTCCACGCGAAGCGCTGCCGCTCACGGCCTTCGCTGAGTGCTGGTTCAATGTGGGTATCCGGTCGATCATTCTGGCGGTTGCGTGGCTGTATCTGGGGTTTGTTCCGGCCGCCACGCTGCCGCTCGCGCTGGTCGGCCTGCTGTCGATGATTCTGCTCGGCCTGATGATCGGAATTCTGCTCAGTCCGTTTGCGTTGCTGTACCAGGATGTCAGCAACGGACTGGTGCTCATCTGTCAGGTGTGGATGTACTGCTCGCCGGTCATCTATCTGCCGAAAACGAGCGGCTGGATCGGTCGGCTGAATCAGCTGAATCCGGTCAGTCCGCTGCTGTGTCAGACTCGCGACTGGCTGCTCACCGGACAGCACACCTGGCTGCAGCCGTCCGCGGTGGTCTTCGGCACCACTGTCGTCGGCATGTTTCTGGCATTTGTCGTCTACCGTATCGGATTGCCGCGGGCGATCGAACGCATCAGTAGTTAGAAGGAGAGAACGAACGATGCTTACCGGGGTTTATAATCGTATTCGTCGCACGGTTTCGGGACCTCACAAGGTTGAGATTCCGCTGGGCGGCTATGCGCCGGGGGAGTTCCCGTTTCCAGAAATCAATCGTCTGTCAGATGAAGAGCTGCGGCGGCTGAATGATCTGCTGCCGTGGAGTTCATGGGTTATTGACGAGCACGGCCGGCGATTCGGCAACCGGTTCACTGTCAACAAGCGAAACGAACCGGAAACGATTCCGGATTCCCGCATCATGGAACTGCATCGTCGCTACGATCTGTCTGATAAACATGTGCTGGAAATCGGCTGTTTTGAGGGAAATCACACGGTCGCACTGGCCGCGATGGCTCGGAAGGTGACCGGCATCGATTCCCGCATCGAACACGTGGTCAAGACGCTGGTTCGCTGTTCCATGGCCGGGTTTCATCCGACGGTCCACTGCTGGGATGTGGAACAGGCGGTTCCTCAGGAACTGGAACTGAAGTGCGACATTCTGCATCACGTCGGCGTACTGTACCATCTTGAACGTCCTGTCGCCCATCTGCGGACGCTGGCGCCGCTGGTCGGTTCGGCCATCATGCTGGACACACACGTTGCTCCACAGAACGTCGAGATCAAAGAAGACGACGGCGTTCGCTACTGGCATTTTGATGAACATGGACGCAACAACCCATTCGCCGGAATGTACGGCCACGCCAAGTGGATTGTGCTGGAAGATCTGGTCGGTCTGCTGCAGCAGCTGGGCTTCGGCACGGTCGACGTTGCTCAGGAACGCGACGAACGCAGCGGTCCGCGTGTGCTCATCTATGCTCACCGATAAGGCCATCCCGGCCTCCGGTCGTTTGAAACCGCTGTTCGCCGCAGAACGGTTGTTTCTGTCGACGGCTGCAACAGGTTCGTCCGCCGATCCGGGCCCGAAGAAACACTGATGTCGACACCTCTGCTTTCTGTCCAGAACGTCCGAAAACGCTTCTGCCGCAGCCTGAAACGCTCGCTGTGGTATGGGGTGCGTGACATCGCCGGCGACCTGATGGGGCTGGGCGGCGATGAGCTGCACCTGCGTCCTGATGAATTTCTGGCGGTGGACGATGTCAGTTTTGATGTGCACGCGGGCGAAAGTCTCGCACTGATCGGTCGCAACGGCGCCGGCAAGAGCACGCTTCTGAAAATGGTCAACGGACTGTTTCGTCCGGACGCGGGACAGATTGTGGTCAACGGACGACTGGCCGCGTTGATTGAACTGGGTGCCGGCTTCAATCCGATTCTTTCCGGCCGGGAAAACATCTATGTCAACGCCGCCGTGCTGGGCATGACCAAACGTGACGTGGACCGGCGTCTGGAGGCGATTGTGGAGTTCGCGGAACTGTCGAGCTTCATTGACATGCCGCTGAAGAATTACAGTTCCGGCATGAAGGTTCGACTCGGTTTCGCGGTCGCCAGTCAGCTGGAACCGGATATTCTGCTGATTGATGAAGTGCTGGCCGTCGGTGACGCCGCCTTTCGTGCCAAGTGTTATCGGCGCCTGAGCGAACTTATGGAGGCCGGGACGGCTTTCGTACTCGTGTCGCACAGTCATCACACCCTGCTGACCGTGTGTCAGACCGGCGTGGCAATGGACCGTGGTCAGATGTTCGCCAGCGGGCCGATCCGCCCCACGCTGGAAGCCTATGAGGCTCGGATTGCTGACGCGGCAGCGGCTGCCGAAACGATCAGCGTGAATGCCGGTCACCAGATCCGTCCGGCCGACTTTCCGTGCACGATCAGGGACGTCTTCTTTCGGGATGAAAAACAGAACCTGACGGCCTCACCGTGCACCGGCCGTTCCGCTTCGCTCTGCGTGCGGGCTGAGAGCCCGGAGGCGATGGATGACGTTTCACTGGATGTCGTGATTCGGAGTCCTGCCCATGGCGTTTCCAATGTGCTGAGCGTGACCGCCGGGCAGGATGAACGGCGACATTCGATTCCGGCCGGACTGTTCGAATATCGACTGGCGCTGAATCCGGTCTGTCTGCCGCCCGGGCAGTATACCGCCAAAATCTCACTTAACCGCAAGCCGCTGCATTCGCTCGCCATCGCGGAAGGCATCGCCTTTACCGTTTCTTCAGGATCTCCCCTCGGTGACTCACTCTTCTTCAACGCTCGAGACTGGGAAGTCGTCGCGGCCTGACCGCCGCGAAGGTCTGTTGCCACAGTCTTCACCTCTGTCCACTGCCAGTTCGGCCAATCGAGCGGCGACCGTCTGGGCAGACCGGCATCTGAATCCACATCGCGCCTCGGCCATCAAGGAACATGCCGGTCACAGCTTTCTGGATGTCGGCTGCGGCAATGGTCGGTATGTGCTGCACTTTGCCGACGATTACTCAACCGCCGGTGTGGACCTTCAGCCTTATCCTCAGTGGAAAGACGCCCCCGAACGCTTCCGGTCAGCTGATGCGTCCTGCCTGCCGTTTGCGGACCAGAGTGTCGATACGGTGGTCAGTTTTGAAACACTTGAGCATGTCCCGGATCCCGAAGCGGTGCTGCGGGAATTTCACCGGGTAGCGCGACAGAACATCATTATCAGCGTTCCGAACTGCGAACTTCCATCGGCGCTGGAAAACAGTCGTCTCGCCTTTTTTCACTACACGGATCGCAGCCACGTCAACTTTTTTACCCGGGATTCACTGGCCGACACACTCAGAACAACGGGCTTCACGCCTGAAAGGATCGATCTGATCAATGCCTGTCCGGTTCAGCCGCTGCTGCAGGATCTGCTGCAGCTGCCTTCCTTACTGACAAGGATCGTCGGAAAACTGGCCAGGCAGAATGCCTTCCCCATGACCATTCTGGCCGTCGCCGCCCGCCGATAGGTTTTTCGTGATTTCAGGACTCATGTCACTCGCACGCAGAACCCGACGGCTGCTCTCCGGCAGTCCGTCGGTCACGCGGCAGTATCAGCATCTGGTTGATTCTCTGCAGGATCCCCCGGAACCAGAGTACGATCTTGTCTACGTGCTGCCTCCGAAGCACGTTCAGGGCTGGATTCTGGACGCCATCTGCCGCGAAATCGATGCCCACACGGACGGCCGGACGGCCTTTGTGGAATTCAAGACACCCGTGCCGCCGGCGCGGGCCTGTTTTTACTCACATTACGGCTATTTTCGTGACACTTTGCTGCTGCAGCCCAGCGTGCTGCATTCTCGAAATCTGCTGTTCTATACACATCCGCGCGACCTGTGGTATTCTCATGCGGAACTGATTCATGTCATGAATCTGGCCGATTCGGTGATCAGCATGTGCTCGCAGTTTGCACGCGACCTGGTGACTCAGGGCGTGGCTGAGCAGCTGATTGAAGTCGGACTGGTGGGTGCCGACCCGGAAATTTTTCAACCCCATGCCCGTGGCACCGGCCGTGTGGGATTCTGTTCGTCATGGCTGCCCCGCAAGGGCGGTGACCGGATGCTGGAAATCATCCGGGCGCTGCCGGACCGACCGTTTGTCCTGTGTGGCAAGAAATGGGAGCAGTGGAGCCGGTTTGACGAACTGATGGCGCTGCCGAACTTCGAATACGTGCAACTGCCGTACAGTGAATATCCGTCTTTCTATCATTCGATTGATGTGTTTGTCAGTGTGTCGGAGCTGGAAGGCGGTCCGGTGCCGCTGATTGAAGCGGCCATGTGCAATGTTGTTCCGGTGTGCTCAGATACCGGACACGCTCCCGATATCATCACTCACGGAAAGAACGGCTATCTGTTCGGTCCTTCGAATTCCGTGGCTGAAATCTGTGATCTTGTTGAGCAGGCCTGTGCGGCTCGCTTCGACGTGCGGCACACGGTCGATCATCTTTCCTGGCAGCGATTCAGCCAACAGGTTCAGCAGCTGGCCGGTGTGTCAGAGCCTGAGCCGGCATGCCCTGCCGTCGCCTCGGATGCCGCGTAGAAAGCTGTCCGCCCGGCATGCTCACCAGTGCTTCAGCGACACCCACCGACCTGTTCAGGTGGTTTCCGACCTTCGAGCATCGACAGACTCCGTTTTTGATCCTGGGCAAAGGCCCCAGTTACAGCCTGCGAGACCAGTTTCCGCTCGGTACCTACAACTGTGTCTCACTGAATCATGTCGTACGGGAACAGCAGGTCGACTTTGCTCACATCATCGACATCGATGTGGTGGAAGACTGTGAAGATCGGCTGCTGAACAATGCCCGCTGGCTGGTCATGCCGGAGGTGCCGCACGTCAACTGTCGCCCCACCGCACTTTGTCTGAACGACTTTGTGCAGACGGTTCCCGTGCTGAGTCAGTTTGCGGAACAGGGCCGACTGCTGTCGTATCCGCTCTGGAGTGCCCGCCGTCCCGGCCCCGTGCCTGCCGTGACCGGAACCTTCAGCGGGTCGGTGGTGGTCAACCTGCTGGGACGCCTTGGCGTCAAGACCGTACGAATGCTCGGTGTGGATGGTGGTGGTTCCTACAGTCATACATTCAGTGACCTGAACGACAGGACCCTGTTCAGGAATCAGCACAGCAGTTTTGACATTCAGTTTTCAGAGATTCAGAAATCTGTGGAGGAGTTTGTGATGAGTGCCGAACCTCTGGTCGACCCGATCCGCATCTTCGTGGGCTGTGATGACAGCATGATGATTCCCGCCCATGTGCTGGAATATTCAATCCGTAAACACACGCAGCATCCCGTGCAGGTGTTTTACATGAGAAACATGCCGGTGCCAGTGCCCAAAGATCCAAAGAACCGGCCCGGCACCGGGTTCAGCTTCAATCGCTTTCTGATACCGAAGCTGGCGGGCTATGCCGGCAAAGCCATCTACGTTGATGCCGACATGCTGGTGTTTGACGACATCGCCAAACTCTGGAACACGCCGATGGACGGCAAGGCAGTGCTGTGCAGCACGCAGCACGAAGTCCCCAAAGGCTGGGAGGACCGTCAGAACAACGATCACGGAGAAGGCCGGTACTGGACCCCGGGCCGGCAGATGAGCGTCATGCTGATGGACTGTTCACAGCTGAACTGGGATCTGGACGACATCATCGCCGGACTGGATCGGGGCGAGTATTCCTACAAGGAACTGATGGCGGAATTCTGTATTCTGCCGCCGGACGCCATCGGGGATTCCATCCCAAACGAATGGAACTGCCTTGAATGGTATGAGGAAGATCGGTCGCAGCTGGTGCACTTCACCGTGGTTCCGATCCAGCCCTGGCGAAACGACAGAAGCCCGCTCTGCGACTTCTGGCAGGCCGCCTACCGGGAAGCGCTCGCGGCCGGAGCGGTACCGATGAGTGTTGTGGAAGAATCAGTCGGGCGAAAACTGGTCAAGGCCTCGCTGCTGGACATCGCCCGGGAAGTTCGATCATCACCGGATGCCAGGCCCGAAACGGCATCCGCAACCGAGGTTCCCGAAGAACATGCGGAAAGCCTCCGGCTGCGACACATGCTCTGGGATTCGATGATCCAGGGATATGAAGCCAGTGCTGAACTGAATCGCATCCGATCGTCGCCGGCATTCTTTCTGGAAGACATGCTGATCCGCCGTCCGGCTGCATTTGGTGCGCGAGTGTATCGTGGCATCAAACGCCGCGTGGCCTGATCCTGCTGAATTATTCGGTTTCTGACCGCGCCCGGCCCCGGTGATTTCACCAATCGTTCGCTGAATCCACTATGACTGAAACAGACAAATCGTGCTGGGTCTGCTCTTCGACCAGTGTCCATGCGACCATCCGCTACAACGACTGGCAGGTGTATCGGTGTCGCGACTGCGGCTTCCGCTTTGCCGAAGATGGTCAGCCGCTGGTCTACGATGAACACTACGACGAAGATTACTTCGCTCCGCTGATGCAGCGGGATCAGATGGACAAGTGGTCAAGGATCTATGCCGAACGGCTGAACTATCTGAAGCAGCATGCGCCCTCACCGGTCCTGCTGGAAGCCGGGGCAGGGGCCAGCACGTTCGCGCTGAATGCCGTTGACCACGGTTTTCAGGTCAGTGTCGTGGACGCAGCTCCGTGGGCCGTCGGCTTTCTTTCCGGCCATGACGGTATTTCCGGAACGGTCACCGACCTGAACAACTGTCAGCTGCCGGCTCAGAAGTTCGGCGCCATTCACTGCTCACATGTTCTTGAACATCTCAGCAACCCGAAAAGCTTTCTGTCGCAGTGTCACCAGAGTCTGCAGGACGGCGGGCTGATGTATCTGTCTTTTCCGGCCTATGAGGGCAGGGTGCTGGCGTGGCGAGATTCGCTCTACCATCTGGGACTCGCCAACCATCCGTACAATTACCAGGCTCCGGATCACCTGAGCTATTTCGATGCGGACTGTATTCGCCGGACGCTGCAGAACGTGGGTTTTGAAGTGGTTCGGCTGCGTCGGATCAAGTTCATTTCCGTGTATGACGCCGTGGCGCGGATGAGCCACGCGGGACCGCTGCGCAGGACCGTGGGTCTGGCCGCAAAGCTGACCGGCCCGCTGAGTCGAAGAATCGGCTTTCATCGTGATCTGGAAATCATTGCCCGCCGTCCGGGACGCACCGCACAACGCGAATCCCGCGCCGCCTGACGATGGACCACCGGACTCAGCGACCAGAACCTTCCAGCCCGTATCAGTGGTCATGAAACTCGGAATTCAGATCCTGAACTACAACGGCATGCCCTGGCTGCCGGCCCTGCTGACATCCCTGAAGGACTACGGTCTGCCGGATCAGCGAATCTACGTCGTCGACAACGCCAGCAGCGACGACAGTCTGACCTGGCTAAGAAGCGAACATCCTGACGTCAGCATCATCCGGCATGCAGAAAACCTGGGTTATGCGGAAGCCTATAATCGAGCCATCCCGCAGGCGTTCGCGGACGGCTGTGACTGGGTCTGTCTGCAGAACACCGATACGATTGTGCAGCCGGGCTGGCTGGATGCCATGACCGCAGCCGCCGCAGATCCGTCCATCGGCATCATGGGGCCGGTGTTCACACAATGGGACAGCGATGCGGCCAATTATTACATGCTCGGTCGCTGTCGGGATGTGATCCCTTACATGACGGACGCCAGTCATTCGCCTGTGGAGCGTGACTGGGTGGAAGGCAGTTCGCTGTTTCTGCGCAGGGAATGTTTTTCCCGAATCGGCGGACTGAATCCGCTGTATTTCATGTACTGGGAAGAAGCAGACCTGTGTCGCCGCGCCCGTCATGAGGGCTGGCGTGTCGTCATTGTGCCCGGCAGCGTCTGTAAACATTTTGCCGGCGGCTCAGCGGCGAGCAGCGGGCCTGGCTTTCTGCAGCTGCGAAATCACTTCGTCTATCAGCTGACCGATCCGTTTCACGGGTTTGCTCGCAATATGGCAGCCGCCGCCCGACTTGGTCTGACGTACCTGAAGCAGACCACCTGGGACCGGCCGAGTTTTGCCGGGACGCTGAAACTGACTCGGGCTCTCGCGTCTGCCACCGCCAGACTCGGACAGTGCTACGAGGCTCGGAAGCTGCCGTGTCGTCCCGGACAGGCCGTTCATCAATGACATCTTCAAAGAATGCTGCTGTGAGCACCGGATACGCTGTGTCCATTGTCATTCCCGTGTTCAACCGACCGGATCTGCTGCGCTGTGTGCTGAGAGATCTGGCACGCCAGACAATCTGCGCAGATCTGATGCAGATCCTGGTGTGTGACGACGGCAGCACGGATGATCTGTCGGAAGTCATCCGCGATTTTCAGGCTCAACTACCCGGGCTGCAGCACCTGCGTCAGCCGAACAAAGGTCCTGCGGCCGCCCGCAACCTGGGCACTCGCCGGGCCGCCGCCGACATCGTTCTGTACCTGGACAGCGATGTTCTGGTGGATGAACACATGGTTCAGCTACTGGTCACGGCCCTGCATCAGAACCCCGACTGGGTGGGAGCCGAAGCCCGCGTGGAACCGATCGACGGCGAGCCGAATATACTGTGGGACGCTCCGGTCTGTGAACATGGGGGCGTCTATCTGACGGCCGCGATTGCCTGCCGTCGAGAGGCACTGCGGCAGGTCGGCGGCTTTGACGAAAACTTTCTTCGGGCCGCGTGCGAAGACGTGGAACTGGCGGCACGACTGCTGCCGCTGGGCGACATCGGGTTTGTTCCGGAAGCCCGCATTCGGCATCCACGTCGACGAAAAACGTGCTCCATGTTCTGGAAAAAGCGTCAGGACTGGCGCTACGTGCTGTATCTGGCCCAGCGACACGGGTTTATCGCGTGGCCGGGAAATCCGACCAGCCGGCCGCGTCTCAGGCTGCTCTGGTGCGCCCTGGTGACGCAACCCGCCGGTCGCCTGCTCGGTGCGCTGCGCCTGGCCGCCGCCGCTCCGTCCAGAGGTGCCGTTGCGGCGGCCCATGCGGTGTTCTCATGGTTCTGCGGGCTGGCAGCAGTGCCCGACCTGCTGACGGCGACGGTGCCGGAACCGCATGACTATCTCGCTGGCGACCGCCAGGAACAGCCGGCCGTGCCAGCGGATCGGAGGGCCGCGTGACTCAGGACGACGTCATCACACATCGCCGTCTGGAACCGGGACGGGTGGCCATCGTACTGGCCACGCACCGCTACTGCTTTCCGCTGGAACGCTGCATCAGCACGCACCTTGAGCTGCTGGAATCGGCAGCCGACCTGATCTTTGTCGACAACGGGTCCGGCGGTGAAATGACAACCTGGGTTCAGGAACGCTTTCCGAATGTCACCGTCATCACGCGGGAGCAGAACGGATTCTTCTGCGGCGGCTACAACTCCGGCATGCAGCATGCCATGGATCGCAACTATGAACATGTGCTGATTGTCAATGCGGACACCGATGTGCTGAATCCGGGTTATGTGGCCGAGCTGGTCAACGCAGCCGCCCGTCATCCGAAGGCGGCTTTCTTCGGCCCGACCGTGTATCTGCGTGAACACGGCAACGTGCAGAACACAATTCTGAGATATCCGTGGTTCAGCCGGCATCTGGCACACTGGCTGACGTCTCGTTTTCATGCGACCAATCGAAGTGCGGCTGCCACAACGGACACACCCGTCGATTTTCTGAACGGCGTCTGCGTACTGTGTCGAATTCAGGCGCTGCGGGAGGTCGGGCTGCTGGATGAAGATATGGGCGGTTACGTGGAAGACACCGACTGGAGCTGGCGCGCCCGG
>JAVKCM010000279.1:0-15357 GCA_040222735.1 Fuerstiella sp. | reverse complement strand
CAGGCATGCTTCATCGGCTTTCGTGAGAAAGCTGATGCTGAAAAGTGGGACTTGTCCCACTTTTTTTATTATAGGTTCAGGACGAAACGGTTTCGGTAAATGAACGGCGACGAAATCAAACGGATTGTGGACGCGATTCATCGCGACAAAGCAATCGACAAGGAAATCGTCTTTGAAGGCATCGAGCAGGCGATCCTGTCAGCTGCTCGGAAGCACTTCTCAGAGGAAGAAGTGATCGAAGTCAGGATTGATCGGGACACCGGTGAGCCATCCCTGACCTGCGACGGCGCATTGCTGGAACCCGATCTGATCGGTGACCTGCTGGGTCGGATTTCCGCCCAGACCGCCAAACAGGTCATGATCCAGCGAATTCGGGAAGCCGAACGAGATTCGCACTACGACGAATTTCTGGAACTGAAGAGCCAGCTGGTCTCCGGTGTGGTGACCCGCGTCGACCGCGGCACCGTCATTGTGAATCTGGGCAAGGTCGAAGCCATTCTGCCCCGCAGCGAGCAGATCAACAAGGAAAACTACCGCGTCAGTGACCGCGTCCGAGCCATCGTTCTGGATGTCAAAAAGGCCGGCTCACGAGTTCGCGTCATTCTGTCCCGGACACATGCAGACTTCGTCCGTCGGCTGTTCGAAGTCGAAATTCCGGAAGTGAATGACCGGATCATCGAAACCCGGTCCATCGCTCGGGAAGCCGGCCATCGATCCAAGGTCGCCGTGTCGTCTTACGACACTTCCATCGACTGCGTCGGAGCCTGTGTCGGGGTCCGCGGCGCTCGAATTCGCAGCATCGTCGAAGAACTCAACGGCGAGCGAATTGATATCGTCCGCTGGAACGACAGCCTGCAGGTACTGGTCCCCAATGCCCTGCAGCCGGCCGAAGTAGAAGACGTGATTCTGTGCCCGATGCTGGGAAAAGTCATCGTACTGGTCCGTGATGATCAGCTTTCTCTGGCGATCGGTCGACGAGGTCAGAATGTGCGTCTGGCTTCCAAACTGGTCGGCTGGGACATCAACGTGATGACTCAGGAATCTCTGGACGAGCAGCTGGACATTTCCATTGAAGCCTTTGCG
Source organism: Fuerstiella sp. (assembly GCA_040222735.1). Classification (GTDB taxonomy): domain Bacteria; phylum Planctomycetota; class Planctomycetia; order Planctomycetales; family Planctomycetaceae; genus Fuerstiella. The sequence continues at coordinate 14,274 of JAVKCM010000279.1, read as the reverse complement.
GCGGTTCCGAAGATGCCGTCGGATCTGGCTGAGAATCTGGTTTCACAGGGCTTCTTCACGTTTGACGATCTGTCCGTCATCGAACCGGACGAACTGCTCGAAATGAGCGGCCTGACTCAGGCAGACGTGGACGAAATCATTGACTTTGCCGATGCAGAAAGTCTTCGCCTGGAAAAGGAAGAGATTGCTGCGGCCGAAGCCAGAAAACTGAATCCAACACCCGTCGCACCGCCGGCGAAGAAGAGGGAAACAGCTGAACCCGCCGCGGCGGAAAAAGCGGCGGAAGGCGAATCAGCAGAATCCGCCACCCGCGTAGAAACGGCGGCGGAAGGAACTGCTGTAGACAGCACTGCGGCGGGCGAATCTTCTCAGGAAACAACGGAAGGCGACGGTTCGGCTGACAAAGATGGCGAACCAGAGGCAGCGCCGGCTGCTGCAGAAACGGCTACCGCAGACGCAGCGACTGCAGACGCGGACGCCGGCGAAACGGCAGTTGAAGAAACAGTTGCCGTCGACCCCGCCCCAGCCGCTGAGACGGCTGCCGCGGCTGTTCCGGACTCTGACGCGGCGAAGTCCGTCGCATCGGACGTCTCAGCAGACACAGAGGCCAGCGGCGGCAGTGACGAAGAAGCGGCCACGCCTTCTGACGTGACCGCCGAAAAGACAAGCACCAGCGCGGACGAATGAGCCGCCGAACTCAAGACTTTTGGAGACTGCTTTCATAAACTAGTTATCAGTTCTGTCCTGCAGCCGTTGTGGGCGAGTGACGCCATGAACGTTAAACCACTGTATATTTTGTCCGATGCGCGTTGAAATGTTCCGGCAGGTAAATCGTATACCTCCGGTTCTGACCGACCGCGAATGTCGAACCGATCAGACGATTTTCGCGAAGTGTCGAAGGGGTAGTTGTCTTGAAGATTCGTATCTTTGCTCTGGCCAGAGAACTTGGCCTCGACAGCAAGGTTTTGATTGGACTCTGCGATGAAGCAGGGATCAAGCTTCGAAATGCGCTCGCAACGATAACGCCGGAAGAGCGGGATCAGATTGTGGCGTATGTTCAGAACCGTGGCTCGGGCGGAAGCACAAAGGCAGAGCCCGCCGCAGACCTGACTCCCACGCGGGAGGCGAACGCCGGCAAGGTTCGGGATATCCGCGTCATGCCCGCGAAGGCGTCCCGCGCAGAGACTCACACGGACACGCAGACCATCACGGAAGAACCGCCGGAGGCGGCTGAGTTTGAAACAGAAGCAGAGCCGGATGAGGCGCTGCAACCGGAACCCGTCGCAGCCGCGACAGGGTCAGCATCCACAGCGGACGACGCGGCCGGTACCGACGCAGCCGATTCCACGGCTGCGGAAGCGGCGGACACAGAGACGACCGCCGCAGAAGCCGACAGCGCAGCAACCGATGCCGAAGCGACTCCGGCCGCAGCCGAGGCGGACACGGAAGTAACCGGCGCCAAAGCAACCACCAAAGACGCGGCCCCCAAAGATGGGGCCGGCAAAGAAACAGCTGGCAAAGACGCAAGCACGACAACCGAACAGACAGAAGCCGCCGCTGAGGCGGGGAAGACCGGGGAGAAGGAACAGACGGACACTACAACCAAGGCACCGCCGCAGGAAGCGGACGTGGCGGTCGGGTCAAAACCCAAAGAAAAGACAGCAGCTCCCGAACGAAAGCCACCGCAGCGCGCGTCGGCACCGCTTCAGCGCATGAGAGCCACGCGCCGCGAGATGAGACCCATTGGTTCTGTCAAGGACCGGGAACAGCCGCCGGAACCTCCCAAGGACCGCGAAAAACCGGCTCGACCGCTGGTTGCCGCACCGCCCACCTATCAGCCTCCGGTGATCAAGGCCAAGCCCCAGAAGTCGGGCGAAAAGGCCATGAAGCCGGACATCGCGCTCGAAAACATCGTCGACCGCTCCAGTCCACTGGCTGATCAGCTCAGACAGCTCAAGCAGGCACGGGCCGAGCACGAAGGCGAAACGGCTCAGCCCGGCGCTCGACGGCGTCCCGGGGCCCGCAAGGGATCTCTGCTGAAAGAACTGCGAGAATCTCGCGAAAAACAGCGGCAGGAAAAACGACAGCGGCGCAAGAAACGCACCAGTCAGGCCGATCTGAAGACGTCGGCCCAGATTGAATTTCCGATTACGGTTCGAAACCTGTCGGAAGCCATCGGACGGCCGGCCAAGTCCATCATGGGCTATTTCTTCAAGGCCGGAAAGATGATGACCATCAACGACGAAGTCGGCGAAGAAGATGCGCTGGAAGTCGCGATGGAACTGGGCGTGGATCTGGAAATCAAGCGCGGCCGCGACATCGAAGCAGAGCTGCTGGCGTCGCTGGACCACGAAGACGACGAGGATACGCTCGAATGGCGTCCTCCCATTGTCACAATTCTGGGGCATGTCGACCACGGCAAGACCACACTGGTGGACCGCCTGCGGAGCGCCAACGTGGCGGCCGGAGAAGCGGGAGGCATCACTCAGCACATTGCAGCCTACCAGATTCAGCATGACGGCCAGGCCCTGACCTTCGTGGACACGCCGGGCCACGCGGCCTTTGGTGAGATGCGGGCTCGTGGTGCCAATGTGACCGACATCATCGTGCTGGTCATTGCGGCGGATGACGGCGTGATGCCGCAGACGGAAGAATGCATCGCCCACGCCAAGAACTCAGGTGCCCCGATCATTGTGGCGCTGAACAAGATGGACCTGCCTGAAGTTGACGATCAGCGAACCCTGCAGCAGCTGGCTCAGCACGACATGCTGCCGGCTGAATGGGGCGGGGAATACGAAGTGGTCCGCACGTCCGGAGCCAGCGGCCTGGGCCTGGACGATCTGGTGGAGACGATTCAGCTGACGGCTGAACTGCTGGAATATCGCGCCAATCCGGACCGCGAGGCGGTCGGCGTCTGCCTGGAGGCATTCCGGGACGAAGGCCGCGGTGTCGTGGCCTGGATGATTGTCCAGAAGGGCACCCTGCGCGTCGGCGACGACGTGCTGTGCGGTACCAGCTACGGCCGCATTCGAGCCATGTACGACGACCGCGGCAAACCGGTCAAGGAGGCCGGTCCGTCTACTCCGGTCAAGGTCGCGGGACTTAACGAAGTGCCTTCGGCCGGCGTCCACTTCTTCGCCATGAAGGATATCGAAGAGGCCCGACAGGTAGCGGAGACCCGCAAGCACGAAGGTCGCGAAGAGGTTCTGTCCCGTCGCGGCAGGCCGCTGGACCTGGACCTGTTTCTGGCCAGGGTCCGCGAGGGCCAGGAAGGCATTCAGACACTGCCTCTGATTGTGAAGGCAGACACGCCGGGATCTGTCGAAGCGTTGCGTGGCGAACTTTCCAAGTTCGAGCACCCTGAAGTGGAAGTCAAGATCATTCACGAAGCCGTGGGCGGCGTGAACGAAAGTGACGTCTACCTTGCCAGCGCGGCCGGTGCCATCATCGTGGCCTTCCACGTGATTGCCGAAGAACGGGCGGAACAGCTGGCGGAAAAAGAAGGCGTCGATATCCGCCGCTACAACATCATTTACGAAGTGACTGAGTATATCCGTCAGTCACTGGAAGGCATGCTGCGTCCCGAAAAGGTGGAAGTCACCACCGGACGAGCGATTGTGCTGCAGACCTTCAGCATCAGCCGGTTCGGCACCATTGCCGGCTGCCGTGTGCTGAACGGCACGATCAGCCGCGACAACCGCGTTCATGTGATTCGTGACAACACGGTCCTGAATGATTACCGGCTGGGGTCGCTGAAGCGAGAGAAGGAAGACGTCAAGGAAGTACGCGAAGGCATGGAGTGCGGAATTCGACTGGATGGTTTCAATGACGTGAAGGAAGGAGACCTGCTGGAAGCGTTTCGTGTCGACGAAATTCAGCGAACGTTGTCCTGACCCTGACCGCCGCCGTTCCCGTTCGGGTCGGCCGGGAGCGTCGTTTCAGCCCCTGTGGCAGGCTCGCCGGTCCCGGTTTCTGTGCGAAATCGTCTTTCTGGAACACCGTCCATGTCATCACGCAGAACAGCCCGCGTTGCCTCTGTCATTCGCGAAGTCGTCAGCACCAGCATTCTTCAGGAACTGCGCGACCCCCGGATTCGTCACGTCACGGTGCTGGGTGCCGAAGTCAGTCCGGACCTGCGATATGCCAAAGTCCGGATCTCTGTGATGGGGACCAGCAAGGACGAAGCGCTGACCCTTCACGGACTGAACTCCGCCCGTGGATATCTGCAGGCGAAAGTCGCGGAGCGCGTAAAAACCAGGTACACTCCTGAACTTCGCTTTGAAATCGACCCTGGCGTTCGCCAGTCATTCGAAGCCACCCGGATACTCAGAGAAGTTCTCCCGCCCGAGACGGCTTCGGCGGACGAGGCCTCAGACACGGCGGACGTTGATCACGGAGATTCCGCGGACGCTTAAGCAATTCACCTGACAACAGGTTCTTGTCAATCGTTGGTCACAGGAAGAAACCATGCCCCCGGCATCAGCAACAAAAGCGAGCGACAAAGCTCAGGCCTGCAAAAAGCTGACCGCACTTCTGCAGAAGGATTACGGCAGGTCGCTGCCGAAGCTCAGGCTGCCCGTTCTGGAAACGATGCTGTTCGCCGTCTGTCTGGAAGACAATTCCTGGGACAATGCGGAAGCCGGCTACCAGAAACTGCTGAAATCGTATTTTGACCTGAACGAAATCCGGGTCAGTTCTGTCGGTGAACTGGAAGAAACCCTGGGCGACCTCAGGCAGGCCGACTGGAAGGGCCTGCGGATCCGGTCCATTCTGCGGTTCGTCTTTGAAAGCACCTATTCATTCAGCTTTGAAAAGCTGGCCAAACTGACACTCGAATCAGCTCAGAAGCGACTCAAAAAGATTGACTATCTGTCGCCCTTTATCACCAGCTTCACGCTGCAGCAGGTGCTGGGCGCTCATGTCGTCTGCCTGGATGAATCAACACATCGCGCCGCGATTCATCTGGGAATCGTGCCTCCGGACAGCAGCATTGAAGAAGCGTCTGAGTTTCTTAAGGGTGGTCTGAAAAAGGCGGAAGCCTTCGGTTTCTCATGCCTGCTTCGCAGTCTCGCCACCGACCCGAAAATGGAAGCTCGAATCGCCGATGAATTTGACGTCGAAGATGAATTTGATGTCCTTCGTGTCGAAGAGCGGCTGGCGGCGCTGAAGGCACCGAAAAAGAAAAAGAAGGCCAAAGCCGCACCAGCGCCCGCCCGGTCCCGGTCCACCAAGAGCACCGGAACCACCGGAAAGACGAAATCGGCGACCAGAAAGACGGCCGCCGGAAAGGCGGCCGCCGGAAAGGCGGCCACCAGAAAGACGGCCAGCGGAAAGGCCTCCACAAAGACCGGGTCGACGGCCTCAAAGAGCGGCCAGACAAGCGCGTCGAAAAAGAAGACCGGGACGTCCACAGGCAGCCGGAAGACGGTCAGGAAGAAGAAGTGAGTGCGGCTGCAGGAATGCGGACAACTGCCTCAATTTAAATGTCTTCACCTTCTCAACTCCCGGACAATTCGCGACAATCTCTGCCACGGAACACACTCAGGCCGTCGCTGGACGCCTGAAGCGTTCAGAAACGGGGCGGCCCGCAGACCGTTCGTGCTGCGGCCGGGTTCCGGCAGTGCCATGTTCGCTGGCCACTTTCCGGCTGCGCGGATGAAGCGCTGATCTGCCACACACGTCGTATTCGAAACGGTCACTCGCAATGATTCACAGTATGTTCCTTCGACCTGCTGTTCTTTGTGTCAGCATCCTGATGGTCAGTGGCAACCTCCGCGAGGCGGCAGTCATGGCTCAGGAGGCCGATGCCGCGGAAACTCCGAAACAGCAGGACGGTTCCTCAAAGCCGCTGCTGCCACGGCAGCCGGGTGATGATGTCACCACCGAGCTGACCGACCCGATCACCGTCAGCGATGAAAAGAAGACCGAATCGCTGGCCGCCTACATGGAAGGCATTGCCGCTCAGAAGAACGGTCAGCTGGATGACGCTCTGAAGGCCTTTCGACGAGCCGTCGAAGCCGATCCGACCGCGGCCGAGCCTGTCCGGGCACATGCCCTGCTGCTGATGCGGCTGGGACGAACACGACAGGCCGTCGAGGAAGCTCAGAAGGCCATCGAACTGGATCCGGATGACTTTGAAACCCGCATCCAGCTGGCGGTGCTGATGCTGACCCGCCGCGATCCGGCGGCGGCCGCCAGACTGATCGAAGAGGCGCTGGGGTCAGCCCGGCTCAGCCGTGCGTCACGGGAATTCGTCAGCATTCATGCCGTCCGCGGACGGCTGTATATTCAGGTCGGTGATGCGTCCAAAGCGGCCGAAAGCTACAGCGTGCTGCTGGACGCGCTGGAGCGTCCGGAAGACTTCGGGCTGGACTTTCGCGAACACCAGAAACTGATGACGGATCGCGCCACCGGCTACGACACCATCGGAAAAGTCATGCTGGAAGTCGGCCGCAACGACAAGGCCGTTCAGGCCTTTTCAGCGCTGGTGCGGATCAATGAAGACCGGCCGGGAGATTACCACTACTGGCAGGCGCTGGCGCAATATCGACTGGATGATCTTGAGGCGTCCGAAAAGAACCTGAACCGCTATTTCGAGACCAATGATCGCAGCCGTGAATCGCTGCGGCTGCTGAGTGATCTGTATCGCGCGTCATCACGTTCAGCCGACGTTATCCCGCGGCTGGAGCAGCTGGCTGAAAACACCAACGACGCCGGGGCCGTGAAGCTGTTCATGGGCGACCTGCTGGTCGAAAAAGGCGACGCCGATGCCGCGGCAAAGGTGTATCAGGGCGTGATTGACCAGACGGGTGACGCCGATGCGTGGCTGGGGCTGATCCGAGTGGCCATTGTGAAGCGGGACCCGGCAGAACTTCAGCTCAGTGTCCTGAAAGCCCTGCGCGCCAGAATTCAGATCGCCGAACTGCTGCCGCTGCGTCCGCTGATCACCAATGATCCGGAGTTCGGCAGGCAGGTGCTGACCACGGCTGTGGAATCACTGAAGGACGACACCGTCGAACAGAATCCCGTGGCCACATTCTTCTACAGCCAGCTGGCCGGAGCGGATTATCTGGATCTGCCTGAACTGGAAGGAATTCTGCTGCAGGCCACGCTGGATCAGAACCCCACACCGGATGTCGGTATCGAAGCCATGGGACGCCTCGGACTGAACCAGTACATGCAGGAAAATTATCAGGACGCCGTGACCACCTTTCGCCGCCTGTTGTCAATCCCCGGACTGCCCGACAACGAACAGGTCATCACTCTGTACCGTCTGTCGGCGGCCGAGGCCGAAAATCAGAACTTTGAGGAAGCCATCGCCGCCATCGAAACGGCGCTGAAGCTGCGACCTCAGAATCCTCAGCTGATGTACCAGCTGGGGCTGATTCAGCTGCAGGCCAAAAAATACGATGACTCAGAAGAAACGCTGAAAGCCGCCATCAAAGTGTCGGAATCGGATCCGCGACTGGAAGGTCAGAACCGCATCCTGCTGGGCGGCCTTTATTCGCAGCTGGGACGCTGGGACGACGCGATCGCCGTCTATCAGGGCCTGCTGGAAATGCCCGGCATCACGGAAGAACTTGTCCGCCGGGGTCGAATGGCCCTGTCCAACGCCTTCGTCCAGAAGGGTGATCTGGTAAACGGCGAAAAAATTCTGGAAGAAGTGTATGCCGAAACGCCCGATGACCCGGGTGTCAACAACGACCTCGGCTATCTGTACGCCGATCAGAACAAGAATCTTGAGCAGGCCGAGAAGATGGTTCGCATCGCCGTTGACGCGGAACCCGACAATCCCGCCTACCTGGACAGCCTGGGCTGGGTCCTGTATCGACTGGGCCGCTACGATGAAGCACTGCAGGCACTGAAGAAGGCGACCGGCGATCCGGATTACCGGGACTCAACCATTCTGGAACATCTGGGTGACGTTCAGAAAGCGCTGAAGCAGGACGACGACGCCCGCAGGTCGTGGCAGGAAGCTCAGGACATCGAAAAGGCGTCAAAGGCTCCGGACGACACAATTCTGAAACGACTCAAGACCAAACTTGCTCCGGCTGAGGACCCGGCCGGTGATTCTGTACCTTAGTGCCGTGTTCGCTTGTGGACCGTCCGTCAATCCGTTCCGCGGCACGGAATGGATTGTGCGGTAAAAAAATTCATCCGGAAGTAACTCATCCCGGAAATTGACAGCAGACAGGAACACGGACTCGTGGTTGACTCGGACCGACCGACCGGCAGCGCGGTCGCGGCGGTTCTGCAGATCAATGGCACGCTGACCGCCGACGACTTATCTTTTCGCGCGACCGTCGCGCTTATCTGAACCAGCAGGACATGGAATGGCCAGGGAAACGACAATCCGACAGTCCGATCAGTCAGGTCAGAACGACCGCGACCGGATGGTGTCGGCGGCCGCAGAACTGGCGGCGTCGAACGCGATGTCCGGAGCAGCCGACGTGCAAGATGAACAGCCGGAATTTGATGATGAACTGCGTCCATCGCGGCTGAACGAAGTCATCGGCCAGTCCGCGGTAGTGGAACGCATCCGCATTCTGCTGGATGCCGCCAGAAAACGAAGCGAACCGCTGGGCCACCTGCTGCTGGACGGCCCGCCGGGACTGGGCAAGACGACGCTGGCGACCGTCATTCCGAAAGAACTGGGCACAGAAATTCAGATCACGGCGGGTCCGTCGCTGAGTGCACCGAAGGATCTGCTGCCCTATCTGACGAATGCGAGCGCGGGATCCGTGCTGTTCATTGACGAAATCCATCGTCTGCCGCCCGCGGTGGAAGAATTCATTTATCCGGCCATGGAAGACTTTCGCGTCGACATCACGCTGGGCGACGGACTCAATGCCCGCACCATCAACATGCAGCTGCAGCCGTTCACGGTCATTGGTGCCACCACGCGGAGCGGGATGCTGACTGCACCGCTGAGGGACCGGTTCGTCAGTCGCGAACATCTCAGCTTCTACACGCTGGAAGAACTCACCACCATCGTGAGCCGCAGCGCGTCCCGCCTGCGGTCGCGGATCAGCGACGACGCCGCGCGTGAAATCGCTCTTCGTTCGCGCGGGACGCCCCGAAAAGCCAATAACTGGCTGCGATGGTGCCGCGACTATGCGGACGCCCGCAAGGATGGCAACATCACTCTGGAAGTCGCTCAGTATGCCCTGAAAATGAAGGGCGTGGATGACCGGGGTCTGGAAGAACTGGACCGCCAGTACCTGGAAACCATCATCACCGTGTTCGCCGGCGGCCCCGCCGGAGTTCAGGCGATTGCGCACACCATGAATATTCCGGCCGATACGCTGGAAGACGAAATCGAACCCTATCTGCTTCGGGAGGGTCTGATTCAGCGGACTCCGCGCGGCCGGATGGTCACGGTGGAGGCCTGGCAGCACCTCGGTCGCAGGCCGCCACAGCAGCCGCCTTCGACACCCCCCGAAGACGACGATTCGCATCCCCGCCTTTTCTGACCGCATCTGATGACCGCATCTTCTTCCTGTCAGTTCGACGTCATCGTTGTCGGTGCCGGACACGCCGGCGTCGAAGCCGCTTTGGCTTCCGCACGTCTGGGCGCGTCGACGGCCCTGCTGACCATGAGCTGTGATACGGTCGCGCAGATGAGCTGCAACCCGGCCATCGGTGGCGTCGCCAAGGGGCAGATCGTCCGTGAGATCGATGCACTCGGCGGAGAAATGGGGCGAGTGACGGATGCCACCGGTATTCAGTTCCGCATGCTGAACAGCGGCAAGGGGCCGGCCATGCACAGCCCGCGTGCTCAGGCGGACAAGAAGGCCTACCAGTTTGAAATGAAATGGCGGGTCGAACAGCAGCCGAACCTGAGCCTGCGTCAGGAACTGGTCGAAGGTCTTCTGACACAGGATGGAAAGGTCACCGGCGTGCGTGTCGCCGGACCGGCAGTCTATCACGCGCCCGCCGTTATTCTGACCACCGGCACCTTTCTGAAGGCTGTGATGCACACAGGAGAGTCACAGTCGGAAGGCGGCCGCGCCGGCGAAAAGGCGGCTCACGGAATCTCAGGCGAACTCACCGCACTGGGATTCGAACTGCAGCGTTTCAAGACCGGCACACCGGCTCGACTCAACGGTCGAACCATCGATTTTTCCCGCTGCAAAGTGCAGCCCGGTGATGTTGATCCGCAGCCCTTTTCGTACCTCACGGAAAAGATCAGTCAGCCTCAGATGGACTGCCATCTGACGGAAACCACCCCGGAAATGCATGACCTGATTCGCGCCAACCTGTCTCGCGCGCCCATGTATTCGGGACAGATTGAATCCACCGGGCCGCGGTACTGCCCGTCGATCGAAGACAAGGTGGTGCGATTCGCCGACAAGACATCACATCAGATCTTTCTCGAACCGGAAGGCCGCAACACCCTTGAATACTATTGCAACGGAATTTCCACCAGCCTGCCGCGGGATGTGCAGGATCGCATGATTCACATGATTCCGGGACTCGAGCACGCGGACATCATGAGATTCGGCTACGCCGTCGAATACGACTTTGCCCCGCCGACTCAGCTGTACCGCACCATGGAAACACGTCTGGTGCAAGGGTTGTATTTTGCAGGACAGCTGAACGGCACGACCGGTTACGAAGAAGCCGCCGGGCAGGGCCTGCTGGCCGGAATCAATGCCGCTCGCAAAGTGGCCGGTCAGTCAGACTTCATTCTCGACCGCAGCCAGGCCTATCTGGGAGTCCTGATCGATGACCTGGTGACCAAAGGCGTCGATGAGCCCTACCGGATGTTCACATCACGGGCCGAATACCGCATGCTGCTGCGACAGGATAACGCTGATCGTCGGCTCACGCCGCTGGGTATTCGGCTGGGAACCGTCTGCAGCGAACGGCAGCAACAGTTTCAGGAATATGAAGCCATGGTCCGGCGGGCGCAGTCGGCGATTGAAGAACTGCGTCACGAAGGAAAATCGCTGGAAGAATGGCTCCGACGTCCGGACATTCGCTGGCAGGATCTGGAGACCATGAGTGCGGACCTGGCCGCCCTGGCTCTGTCTGAGCGATGTGAGCGGCATGTGGAAGTCGAAGCCAAGTACGCAGGTTATATCCGGCGGCAGGAAGCAGAGGTCGCAAGACTGCAGAAGGTCGACAACGTGCGGATTCCGGAGACCTTTGATTTTGCCGGCATTCCGCAGATGCGTCATGAAGCGCGCGAGAAGCTTGGCCGACTGCGGCCAGCCACGGTTGGACAGGCCGGACGCGTCAGCGGAATCACACCGTCGGATATTGCCGTGTTGATGATCTATCTGAAGGCAGGCGACAAATCCGCCACCGATTCGTCCCTGCCGGCCTGATGTCAGATCACAACCAGGGTGAACGGTTGAAGACCTGCGGCAGCCGCCGCTGTCAAAAACTGAACGAAGGAAGCGCTGGAATCTGCCGCAACGCTTCCCGACTCTGTGGTGCTGCCAGCCTGGACGGCGTGACGACGAAGCCTGGTCAGCGCTGCGTCGTTAATCGAAAGCCGGACAGTAACCTGCTTCTGATAGGAGACTTGCGCTATTTCCCGGATGGCAGCGACGGCGTTTGACGCCACAGGGGTGACTCGAAAGAAGGAAGGTTTCAGCAGTTTCTGCAATTCAGTTAATTCGGGAGGTCTGCGTCACGAAACTGCCGTTGACCGACTTTCGTGTTTGGATACAATCGGTCGTGTTGAGGAACAAGAAAGCTGGGGAAACTACAAAGAGTCAGCTGGTCTGGTGAGGTTTGACAGTTTCGTCATCCCTGGCAGCAGATCGTGACGATATTCCCTGAGTCCTTCACTCAACACAGAAGGACCTTTCTTTTTTGTTCCTGGCGATACAGGGATGGTATCCGGCCAGGGTCGGATGTGCACAACTGCCGTAAGGCAGCTCAACGCTCATCACAGAACGGATTGTGACGCATGAAGACAGTCTTTACGACGGGAGAAGCAGCGAAGATCTGCAAGGTCAGCCAGCAGACGATCATTCGCTGTTTTGATTCCGGCCAGCTGAAGGGATTTCGCGTACCAGGGTCTCGCTTTCGTCGTATTCCGCGCGACATCCTGTACAAGTTCATGAAGGAAAACGGAATTCCGACCGACGCGCTGGAAAGCGGCAAACGCAAAGCGCTGATCGTGGATGACGACGAGGAACTGGTTGAACTGATTGTGGACGCGCTGGAAGCCGACGGACGCTTCGAAACACGCGTGGCCAACAACGGCTTTGACGCCGGCATGATGGTCAAGGAATATCACCCGGATATCATTGTGCTGGACGTGATGCTGCCGGACATCAACGGCAAGGAAGTCTGTCAGCGAGTCCGCAGCGATTCAGCCCTGGACGATGTTCGGATCATCTGCATCAGCGGAATGGTGGAACAGGACAAGATTCAGGATCTGAAGGATTCGGGCGCGGATCATTTTCTGCAGAAGCCGTTTGAAGTCGATCAGCTGATCGAACGCATCTGCCGACTGCTGGACATCGAACAGCTGACCACGTAACAGCGACACACATGAAGCTGTCGATTGAGTTGCCACCGGACTTATTCCGGTGGTTCAACGGATTCTTTTCTGATCTACCACTGAACGGCTGAATTGTCAGCGGTCACTTCTGGTGACCGCTGTTTTTATTTCCGGGCAGTTTATCGGTCCGGGTGAAGTCAGAGATCTCTGCCGCTGTTTATACTGTCCACCCGCCGCTGCAGATGATTGATCGGCTCTGGCTGCCAGCGGCAGAAAGACCTTTCTGCCGTGCCATCGGGCGGTGCGTCCCACTGGCCACGCAGCTGAATTCTGAACCGTCTGTGGTATAAGTGCAGCAGATATGGACGTGAATAAGAGAACGCGGTCCGACGCGGGCGCGGATGAGACGGACGACGAAGACTGGAACCTGGAGATTCTGCAGGCCCTGGTCTCACCGTCGACAGCGGAAGATGCGGCGCTGGCCTGTGCCGCAGCGTGGATGAACTTTGTCAATGCCGAACGTGTGGCGGTGGTGGTGTTTGATTCCACCGACTCGTGCATCGTGGCTCACGGGCTGCGGGAAGACAGTCATCTGACGATTTATGTGGGTCGCGAGAATGCGCATTTTTCGCTTCTGCTGCGTCCGGACCGGCTGCTCAGCCCGGCCGGACCGTGCGTGATTGAAGACCCGAATCTGATTCTGTGCTGGCCGGAACATTTTTCGGTCGTCATGGTCAGCGTGGATGAAACCGCGGTCAACGAACAGCGTGTCGACCTGATTCAGGATCTCAGCCGCAGACTGCTGTCCCGCTGGACAACCCCCATCACATCGTTCGCCAGCCCGGAGCACATGGAAGCCATGGCGGAATTCGCCGCCGGGGCCGGACATGAAATCAACAACCCGCTGGGCAGCATCATCGGTCAGACGCAGATGCTGCTGAAGCAGGAAGATCGTGCTGATCGCAGGCAGGCGCTTGAAACCATCGGGGCTCAGGCCTGGCGGGTGCGGGACATGATCGGCGACACGATGCTGTTTGCCCGTCCGCCGCAGCCGGAGTTCGGATTCTGCAATCTGGTCACCGTGGCTCGGCAGATTGTGGACGACAATAACCGGCTGGCTGGCTCAGAACAGAACATGATCGAACTGCGAACGTCTCATCAGCAGGTCACCGCATTTGCTGATCAGGCTCAGATTTCCACGCTGATTTCGCACCTGGTGCGCAATGCGTGTCAGGCCGTGCAGGACAACGACGCTGCCGGTCGGGTGGTTGTGGAACTGAGACGAGAATCCGATTTCGCGGCCGGCATCACGGTGACAGACAACGGGCCGGAAATTCCGCCCGAGATCCGACGGCATTTGTTCGACCCGTTCTTCTCGGGGCGTCAGGCCGGTCGTGGCCTCGGCTTTGGGCTTTGTCACTGCTGGCAGATTGTCCGCATGCACAACGGAATTCTGACTCAGGAATCACTGGACAGCGGCAACCGCTTTGTAGCCATCCTGCCGGTGGAAAAAGATGAAAGTGAATCAACAGATTCATCTTCACCCCGGTAAGACCTGGCCAGCGGCATAGAAATCACGGCGGCCGCAGATCAGACGGATGTTGCGGGCGGGCCATCGCGATCAGACAGCCGCCGGCGGGATCTGCGGCAGCTACGTCGGCCTTGTAGAAGCCTGACGACGTCCGTCGACACTGCGTGAGTCTGCCGTTCTTCGTTGTGGGGCGGTCTACCGACCGCCCCACACAATTTTATACACACCGGAGAACTTCGGTGGATCTCGTGGTCGGGTCGGGTGACCCGACCACCACCGG
>JAVKCM010000278.1:0-29409 GCA_040222735.1 Fuerstiella sp. | reverse complement strand
ATGACGCCGGGGGTGTTTTGGACGGGCTTCGTCGTTTTGGGGGTGGTTGGACATTAGGCTTCGCTTGTCACACCCTGTCAGGACAGCACGCTTTATCAGTGTCAAACCGTAGACAGGGTGTGACAAGCGAAGCGCCGGCACACCACCGGGCCATCTGCCGCATGTGTGCGCGAGGGGCGACCGCGGTGTGCCGGCGCGAAGGGCCTGGCAGCCGGTCACGCGATTTCACGGGCAGATCGGTGTCGGCCCGTTGGGCGTCCCCCGTCGCAGCCTTCGCTTGTCACACCCTACGGTTTTTCAGCGCGGGCCGAACAGGTGCTGACCCTTGCGAGCTGCCTGTAGTGACTCCATGGTATCCTGAGCAACGCCGGGATCGCCCTGAGCATCCATCCAGCGTTTCAATTCGGCCGCCAGGTGTTTCTTTCGTTCAGTCAGACCATGGTCGTCAATCAGGTTGGTCATTTCATAGGGATCCGCGGCGGTGTGATACAGTTGTTCCGGCGGACGCAGCATGTAGCGTTTGACCAGCTGGTATGTCTGAGGATTCGTCTGCGTATCCCAGGTCCAGGTGCCCCAGTACGGATTGTTCAGACCACCGTTTCCCTTTGTCCCCATCAGGTGTTTTTCGATATACAGTTCACCGGGAGTCAGGTTTCGGATATAGCGATATTCGCCGTCGGTGATCGTCCGAATCGGATACGGCGGACCTTCCGGCAGATTATTGTGCATTCCGTAGACGAACCTGCGGCGGCTCTCGGAAGCTCCTTCCAGAACCGCCCTGAAGCTGACGCCGCCGAAGTCATTTGTCGTGGGATCACCGCCGGCCAGATCGATCAAAGTTGGCAGAATATCGCAGTACTGCACCAGCGCGTCGGTCCTCTGTCCCGGACTGATTTTTCCCGGCCAGCGGGCGATCAGCGCGGTGTGCAGGCCGGTGTCCCAGTTGGTCCACTTGCAGCCGGGAAACTGAGAACCCTGCTCCGACGTAAACAGCACCAGCGTGCTGTCTGCCTTACCGACGTCATTCAGCGTGTTGAGCAGCTCACCGACCTGCCCGTCCATATAAGTGATCTCTGCCAGGTACCTGCCGAAGTCGGCCCGCGTGCGTTGTGTGTCGGCGACGTTGGGAGGCAGTCTGATCTGATCAGGCGGGTATTGAGACGCATCGCCCATGACCCATGGCACGTGCGGTTCCACCAGCGCCACCACCAGACAGAAAGGATTCGTATCCTGCGACAGAAAGCGGCGGACGCCGGCCAGATCGTGGGCCCGCGTCGGATTACGGACGCAGCTCGGATCGAATCCGCTGACGTTCTCAAAGGGAAAAACGTTCTGAGGTTTCACATGGACCTTGCCGGCAATTCCCACGCGGTAGCCCAGGGCCTTCAGGTGCTGAGGCATACTGGTGGTCTGAGGCCGGCTGGCCGAATGGTTCCACGCGCATCCGTTCTGCATCGGATACTGACCGGTGAACAGTTCCGCTCGGCAGGGCTGGCACATCGCGGAACTAAGCCAGGCCTTGTTGAACGTCAGTCCGCTGGCGGCCAGAGCATCAATATTCGGCGTCTTCGCATTCTGACCTCCGTAGAGCGGCAGGTCGTTGAACGTACAGTCATCCGCCATGATGATCAGAATGTTGGGCGGCTGAGCAGCGCTGGCGGCGGCACCGGCCAGCAGCGGGAATAGTGCGGCGACGGAAAGCAGACGATGCATGCGATGGACCCGTTTCTGGTGAACCGGAACGGCGAAAAATCCGGACCGTCCCTCCCCTTCAACAAGACTGCACGGACGTGACGGTGCCGTTGCGGTTCAGTCTAACGTGGGCGACAGTGATTCGGAAATCAAGACCATTGGGGTGACTGTTCATCCTGCGTGCCATTGGCAGGCAGGACCTACACCAGGTGCCGCCTGCCGGGCGGCACTTCGCGGCGCAGCCGCGACTGTGGTTGCAACAGACACGCCACTTCATTCAGCCCGCTGCCACGAACCACACGCCCCCACAATTCGGACGTGGGTCCTGCGCACAGTTCGGGCTCCGTGCGAAGGGCATGCGGTCCCAGGCGGAGCCTGGGACCGAGGCGGGCAACTGTCTGGTCGGAATTTTCGGGGGGACACGGAGCCAGAGAGACCCTGGCAATCGCATCAGTAATTAAATCGACGTCCCGAGCGAAAGGCGACCAACCAGTCAGTTAATTGATCGACCGTTTCTTATGCCTCACAGGCAAAGGTGGCCTCTTTGCGTGGCCTCCGTCCGTTTGCGTTCAGCCGTCAGCGTGCAGCGTGCAGCGTGCAGCGGTCAGAGTCTGGTGGCAGCGGTCGTGTCCGTGTCCGGCTGCGGACGGAAACCGGCCTGTCGGACAACTTCGTGCACGGCATCCGCGGAGGCATGTCCGAACACGACGGCCTGCCCTGTTCCGAAGGAAACCTGAGCGCGATCGATGTCGGCATGAGCTTCCAGCGTTCGTTCCAGCCGCGCGGCACAGCCGTCGCACGTCATGCCGTCGACACTCACGGTCATCGCGCCTGTGTCTGTCTGTGCCGGGCGGAACAGGCGTCGCACGTGATGACGAAGGTCCCGCAGCGCAAACCAGCCGATGATGATCGCCAGCCCGACAGCACTGGTCAGGCCCCACCAGCCGGACGTGTGGTCATGGTCATGCAGCGTCACGACGGATGAATCAAGCAGGTTGTTGAACGCCAGTCCTGCGATCAGACTGCCGACGACGATGGTCGTCAGGTACACCAGCAGTGAGCGTCGGCCGAGAGTTCGGTAGACGGCTCCCAAAGTGGCGACATTGGTGGCGGGGCCGGCCATCAGAAACACCAGAGCCGCTCCGGTTGGCAGGCCGCTCGCCACCAGCGCGGCCGCAATCGGCACCGATGCGGTGGCACACACATACAGCGGCAGTGAAATCACCAGCGTGATCAGCAGCGCCGAGAGGCCCGTCAGTGCCTGCACATTCGACAGCGAATTTTCCGGTACCAGCCATGTAATTCCGGCTGACACCAGTACCCCGATCAGAAGCCAGCCCCAGATGGATTCAATCAACTCCAGCGCGTGAGTAAGAGCTGCCCTGAGACGCCCGCCCCGCGGCGGTTCCGCATTGTTGGCCGAGACCGGTTCCGCCTGCTGCTGAGGTTCAGCAGTGTCGGCCACCATTCCGCCGACCAGACCTGTCACCAGTGCGACCGCTACTTTTAAAATGGCAAAGGGCCATCCCAGAAAAGAGCCACTTACCAGGATCGAATCGACGCCGGTCTGCGGTGTGCTGATCAGAAATCCGACCACTGCGCCGCGGCTGGCACCACTGGAACGCAGACCCAGTCCGACAGGGATGACACCGCACGAACACAGAGGCAGAGGAATTCCCAGCAGAACAGACTTCAGCACGCCCAGTCGTCCGGACAGATGTCGCTGCAGCCAGCCGGCCGGCATCAGCACGTGCAACAGTCCTCCGGCAGCGGCTCCCAGCAGCAGCCATGGAGATAGTTCCAGCCAGATATTCCAGATCGCGGTGATCATCAGGTCAGGTCCGGTCAGCTCCGGGGCGGCCGGAAGGTCATCGGCCGGACAGCGAACGGCAGGTGGGTTGACGGGTCGGAATGCGGACTACTGCGGGGCGATCAACAGGCGGTCCTGAAGCTGCCGCACACCCGGCTGCATACGCACAAGATTGGTCGCCAGACGAGCGGTTGCCGCATCCGGCACCTGACCCGTCAGCACAGCCACGCCACCGGGGCCGATGTTGACGGCGACCGCCCGCAGCTCGGGCTTCGCCACCAGCACCTGTTGCATCACCGGTCCGGCCGGTCCCGCCAGCTGTGTTGAGGCTGCGCCAGATGGATAGGCGAAGGCGATACGCAGCGATACAGGAACCTGTCGTGGAGTTCCGCTGGCCTGCGTCGGGCCCCCGGTCGGAACGTTTGTGGTGTTTAACGCTCGAAACTGACGATTGCTGTTGTTCTGAGCATTGCCGCCGCCGCCCACGAAGCCGGCGGCGTTATTTCCACCGACGAACCCCTGAGCACGGTTGCCTCCGGCTATTCCACCGTCCTGAGCGGCACTGGAACCGGGACCGCTGGTGGTGACTCCTCCCGGTCCATCGGTGGTGCCGCCTCCGGTGGCCGCCGCTCCGGCCGCCTGGCCCGCTCCGGGGTTGGTCTGCCCGCCGGCGTTTCCGCCGCCCAGCTGATTCAGCTGAGCGAAAGCCGATGAGCTGAGCATCATCAGCCCCGCAAGGGCCGTGAATCGCAAGACTGTGCTCGGTTGCATGTCATCCATCCTTCGACAAGGCCCGAACGGAATCAGCACGATGTCGAGCCTTGTGGCGGCTGCCTCAGGGTTCGAGCTGCCGCCCGGATTGGAATTGTCCGCTTCCGAATCTCACCGAGAATGTCTCGCTGAATGGAAGCAGCAAAGCGCTTCGACTCATTCTACCAATAATGGCGCGCCTGCCGACAGGAATATCGCAATTCCGATCTGCCTCAGCCCGGTCAATCGGGCGAAAGCTGTGTGCCTGGCCGGTGATCTGCAAGGCATGTGCGGCGAAACCCGCGCAGCCGATCCAGATGGAACATCAGCGACGACGGATATGCTGGTGTTCGGGCCTGGCCCGGCTGTACAGAATGCTCGGACAACAACAGGCGAACGTCGCGTCCCGACGGCTGACAGGCCGACTTTCCCGGCAATCCGGAGGAAACCCGCGATTCCCCACATTCGGCACGATCCGGTTGGATACAATGGTGGCCTTTCCACCAATTCTTCAAGTGCGGATGATCTTCATGTCCCAGCGACAGCCCGGCCGAAAGAAAACGCCCCGACAGGAGGCCGCCGAAAAGCGGACCCGTCAGGCGCCCGTGGGTCGGCCCGCTTTTCTCTCTGACAGAGAAAAGGGGACGCGGCTGCAGAAGTTTCTGGCCAATGCCGGTATCGATTCTCGCCGAAACTGCGAACAACTGATTCGCGATGGACGAGTGACGGTCGATGGTCAGGTGGTTTCCGACCCCGCCGTGTCAGTTCACCCTGAGGAACAGGATGTCCGTCTGGACGGTGAAGTACTGCGGCTGCCAAAGTTTCGCTACTACCTTGTCAACAAACCCAAAGGTGTCGTCTGCACCAATCACGATCCGGCGGGGCGTCCCCGGGCTGTCGATCTGGTTCCCGATCTCGGTCAGAAACTGTTTACCGTCGGCCGCCTGGACGAAAATACGCAGGGCCTGCTGCTGATTACCAACGACGGAGCACTGGCCGAACACCTGGCGCATCCGCGCTACGAAGTCATTCGGCGTTACCGAGTTCAGGTGGCCGGCATTCCGGAA
This sequence comes from Fuerstiella sp., assembly GCA_040222735.1. GTDB lineage: Bacteria > Planctomycetota > Planctomycetia > Planctomycetales > Planctomycetaceae > Fuerstiella. The sequence goes on along the minus strand of JAVKCM010000278.1, from coordinate 24,090 downwards.
GGCGAGACGCTGGCTGAGCTGAGGCACGGCATGCATTTTTCGGACGGCTTCTTTCGCTTTCGCAGCATCCGGCCACTGAAGCGGAAGGGACGCAGCATGTTTCTGGAACTGGAGCTTCAGGAAGGTAAGAATCGCGAAATTCGCCGGTTGCTGGCCCGTGTCGGTCACAAGGTGATTCAGCTGGAACGAATCGGCTTCGGCCCGTTGCGTCTCGGACGTCTGGCAGTCGGCGAACACCGGGAACTGGGGTCGAAGGAACTGCACGAACTCTACGTCTTTCTGCAGACCGCGCCCTCAGTCAGAAACGCTCCAAAAGGCAGCCGCAGCAAACATGCCGCGGGTAACAAAACGGGTCCACGAAAAAAGGCAGCCGCGAAGAATCCCGCCGGCCGGCAGCCAGCCGCGGAAGCAAAATCACGTCGCGGGGCGGCGCGACACACGAAGCCACCAAAAGCCACAGAAGGCCGCGCCAAAACCAGCCGAAAACAAAACCCGCGCAGCCGAAAAAAATAGCTCGCCCGAAAAAGGGGTCGGGTTTCTTTTTCGGCCCAGCACCTCGTCGTCCTGCCACGCGAGTGACGGAAAAAGAAACCCGACCCCTTTTTCTTTTCGCTTCTGTTTCTGACGGACTTTGTAGCTGATGCCTGAATCTGATTCTTCCTGTCTGCCCGGTATGGTGCTTTCGGCTTCTCAGCATGTCGCCACCGTGGATGACGTGCGACAGCTGGCCACGGACACATGGGCCGTGCGGCTGCGCCAGCCGGAACTGGCCCGCCAGATCACGCCTGGCCAGTTCTTTATGATCCGCCCCGCTGTCGGCACCGATCCACTGCTGGGTCGGCCGTTTGCCTTGTACGACATCTATTGCGACGACGCCGGTGTGCCGGTGGGTGTCGACTTCGGCTTTGTTGTCGTCGGTAAGCTCACCGGGCTGATGAGCCACTGGAAGCCGGGTGATCAGGTCGAGATCTGGGGGCCATTGGGCAACGGGTTTCCTCTGCCCACCGCCAAACGACTGATCTGCGTCGCCGGTGGTATCGGGCAGACGCCGTTTCTGGGAGTGATTCGCGAGGCCCTTGGCCGGCAGCAGTATGGCAGTCCGGGTCGAGAAACCGCTGCGCGGCCGGAGGCTGTGCAGTTGTGTTATGGTGTTCGTTCAAAAGACTATCTGGCGGGGCTGTCAGACTTCGACATCCCGGAACTCGACCTGCGGATCGCGACGGATGATGGCAGCGCCGGTCATCACGGGTTCGTCACCGAGCTGCTGCAGCAGAGTCTGGACCAGCAGACCCGGGATACTCAGGTGTACTGTTGTGGTCCGGAACCCATGATGAAGGCGGTGGCTGAGATCTGTGCGGCCGCGGGTGTGCCGTGCTGGCTATCGCTGGAAACTCCGATGGCCTGTGGTTTCGGCGCCTGCTTCAGCTGTGTTACCAAAGTGCGGGAACCGGACGGTTCATGGGACTACCGCCGCACCTGCGTGGAAGGCCCGGTCTTTGAAGCCGACCGGCTTGTGCTGTAATCAAAAAAGGGGTCGGGTTTCTTTTTCAGCACGGTTAATGGCTGTCGTGCATCGTTAACAGAAAAAGAAACCCGACCCCTTTTTTCAGCGAATCTGGTTGTGTTCGTTCACCTGGACGATGCGAGGAACGTGTTCGGCACGCTCTTTGTCTGAGTAGTCGGCGTAGGTGCAGATGATCACCAGATCGCCGACGTGCACCAGGTGAGCGGCGGCTCCGTTCAGGCAGATGATTCCGGATCCCGGTTCGCCGATAATGGCATAGGTGACCAGGCGGCTGCCGTTGGTGATGTCGTAGATTTCGACGCGTTCGAATTCCACGATATCGGCGGCTTCCATCAGGCTGGCGTCGATCGTCACACTGCCCTCGTAATTGAGGTTGGCTTCCGTCACGGTGGCGCGGTGGATCTTGGATTTCAGCAGAGTTCGTTTCATACGCGGCACGCGGCTCAGGAGACAGAATCCTGAGTTGTGGAATTCAGAGGTCAGTCAGTTGCCGGCTTCATCCGCGGCCAGCGTGGTACAGGTCGAATCAGGTCTTCTTCAGCAGCATGCTGTGCCGTCCAGCGGCGGAACACCCGCCCCGTCAGACAATTCTGTCCTACCGCAGTCTGGCTTCAAGCTTTTCCTGACAGGCCTGCAGGATGTTCTGCACGGCCGCCTCCACTTCCTCAGCGGTGAGAGTGCGGTCGTCGGCCAGAAAGCGGCAGGAAACCAGATAGGATTTCTTGTCCGCGTCGATACCTTTCCCGCGGTACTGGCCGCTGAACGAGACGCTGTGCAGCAGGTCTCCACCAGCGGCGGACACGATGTCCGCCAGTTGTGACCAGGTGACGGTTTCACCGATCACGAAGTTCAGGTCCCGGGAAACAGACGGAAATCGGGGCAACGGAACATACCGGCGGGACGGTTCGAACAGTTCTTCCAGCAGGCTGACGTTCAATTCGGCTACCGCCACCTGATCCTGCAGATCCACCTGATCGGTGACCGCACGATCCAGTTCTCCGATCCAGCCGAATGGTCGACCGTTCAGTGACAGCGTCGCGCCACGACCATCCCCGAATTCAGGCAGATCGGCGGGTTCCACCACCAGCTGAGCACTCGGAGCCACGCGTTCGACAATCGTTTCCACCACACCTTTCAGAGACAGAAAGTCGCGGCCAGCGACAAGTCCCACCATCATCGGTTCAGCTTCATGTTCAGGCCGGCCTTCCCCCGCAGACAGATAGACCTTGGCGATTTCGAACAGTTCTGCATTCAGCGTGCCGTGCCGCTCGTTCTGACGGCGACAGTGCAGCAGACTGGGAATCAGGCTCTGCCGCATCTGATTTTCGTGGCTGCGGGTGGAATGGCTGACCGCGACGCAGGGCCTTGATCCGTGTGGCTGAAACAGCTTCTGCTGATCTTCGCTGATAAAAGACAGCGTCAGCGCCTCATGGAAACCGCAGGCCGGCAGTATCCGACGAATGGCGTCGCCAACCTGTTCACGCCGGCTTCTGGCCGTCGCGACGACGGGCAGCGTGGCATTTTCCGGGATCTGGTCGTAGCCGTGAATGCGAGCCACTTCTTCAATCAGATCGCATTCCCGTGTCAGGTCCAGCCGCCACGACGGAACCGAAAACGTGGCCGCGTCGTCCGTCTGTGCTGAACAGCTCAGTCCCAGGCTCTGCAGAATCGAGACACATTCGCGGGCCGGTATTTCGATGCCCAGAATCCGGGTCACCTGAGAAAACCGCAGCGTGATGGCGGGCACGGTCTCGGGGCGATCGCCGGCCACGACAGATCCGTCCAGCAGTTCGCCTCCGGCCAGCTGCAGAATCAGCTCGCAGCAGCGACGCGAGGCCCAGTCCATGTTCTGTCGGTCGACTCGCCGTTCGAAACGAAACGATGAAGGACTGTGCAACTTCAGGTCGCGCGCCGTGGCCCTGACAGAAATCGGGTCGAACGATGCGGTTTCGACCAACACGTTGACAGTGTCGTCAGAGATTTCTGAATCCAGTCCGCCCATGACTCCGGCGACCGCCACCGGCCGAGTGGTGTCGGCAATCACACAGGCATTTTCGGGCAGCTGGTATTCTCGCTGATCGATGGCTGTGATCTTCTCACCCCGGGTCGCCCGGCGAACGATAATCTTTCCATCCGCCAGTTTGTCGAAGTCGAATGCGTGCAGTGGCTGGCCGCATTCCAGCATGACGTAGTTGGTGATGTCCACGACGTTGTTGACCGAATTGATGCCGGCGGTTGCCAGACGGTTCTTCAGCCAGTCGGGGCTGGCGCCGATCCTGACGCCACGAATCAGTCGAGCGTGGTATTCGTGGCACAGGTCCGGGCAGTCAATCTGTACCGCCACCACGTCAGCCACCGGCTCGGCTATCACAGCCGGAGTGGGTTCCGGCCGTTTCAGCGGCTTGTTGAACAGGACGGCAACTTCCCGGGCCACGCCGACATGTCCCAGACAGTCAGGACGATTGCTGGTGACTTCCAGATCAATCGCGACATCGTCTGCCACGGCAGCGAATTCTTCGAGATTCAGGCCGGACATGGTCAGACGGTCGGTCAGTTCCTCGACAGACATATCGAGGTCGACGTATTCGGCAAGCCAGTTTTTGCTGACGATCATGGGTCCAGACGGAAATGTTAGCGTTTCAGACGGCAGGCCATGGAAACAGACCCATTTTTACCCGCAGGGGGCTCCGGGTCTGTTTCCGATCTCCGCCGCAAAATGGTCGGATTCGATTCGCGCGCTTCAGAAAAAATCAAGCGCGACGCAATCACGGGCGAGGAAGTGTAGCGTAACGCAAATTCAGCCGAAACTGCGCAAACAGAAGCCCGGCTTTCGGGAAAAGCCGGGCTTCTGGCTGTGTGGAGGAGCGAACGACCTATACAACCCGCCGGCCAGCCAATCCGGACGCCCGTCGGCAGCAGAATCGCTGTTTTTCGGGGGCTCAGGCCGTGCCGGCACGGGGCTCGGTCAGAATGCCGTCGGCCCTTAGCTGCCGCCGTCCGCTTTCTGTTCCTCCGTAGACGCGTCTTCTGACTGTTCTTTCTTCTTGATCACGTCCGTCCGCGTAATGCGGAATTTGTCGAAACTGTCGGACGAAATCACGTAGTACCACCCCGAGAACCGGGTGGTCAGTTCTGCCGCCGTTTCCTGCCCCTGCTTCAGCTTGTCTTCGTACTGCTTCAGCTCGGTTTCGTAAGTCTGCTTCGCAGCATTGTACTGCCTCATCGCGGCATCGTATTCTTCCTGAGCGACCTGTTTGGGGTCCTTTTTCGGTGGCTCGGGCTTCGCTTCCTGCTCTGAAGTCTCTTCCTTTCCGGATTCGTCCTTCGCTGTTTCTTTCTTTGCCGTGTCGGCAGCGGTCGCAGCCGGTTTGGAATCTTCAGCCGCAGCCGCCTCGTCGGCCGGTGCGGCCTCGTCAGCGGGTGCCGATTCCTCTGTGGCAGGTTTGTCGGCCGGCTTCTGTGCCGGCTCGTCTGCCTTCGCGGCTTCGGCTGAAGTTTCGTCCGCGGCGTCATCCGATGCTGTGTCAGCGGCCGATTCGGGCTTCGCGTCGGTCCCTTCCGTTTCGCCAGCAGGGGGCTCGTCGGCAGGGGGCTCGTCAGCTGCCGCTTCTGTTTCTTCCTGAGGACCGCAGGACCCGTCGTCGGGCTGCTCGCCGCTTTCCGTTGCCGCTTCTGTTTCTGTTTCCGGTGGCTTCGCGGCTTCGGTCTCGGCAGATTTTTCTGAGCCCGCGTCCTTCGAATCGTCGGCTGTATCCTTCTGTTTGGTGTCTGTTGATTCGGCTTCGGTGTTCTGTTCAGCTTCCTTCAGAATCTCCGGCTTCACGGGTTCCGTCGGAGCGACGGGTTTCTTGCCCAGCAGGGTTTCGTCGAAGTCTACTTTGACCAGTAGATATCGACGTGGACCATCTTCGTCTTCCTTCGCATCTTCTGCGTCGCTGCTGCTGTCTTCGGAATCCTTCTTTTCCTGATCCTCTTTACTGAGGCCGACTTCGATGTCCTTTTGGGTGCCACGGGCGATTTCACCGAAATACAGGGTGTACTTCACTCCTTTGTCGGTACCGGCGATCAACTCGCCTTCGTTGGAATACAGGCGCTCGTTGCCGTCCCTGTCTCCACCGATGAAGTATCCCTGCGCCTGCATCTGCATCTGCAGGATCTGTTTCACGGCCGGATTGATCTGCATATTGTCATCCAGGCCTTCCGGCTTGGGTCGGACGCCAACGATCTTCAGCTGGTCCAGGTTCGTGGCGATGCTGCTGATGGGGCTGGAGTCCAGTTCTTCCGTTTCTTCGTCCAGACCCGACAGCGTCCATTCACCGGTTGTGTTCAGGTCTTTCTTCGCAAACTCAAGCAGTTCCTTCTTTTCGATGGTCCCGCGTTCTTCGTTGACTGAATAATTGTCCAGCGTGACTTTGACCAGATCGGTGGAATTGATTTTCAGCAGGTCGGGTTCGATCCAGTCGCTGAATTTCGCGGACAGATCCACGTCCAGTTCGGAGATGTAGGTCGTGTTCTTTTCCGGCTCCCGCACATAATAATGGCTGTCTCGTCCTTCGACCTGATTACCGATGATCAGGTCCACCATCGGGTTGCCGCTGCCGTCGCTGAGTGTCAGGCGGGTGCCGCGTTCTTCACTGGTTTCGGATCCGTCGGCTGAGGGATCGATCACGCCGTAGCGTTTCCAGTCTTCCTTGCTGCGACTCTGGACGGCTGTTTTCTTCACGCCCAGCAGCGATGTCGCCGTTCTTGCCAGGCGATCTTCGGCTTCGGCCGGATAGTTATGGTGAGACGGGATCACCCACAGGCCATCATCATTCTGTTTGACGGAAAAGACCACGACGTCCTTTTCGTCGTCGTCATAATCGACCACCGACAGGGCCGCGGCATTGCTGACATCGTCAAAGTCCGGGAACATCTCCTGCCCGACGTCAGCAAACCCGGAGACGGCGGGTGGCTGAGATCCGTACCAGGCGACCGAGGCCAACACGACGGACACGGCAGCGACGCCGACAAATGTGAATGTGCGAGATAAGGGATTCATTTCTCAACCTGATTCAAATGCTCAGACGCTGATTGAATTTCACAGTGGTGCCACCGGACAGCCCGGGGCAGCGGCCGCGGTACGACGTCCGGTTCCTGACGATGAATGGTCTACCGACGACGGCGTTCCGGTGTAATGGACTGCTTTTCGGACAGGTTCTGCAGACCCAGAAACAGCAAGCCGAAACAGACAGGCAGAATCGCGGGAAGGATATAGGCCACCATCCGGACTCGGTTTTCCACGCGTCGGATCTGGCGTTTCATGTCCAGGCCTGCCTTGCGAATACGAGCATTCTTTTCCTGCTCGAGCTCGCGTTTGTCGGCATCCAGTTTCTTGTTCAGCTGTTCTTCCTTGGTTCGCAGCATCTGATCCTTGCTCCGCGGGTCCAGGTCTTCACGATCCCGGATTCTATCGATTTCGTCCTGCAGTTCCTTCCGAGCCTCATCCAGCTTCTCGTTCATCAGCTCGTCGGCTTCTTTTTCTTCCTCGTTCAGCTTTGTCCGCAGTTCGCGAGTCTGGTTTTCCACAAACTGCAGCGTCCGCAGGCCGGCGCGACGAGATCGCAATTCGATAAAGTTTTCTTCGTTTGCGAGCGCATCCACGGCGTTCAGAATGAAGGTGACGTTGTCGAAGGTAATGTCCAGGTTGCCTCGTGTCCGTTCCACAAAGAACCAGTCGCTGATCATGTCGATATCCGAACAGAAGATCACGTTCAGCGGATTGTCTTCCTCACGACTCTTCACGTGCGCCGCAATGACGTGCGAATAGTTGTCATCAAACCGACGCGGATTCGGCTTGATCTGAGCGACCGACGAAAAGGTCATCGGGCTGAACGAATTTTCAATGTAGTCATCCCAGCTTAGAAGCCCGGATTCTCCGCTGGTCTGCAGCAGCGGGATAAATTCAATACTGTCGTTGCTGCCCACTTCCTGCAGCGAACCCGTATACAGGCAGACAATATCGTGCAGGTCCTTCGTGATCGGGCTTTTGGTATTGAACGCCTGCTTCGGATTGCCCGCCCGCGAAATGAACACATATTCGGGCGGCAGTGTGCCGAACTGACTGTGCGGGTTCATGCGGTCATACACGGCCTGGCCGTTATCCCACTTCACATTCAGCGTTCGCATCAGCGATGTCAGTTCGCCGTTGTCGGCCTTCTGTTCAGGCGGCTGCTGTCGTCCCATCATCATGCCGCCGCCGGGGCTGGGCTTCTGCAGTCGGGGAGCCATGGTCAGACCGAACTGCGACTGCGAAAAGATCGGGCACGGGTCGTCAAAAATCAGCGTCGGGCGACCGGCTTCCACGTATTCAAGAAAGTTGTCCATCTGCGGCTGCGTCAGCGATGACGGCATGATGGCCAGCAGGACGTCGAAATCTTCGGCGGGCTCGTCGGCACTGTCTTCTGTCTGCTCCGCATCGTCCGCGCCGTCGTCACCGTTCTTCGTGTCGACCAGGATTTTTCGGGATGGATTGACGGCAATCACCTTGTACTGTTTCTTCAGCTCCTGCACGATTTCCCAGTCGCGGCCCTGCCCGCCAGAGATCACGTTGGCATCGGTCTGTAGGACTCCGATGGTCAGTCGGTCGTCCTGAGACACGGTGCGGACGGATCGCGTGAGTTCGTATTCAATCGGCAGTCCCTTGCCAAAGAAGGGGATCTCGACGCCGTCGGTGGGGCTCTGGACCACGGCCCCCAGAAAGACTTCCGCCTCTTCAAACTTGCCATCCTGTTCGTATTGAATGCGCACCGGATTGACGCCCAGGGCGCGGGCTTCTTCTGCTTCTTCGCTGAAAGGTTCCACATCCACTCGGCGGACCTGCAGACTGGGGCCGCCGCGCAGATCAAATTCCCGCAGCAGACCCAGCAGACGTCGCCGCGTTTCACTGTATTCTCTGGGAACTTCCGGGCTGACGAAGGCCTGAATGGTGATCTGCTGTTCGTCGCCGATGCTTTCAAGCGTGTCATAAGTGGCGTCGGACAGCGAAAACAGATCTTCTGAGGTCAGGTCGGCACGAGCGGGCCACAGATTGGCCAGCACCAGCAGGCTGACAAAGGTGATTCCCAGGCACGCGGCCCGAATACAGAACTGAGCTCCCATGCCCGCTTTTTCGGAAGCCGGCCAGCGACGCCGCGAGATCACGACCAGGTTCAGATACAGCATCAGGCTGGTCAGAAACAGAAAATAGGCGAAACTGGAAAGCGGCAGGACGCCAAGGCTGAAGTCCCGCAGCTGCTCCTGCAGACTCAGCCCTTCCATGGCCATCCGGAAATCATACAGCTGACCACTGAAGCCGAACTGCGTCAGCACCCATTCGACCAGACCGGCAAGGCTGCCGATGAACACGGGCACGCAGCAGAACACAACGCCCAGCACAAAGGCCACCGTCGCGCTGTTGGTCAGGGCCGAGGCCAGCATGCCCACGGCCAGCAGTGAGGCTCCGGACAGCCAGTAGCCGAAGTAGCTGCTGAACAGCAGCCCGGGATCCGGTGATCCCAGATAGATCAGAATCATGGCGTTGATCAGCGAAAACAGAATCGCCACGGTGTACACACCCAGCACTGACAGATACTTGCCCATCAGGACTTCGGTGTCGGTGGCCGGAAGCGTAAACAGCAGTTCGTCTGTGCCCAGCTTCTTTTCGTCAGCCCAGGTGGTCATCGTGATAGCCGGAATCAGAAACAGCAGCAGCAAAGGAAACTGCTGACTCAGCTGATCCAGATTGGCCTGGTTGGCGGCAAAAAACGAAGTGTTGAAGGCCATCACCGAGGCTGCCACGCAGAACACGATGATGAACAGGTACCCCAGAATGCCGGAAAAATAGCTGCTGAAATTGCGTTTGGTAACAGCCAGAATCACGTTTGCGCGAACCATGGTAGAAGTACGCCTGACGTATCGGGTTAAGGTGAAAGCAACAGGTCCGCCGGCCGAATGCAGTGAGCCGGTGGAACAGGACGGAATACGGCAGCCGTCAGGCTGCGTTCGTCAGTGACCGGAATTTTTCTTCCATTTCGACTTCGCTGGACCCCAGATCACTGGTCGGCCCGTCAAAGACAATTCTGCCGTTGTTGATCATGATGACCCGCGGGCAGATGGCCCGCACTTCCTGCAGAATATGAGTCGACAACAGAATTGTCTTGGTCTGAGCGAGTTCCGTGATCAACTCGCGGACTCCATGCACCTGATTGGGGTCGAGACCGCTGGTGGGTTCATCCAGAATCAGGACGTCGGGATCGTGCAGCATGGCATGAGCCATCCCGACACGCTGCCGAAAACCGCGCGACAGCTTGGCAATCGGCTTTCGCCACACTTCGTTCAACGAGCACTTATCGGCCACCCAGGCAAGGCGGTCCGCCAGGTTGCTGCCGGATACGCCGCGGACTTCGCCGATGTATCTGAGCATGCCTTCCGGCGTCATTTCGGTGTACAGCGGACCATTTTCCGGCAGGTAGCCCAGCTTCTCGCTGGCTTTGATGCGTTCCGTGGCCACATTGTGATGAGCCAGGAAAGCCTCTCCCTGGCTCGGTGACAGATAACCGGTCAGCATCTTCATCGTCGTACTTTTGCCGGCACCGTTCGGACCGAGAAAGGCACAGACCTGACCGCGAGGAACGGTGAACGTGACGTCCTGAGTGGCGGCAAATTCACCGTAGAATTTGCTCAGCCCCTTCGCTTCGATCATCACGTCATTGCCGGAAACGGCAGCCTCCCCCTGACCAGGCGAAGGCATCTCTGAGACGGAACTCATGGCGTTATTCTCGAACTGATTGTTGGTTGCGTCGACCCGGACCAGACGAACAGAATTCTGAAATTCGTCGGTGCCTGACTGATAAAGGCGGGACACCAGTGACTCTGTGTCAGAGTCGCCGGTGCTGGTGGCAGGCAGCTGCTGCCCCTGGACCGGTTTGTCGGTCCGATAATCTGCCGTAACGGCAGCAAAGTCGCTACCTTACCCGTACCGCAAACCTTATTCCATCGGCTGACTCGTCTTTACCGACAGAATTCCCGGCAGTGGCGTTGCCGGACCTCGTCGCTTCCGGAAAGAATTTCCGGAAATTACAACCAGAACTGTTTCCGTTCCACCGGTGTCCCCTTGCGGACCCCGCCCTGTCAAATATGGTCCGGTCTCGCGTGTGCCCGGGAACGGCCGGATTCCTGAGTCATGAAATTCCCCGGACGGGCCGGTTTGTGTACTGAGACAGAAATAGAGAGAACCAGGATGCCTTTACTGGGTGTGAACATCGATCACGTGGCCACTGTCCGCCAGGCACGCCGCACCTACGAACCGGATCCGGTTCATGCAGCCGTGCTGGCCGAAATGGGCGGCGCCGACGGAATTACCGTCCACCTGCGTGAAGACCGTCGCCACATTCAGGATCGGGACGTCCGACTGCTGCGGCAGATGATTCGAGTGAAGCTGAACCTTGAAATGGCAGTCGAGCAGGAAATTATCGACATCGCGCTGGACGTGTTGCCCGACCAGGCCACGCTGGTTCCCGAAAAACGTGAAGAGGTCACCACCGAAGGAGGCCTTGATGTGATTTCCCAGCACGACCGGGTCAAACACTGCGTCGACCAGCTACAGCAGAAGAATATCGCTGTCAGTCTGTTTATTGATCCGGATATCACCCAGGTGGAAGCCTCGGCCGCACTCGGCGTGCAGGCGATCGAACTTCATACCGGCGCCTACGCGGATGCGCCAACAGAGGCCGCTGCCGAGACGGAATTCCAGCGCATTCTGGAAGCCGCCCATTGCGCTCGCCAGCAGGGGCTGGTGCTGAATATGGGACACGGCCTCACCTACCGAAACGTTCGCCGCATCGCGCAAATTGATGCCGTGCAAGAACTTAACATCGGTCACAGCATCATCAGTCACGCCGTGATGGTCGGGCTGGAACGAGCCGTCCGGGAAATGAAGCAACTGATCACGGTCTGAACGCGGTGATTCAGACAGCCCATTCGCGGGCCGGTCGGGAACTCAGCAGGTTGGCTTCGTCGTCGTCGATGAATGTTTCTTTCACCGGATCGAGCTTCAGCGGACGCTGCAGAATCCATGCGATCGCCGCCGCATGGCAGGCGATATGCGAACGACGCATCACGTCCGGATTGGCGGCCGTGACGCCGCGATTCCGAATGCAGTCAAAGAAATTGCGGGAATGAGCAGACACGTCCAGCCCGCGGACCCGCCGGGACGCATCCGGCAGCAGTTTCTGCAGGGACTCGGGATTGGCCACAATTTCTCCTTCGTCTCCCGTCTCAACCCACCCTTCGTCGCCGATGAACCGGACCGGACAGGTGCCCAGTCGTGTGATGTAATCCGGCGACCGATCGCCGAACGGGTCGTTCAGAAAATCGATCACCAGTTTCACGCCGTTGGCATAGCGGCACACGATGTTCTTTTCCGAAGGCTCGTATTCAATCGGCATCGTGCCGTCGGCCTGATTGGCCCACTGACACAGATCGACGGTGTGAGCACCCCAGTCGAGCAGCCGGGCTCCTGAATCAAAATCCCACTGCCCGCGCCAGCGACCATCGACATATTTCTGATTGAACGGGCGCCACGCCGCGGGACCCAGCCACAGATTCCAGTCCACGACGTCTCGGGCCGGCGTCGGTTCGGCCGGCAGCCACGAATTGTCCAGCGTCGGCATATACACCGACGCGTGCATCGTGTGGAGCCTGCCGAGTTTTCCGCTGTGGACGAAATCCACGGCCTGCTGAAAATTCGGCACACTGCGGCGCTGCGTGCCTGCCTGGAACACACGCTGTTCCCTGTGCATCGTGGCTGACAGTGCCTTGCAGTCGTCAATCGTGATGCCGCACGGTTTTTCGCTGTACACATCCTTGCCGGCCTCTGCCGCCAGAATCGAGGCGGCCGCATGCCAGCGATCTCCGGTGGCGATCAGGACAGCGTCGATGTCCGGGCGATCCAGCAGTTCTCGAAAGTCGCGATACAGCACGCAGTCCTGGTTACCGTAGTGGCCGTCGACCAGCGTTTTGCCGGCGTCGCGTCGTCGCGACTGGACGTCGGCAATCGCCACACAGCGGATGTCTTCAAACTGCAGCATGGATTTCAGGTCGTAGGTGCATCGTGGTCCGATTCCGATGATGCCCAGCGAAATCTTTTCACTGGCGGCTGTACGTCCCTCCCGACCCAGCGCCCGGGCGGGAACGAAGGTGGCGGCCAGTGATCCGGCCGCGGCGACCGTGGCACTGGTGACCATAAAATTCCGTCGACTGGTGGGGGTGGCCTCGGTCATAAAGCGATTCTTTGCCAAAAAAGGTGAAGGAAGCTGATTCGGAATTGGTTGACGTTGAGTTCATTCGGACCGGCCGAATGCCACGCCGCTGCGGATCCGGACAAAGGCTATTCTGTGATTTTCTCCGGCTCTTTTTCGGCGGGTGACTGCCGGGACTTTTCGATGGCCTGCTGAAGACGCTGTCGCTCTTCCTGATCAGCCTGCTGCATCGCCTGCTCCATATGTTGTCGGGCCGCCTGCTCAGACTGCCTTGCCCGCTGCATTTCAAGCAGAAGCATATTCTTCATCTGCTGGTGGCGGAACGCTTGAAAGGTGATGACGCCGCCCAGTATGACCACCGCAAAGATCAACGCAAACAGCAGCTGGCGGCGGGATAGCTGGCGAGCTGATTCAGCCGTGGGCGCTTCGTAGGGATTTGCCATCGGTGCATGCCCGTTGATCAGGCCTGAGTTGACGATAACACCGCTGTGTCGGGGACGAGACTCAGGAAGTGACGGTGTGTCTGCCCGGACGGCCGTTCACCACGGTTTGAACGACGATGCGGCCCGCACCAGTGATCGGCCCACTCTATCATGTTATGGTGTGGCCCGAATGTCCAGACATCACAGATGAGTGTTCTGAAACAGTTGAAGTCGCCGGTTGTTATTGTAGAACTGTGCCCGCCTGACGAAATTCTGCTCGAAAGTTGACTCATGAAACTCGAAACCACCTGCCTGCACGGCGGAACTCAGCCTGACCCGACCACGAATTCCCGCGGCGTCCCCGTGCACCGAACCAGTTCGTACGTCTTCAACAGTACGGAACACGCAGCCAATCTGTTTGCGCTGAAGGAACTGGGAAACATCTACAGCCGGCTGATGAATCCCACTCAGGATGTCCTGGAACAGCGTGTCGCCGGGCTTGAAGGCGGTGTGGGTGCGCTGGCGCTCGCCTCCGGCACCAGCGCGGTTTTCTACAGCCTGATCAACATTATGCAGGCCGGCGATGAATTCGTTTCGGCCAATAGTCTCTACGGCGGTACGTTTACTCAGTTCAACGATATTCTGCCGCAGTTCGGGATCAAAGCCCGCTTTGTGGATCCGACCAGTCCGGCCAGTTTCGCCGCCGCCATCAATGATCGGACCAAGGCGATCTTCTGCGAATCGGTCAGCAATCCGGGGCTGGAGATTTCTGACCTGGAAGCCATAGCGGCGATCGCTCACGATCACGGACTGCCGCTGATCGTCGACAGTACATTCAGTACACCCGCTCTGCAGCGACCTCTGGAGCAGGGAGCTGACATCGTCGTGCATTCGCTGACGAAATGGATGGGGGGCCACGGCACCGGTATCGGCGGCATCGTCGTGGACGGCGGAAAGTTTGACTGGAAAAGCGATCGCTTTCCGCTGATGAATGAACCGGACAGCAGCTACCACGGCATTCGCTGGGCTCACGATCTGGGGGACCTGTCGCCCCTGGCCTACATTCTGCGAATGAGAGTGATTCCTCTGCGAAATCTGGGCGCCTGTATCTCGCCGGACAACGCGTGGATGTTTCTGCAGGGAATTGAAACGCTGCCGCTGCGGATGGAACGTCATTGCCAGAATTCGCTGGCGGTCGCAAAGTATCTGCAGAATCATGATGCCATTGAATGGGTGCGCTATCCGGGACTGGAGGGCGATTCGAACTTCTCAAAGGCGCAGAAGTATCTTGGCGGCAGTGGCGGCTCGATGGTGGTCTTCGGCATCAAGGGCGGTGCGGCCGCGGGCAGCCGTTTTATCGAAGCCCTGCAAATGTTCAGCCATCTGGCCAACGTCGGTGACGCCAAGAGTCTGGCCATTCATCCTGCCACGACCACGCATTCGCAGATGTCGGAAGAACAGCAGCAGGCCGGCGGTATCCCGCCAGAGATGGTTCGTCTGTCCGTCGGAATCGAACACATCGACGACATCATCGCAGACCTTGAACAGGCGCTTCAGGCCGCCAGCTGACGGCCCGCGACCACCGTGTCGGTTCTATGCCCCCGTAACCGATTCGTATCGCTTCGCTTCGATCCCGTCAGCGATCTCCGGGCCGTCCACGTGTGGGATGAGGCAGATTTGGATGCCCCCGCATTCTCATACTGAGAGGCCGTGTCTCGAACTGAGACAAGCTGCGCCAGCCAATACACTGGATTTTCAAGTCCAGGAAACCCCGGGGGTGTACATTTTGAGATGTGGGGGATCCTACTACCATTGTTTTCGGCGGCACGAAGGGAATTCGGCGAAGAAGACGTATGTGCGTAATGTTAATGTTGGGAGTGACTGGCGCGACAGTTGCCTTAGTATGTGGTCACATGCGGTTACTAATTATATAAGTAACTATATTAATTAGCCTTAAGAAACGCGGCAGAATCGCTGTTTCGGCTGACGCATGATTTCCCGCCTGTTATCGGCGAAAGATGGAGCAGGATTCCGTCGCCGCCACTTCCCATGTTAAAGGACGAATAAGGTTATGAGGTTCAAGGTTTTCGTGGCTGCATGCGCAGCCGCTATGATTTCATTGGTGTCGACTTCTCCGTCGGCCTCAGCAGGTTTCGACAGTTTTGTGATCCGAGGTACTCCCACGATCAACGTCTCCGGAGCGACGACAGAGTTCTTGATCACAGCCAGCGGACAGAAAGCGGGGCTGGGATCTTCTGATATTGACGGCACCACGCTGGGTGACATTACTGCCCTGTCCATCAATCGCCTGGACGATGAGACTCGATTTGCGTCGGGATCGGGTCCGGCAGTCGCGCCTTATCTGAACTTCTGGATCACCGACGGCACCAACTATGCCGTGGTAGCCAATGAACCGTCAAACCCCGCGTTCCAGCCGCTGTACAACAACGGCTACAATCTGTCCTTCGCGGACCTCGCCGACAAGACCGCCAAGGTTTATGAAAACTCGGACATGTCATGGCTGCCGAATAACGGCGTCGGACTAACCTTTGCCGATCTGGCGGGTTTCATGATCAAAGCGCCCACCATTGCTGAACTGACGGCCGGCTGGGCCGGACTTGGCACAGGTGCTCCGCGTGAACTGGGAACCAACGTGGCCTATGGAGTGAACTGGGTATTCGGCGACTCGCTGTCCAATTACGTTTCCGGCGACCCGGGTTATCTGGTCGGTAACACCCTCAGCCTGGCCAGTTCGGCCAGTGCCGTGCCCGAACCGGCCTCTGTGGCCCTGTGGGGGCTGGGCCTGCTGGGAATGGTTGTCGCCGCCCGCCGTCGTCGTCAGGCCACAACGACAGTCTGAGTCAAAAGCTGCGTCCAGCACGCCAGCACGGTGTGACGGACAATTTATCCGCAGGATGATCCTGTGTGAGCCACTCGTTTCCGAGTGGCTCTTTTTTTTTGCCTCATCCGCCAAAAGAAAGGGCGGGATTCTTTTCCATTCCCGACACACGACGGTAGGGGTCTGCCGGTAAACGCCGTGAAGGATTTTAAGATGCGAAAACGTGCTACCCCATGTTCAAGATCGGTGGACCGGGCCAATGTCTTCTGGCCCGTTATTAATCCGCAACCTGTCAATCGGACACGCCACGGGGTCTTGTAATCCGGCTTGATGTCGCCCGCCGCCCGTTTCTTACAAATCTCTGACAGACTTCTTACACCGTCCTGACCACCGTCCCAGCGATTCCGCGTCTAATTGCCGGTGTGAACAAATGGGTGTCTGAGCAGTTCCGGGATAACCAACGGTGCTGTTCGGGCAGCAATTCAGAATTTCGCAGGGAAACCGGAGGCGTATGATGAATCAGGCAGCGTTTAAGATCATGAGTCTGTTAGTGCTGGCAGCCACAACCGTGGCGGGCCGGGCCGACGGACAGCAGGTCCGACTGGATGTATCACCGGTGAAAGGACTGCTGCAGGCGGGTGAGAAACAGAACACGTGGATCCGTGTGGGGCTGAAAGGCTTCCGGCTGGAATCCGACAAAAAGCGTCCCGGCGTGAATCTGGCGATTGTGCTGGACAAGTCCGGGTCGATGCAGGGTGAAAAGATTGCGCGGGCCCGGGAAGCCGCGATCGATGCGGTGCGGCTGCTCAACGACGACGACATCGTGTCGATCGTGACCTACGATTCGACAGTCAACGTGCTGGTCCCGTCCACGAAACTGACGGACCGGCAAACGGTGATTGCGGCGATCAAACAGATTCGGGCCGGTGGCAACACCGCCTTGTTTGCCGGCGTCAGCAAGGGCGCGGCAGAGGTTCGGAAGTTCCTGGAAAAGCAGCGTGTCAACCGCGTGATTCTGCTGTCCGACGGTCTGGCCAATGTGGGACCATCTTCTCCGGGGGAACTCGGCAATCTCGGCAAATCGCTGCTGAAGGAAAACATCAGCGTGTCCACGCTGGGTCTGGGTCTGGGCTACAACGAAGACCTGATGGTTCAGCTGGCCACCTCCAGCGGCGGCAATCACCTGTTCATCGAAGACGCTTCTGAACTGGCCGATATCTTCCGCAGCGAATTTGATGATGTGCTGTCCGTGGTGGCTCAGGAAGTTGACGTGAAGATCACCATTCCCGAAGGCATTCGTCCCGTCCGCGTGCTGGGCAACGACGCGGACATCAACGGGCAGTCCGTCGTGACCCGCCTGGCGCAGATCTACAGTGAACAGGACCGACACGTGGTGATTGAACTTGAAGTTCCGGCTTCAGAAGACGGTGACAGCCTGAAACTGGCCTCGGTCCGCGTGACCTATGCCAACATGAAAACTCACGAAAGCGACCGGCTGTCCGGAGCCGCCAAAATCAGGTTCAGCGATGATTCGGAAAAGGTGGCCGACAGCGTCAGGAAAGACGTGCTGGCCGATGTCGTCGCGCTGGTGTCCAGTGAGCAGAATAAGCTGGCCACCAAATACCTGGACGAAGGCAACCTGCCCATGTGTCGACAGGTGCTGAAGGAAAACGCCGAATATCTGAACGTCAATGCCCTGATGTGTCCCACTGACGAATCACGGCTGAAGGGCCTGGCGATGCAGAATTATTTTCAGCTGGAGCAGCTCAAGGGCGTCGTCAGCAACAAGGACGAAAAGGCGAATTACGCCCGCAAAAGCTTCCGCGGGTATCAGAGTGAAGTGGATCTGCAGCAGCGAGCCAAGAGTTCGCCGGCCGCAAAGGCGGAATCCAATAACTAAGGCCGCGACCGAACAGGTGTGCGGCGAATGACGTGAGACCCGGAAGCCCGGCATTTCTGGAATGCCGGGCTTCTTTCGCCTGACGGGGAACTGTCTGCCCGGCAACTGTCGGTAAGATGCTGTCATGAAACTCAGACCCGTAATTCTGATGACGCTGATCATCGCGCTGCCGCTGGCCGCACTGACGTGGGCGACCATGCGGATTGCCGAAAACGAACAGGTGGTGGTGCAGGAGCGATTTCGCGAGCTGATGGAAGATCGACTGCAGGATGTGAACGCCAGCGTGGCCGTATACTTTGACGGCGTCCAGCGATCGCTGGATCGAATCGTCGCCATTGACGACTTCAACGCAGATCGGCTGCGAGAAATCAGCCGTGCCGAACCGCAGCTGCTGCAGATGTTTGTGCTCAGCCCGCAGGGGCAGCTGACCTACCCGGACCCGGCGGGAACGCTGAACGGCAGCGAGCGACTGTTTTTGATTCAGGCCGCCAAGATGTTTACCGGCCAGGATCTGAAGGATGCCGTGATCCGGGCTGAGCAGGAAGCGGACAACCGACCGGGTGAAGCGGTTGACTCAGCACGCGAAACCCCCGCCCGTGAGCAGCTGCCGCAGACAGAACAGGAAGTCTCTCGAGCACCATCGTACGAACCTTCGACAGCGCCGCGCCTGCGCGCCGTACCGTCCCGGCAGCAGACGCTGGTGCAGGAAGCCTATCAGACGGCACCGGTACAGAACCTGAGCGAGTTTTCAGAATCATCCGGCTGGTTTGTCTGGTACTGGGACCGCGGTCTGAACCTGATTTACTGGCAGCGTCGCCCGACCGGTCACATCGTCGGCTGTGCTCTGGAACGAGCCCGCTGGATGGCAGACCTGATTGCTCAGCTGCCGGAAACCGTGGACAGTCGCTCAGACAGCCTGCGGAGCATCGAAACACGCGTGCGGCTGGTGAATTCCTCAGCCGATGCCGTCTATCAGTGGGGCGGCTTTGAACCGCCGAAGCAGGCGCGGCCGCTGTGCGAAGTTCCCCTGACCGTTCCGCTGGCGTCCTGGCGGCTGCAGTGTTTTGTGCCCATCGATCAGCTGACAGCGGGAACCGGGCGCAGTGCATACGCAAGTCTGTTGGCCGGACTGCTGACCATGGCGACGGCGCTGGGCGTGATCGCTGTTCTGTTTGTCCGCGAATACGCCCGTGATATGCGCGAAGCGACTCAGCAGGTCAGCTTCGTCAATCAGGTGTCGCACGAGCTGAAGACGCCACTGACGAACATCTGCATGTATGCCGAACTGCTGGAACGGGACCTTGAGCATGTCGAAGCGAGCGCCGCGCAGAAACCTCGGGAACGGCTCGGGGTGATCCGGTCTGAAGGTCGTCGGCTGGGCCGACTGATCGGCAACGTGCTGACGTTTGCTCGACAGAAACGCCGGACCCTGCAGCTGCAGCCGCGTGGTATCAGACCGGATCAGCTGATTCGACAGATTGTCGATCGTTTTCAGCCGGCTCTTGCGGATCAGCAGGTGGACGTCCGGTTGAATACTTCGGCGGACGTGACGCTGCAGATTGATCCTGATTTTCTGGAGCAGATTCTGGGTAATCTGATCAGCAATGTGGAAAAGTACGCGGCCAGCGGAGGGCTTCTGCAGATCGACAGCGGTGTCGCCGACGGAGTGCTGACGATCGACATCCGTGACGCCGGGCCGGGTATTCCGAAAGCTCATCGGGAACGGGTGTTTGAACCCTTCTCTCGGGTATCGAATGACGTGAGCTACGCTGCCGGTACCGGGATCGGCCTGTCCATTGCGCGCGAACTGGCGCGACTGCACGGTGGTGATGTCGAATTGAAGGACGCCGATCAGGGATGCTGGTTTCGGGCCACGCTGAAGAGCGGCGGCTGAGTCAGCCGGCCGCGGCTGTGATGGTCACCGATTCAGAATGACAGACGGAAGTGAGACGGAAATGAAAGTGCTGATCGCCGAAGACGACCGTTTTACCCGTGAGGGACTGACCGAACTTCTGGAAGGGGAAGGTTATCAGGTGCTGGCTGCGGCGGACGGTACCGAAGCCATTCAGCAGTTTCGCAGTCAGCAGCCGGACTTCGTCTGCCTGGATATCATGATGCCGCGGCAGAGCGGCTACGAAGCCTGTCGCGCGATCCGTGCGGCTGCTCCTGCGATTCCGATCATCTTCATCAGTGCCAAGGCGGAAGAAGTGGATCGGCTGGCGGGTTTTGACGTCGGAGCCGATGACTTCATCACCAAACCCTTCAGCGTCCGGGAAGTCGTGGCCCGCGTCCGCGCGGTGGCTCGTCGATGTTGTGCGGGAAAGACGAACGCGGCTCCCGATTTTCGAATGGTGGATCTGATCGTCCGCCCGTCCGAACTGCGGGCCGTCCGCGGAGAACATGTGATCGAACTCAGTCCGCGCGACGTGAAGATTCTGCAGCTGCTGTACGATAATCCCGGTCGGGCGCTTGATCGTAACACGATCTTCAATCACGCCTGGGGCGAAGATTATTTCCCCAACAGCCGGACGCTGGATCAACACGTTTCACAGCTCAGAAAACGCGTGGAGCGGGATCCCCGCCAGCCGACGCTGATTCGTACTGTGCATGGCGTCGGTTATCGCTACGATCCTCAGGAATGAGCGACGACCGCCGGTGTTTCAGGCACCGGCTGTCGCTTGCGGCGGTTGATGATGTCCAGCGCCGCCAGCCGATATCCTTCGGCCATCGTCGGGAAGTTGAAGACGGTGGTGGCAAACGTATCAATCGACATGTTGTTCAGCAGAGCCATCTGTCCCGGATGTACCAGCTCGGTCGCTCCATCGCCGGCGATCTGCACACCCAGCAGCTTTCTGCCGGACCCGTCGGCAACCAGTTTGAGTACGCCGCAGGATGAGGCCATGATGTGAGCCCGCGCCAGTCGGGTGAAGTCGACTCGGCCCACCATGGCGCTGCCGAATCTGTCCACGGCCTGTTTTTCCGTCAGCCCCACCGTTGCCATTTCGGGAATCGTGTAGATGCCCGCGGGAATCAGTTCTGACCCGGCGAACATTTCACCGGTCATCGCATGATGCATGGCGCGGCGGCCCTGTTCCATGGACGCCGACGCCAGTGCCGGCGGCCCGATCGTGTCTCCGACAGCATAGATGCTCGGCACGGCCGTCTGGCAGAATTCGTTCACTTCCAGCAGTCCACGGTCGGATGCCGCCAGTCCGGCATTCTGAATGGACAGTGAATCCAGATTGGCCAGACGTCCCTGAGCGATCAGCGCCTTGTCGGCCGTCAGTACTTCGCCGTCTTCCAGAAAGACGCGGGCTGCACTGACACCGTCCCAGTCGACGGACGACACCTGGCAGTTACCGCGGAACTGGCCGCCGTTGCCGCGAAACTGAGCCAGATAGACATCCACCAGATCCGCATCCAGAAAGCCCAGCGGGCCGGGATACTTGTCGATCATTGTGACCCGGACGCCCAGTGAGGCGAAGGTTGAAGCGTATTCGCAGGCAATCACGCCACTACCCAGAACTACCATGGATCGAGGCAGGTAAGTCATGGACAGGATAGAGTCACTGTCCAGGACGTTTTCGTGGTCCACGTCGACATTCGGCGGATTGCGAGGCCGCGAACCGGTGGCGATCACGGCATACTTCGTGGTGACATGACGTGTGTCGCCGGTCACATCCATGATGGCGATTTCGTGCGGCGAAATAAACGATGCCTTTCCGGCGGCCCGCTCCACGCCGGCCATCGACAGACATTGCTCTGTGCTGCTCTGATGAGCATCGACCACTTCATCCAGACGCGTCATCAGGCTGGCGACGTTCAATTGACTGTCGTGGCTGATTTCGTAGACGCCGCCGCTGCGCCGGCGAAAGGCGGTGAGCGTCAGGGCCGTTTCTCGCAGAGTCTTGCTGGGAATCGTGCCATACTGCACGCAGGCTCCGCCCACACGGCGTTCACGTTCCACGATCAGGACGCGGGCACCGTGACTGGCAGCCTCAATGGCGGCATTCTGGCCGGCCGGTCCGCTGCCGATTACGACGACGTCATAGTCAGAATTTGCGGCAATCATACTGTCGACCTCACCCATTCAAGAATGGCTGTCTGCTGGTGAAGAATGCTGGCCAGATCTTCCGGATACAGATTCAGCACGCCGACCATCGGGTGGCTGATCTGTTTCGGAACGTCGGCGTCCTCGGTCAGCGCCAGAGTTGCGATGTCGATCGCCAGGTTAAGAATGGCGGTCGCCTGCTCAAATTCGGCTGCATCCTCCGGATTGACCTGATGCTGAATGACGCATTCCAGTCGTGCGGGAAGTTCCCATGAACGGATCAGCTTGCCCGCCATGGCCACTCGCAGGCGTTCGGCAGTGCCGCGGATTTCGTCATCGCTGACCCCGTGATCAGCGCTGCCGCGATGGTCACTCAGCGCCTGCAGCAGCATCGGCCGACCGATGTCGTGCAGCAGGCCGCATAGAAAGGCATCTTCCACGTTCAGTCGCCTGACGCGTGCGATCTCCTGAGCAAACGCGGCCGTCGCCAGCGAACGTTCAAATGACTCGCGCACGTCCTGTTCAAACCCGGCCACATTAAAGACCCGGCTCTGGCAGGAAATCAGCATGACAACTTCACGGACGCGAAGCAGTCCCAGGCGGGCGACGGCCTGCTGTACCGACATCACCGTCTGCCCCGAACTATATCTGGCCGAGTTTGCGATCTTCAGCAGATGGCCGGTCAGCGACTGGTCACGCTTGAACAGATCGACAATATCCTTGAGCTCGCAGTTGACGTCGCCCGTCAGTTTCAGCAGCTGGACAGCCACATCGGGCAGCACCGGCAGTTCATGATCATCTGACAGCAGGATGGCCCGGGCGACATCCGCAATGGTTGATCCCGCCGCTACGGTTTGTGTTTTCATCTGGGGTCTTTCCTCGGACGCCGTGTCACCATTGGCTGGTCGCCCTGCGGCAGGCAGGATCTCCGGCCGCGCCTTCAGGCGGAATTCGGTCAACGGACTGTGCAAGAAGCGTTGCGAACGGCTCGACCGATCGAATGAATGCTGCGGAAATTGCCCAGCCGCACCAGCCGACTTTCAGCAGTGAGGTATTCGGCTGCCGATTGACGGGACCGTGCGGATTGTGCCGGCGAAGGCGACGGCCTGAACACGGCCCCGACCGTCCGGGCTGATGGATGCCACCATGCCGCCCGAATGGTTAAGATGCTGACACCAGAGGAGCGGTCGAGGTGCAGCCGCACCTGATTTTTTTTTTCAGTGGAATCTTCAGAATGCAGTGGATTGACAGAAGCCGGCTGGCGACGGAAGTTCTGGCCGGAACATTCCTGAACCTCGGTTCAGCGGCGGCGGTCGAAATCGCGGCGGATACGGGTTTTGACTGGCTGTTGATCGATCTGGAGCACGGCTCGGGTTCGCTGGCGGATCTGCGGAGCCTGCTGCTGGCCTGCCGTGGTTCGTCTGCTGCACCCATTGTCCGCCTGCGTTCGGTAGACCCGGACACGGTGAAATTTGTGATGGACAGCGGAGCGGCCGGTGTGATGTTTCCGTACGTCAGCACCGTCGACGAAGCGCGGCGGGCCGTCGACTGCATGAAATATCCGCCGCAGGGGACTCGTGGAGTGGCCGGGGCGATTCGCGCCACGGACTACGGCCGCGACTGGAAGAATTATTTTCACGAAGCCAACGACAACAGCCTGGTTGTGGTTCAGATCGAAACGCCGGAAGCCGTGGCGGCGGCCGCCGACATCGCGGCCGTCGACGGCATTGACGTACTGTTTGTCGGCCCGCTGGATCTTTCGGTGAATCTGGGCTGCCCCGGAGATTTCAGCCAGCCACATTTTGTGGAAGCTTTACGGACGGTTGTTGAGTCCTGCGACAGGGCCGGCAAGACCGCCGGTATTCTGACGAAAAGCGGCTTTGAACAGCAGCACCGGGATCTGGGCTTCCGCTTCGTGGCGCTCGGATCTGATTCACTGGCGGTCGTGCAACTGATGGAACAGAACCTCGCCACGTTGCGCGGCTGAAGCGCCGTTCAAGTTGTGGGCGTGTTGAATGTTGTGGTCGCGTTGATTGAGACCTGCGGTCGAGCCTGGGTGGGGCGGTCGGGAGAC
>JAVKCM010000277.1:0-28058 GCA_040222735.1 Fuerstiella sp. | reverse complement strand
CCCGGCATGAAGTTGCTTCGAGGAGAATCTGCGCGCCCAGCAGCGTTGAAGCAGCGGATTCCATAGCCCTCGCCCCGCCCAGCTAAGGGGACAGCTAAGGGGACAGCTAAGGGGACAGGCATTCATCGGAGCCCTGCCCAGCTAAGGGGACAGGCATTCATCGGCACTGCAACAGAACATGCCTGTCCCTTTTTGAGTCTTCCTTTTTGAGTCTTCGCTTCGGCGGGCCACGGATGCGGTCTGGAAACCTGGACATGTCCGGTCTGCGGAGTAGCATCCGCTGCGGACACCTGGAATAATACGAATCCTCCCTGAATCTCTGCATCAACGTCTTTTCGGTTCACAAGGCTATTCGATGAATAAACCCGTCTGTGCCATCACCCTGCCCCTTCTTCTGTTTTCTCTGGTCTCTGCTGACGCCGGCGACTGGACTCGATTTCGCGGGCCAAACGGCAGCGGCGTCGGTACCGCTGCGAACCTTCCGGTCGAATTCTCGGAAGCCGATCTGAAGTTCAAAACCCCGCTGCCGGGTGGTTCCGGATGTGGTTCCCCCGTCGTGTGGGGTAAGAAGGTGTTTGTCCTGAGTGCGGATCCGGAAGATGCCACGCGTTACATGGTCTGCATTCACGCCGATAGCGGTGACGTACTGTGGCATAAGGAATTCAAGTCTGAACCGCATCACCTGCATACTCGCAGCAGCTACGCTTCCTGCACCCCGGCCGTGGATGAAGAACGAGTGTATGTGGCGTGGTCCACACCGCAGCAGACACTGTTCAAGGCGTTTCTGCATGACGGTACAGAAGCGTGGAGCATCGATCTGGGAACATGGCAGAGCCAGCATGGCTGGGGAACGTCCCCTGTGGTCTATCAGGATCTTGTCATCCTGCATAACTCACAGCAGGCTAATCAGCTGAAGGAAGGCGAAGAACCCGGTCGCAGTTTCATGATGGCGTTCAACAGAAAAACGGGTGAGGAACAATGGCGGACGGAACTGGTTTCCAAAAACGTCTGTTATTCCGTGCCCTTCATTCATATCTCAGCGGACGGACGTGATGAACTGATCTGCAGCAGCACCGGCAACGGCATCTTCAGTCTGGACCCGCTGACCGGCAGTGAAAACTGGTCGCTGAACGACGGGCTGTTCAGCATGAGAACCGTCGGATCACCGATCGAAGCGGCCGGACATATCTTCGGCAGCACCGGCTCCGGTGGCTATTCCGGCAACTACATTGTGGCCGTCAAGCCGGGACCAGCTCCGGAGCTGGCGTACAAGATCGCCAACAGCAGCAAGTTCAAGGCACCTTACGTGCCCTGCCTGATCGCTGATGGCGAGCTGGTGTTCTGCCTGTATGACCGCGGCTTCGCCAGCTGCATCGACGCTCAGAGTGGTGAAATTCACTGGACAGCCCGCACCGGTGCCGCGTTCTCGGGGTCACCGGTCCGCGTCGACGATCGGATCTACTGCGTCGACGAAGACGGCGTGGTCTGGGTGATCGCCGCATCGCCAACGGAGTACAAGCTGCTGGCCAAAAACGACCTCGGCGAAGAATGTCGTTCCACACCGGCCGTCGCCAACGGACGCCTGTACGTCAGAACCAACGGCCATCTGTTCGGCATCGGCGGCCAGTGAAACGGAACGGGCAGCAAAGCCTGACCCGGCTGATTCTTAGCAGCAGGTTCGCTGAAATCTGTCGGCCTGCCTGGAGCCGCAGCATGCTGCCTCCTGCCACGATACTTACGTTCGCTTTCTGATTTTTGCGTTTCAGTCCCGCCGGTGGAACATATTTATGAAATGCTGTTCGTTCGCAACCGTGTTGTTGCTGCTGACTTCGATCTGCCATGCTCAGAACACCACCAACTTTCCGACAATCGGGCACGTGGATCGCTTCGAGGATTCTCTGGACACCCTGATTGCAGCGGACGCCGAGATCGAAGTGCTGTGCGGTGGGTTTGAATGGTCCGAAGGCCCGGTTTGGGTGCCGGAAAACAATAACCCGTCTGGCGGCTATGTCCTGTTTTCGGACATCCCTAACAACGCCGTCATGAAGTGGCGGGAAGGAACCGGTGTTTCAGTCTTCATGAAACCGGCCGGCTATACGGGCGTCGCGGATTATGGAGCGGAACCCGGCAGCAACGGGCTGGCCCTGGATGCAGACGGCCAGCTGGTGCTGTGTGAGCATGGAGATCGCCGGATCTCGCTGCTGACCCGTGGCGGTGGCAAAGTCACGCTGGCGGACCGCTGGGAAGGCCGGCGATTCAACAGCCCCAACGATCTTGCGATTCGCAGCACCGGCGACATCTACTTCACAGATCCGATTTACGGGCTGCCGAAGCGAGCCGAAGATCCTCAACGAGAAATCGATTTCTGCGGCGTCTATCGACGACATCCGGACGGGACCGTGACCGTTCAGTATCGTCATATGTCACGTCCCAACGGCATCGCCTTTTCGCCGGACGAAAAAATCCTGTACGTCGCCAACAGCGACGGTGCCGACCCGATCTGGCGTGCGTTTCCGGTGGACGGTGACGGAAATCTGGGCGAGCCCCGCCCGTTTTTTGACGCCTCTCAGGAGGACCGTATTCCCCGCGGCGGCGGGGACGGGATGAAAGTGGATACAACCGGCCATGTCTTTGCCACCGGTCCCGGAGGCGTGCTGGTACTGTCTCCGGAAGGCAGGCTGCTCGGCCGGATCGTCACCGGAGAACGCATCGCCAACGTCGCGTGGGGCAACGATGGCAGCGTGCTGTACCTGACGTCTGATATGTACCTGTGTCGAATTCAGACGAAGACAAAAGGCGCGGGCTTCTGAGTTCACCAGCTCCGGCTATCGGCGTACCGATTCCGCCACCTGCGGCCAGGCGTAGTTGGCGCAGGGAATGACCGTCGGATAATCCGACGCATCAACCAGACGCTGCAGCTCTGCTTCAGATGTGAGCGGCATCAGGCCCAGCTCTTCCACGAAACTCGGATCCAGATCACTGAACAGGTAAACGGTGGCACGCTGCAGGGCGTGAATCAGCTGCGTCACTTCGACGGCGTCTTCCGGCGGCTCCAGACGAAGCGGTTTCAGCAGATCTGTCGGTTCACCGCAGCGACGCAGCATTTCGAGCGCCGGCCCGACAGATTCCGGCAGTTCGGCTACCACAGCGATCCGCCCGGAATCCTCCACCACGGAAGCCGCGGCGCTGAGCGCTCGCCCCAGCTGCTGCCAGCCCGGCCCGGCCGTCGGCACCGGAACGGAGATCACAGCAAGATCTGCCATCTCGTCGACGGCACAGCGCCAGGTCTGGTTCAGCCATGCACGTCCGGCCGAGGTCACGTTTTCGACCGCCCCACAGAAGGCCTGACTGACACCGCCCTCAGCATCCGGAACGACCTGCACGGAAAACTGAGTCCCCAGCAGCCAGCCGATTTCATCCACCAGTTCCCGCTGAGGCCGTTTGTCATCGGGTGTCAGCTCAGTATGGCCGACACTACGGGCCCGACGAATTGATTCAGAATCAGCAAACGCCGGAAATAATGCGCTGCTGGTGCCGCGATATCCCAGCAGTGAATCAAAGCCGATCACTCCGACGGTCACGATCAGATCTGCATCGATCAGATGATGAGACAGATAGATACGCTCGCCACCCGCGGAACTCGCCAGATATCGCCGCTGCTGTTCATCGGTCGGATCGTGAATCTGAACGGCCGCCTGAGTTCTCAGATGAACGGGGAGGCTGTCCAGCAGTGCTGACCAGTTGTTGCCGGAAGCGTCGGCCGGCAGCAGCACCGTCACATCAAGACTGGTATCGGCCGACTGAAACTGTTCCCAGACCAGAGTCAGGACATCGGAAATTGCGGGGGTCTCCGGATCAACGGCGATTACCACCCGGTCACCCGGCACCACACACTGAGGCAGCTGAGGCAGACCGGACGGCTTCAGCAGTGCCTGAGCCACACTGCTCGCAGATGCCGCGGAAGCACCCGGATGCACGGTGGCATGTTGGGGAAGATCAACGGTGGCGCTGATTCGGCCACTGGTCAGTTGCAGTTTCATGATCGTGGGGCGGCCATTGCAGTGCCGCGTTGCAGAATTTGGTCAGGACATTGCCGCCGGCAGCGCTTATATTGTGGAACGATGCCCATTGCACGTTCGCCCCGGGGCAAAACAGATGTCGGTTTCACATGAACAAGAGCAGAATTCGGCCACCCGGCTGAGGTACGAGCACCTTGTGCTGTTTCCGGATGACGGTAAGCGACACGAGATTATTGACGGGGCCACTACATGAACGCGTCTGTTTGCGAACCGACACGAAAAGCCCGGCGTCCTGAAAACGCCGGGCTTTTGCATGCGACATTCACGATCTTCGATCGGCTCAAGTCCGAGCCGCTGATCAATACCGGTAATGTTCCGGCTTGTAAGGACCTTCTACAGGCACGCCGATGTAGTCGGCCTGTTCCGGTGTCAGCGTTTCCAGTTTGACGCCCAGTTTTTCCAGATGCAGCCGAGCCACTTCTTCGTCCAGCTGCTTCGGCAGCATGTGAACGCCGATGTCGTACTTTTCGGTTTCCTGCCACAAAGCCAGCTGAGCCATCACCTGGTTGGTAAAGCTGTTGCTCATCACAAACGACGGATGGCCGGTTGCACAGCCCAGATTCACCAGTCGGCCTTCGGCCAGCACGATGATGGCCTTGCCGTCAGCGTAGACATACTTGTCGACCGGGCCTCCTTCGTCGGCATGCGTCTTGATGTTCACCCTGGTCACGTCCTCGCGATTCTTCAGATAGGCAATCTGAATCTCACTGTCAAAGTGACCGATGTTGCAGACGATGGCCTGGTGCTTCATGCGATCCATGTGCTCGCCGCGAATCACATCCTTGTTGCCGGTCGTGGTGACGAAGATGTCGCCCAGTGCGGCGGCTTCTTCCATGGTCGTGACCTGATAGCCTTCCATCGTGGCCTGCAGAGCACAGATCGGATCGATTTCCGTGACGATCACGCGAGCACCCAAGCCGTCCATCGCGTCGGCACAGCCCTTGCCCACATCACCGTAGCCGCAGATCACAACAACTTTGCCGGCGACCATGACGTCGGTGGCACGCTTGATGCCGTCGGCCAGAGATTCGCGACAGCCGTACAGGTTGTCAAACTTGCTCTTGGTGACTGAATCGTTAACGTTGATTGCCGGAACGGCCAGCTTGCCGGCCGCGTGCATCTGGTGCAGGCGGTGCACGCCGGTGGTGGTTTCTTCAGAAAGCCCCTTGATGCCCTTCAGCAGTTCCGGAAACTTTTCGTGAACCATCAGAGTCAGGTCACCGCCGTCGTCCAGAATCATGTTCAGCGGCTTGCCGTCCGGAAAGTGCAGCGTCTGTTCGATGCACCAGTCAAATTCTTCTTCGTTCATTCCCTTCCATGCGTACACGGGAATTCCGGCCGCGGCGATCGCGGCGGCGGCATGATCCTGCGTCGAGAAGATATTGCAGCTGGACCAGGTGACTTCCGCGCCCAGCTCAACCAGCGTTTCGATCAGCACGGCGGTCTGAATAGTCATGTGCAGACAGCCAGCGATCCGGGCTCCCTGCAGCGGCTTTGATGCGCCGTATTTTTCTCGCAGAGCCATCAGGCCCGGCATTTCGATTTCAGCAATCTCGATCTCTTTGCGACCAAGATCCGCAAGGCCGATGTCCGCAACTTTGTAAGGAAGTTTGTCCGTAACGGTACTCATGTGTCGTCGTCTTCGTTTTCTGGGGATTCAGGAACAGAAAGAGAGTGCCGATGCAATGCGGCGACGTCTGGCAAATACCGTCAACTCTGTGGACAGATAACTGATGGATTTGCAATTCCGAAAGAAAAGCAACCGGCTGCACTTGACTCGGCAGGCCGGCCATGACTGCGAAATGTACGGTTTCATAGACCGAAACTCAATAGGGGCCCCGGCTCAACCGGAGTAATATCGCGGTTTTCGAGGCTGGGAAGGCCGGAACTCAGAGTTGAGTGAGCCGGGGTGAGCCTTCTTCCGGAATCTTCAGCATCTGCCTGCGTGCACGAACAATCAGCTTTGGAATCCAGATATTGCCCGGATCCTGCTCGTGACACCACTGCAGATGCGGCATCGCATCCTTCGGCCGCTCCAGCTCAACCAGCGTCATCCCGAGGTGATATCGAGGTTCAAAGGCCAGCGGGAAATCCGTCGCGGTCGTGTGCAGAATGCTGATCGCCAGATCCAGGTCGTTCAGCCGACGAGCCGCTGAGTAGGCCAGCATCATGTCCTGCAGACGTTCTTCCTCGTCCTCGATTGTATGCGCCTCGGCCGGAATCGCCGCGCACAGACTTCTGAGTACCACTTCGATGTCACGCTCTCTGCCAAGAGCATCATAGACGTTCAGCAGATCTTTCAATTCTTCCGCGTTCGGCTGAAACTGATGCAGGAAGAATTCCACCGGCACCTGAGCGGCAATCAGCTGCAGAATATTCAGCCGAAAATGCTGGGTAGAATGAAACACGGATTGCCACAACTGCATGGCGGTCTGCTGATCTCCGCTCATGATCGCTTCCCGACCGGCCACGAAGCGGACTCTCGGATCATGCCCCCGGACCAGCATGGCCTGGTCAATCAACGGCTGATGCAGCGTGTCCCGGGGATCGTTCAGAAACTGAGTCTCGACCAGACTCAGATAGGCGTGCCCCTGCACGGGACAGTCCCGCAGCGATGCCCGGGCCAGCCGGTCCGCCAGCAACACCAGCTCAGTCTTCGAGCCACACGCCTTTCGTACCCATGCCTGCACTTCCTGAGATGATTCAAAGCCCGACGCCAGCGCCGCATCACGAATCATGTTCAGCGGCATCGGGTTATCACTCTTCATCTGCAGCAGATCAAACAGCCGAATCAGATGCTCCGCCAGCATCAACCGAACCCGATGCTGATCAGGCCTGGCCTGCAGCGATGCATTCAGATGCTGAATCCGCTGCCCCAGATACCTGACCATGGCCGCCTGCCGACGCACCAGCGCCTTCATTTCGTATTCCGCCTCCGCCTGCTGCGACAGCCGCGCCGGTTCTTCCTCGTCCAGCGAAATGGCTTCCCCCGCCTGCAGGTCGGCAAACCCGTCGCTCTGGTCCGGTGGCACATCCAGTTTTGTCCGCAGCGCTGCATGCAGGTGCCGCTCGCCCGAAATCCGCGCCACCAGTTCGGGCTGAATCTGAATCAGCCCCAACAGACACAGCCCCCCCAGCACCGCCCAGACCGGCCGGGGAAACCAGATTCCAGAAGGTCGGTCGGGGACATCAGGGCCGGCACTGAAACTGACCGAGGCACTTTTCAAACCCACCACGGCCAGCGTCAGACTCGTCACAACGATCGCCGGCACATACCAGATGAAATCCACCACCGCATGCAGTACGGCACCCACCGTACAGGCCAGCACGGCGATCACGCACGCTCGTCCGGCGTCGTCGCGGACGCGGAACATGCCGATCACCAGTCGCCCCAGCAGACACAGCAGCGCCGCGACCAGACAACCGGCGCCGACCAGGCCGGTTTCCAGCGCGGCGTGCACAAAACTGCTTTCTGCATGAGTCATTTCTGCCATGGCGAAGTCGGCATAATTGTCCATGTACAGGGTGTACACATCCCGATGACTGCCCACTCCTGTCCCCAGCAGAGGAAACTGCCGGATAACTTTGGCATCCGCCGCCCAGACCGCACGTCGATTGCCTCCGGTATCAATCTGATCCGCATCTCCGGAGACCAGCTGATCCAGTTTGGTCTGCAGCTGTTCCTGGTCAGAAAAAGCCAGCAGACCCAGAAACAGAAAACCGCCGCCCAGCAGAATTCCCGCCATCGCGCCTCCCAGTCGGAAGCCGCGCCAGAGTCCGACCAGAGCGATCATGGTCACGGCACCCGCCGCAATCATACCGCCGCGAGACAGCGACAGCAGGACTGCCACAATCACCACGGAAACGCCGCAAAGCAGCATCAGAATCGGCACCGAAAGACCCTGCTGAAACCCCGACCATGCGGCAGCGGTGGCGGGCCGTGATGATCCCGATCGACCGCGGGACCGGCCCTTTGATCGGCGGCGAGAACCCGAACCTGACCGACCGGACTCGGAAGAAGCCGAACCTGTACGGCCAGTTCTCGCGCGACTGCCGTCAGTCGTGTCGCCCTGAAGAAACCGACGTACATCGTGAAACAGCCACCACAGCAGCGGACCGATGGTCAGCGACAGAAACTGAGCAAAGTGATTGCGGTTGGTAAATGCGCCCTTCAGGTGCACGGTTGTATCTGTGAAGGGGTGCTTATAGAACCAGAAGAACCGGTCATTGGACGTAGCCCACTGCAGCAGTGCGAAAGACGTCATCAGGACGCCCACAATGCCGACGCCTTTCAGCAGACGGTAACAGTCAGCCGGCTGTCGCAGGCGCTGAAACAACACCGTCACGATCACGGCGTAGGCCAGAAAAACCCACCACGCATGCCGAGTTTCCACGGGAGTCAGGCTTAGTGTCGACCAGCGCGGACCGACAGCCTCGGGCTGCGTGCCCGCCCATGTCGGCAGCAGCCGGTCGTATTCGGCCGAAAACCGGGACATCACCGGCGCCGGCTGCGGCTGCGTCTGAAACCATGCAATAGCCAGCCCGATCACTAGAAACAGTTCCAGCCACGAAATCTGGTAGCGGCAGCCCTGCACCATGGCATAGGCCGCCCAGGCCGCTCCCAGCAGCAGCGCGGCCGAAATCAGAAACCAGTGGCCCCATGCTTCGCGACCACCCATGATGAACGGCAGCACAAGGATCAGACCGGCGATGAGCAGATCAACAAGCCAGAGCAGACCGCGCGACAGGCGATTCGAATCGGATTCGGGATGTGACAGATGCAACACAGGAAGGCTCCTTCCGCGGCCCTTGAATCCATGACAGCGTCAGGCCGCTCGTCGGTCCGTACCGTCCGGCGCCGGACGGCTGTCTGCGGCCGGTCGACCAGCCGCAATCAGGGACAGACTGGCGGCGGCATCGTCGCCACCGGCAATCGGTCGGCCGTCTGTGTCATGCCCCTTGTCATCGTGATCGCCGTAGCCATATCCATAACCGTAGCCATAGCCGTAACCGTGCGCCTCGTTGCCGCTCAGGTGGTTGACCACGACTCCCAGCAGGTTGCTGCCGACGTTCTGGAGCGATTCGGCGGCACGAATCACCATTCGTCGACGATCCTTGTCCGGTCGCACCACCAGCACCACACCGTCCACCATCCTACCGATGATCAGCGGATCGCTGACGGCCAGCACCGGGGGAGCATCCACGATGATCTGTTCGTAACGCGTTTCGGCCCATGCCAGCAGGTTGGCGAAACGTTCACCAGACAGCAGCTCGGCCGGGTTCACCGGTCGCGGTCCGCTGCTGATCACATCCAGTCCCTGAACCGCCGTGGTTCTCAGATTGCCGGCAATGGCTGTTGTCAGTTCGTCCTCAGACCGCAGGATGGCTGACAGCCCGCGGTCGTCACGCAGATCCAGCAGCGTGGACAGCCCCGGCTTTCGCATGTCGGCATCGATGATCAGCGTACGGCGGCCTGATTGAGCAAACGCCACCGCCATATTGGACGAAATGGTCGTCTTGCCGTCACCGGGTTCTGTGCTGGTACACACAATGCGGCCGGTGTCGCCGGCGGCGAATTCCAGATTCGTCCGGAGGCCCCGGAACGATTCCGCCTCAGTACTGTTCGGGCGGGAATGCGTCATGACGGCATTGAACCCGTCGCCGGACAGGACATCCATTGCCGGCACCATGGTCAGAATCTGAGTGTCCAGCTGAAGCTTGAGTTCTTCCGGGGCACGGAAGCGGTCATCCATGATGTCCAGCACCCAGATGATGCCAAGACCGCCGGCGGTGCCCAGAAAGATGGACAGGAATCCCACCACAATGAGTCGTGGCGATACCGGATTCTTCGGAATCCGCGGCGGGCTGGAAACTTCAGTCCGAATAAACGTGTCCTTGTTCAGGTCAATCAGGTTCATGTTATCAGTCAGCGAATCACGCAGATTATTCAGCCGTTCGATTTCGCGATTCAGGTCGAAGATTTCGTTCAGCGTCATGTTCAGCTGCATGGCCCTGCTCTTTTCCATCTGCAGATCGGCCATCAGCTGATTTTCCTGCTGAATCGCGGTCCTGAGACGCTGCTGCGACTTTTCCAGCAGCTTGGGCCCGAGATACCCGCGCGTGTTCTGCTCAGTGGCCCGCATCCGCATCGCCGGGTTCTGCGCCAGGAATTCCCGCTTTGTTCGGATCTGGTCGGTCAGATTCCGGATGATCTGATGATTAGGGCCATAGTGCCGCTGCGCTGTCTGCAGTTCTGCTTCGCTGTCCAGGATATCCTGCACGATCTGAGCCGTCTGGTGCGAGTTCTGGCCGGTCAGCCCCATGATCTCGGACAGCACCTCTTCGCCCAGACCGTCGGCATACTGCAGCACGTCTTCGCCGCGGCGAACGGCTTCCTCCAGAGCAATCACGGTGGCTCGGGCATTGGCGGTTTCCTGCCGGGCGTCGGACAGCTTGGAGGTCAGGTGTTTGACGTTTTCGACAAAGATGTTGACCACTTCCTCGCCGGTGCCGACACCGACGAAATCCGGTGCCGAGGCCTTCAGCTGAGCTCTGTAGGCCTGCTTTTCCTTCAGCTCCTGAGTGAGCGCTTCGAACTGCTGTTCCAGACGACTCAGATTCTTGTTGGCAGATCCCTTGTTGACGTCGTTCATGAAGCTGTCATAAGCCAGCAGAACCGCCGAGACGACCGCGGCCGCCACTTTGGGATCTGTGGATCGGTAGGACACGTCCAGTACGTTGGTGTTGAATTCGGAAGACACCGACAGCCCCTGCTGCATCGTCAACGCGGCTTCCGCTTCTGTCATATCCTTGAAGTGATCCCGGAAACGCTCCGGCAGCCGTTCCAGCGCGCGACGCATGACTTCTTCATCTGTCATCAGACGCCGAAAGGTGGGCATGCTGCGTGACGGGTCACTGGCACCACGGAAGCTTTCCTGAGTCACTCCGGAACCGACCTGCACCACAAACAGCGAGGCTGACGACCGGTAGACCCGCGGGGCCGTCACATAGTACAGGGCGCCCAGAGCACCAGAGAAAACCAGACAGGCCAGCAGAATGCCGCTTCTGAGTCGTACCGTGCGCAGAAAACGAGCCACTGCATGCAGTGTCGTCGCCAGCGCATCCTGTCCGCCCGTTTCCATGCCAGCCATGTGTCGCTGAGAGATTGTCATATCGTTCGGCTTCCTGCCGCGTTGTGTTGCGAACTCTGAACCAGGCCGATGATCGCCGCCTGCGGTTGAATTTTCTGAAAATCCTGAGTGGCGGCCGGAGAGCATCAACGCCGGTCTGCAGCAGCCCGCGATGCCACGCCGTTCACCCGACGGCCGAGCCGGTTAAAACAGAACCGTGCTGCCTGAAATTCCGAATCTGATCAGCTGCATGGCCTCCATCAGCACCGTGCCCGGCGTCTGTTCCACCAGCACCATGTCGCCCGGCCCCAGTACAATGTCTTCTTTCGGGTTTCGTTTGGCCTTTCTGAGACTCACCTGAATGCGGGCCTTCTGACCTTCCTGAGCCAGCGGACGAATCACATAGACCTTGTCCGCCAGCTGGTTGCTGATGCCACCCGCCATCTGGACCGCTCCCAGCACCGTCAGCGTCTTGCCGATCGGAAAATCGTACGTGTCGGCCTTGTTCACCAGACCGCCGACCTGAATCGGTGCGGGGTCCCGCTTCTCAACCATTACCACGCCGCCGTCTTCCACAAAGTAGCGGTTTCCGGTCGCCGTCGAAGCCGACGTCAGGCTGACGGTATACGCCCGCATGCCGCTGGGATCTGCCGAACTGTCGCTGACGGCGGAATACGGACTGTCGGGGTCACCGGCCACCGCCCGCGGACTCCGCTGCCCGGGGCGAACCGGATTACGAACCTCAACCTTCTCACCGGCGTTCTCGGCAAGACCCTGAGCCTTGGCGATCGCCGTCACAATATCACTGGCATTGGGCGGCAGTTCATACAGACCAGGTTCCTTGACGGCACCCAGTACCCGCACGTGATTGACCTTCTTGTGAGCAAACGAAACGGTCACCGTGGGATTGCGATACAGTCCGCGGTTCATGGCCTCCATCCGAATCAGCGATTCCGCCGCCTGCGGTTCCACTCCCGCCAGATCAACCCGCCCGATATCCGGCACAAACGCCGAACCGTCATCCTGAATGCGGACCGGGATCGTGACCTGATCATCCTTGCTCAGGCTGGCAGAAATAGCCACTTCCAGAATATCGCCCGGACCGATTGTATCACTGCCGCCGCTGGCACTGGCCAGTCGCGACAGATCCACTTCCTGCGGATTTGTCTGAGCGACCAGACGAAGACTGCTGGGCATGGACTGAGCGTAATAAAAGTTTCCCGTCTGACAGCCGGACAGACAGAACACGGCGAAGGCCAGCACCAGGCCGGCAGACCAGTTCACAGACGCCTTGGTTTCCATAGCGAGAGATCGCCTGTCTGAAACTCATTTCTCCCGACGCCCGGGCTGAACGACACGTCAAACGCCGGTCGCGCAGCAGCAGCACCAGCAACTGTCGCTGGCAGGAAAACGAGTTGAGCTGTGAGATTGAGAAAAGAAGACGTCCGCAGAATGATCACGCCGTGAGAAGAATGTGGCGAGGTCGCTCGACGAAGTCCTGAGATGAGAGAAATGACAGGTGCCGGCTCAGATGCCGACGCTTGTTGAAGCAGCAGAATGCTGCCCGGGAGAGTTGAACTCTTCGGGTTCTACGCGAACTGCGAAAAAGCCGTCAATACGGATCAGCCAGCCGGATCAACTCACCTTGCAGATGATGCAACTGCTGTCGCCACACCGGCAGATCCTGCAGGTCGCCCCCCGTGGCGCAAGCTTCCAGCTTGCGATTCGTGGCGCCAGTTTCCAGCCTGCGATTCGTGGCCCAGGCTTCCAGCTTGCGGTTGAGCTTTGTCTCAGATCTGCTGCTTCCGGCGTTTTTTGCCGGTCTTCTTCTTTTTCTTTGGTGACTCGGACGCAGGCTCGGCCGTTTCCTTCGCCTTCTGAGTCGCGCGGATGATGTTCAACACGCCGCCCACAATGCCGTCCGCCGACCGTTCCGGGTCCGGCGACGAGACTGCTCCGATCAGATCGATCACCGACTTTTCCAGAGCCGGCGGCTCAATTTCGTGCCCTTCCGGATCCACGTTCCGTGACATCTGATCAACCACCGAGAACCCAGGCGGAGTCACCAGCTCCGGCTGATCAACAGTGCCTTTCACCTGAAGCTGAAACGGCAGCCATGTCATCTTCGCCAGAGCCGCCATGAACGGATTCTGAGCAGCCAGTCGGGGCAACTGAAGACTCAGCGCCAGATCAAGCTTTTCGTCCAGACCAACCATACCGGACGATTCCAGCGTCATGTCCGGAGCGATCTGAGGCAGCAGAAAGGCCAGCCCGTGATGGTAGATCCCACGCTCGTCCACTTCGAACGCCACCGGCGAATCCTGCACAATCTGCAGCCGATCAGGCACAGTTGCTCCCGTCACCCGCCCCAGCAGTCGGCTGATCTGAACCACCCAGTCCTTTTTCAGACGCGCCTCTACAGAATGAAAGACGGCCGTTCCGGAAATCGGAGTCGCGGTCACCGTCGGCTGACCGTCCAGCGGCAGTCGAAGGCCATTCATCCGGACTGAAACGTCGCCGGTCAGCGAGGTGGACTGTGACAGCACCGGGGCAATCAGAGCCAGATTCTGTTCTGTGTGAGATTCTGAAATGCGTTCGTGATCAAAGACCTGAACCGGTGCCACATCCAGCCAGCGACCTTCTTCCTGCCGAGTGATCGCCGCCGACACATCCAGCCCACCCAGATCGACAATCGGCAGACGCCGCCACGGTACGCTCAGCACAAAGGTGCCACCCGCCACTTCAACGGCGAGATCCGGAGTCTGCTTTGGCAAAAGCGGGGTATTCCGTCCGTCGTCCGGTGATTCCGACTGCTGAAACAGCCCCGCTGGCAGCCGACCCTGCTCATCCAGAGCCACCTGCAGCACCGGTTCAACAAACGTAATGGTGCCCAGGTCACCCCCGTGCAGCAGCAGTCCCGTCATGGTCCGGGAAGTGCGGATCTCACGAATAATACACTGTATCTGCCCGGATTCGTCCGTCAGCGTAATATTTGTCAGCACAACGGGTGTCACCCATGTGCCGGCACCCGACTCCGACGTGACGGTCAGGCCATACGGCTGAAACTGTGCGTTCAACAGAGCGTCACGATGAGAAGAATTCATCACGGCCAGCGGCAGCACAGCGAGGCCCGAGAACAGCATACCGCCGATGACAGAGGACGCGACCGCCGCACGACGCCAGCGGCGTGGGCGAGCCCCGGAACCAGGTCGATCGTCTGTTTTTTCCGTATCCATGGTAGCTTCAGATCTTTCAATCGTTGCGAGCAACGGTTGGGAAACCAGCCGAACGCGGCGTGGTGGTGACGCAGGGCGTGCCACGGCTTCCTGCCGGTGACGTCGATCAGGCAGCACGGTATTCAGGTCAGACGTTTCAGAGCGGTCGCAGTCGGCCAGGAGCAAAATTCGCCGGTGAGTCACCTAAATCTGCCCGCTCACCCGCATTCTATTTCAACCGAACCAACAAGTCACCATCGAAGTTTGCCGGTTTGTGGCATCTGCACACGCCGTCCGATAGCATTTTCGGAGGCGCTGCCCCTTCCTTCACCAATCCTTCCTGTAAACGAGATAATCCAATGAAATTTGCTTCTTTGTTCACCACTTCCCTGTTGCTGTGCGTCGCCACCAGTGCCGTCGCAGCGGATGCCAAAGGCGTGTCCTTCCACCAGAAGTCAGACGGCGAGCTGCAGATCAAGATCGACGGCCAGCCCTTTGCCGTGCTGAATCACGGCTCTAAGTGGAATAAGCCATTTCTGTTTCCCGTGCACGCGCCCAGCGGAAAGAATGTGCTGCGAGACATTATTCCGACCGCCGCCGATCAGGGATCCTCAAAAGACGGCACGGACCACTTTCATCACAAAGGCGTCTGGATTTCTGTGGATTCCGTAAACGATGAGAAACTTAACTTCTGGCACGAAAGCTCAAAGATCGTCTGTGACAAGGTCGAACACTCCACCGCCGCCGACGGCTCCGGCCACCTGACGATTCACAACTCGTGGATGGATGGTGACCGACCGCTGCTGAAGGAACAGACGATGGTCACGATTCACCCATCCCGACTGTTGAGCTACCAGATTGAACTCAGACCAACCGACAGGGATGTCACGTTTTACGATACCAAAGAAGGTTTCTTCGCGGTCCGGATTGCTCATTCCATGCGAGAAATGCAGGGCGGGCACATCGTCAACGCAGACGGTCTGAAGGGCGAAAAGGACTGCTGGGGCAAACCGACGCCGTGGATCGATTACTACGGCGAGGTGGACGGCCAGACCTGCGGTGTCACGCTGATGGATCACCCCGACAACTTCCGGAAGTCACGGTACCACGTTCGCAGCTACGGCCTGTTTGCCATCAGCCCGTTCGGTCCGAAGAAGTACAGCAACGGAGCAGAACAGGAAGCTCCGGTCACGCTCTCTCCGGGCAAGGCTCCGCTGCAGCTGACCTACGGCCTGTACATCCACGATGGCAACACAGAAGAAGCAAACGTCGCCAAAACCTACCAGAAGTTCCTGAAGGCCACGGCAAACTGAGCCGGCGCCGACGGAACTGCCGGCTGATCCGGCACGCCCCCCCGTGGCGGAACGCCTCGGGGGCGTCGCGGCCGACTCAGATTCACTTTCACTCCGGAAAGCCCCGCAACAACATGGCTATGAAAATCCTGCAATCACTGTGCCTTGTCGCCTTTCTGATGTCCCCCCTGAATGCGGCCGACCAGCGGCCGAATGTGGTCATCATTCTGTGTGATGACCTGGGTTTCGGTGATCTCGGCATCCATGGCCATCCGCACATCCGGACCCCGAACCTGGACCGCCTGGCAGCCGAGGGACTTCGGTTCACGAATTTCTATTCCACCGCACCAGTGTGTTCACCGTCACGCGTCGGACTGCTGACCGGCCGCAGCCCGAATCGGGCCGGCGTGTATGACTGGATTCCCGAAGCCCGTGATCCAAAGCCGGATGCTCGTGAACAGGTTCACATGAAGAAGGATGAGCTCACGATCGCCCATGTGATGAAGCAGGCCGGATACGCCACCTGCATGGCCGGCAAGTGGCACTGCAACGCCGCCTTCAACAGTCCCGATCAGCCACAGCCCGGAGACGCCGGTTTCGACCACTGGCTGGCGACACAGAACAACGCCGCACCGTCTCATGAAAACCCGGTCAATTACGTTCGCAACGGAAAACCGGTCGGCAGAATCAAAGGCTTCAGCTGTCAGATTGCCGCCGATGAAGCCATCACCTGGGTGCGCGACCATCAGCAGCAGAACTCGGACCAGCCCTTTTTTGTCTACCTGCCGTTTCACGAACCGCACGAGCCCGTCGCGTCGCCGCCGGAACTGGTTGAACAGTATGCCGGCGTGACCTGGCACCCCGATCAGGCTCAGTATTATGCCAATGTCCACAACGTGGATCTGGCAGTCGGCAAAGTCGTCGCGGCCCTGGACAAGCTCGGGGTGCGTGACAACACCCTGATTGTGTTTACGGCCGACAACGGACCGGAAACACTGAACCGCTACCGCAGTGCGAACCGCAGCTGGGGCATCACGGCCCATCTGCGAGGCATGAAGCTGCACACGCATGACGGCGGCTTCCACGTGGCCGGTATCTTCAACTGGCCCGCAGGCATCAAACCCGGCCAGGTGGTGGATTCACCGGCGAGTGCCCTGGATCTGCTGCCCACCGCCGCCAGCCTGGCCAAAGCTGAACTGCCTGAAAATCGTCCACTGGACGGCATCAGCCTGACACCGCTGTTCGAAACCGGCAACATGCCCGCTCGCCCGAAACCATTGGTCTGGGCTTATTACAACGGCATCAACGAAGCTCGAGTGGCCATGCGACACGGTCCATGGAAAGTTCTGGCCCGGCTGAATAACGGCGAATTCCCCAAACGCCAGAACCTGACCCCCGAGATGCTGGCCGAAGCCAAAGCCGCCACGCTGACCGATTTCGAAATCTACAACGTCCAGACCGACCCGGGTGAAACGCAGAACCTTGCCGGCCGAAGTCTGCCCGAACAGGACAGCCTGACGGAAGCAATCCGAGACGGCTATCAGCAGCTGGTCAACGATTCCCCCGCATGGACACCCGTCGCACAATAGGGTGTGACAAGCGAAGCAGGACCTCCGAATTTGCCCTCAGAGAGCGGCGGGTTCGGAAAATCTGTGGCGCCGCAAACGAGCCGCCTTCGCGCCGGCACACCATGGCGTCGCAGCTGCCGTGGCGTCGCAGCTGCCATGGCGTCGCAGCTGCCGTGGCGTGTCGGTGATTCACGGTGGTGTGCCGGCGCTTCGCTTGTCACACCCGGTCAGCCAGCGGAGGCGTGGCATCGCTCTTCAGCGCGCCATCGCGTCGGCAGCCTGCTGCAGATTCATGCTGGCATTCGGATCATCGGGATCCGCCGCCAGAGCTCGTCTGAACCACTTGACGGCGGTCGGCATGTCGCCCTGTCGCGCGGCGATCGTTCCCATGCCATTGTACGCCGGCGCAAATCGGTCGTTCAGTTCAAGGCAAAGCTGATACTGCCGGGCTGCCGAGACGTAATCTCCGGACAGCTCAAAAGCCCGTCCGAGATTGAATTCGATATCCGGAAAGCTGGGCTTCAGAGCAGACGCCTTCTGATAGTGTCGGATGGCCGACGGCCAGTCAGACAACTCGGCATGGACCAGCCCGAGTCCGAAGTGAGCCTGTGCGGAATCCGGCGCCAGGTCGGCCGCCCGCTGGTAAGCGGCCATGGCCTGCTCCAGATTTCCCTGGCGAAACCAGGCACTGCCACCCTGATATAAAGCGTCGGAATCATCCGGCAGAATCTGCATCGCCTGAATCGCCAGCCGATCCGCCTCATCATACTTGCCGGCCCAGCTCAGCACCTTGGACAGATTCCGCAACGCACGTCCGTGCGCCGCCGTGTCGACGGACTGCATCACCTTCTCGGTGGCGTCCGCGATGGTCGATTCGTTCACGGTCAGGTCCGGCAGAATCTGTTCGGCTGCCGGGTGTCGCAGTATCTCCAATGCCAGCAGTCGATGAGCGTCAATTGTCGGGTGCACGTGATCCAGAAACGCCGTGATCTTCAGCAGCGGAGTCGGCAGGGACGCCAGATCCGCGTAGGTCGTGCGTTCCAGAAACTCATTGTGCCCGCAGTAGATGACCACCAGGTCCGGCTGGTAATTCACCACTTCCCGCAGCACAGTCAGCACACGTCGGCTGCCGTAGCTGATACCGCCGGCATTGATCACTTCCGCGCTGGTCTGGCGGTCGCCCGCAGCAATCAGTGCCCTCAGCCATCCACTGAATGAGGTTGTATCGTCGTAGGGTCGGCCATAAGTGGTGGAGCCTCCCAGACAGAAGATCCGTTTCGTCTCAGCGGATTTTTCGCAGGCGAATTCCTGAAGATTGAACCATTCCAGCTTTCGTTCCGCCGTCCGCATTCGGCAGCGACCGTCTTCTGACGTGACCTGCACGAAGACGGGAGATCGGCCGGAAAAGCCGGCCAGCTGGTCAGCATCA
This sequence comes from Fuerstiella sp., assembly GCA_040222735.1. GTDB lineage: Bacteria > Planctomycetota > Planctomycetia > Planctomycetales > Planctomycetaceae > Fuerstiella. The sequence goes on along the minus strand of JAVKCM010000277.1, from coordinate 9,345 downwards.
GCCACCGGTGCTCCGATGTCCGCGAGACGCAGCCCGGCCTCAAGCAGAACAAAGACGACTGTGCAGACCAGCAGGCTGAAGGCCAGCTTTCTGTAAGTGCGAATTTTCGGCCGGCGGGGTGCTGAAATCATATCGATTCACGTTCACACGGCAGGTCATGATGAGCGACGCACGCCGCTTCATTCCACAACCTGCCCCTTATAATTCTGAACGTATCGTCAGGCACTTAGTGAACCGGCCCCCAGCCTGTAGGCGGCGGCCACGCCGGCGATTGTGCAGAACAGGCTGCCGAAAGGCCAGAAGAAACCGGCGATGGCCGTGGCGACCACCGCAATGACCCAGATGGTGTCGAGGGCGGCGTCGGCGAATTCCGCGTCCTCCTCAGTCCAGGTATTTTCTTCCCGAATCTCTGCGGCACGTTCCTGGATCTTCTGCTGACGGTCTTTGTCAGACAGCGCTGCCCAGCGGCGATTGGCTTCTTTCCAGACGACGGGCAGAAACCGCTGAGCAGGGTCTGAGGAATCCTCAGCTTCATTCCATCGCCCGTAGATCTGATCCTCGGTGATATTATTGTCCGCCAGCCAGTCCGGATCCTCTTCCACTTCCCATTCGGCAATGTAGTAGATCATTTCATCTTCCGTCGTCCCTTCAGCAACAGCGTCCGCAATTTCCTGTTCGGTCATGATACCGTACTCGGACCGCAGGTCTGCACCACGCTGCTGACGCGATTCCTGCTGTTCTTCCGGTGACATGTCGTACCAGCGGCGGGACGCTTCTTCCCAGACTTTCGGCAGGTAGCGGGCCGACAGGGTTTCTTCTTCAGAGAACTGATCCCAGTGTTCCCCGATCATGTCGTCCGTGATCTCATTTTCTGCCAGCCACTCGTCGTCATATTCCACTTCATCCGCAATGCCTGAGATCATTCCGTCCTCAGTGGTCAGTTCAGCAATTTCGGCCTCCATCTGCTCGGGCGAAAGAAAGTCCACTTCGTCCAGAATGTCACCACCGATAACGTTCATTTCGGGCGACACATAGACTGCTCCCACCTTGCCGATCAGCATGCACAACAAAGCCACCATGACCGCCGTGGTGCCCGGGGCGCCGCCCTGTTTCGGCCCGGCGGCCAGTCGTACGGCCGCCCCCGCCGCGATCCCCGTCACGACCGCCATGCCGGCAATCAGCAGCGTCAGATCGGTATACCCCGTCAACGTGGTCAGTCCGGCACATATCAGACCGGCAACCAGTCCGAAGCCAACCCAGCCGAAAAAGCCAAGATCTTTTCTGGCGGTGGAACCAAACTGGAACTCGCTGTCGACGCCGTCCTGACCTGACGCAGTCGAAACGCCACTGTACCTGGCGCGATCCTGGCTCCAGTCGTCGCCAAAGTCATCACGCACGCTGTCTTCCGGTCGCACCACGGCAGCCGCCGGGTCGGCAGCATCAGCATCTCCCGCGTAGTCCGCGGGCGATCCCGCACCACCCATTACGTCCGCCGGTTCGCTGTCGGACCAGACGGGAAAAGCCGTGCCACAGCGGGGACACCTGACGCGTCTGCCTTCCAGACTGCGACCTTTGGTGTTCAGCTTCAGAGTTGCCGCACAGTCCGGGCATTCCACGGTCAACGATTCAGACATCAGTTCGATTCTCCCGGGTCATGACGAAAAGGCGGCACATCGGTGCATGTTCAGGAACAGTTCAGGAACAGGGGTCGGGGTTCGGTTTCGCGGCGGGCACGTTGACTGCAATCGACCGGGTGATCGAAAAAGAACCCCGCCCCCTTTTCCCCCACCGGTTCTGTCCTGTTGGTGCTGCTCATCAGCATCGTGTACGTTACAACAGGTCTGAGACAGCCTCCAGCCTGATCAGGGTGCCATCTGTGAACGCCACGTCAGAAGCTCAAGCCACCGCCGTCCGACTCACGAACCTGACGATGCGGTTTTCCCCGTCGGCTCAGGTGGTTCTGGACGTTCCGGAACTGTCGATTGCCGACGGCGAGTTCGTCAGCGTCATCGGGACATCCGGCTGCGGCAAGTCGACACTGCTGCGTCTGATTGCCGGACTGCTGCAGCCGACGCAGGGAAATATTGCCGTGCGTACCGGAAACGGCAATTCGGCCGACAACAAGGGAATCGGCATGGTGTTCCAGAACGCCAACCTGGTCCCATGGCGGACAACGGAAAAGAACATCCTGCTGCCGGCCGAACTGGGACGCCGTTCGCACAAGGTGGCAGACAGCCGGGTAACCGACCTGCTGAAGCTGGTGGGGCTAAGCCATGACGACCGTACGAAGCGGGCGTCAGAACTGTCCGGCGGGATGCAGATGCGAGTTTCTCTGGCCAGGGCTCTGGTGCTGCAGCCGACGCTGCTGCTGATGGATGAACCGTTCGGGGCGGTCGACGACATTCTGCGCATGCAGCTGGAGCAGGAAGTGCGGCGCATTCATCAGCTGCAGCAGTTGACAACGATTCTGGTGACACACAATATCAGTGAAGCTGTTTTCATGAGCGACCGTGTGCTGGTTCTGGGAAACCGCCCCGCCACGATACTGGCCGACATCGCCATCCGGCTGCCGTCCGACCGAAACGCCGACACCAGACAACTGCCGGAATATTTCAGCCGGCAGACCGAAGTCATGCAGGCGTTTCATGACACAGCAAATTCGTAGTGAATCGAGCCTGATGAACGGCAGAGTGCACGAAACCACAGACCCGGCGATCAACACGTCCGGAGGTCGCAGAAAACGCCGCTGGTTCTTTCGGCTGACGGCGCTGCTTCTTGCCGTGGGATTCATTCCCCTGCTGGAAGGAATTATGCGGCTGCTTGATCTCGGACCCAGCGTCAGCCTGACGATCCCCGTATCACCGACGCTGCAGGCTGAAAACGCGCAGTACACCCACCAGATCAATGGTACCGCTGACCTTCCTTACTTTGGCCAGACGGATATCGCAGGACCGGAAGTTCGCCCGTTTACGCTGCCTAAACCGGACAACGTCTATCGAATCATTGTCCTTGGCGGCAGCACCGTCATTGGATTTCCCTACGCACCCGAGCTGGCGTTTCCTCGCCAGCTGCAGATTCAGCTTCAGCAACAGGATCCCGACGTCACGTTTGAGGTATTGAATGCCGGAGTCACATCGCTGAACAGTTTTGCCGTTCTGGACCTGGTGACACAGTGCCAACAGGCGGACCCGGACCTGATCATCGTGCATACGGGGCACAATGAGTTCTACGGCCCGGGCGGCCCCGCGTCGTCGGCCTTTCAGCTTTCTCCGAAAGTGATTCGGCTGACCTATCGTCTGCGTCGCTGGAGATCCATACAGATGCTCTCATCGCTGACCGCGGCTCCCGGGCAGCTGAACGGCGACCTGATGGACATTCTGCCGGCGCAGCTCTCGATACCGCTGGACGGTGACGTCTATCGACAGGCTCGCCTCAACTATGAAAGCAATCTTCGGCACATGGTGGAACACTGTGAACACTTACAGATTCCACTACTGCTCACCACCGTGGAATGTAATCTCAGAGACCAGAGCCCGTTGCTGGCCATCTGGCCACGAGCCTCGAACGATGGCCAGGAAGAATGGAACAGCCTGATGGAACAGGCACAACAACAGATCTCTGACGGCCAATTCGAATCCGCTCTGACCACGCTCGATCAGGCCAGCCGGATCACCCCGGAGCATGCCGACATCAGTTTCCGACGGGGTCAGTGCTTCGACGGACTGGGACTGGTATCCGAGGCATGGGAGGCATTTTCACACGCCCGCGATCTCGACGGCTGCCGCTTCCGAATTCCGTCGGAATTCCACGATATCCCACTGCAGCTGGCCAGGGGTCGGAAATACTGCCAGTCGTTGAACCTGATGGAAGAAATTCGCCGCGCCGGATACGACGCGGCCCCGGGATTTAACCTGTTTCTGGAACATGTGCACTACAATTTCGAAGGCCATCATCTGGTCGCCACACTGATCGCGAGGTCGGTGCAGACAACGATACGATCACAACCGTGGGACGACAGCCAGACGGCTGACGTCTCAGCCATGAAGCAACTGGCGGGGTTTCTGCCCGAGGATGATCTGGCCGCCACGTCGTTCGCAATGCAGGTACTGCAGACCGGACCGTTCAGTCGAAGCATCGACCGAAGTTCACATCTGGCCCATCTGGCGGAGCGTGCTGAACACATCTTTCAGTCTTTGCCGGGGGATCGCGGTTCCGTGTTCGCGGAACTCAGCATGAATCAGCTGGCGTCTGACCTGCCGCGACATCTTCTGCACGCCCACCAGCAGCGTGGCGATAATGAAACAGTCAACCAGCTGAACCAGGCCCTGAAGCTCCGAACACCATGGCGCACCGAGTGACGGCATGATGCAGATCGGTGGTATTTTGTTCCGAACGATGGCAGAATGCCGACCGGCAGGGCGCAGCGGGAGCTCCTTGCTACTCATCATCGCTAGGTCGGCCGAAGCCGATTTAGGGCATTGACGTCGTCCCGTGATCCAACAACCAGCTGTGGTGCAAGATGGCGAGAAACGATGCTGACAGTGCAGTTGCTGAGCAGGAATTGCCCGATAACAAGCCGACGACAGTGCCGGCCGGCGGGAAATCATTGTTGACTTCTGTTGGCCAGGGCCTGTTATTATCAGGTGTGACCGCGATTGTTGTGTGGGGGGCACTTGAGGTCCTGCTGCCTGTCTTCGAGCTGCCTGAGCACCTGCGGGAATTAAGTGGTAATGCTCCCGAAGAACAGCAAAAGGAGCTCATGGCAGCATCTGTGGCGACCGCGAATAAGAACGCCACATTCGGGCTCGCTTTGCTGGCAGGCATTCTGGGATTGTCACTGACGATCGCCGAAGTCAGGGCCCGACGTCAGGGCCGGCGAGCCGTCTGGGGAGGACTGCTGGCATTTGTCATTGCTGCCGGTTTTGCAGTCTGCGGCGGGATCCTGAGCGGCCAGCTGTCGACTTCTGCCTCGCTGCCCGAAGACCCGCTCACCAGGACCATCGTGCTGCAGGCGGTCACGTTCGGTTTTGTGGGACTGGGAGTGGGCATGGGAGTGAGCCTGGCGGTTTCGCTGCCAAAGATTCAGCCGGCGCTGTCCGGAACCTGCGCCGTGGGCGGTCTGCTGGGTGGCCTGCTGGGCGGCCTGATTTTCCCACTCGCTTCCAGCATCCTGCTGCCAGGTGCGAGAACCGAACTATCGTTGCCCGATCCGGGAATCAGCCGGTTTCTCTGGCTGGCCGTAGGCGCGCTGATGGTCGCGGTAACCATAACCGGCATGGGGAAAGAGAAGACAACCGCTGCATAGCGGTCTGCGGCAACACAGCCTTTCTGACACCGGCTGACCGGACGACACCAATCGCGGTGGACGTTGCGGCCTGAAATCACAGAGCCGAAAGCCGGTAAAGCAGGTAGAACAAAAATGTCTGCGTTTGCCGCCGAGACTGCCACCGAAAGTACCTGTTGCGTTGTCGGCTAAGTTGAATTCGTCGGGGGCAGTCGTTCTAATGAATTGTGCCTGAGGGGACTTCGCTTAACAGCCCCCGCAGGTGTCATTCAGGTTTGTATTTCAATCTTTTAAGGTATCGTTCGATGTTTCGTTTTTCATGGTTGCTGGTGGCGTTTGCGTGTCTGACTTTTGCTGGTTGCGGTGGCCCCGGTTCTGTAGAGGCACCGGACGAAGCAGAAGTCAAAGACAAGACTCCAATTGAAGCTGACCTTGAGGCAGCAGGCATGGAGGGCATCAGCGAAGCAGAATATCTGAGTGGTGGCAAAAAGAAGTAGCGCCCGCACTTTGCGTGGTACAGAGTCTGAATGCTCAGACAACTTCAGTTCTAATTCCTGTCGGCGTGGTTCGCTCTCCTGTCTGTAGTGCCGGGCGAGCCCGCCGATTCGCAGCGAGTTGCACCGGTGAATGACGTGCCCCGAAGCTTACGGCGCAGCGGCCCGTCGTCTCATCTATTTCGGCTTGGCGTTCTGCTCTTCCTGCTGCTCACGGTCGGAGGCATCATCAATTCCGTCTTCACGTATCGGCGGTTGCCCCGGCTTCGTGTCGGTTATGCAGCGGACCATCAGCAGCTGCTTGAAACAGGGACGACGGGTGACACCGTCTCGGCATTGCGCACCGCCGCTGCCATCAACTTTGAAGACGGATTTTCTCAACTCCAGCTGGTTTCCACGGCCTACGCCGCGGGAGACACTGACGGCATCGTTCTGGGGCTTCGCGGCCTGCTGAACCATTCGCCCGACGATGCTGAACTACATGGCGAACTGGCAATCGTGCTGCTCCGCACCGGACGACTTGAAGAAGCGTTGATTCACACTCGCCGCGCGATAGCGCTGGATCCGAATGTTGCCGGAATTTATGTCACGCAGGGTGCGATCATGCTGTCACTGGGCCGAAATCAGGAGGCAGCCGATTCCTATCGGAAGGCCCTGGAACTTAATCCGGATTCAGAAGCCGCCAGACGTGCTCTGAATTTTCCACTGAAGAATTACTGAAACGTTGCCGTGCTAACTCCGACAAGTCGGGCGGGCTGAGGAGACATCACGAAATGGCAAACGGCTCCACCTCGGGTCCCGCCGGATTGACGGGCCGCTGCTTCGTTCATCCGGTCTTCGATTATCTGCTGATCGGCGGTGGCCTGAGTCTGATTGTGATTCCCGCTGTCTACCTGTTCGGTGGCCCGCCGGTCATGGCAGATTTCGCCATCCTGCCCTGGTTCATTCTGCTCAGCAACAGCGCCCATTTTGCCGCATCGACAGTCCGCCTGTACACCAAGCCGGGGTCACGGGAAACGCTGCCGTTTCTGACAATGGCCTTCCCTATCGTGACTCTGGGCGTTCTCACGCTGTGTATCTTTGAAGCAGAAGTGGTTGGCCGGTATGTACAACTGATTTACCTTTCATGGTCTCCTTATCACTATGCGGCGCAGGCATACGGACTGGCTGTGATGTACTGTGTGCGGTCCGGCTGCGAACTCAGCAGCAGCCAGAAAAAATTTCTCTGGTGGATTGCCCTGCTTCCATTCCTCAAAGTGCTGCTGACCGGGACCTCAAAACACCTCGCCTCATGGCATCTGCCTGAAAGCCTGATGTGGGGCGACACCGACTGGCGTGCCTGGGTGAACGCGTCAACGCAGATCCTGGGCGTCCTGGCAATGGCGCTGCCATTGGTGCTGTTCGGGATCATCTGGCGAAAAAATCGTGGAATCGCTCCGCTGATCAGCCTGCTTGTCATTCTGACCAACGGCGTCTGGTTTGTCGTGTTTCCGCTGATTGACGGTTTTGTCTGGACGACCATCTTTCACGGGATTCAGTACCTTGCGATTGTCATGATTTTTCATGTCCGTGACCGAATGGCAGACTCCGACAACAGTCACGGTGTCGTCTATCACGTCGCCTGGTTCTACGGGATGTGCGTGATTCTGGGATATGCGTTGTTCAATTGCCTGCCTTTTGGTTACCAGCTGCTGGGATTTGGTGTGGCAGAAAGTGTGCTGCTGGTGATTGCCGCCATCAATATCCATCACTTTATCGTCGATGGATACATCTGGAAGCTGGGGCGCGGCGATGCCAATCGCCGCGTGGTCGACACCGCCGTTATCGAGCCTGCCATTGTTGCGTCAGACGCGTAAAGAGCACCAGCAGACGCATGCTGACCCGTGTGTTTTTTTGCAGCCTGTTGCCAGATCCGAATTGCGCCTTTGCCGGAACGGACACGTACTGATTCAATCGCACCCGAAGTGCCGGCCTTGGTCTTACTGGCAGATGCCGAACGTCGTCAGCTAAACTGAACGCATGGTGCTATCCCGTTTATCAAGTTTCATTCTCCCGGTGGTCGGCACGGCGGCCGTGTTGCTCGTCATCGGGGTCTGGTGGGCGGCAACGCGGCCGGCTCCCCGCAGGAATCCGACGTCGGCACCATCACCAGCCGAAAGCACCACCGCAGCGCTCGATTCGATGCAGTGTGCAGAGTGCCACGCTGAGCAGTTCAGTGATTATCAGTCCAGCGGTCACGCAAAAACATTGTGGTCGACCGATGATTTTCCTTTCCGTGAACGGTTTGACGGGCTGACGTTTGTCGATGCAGAACGCCGGAAGACCTACGAGTACTACCTGACAGAGTCCGGCCTGGAGGTAGTCGTTCCCGGTGAATTCGCCGGAGATCGGTTCCCACTTCACTTCGCATTCGGGTCAGGCCAGCACGCAATCACATTTGTGTCGCTCACCCCGGACGGATCAGGAGTGCCGACAGGAATCGAGCACCGTGTTTCCTGGTTTACCGGTCTGGGTCGGGTCGACCTCACTCCCGGCCAGCTGGGTCGGCCCGTCAAACATCCGATTGAATGTTTCGGACGCGTCATTCGCGGAGAGACTCTTGAACGCTGTTTCGAATGCCACACCACGTCGGGCCGGATCGCAGGCGACCAGGTCGTTGATCTTATTCCAAATGTCGGTTGCGAGAACTGCCATCGCGGCGGTGGCCGCCATGCGGTATTGATGCGCGACGGAATCACGGCTGATTCCATGGGTGGCTTCGAACGACACCCATGGCGCACGGCGGATCAGATCGGGATCTGCGCGCGATGTCACCGTGGCGAGGAGTCTGTGGAGGAAAGTGATATTACGCGAGAGAACACCAGGATTGTCCGGTTTCAGCCCGTTGGGCTGCTGCAGTCGAAATGCTACCTGCAGTCTGAACAAACATTGACCTGCTCGACCTGCCATAATCCGCATCAGCACGCAGCCCGACAGACTCCGCTGCAATACGAGCAAAAATGTCTGCAGTGTCATTCCACTTCAGCAGATTCCGTGCTGTGTCCGATATCACCGGAAACAGACTGTGTTTCGTGTCACATGCCACCTATCGAGGTCCATCCGTCCATTTCGTTTCACGATCACTGGATCCGAGTCAGAAACGCATCTGACCCTGCTGCCGTCCAGGGCGGAACTGATGCTGAACAGCAATAGGCATCCGAAGGGAAAACCTGGGCAGACGGGGTGACGCGTGATCGAGGGTGCGGTCGGGGTATCGCTTTGTCTTCTTACGCGTCGCGGCTCCGTCTCAGCTCAGGCTGAGCTCCCGTAGCTGGGGCTTCCAGCCGCAGCACCACCGGGGCCCGGCCGCTTACGCGTCGCGGCTCACGACGCACCGGTCGCGGCTTCGTATCAGCTCAGGCCGTGTCCCCGTAGCTGGGGCTTCCAGCCGCAGCACCACCGGGCCCGGCCGCTTACGCGTCGCGGCTCACGACGCACCGGTCGCGGCGTCGTATCAGCTCAGGCCGTGCTCCCGTAGCTGGGGCTTCCAGCCGCAGCACCACCGGGCCCGGCCGCTTACGCGTCGCG
>JAVKCM010000276.1:0-7854 GCA_040222735.1 Fuerstiella sp. | reverse complement strand
CCCCACACATTGTAATACACACCGGAGACCTTCGGTCGATCTCGTGGTCGGGTCGGGAGACCCGACCACAACCGGTGTGGGTTTCCATTAAATCAACAGACCGCTGACGGCGTCCGTCGACGCTGCGTGCGTCTGCCGTTCAGATCAGGTGTGTTCCGGCGGAAAGGAACAGGGCCCCGTTTTCCCGGCACGCGGCAGCGTGTCCGGCGGCGTGATCAGGTCCAGGATCAGCGTATCCTGAAACGCCTGTTCCACCAGCGCCGTGGCCTCGTCCAGTTTTGCGTGAAGCGGACACAGAGACTGGTGTTCAGAGATTCCCAGGGGACACTGGTTGATTCGCGGCAGAGTTTCCACTGAGGAAATTACGTCCAGCACGGTCAGACGTTCTTTGGGCGGAGCCAGCATATAGCCGCCGCCGGGGCCTCGTTTGATGGTCACGATGCCGTTATCTGCCAGCAGCTGCATGACGCGCGTCAGGTAGTCCGGGGAAACCATCGCTTCTTCAGAAATCCGGATGCGGGTGACGGGTGTGTCATTCTGGCGTGCCAGAAAGACGACAGCGCGCAGTGCATACTCAGCAGTTTGTGAAATCATGATGCAGCTCTGGAAGCATAGTTGACCTGAACATCAACTATAGCTATTACTTCCCCCTCAGCAACATCGTCTTCTGCGATGTAACGTTCTAATGTTGTCTTCGACACTGCCGGGACGACCCTCACTTATGCCGCACAATACCGACACCAGAGACACAGGGGCATCTGCTGACGACGAAAGTCGGCGAGGATTTCTGGAACGGACGGCGGCCGTGGCGATGGCCGGCGGATTGGCAGCCGGTTACGGCACACTGGCCGGGCACGCAGTCCGGTTTCTGTATCCGGCCGATACGGGCGCCGGCGTGTGGCAGTTTGTCTGCACGCTGGACCGGCTGGGCGTCGGGGAATCACTGAGCTTCACGATGCCGTCCGGTGCCAGGGTTGTGGTGGCCCGACAGTCAGCAGACGACGATGCAGAAGCCTTCATCGCATTGTCCAGTATCTGTCCTCATCTGGGCTGCAAGGTTCACTGGGAGGCCAATAATGATCGATTCTTCTGTCCCTGTCACAACGGGGCCTTTGATGCCCGGGGCGCCCCGACGGAAGGTCCTCCGGCGGCAGCCAATCAGCATCTGACGCGATTTCCGCTGTCCGTTCAGGACAATCTGCTGATGATCCAGGTGCCGCTCGACAACGTGACGGTTTCGGACGAGGAGGCCACGGCATGAGTGGACTGGGCGCATGGCTGCAGGAACGAATACCGATTCGCGGTGCACAGCTGCAGGAACTGACCAATGAACCGGTCCCGCATCATCTGAAACGCTGGTGGTTTGCTCTGGGTGGCACGCCTGCTTATCTGTTTGTCGTCCAGATCGCAACGGGAATTCTGCTGGCATTCTACTACCAGCCATCCGCCGCCTCCGCCTTTGAATCCGTGCGTTACATCACGGAGGAGGCCACGTTCGGCTGGTACCTGCGCAGTCTCCACAAATGGGGGGCCACGCTGATGATCGCCGCCGTCATTCTGCACCAGATGAGAGTATACTTCACGGGCGCTTACCGCCGTCCCCGGGAACTGAACTGGGTGATCGGCATGTCGCTTCTGCTGTGCACGCTGCTGACGGGATTTACCGGCTACAGTCTGGTGTTTGAACAGCTCAGCTTCTGGGGAGCCACCGTGGCGGCCAACATCAGTGATGCGGTCCCGGTGGTGGGAGGCTTTGCCAGACAGATGCTGCTGGCCGGAGACGGCTACAACGAGCGGACGCTGTCCCGGTTCTACATTCTGCACGCGGCCGTGCTGCCCACGACGATGATTATTCTGGTCGCCATTCACATTGCCTTCATCCGCCTGCACGGAGTGACTGAGTTGAAATTCGAGGACGAACCGGACGATCAGCCGCGGCACTTCAACTTCTTTCCGGACCACCTTCTGACGGAACTGATGATCGGCCTGGTGCTGATGATTCTGCTGAGTGCGCTGGCCACTATTTTTCCGGCCTCGATGGGGCCCAAGGCTGATCCGCTGACGACCCCGGAAGTCATCAAGCCGGAATGGTTTTTTTATGTGTCGTTTCGCTGGCTCAAACTTTTTTCGCTCACATTTGCCGTGCTCAGCACGGGCTTTATTGTGGCGGCCATGTTTCTCTGGCCGTGGATCGACCGGCTGTTGCGCCGCATTACCGGTGTGGAAGAAATCAGCGTGTATGTGGGAATCGTCGCCACATTCTTATTGATCGGACTGACCGTCTGGGAAGCCGCCGTCACTCATTAGTGCGGGGGATGACAGCGCCGCATTCAGACCTTTTCATTCAACAGGCAGCAGGGCATGACCGTTAAGACGAAACAGTTCATTGTCGGATTTCTGGGGCTCGCCTTTCTGGCATCACTGATCTTTGTGCAGGCCATGGAAGTGGCTCGCAAGCAGGCCGAATCCGGCAACGGTCCCGCTCACGTCGCCATTCCAGCCAGCTCGAAGGGCTGCGTCGAATGCCACATGAAATCTTCTCCGGGGATCATTGATCACTGGGAAGGCAGCACGCACGCCGCCAAGGGAGTGGGCTGCGTGGAATGTCATCAGGCGGCGCATGAGGATATCGATGCGTTTGATCACTACGGGGCCACCATCGCCACCATCGTCACGCCCAGGGACTGTGGCCGCTGCCACAAGACTGAGACGGCCGAGTTTCTGGCCAGTCATCATGCCAAAGCCGGCAACATCCTGGCCTCGCTGGACAACTTTCTGGCCGAAACGGTTGAAGGAGCGCGCGTTCCGTTCAACCCTCACTCGAAGACACCGGGCATGGACGTCGACATGGTCAACGGCATGGCCAGCGTGAACGTCGGCTGCAGACAGTGTCATGGCAGCAAGATTGCACTTGAGGGCAGGGACGGCAGTCTGATCACAGTCGACGAACTGAAGCCGGACGAAAACGGTATCCCCACGAACACGGAAGCGGTGGCACAGGTTCGGAAGGATGACAACGGACGGCCGATCCTGGACGTCGGCAGCTGGCCGAATACCGGCATCGGACGTCTGAATCTGGACGGTTCACGGGGATCCTGTTCCGCCTGCCATTCGCGACACGACTTCTCACCACGCCGGGCCCGCCAGCCTGAAAACTGCGGCAAGTGTCATCTGGGCCCCGATCACCCTCAGAAGGAAATCTTCGAGGAATCCAAGCACGGGGTGGCGTTTCGTGACCTGAAACACCACATGAATCTGGACGCCAAAGACTGGGTCCTGGGCGAAGACTACACTCAGGCCCCCACCTGTGCCACGTGCCACATGTCGGGGCATTCGCGCAACGGCGGCAGGGTGACACACGATCCGGGCGAGCGGATTTCCTGGACCAACCGGCCACCGGTCAGCCTGCTGATGGACACCGATGTCGAGGGGAACGTCATCAAGGAAACCGATCCGGTCGAGCGTCAGAAGCTGATTGCAAATTCCTGGCAGGACAAGCGGCAGCAGATGAAGAACGTCTGCCTGCACTGTCATACTCAGAACTACGTCAACGCCTTCTACAGGCAGTACGACGACTTCGTGATCAACTACAACGAAAAATTTGCGAAGCCCGGCACGAAGATCATGGACGCGCTGAAGGAACAGAAGCTGCTGACCAGCGTCCAGTTCGACGAAGAAATCGAATGGACATGGTTCTACCTGTGGCACCATGAAGGTCGACGTGCCCGACATGGAGCCTCCATGATGGCTCCGGACTATGCTCACTGGCACGGAATGTACGAAGTGGCCGAGCGATTCTATCAGGAACTGATTCCGCAGGCGCGCGAGATCGCTCACCATGCCGAACAGGAAGGCAAAACGGAACAGGCGAAAGCTGTCCTGGATGTGATTCAGCAGATCCTGGACCGTCCCGAACACGAATGGTTCGAACAGGCCAAAAAGCTGGCGGCCGACGGTCAGGCCTCTGTCCTGCCCGACGCACCGGACCTGGCAGAAAACCACGGCATCCGGAAAAAAACAGCGGATACACCTGAAGTCAAAGACGCCGGGGCAGATTAGATCGCGGTGCCGCACGGGTTTCCGGACACCGTCTGCCGATAGAGATCACCGGTGGCGGACATGCGAACGGCGGCGGCAGCCTCGACCTGCCGTCGCGTTTCGCATAAAAGGATGCTCCGGTTTCCGGCCGCGAGTCCGTGTCCTCCGCTGTTTCGGCCATGTTTGACGCACAACTGTCTGCTTTCGTTCTTATCGATTCCCTGCCATGGCTGCGACTGGCACCGCCGGTTGTCGCGATATCGCTGGCCATCGCACTCAGGGACGTCAACTTCGCGCTGCTGCTGGCGACGTTCGCAGGCTGTCTGCTGGTGACCGGTCTCGACTTTTCCGCCGGCGTCACCACCTTCTGCGATGTGTTTGTCGAAACACTGGCCGATACCGATCATGCGGCCGTCATTCTGTTCACGGTACTGCTGGGCGCGATGATCGGGCTCATGAACGACAGCGGAGGCACCACCGCCGTGGTAAACCGCATGACACGATATGCCAACACGCGTCCCAAAGGGCAGATCCTGACGTGGCTGTGCGGACTGATCGTGTTTTTTGATGACTATGCCAACACGATGCTGATCGGCGGTTCGATGCGGCCGCTCGCGGACAGACTCAGAATCAGTCGGGCGAAGCTGGCATTTCTGATCGACGCCACGGCAGCTCCGGTGGCCGGCCTGGCGCTGTCGACGTGGACGGCGTTCGAAATTGATCAGGTGACGGCGGGACTGGCCGCCGCCGGTGTGGACGCGGATTCCGGCCAGGTGTTTTTTGCCACGATTCCCTATCGTCTGTATCCGATTCTGGCAATTCTGACCGTGGCGGCGATTGCGTGCAGCGGACGGGACTTTGGCGCGATGCTGAAGGCAGAACAGGCGGCTCAGACGCTGGACCAGTCTGAACAACCGACGGTGCCGTCGATCCAGACGGGCAGCGTGTGGTTTGCGGCAATTCCGGTCGCGGTCCTGGTGACTGTGGTGGTCATCGGCTACCTGCGAGATGTCGATGCGTACCGATTGTTGCTGATCGCGTCGCTGGGGGCGAGTACCGTGGCTGTCGTCCTGCCGTTGCTCTCCGGACGTCTGAATGTAACGGAAGCCGCCCGCAGCTGGACCGAAGGCATCACCTCGATGATTCCGGCCGTGGTGGTGTTGATTCTCGCGTGGGCTGTGTCGGATGTCTGCCGCGAGGGAAAACTGGATACGGCCGGCTATATTATTTCTCTGGTCGGCGATTCTGTGCAGCCCGAGTTTCTGCCGGCCATTGCCTTTCTGGCAGCGGGAGCCATCGCCGTGTCCATCGGCAGCTCATTCACGACCATGGCACTGCTGGTTCCTCTGTTTATACCGCTTGCATGGACGGTACTGTCCGGCCATGCCGAGGGTGCTCCGACGGTCAATCATCCCGTTTTTCTGGCCACCGTCGGGGCCATTCTGGCCGGAGCGATTTTCGGAGATCATTGTTCTCCCATTTCTGATACCACCGTTCTTTCTTCGGCCGCGGCCGGATGCGATCATCTACAGCACGTCGCGACTCAGCTTCCGTACGCCATTCTGGTGGCTGCGTGTTCCGTATTACTGGGCTACCTGCCGATTGGTTTTGGTATTCCGTGGTGGATTTCGCTGCCAGTCAGTGCGATGGCCTGCATCGGTGCTATTCTGTTTCTCGGACAGCAGACCAAAACGGTCACGTCAGAGCCCGGCAAACTGACCGCCGTTGAAACGGCCGACTGAACAGATTTCCTCTCAACCAGACATCCTATTTCCGCACAATCCACTTCCCATGAGCCAACCTCGCCTGCAGGGTATTTTCACCCCCAATCTGGTCCCTTACTCGCCCGATGGAAGCGTCAACGAAGAAGAACTGCGACGTTACGTCGACTGGCTGATCGAACGCGGTGTGCACGGTCTGTACCCGAACGGTTCCACTGGCGAATTCACTCGCTTCACACCGGAAGAACGGCGTCGGATCGTGGCCGTCATTGCTGATCAGGCCCGCGGCCGGGTGCCCATTCTGGCCGGTGCGGCGGAAGCAAATGTGAAAGAAACGCTGTCTGCCTGCGAGTACTACGCGTCGCTGGGAATCCGGGCCGTCGCAATTGTGGCTCCGTTTTATTACAAGCTGAGTCCCGCCAGCGTCTACGCGTACTTCAAGGAAATCGGCGACAACACACCGATCGATGTCACGCTGTACAACATCCCGATGTTTGCCAGCCCGATCGACGTCCCCACGATTCAGCGTCTGTCAGAAGAATGCGAGCGGATTGTGGCAATCAAGGATTCTTCCGGCGAAATTCCGCATATGATCCGGATGATCCAGGCGGTGAAACCCAACCGACCGGACTTTGCGTTTTTCACGGGCTGGGACGCAGCCCTGATGCCGATGCTGCTGGTCGGATGCGACGGCGGCACAAATGCCAGCTCCGGCGTGGTCCCGGAACTGACACGGAAACTGTACGACCTGACCACCAGCCACCAGATTGACGCCGCCCGGCAGATTCAGTACGACCTGGTTCGCCTGTTCGACACCATGATCTACTCGGCCGAATTTCCGGAAGGGTTTCGCGCCGCGGTGAATCTGCGAGGATTCAATATGGGGCAGGGCCGACAGCCACTGTCGACCGAACAACGCACGGATCTGAGTACACTGAGCAACGAACTGCAGTGCATGCTGTCGGCTCACGGTTTCACCGACCAGCCTGTCGGCGGATGTCCCGTCGATTCGTCATCACCGGCACCGGACCCGGCGGAAGTTTCCGTGATTGTGCAGCAGGTTGTCGCCGAACTCAGCCGCCGCGGCCTGATGTAGAAATGTCGTTGTCGCGATTCCTTCCGGTCAGAAGGGAACAGACCGATTCGAGCCTTTATTTCCGTTTCCGTCACCGCTGACACCACCGCGACCGGTTGTGACGCGGCCGTCGACAGCCGCGGCTCAGTTCCCTTCATCACCAGTGCGATTACAGAGCTCGCGTCGCTGGGCCGTGCAATCCGACCGGTGCAGCCAGAGCAGCTGCATGTCACGCTGACGTTTCTGGGCGACATCGATCCCGCGATCGTGCCGCCGATCGAAGCGGTGCTGGCTGACGTGGCCGCGGGACACGCCGCGTTTGACTGGCGCATTCACGGCGTAGGCGTGTTTCCGAACCGTGAGCGTCCGGCAGTGATCTGGGCCGGCGTGGAACCGGCCGATTGCTTTCGAAAACTCGCCGGCAGCCTGAGTCCGCGGCTGCAGCCGCTGGGCTACGAACCCGAATCGCGCCCCTTCACGCCTCACCTGACGCTGGCCCGCGTTCGCGGCCGCGTGCCACACGCGTTGCCTGACTGGCTGGACAGATATTCTGCAACAACCTTTGCCGCGGGCAGAGTCAGCCGGATCGAACTGATGCAGTCTGAACGCACTCCGGCCGGTCAGCGGTATTCCGTGCTTGCCGTCGCGCCTCTACAGAAAACGGCCTCCGACACGCGCCAGCAGTCTGTCCGGAAACCCGGCCGATAGGTGATGCGGCCCCGGAGACCTTCGGTCGGTCGCGTGGCCGGGTCGGGAGACCCGGCCACAACCTGTCGCTCGTTGTGGGGCGGTCGTCGTTGTGGGGCGGTCTCCCGACCTCGTCGTTGTGGGGCGGTCTCCCGACCTCGTTGTGGGGCGGTCTCCCGACCGCCCCACGCATCGGTGATGCAGCCCCGGGGAGACCTTCGGTCGGTCGCGTGGTCGGGTCGGGAGACCCGGCCACAACCGGTCGCTCGTTGTGGGGCGATCGTCGTTGTGGGGCGGTCTCCCGACCTCGTCGTTGTGGGGCGGTCTCCCGAC
>JAVKCM010000275.1:0-13956 GCA_040222735.1 Fuerstiella sp. | reverse complement strand
GCACGTGTCGCGGGGCGTGCTAAACCGGAGACCTGCGGTCGGGCGTGTGGCGGGGTCTGGTCACCCGCCCACAACGGGGGAGACCCGCAGACAACGGGGGAGACCCGCCCACAACGGAGTGTTATGGTATTGAATCGTGCTCGTGCTCAGGCCCCAGCCGGTACTCGTACTCCTGCTCGAATCGGCGCGCTAATGACCGAACGGATCTTCGGCCACGATCGAGTTGATGTTATCGTATGTCAATCGAACACGTCGCTTCGTTGTTCGCCATCGCAAAGGAGCCTGGCGGTTGCCATCGTCACGCTCGCAATCAATGTTTTCGCGCCGCCCAGTCAATTCCGCTGAACATCACCGAAGGCAATGGGAAACGAAGCCTCAAAGATCGCACTCGTTTCCCGGACATCGCTCGTGGTTCGGCACTGGAATGTGTTGCGATTTGGGACGTGCCTGCTGCAACGGACGGATTCGGCGATCGTCGCCACTGTGAAATGAAACGCGTGCTTCATCGGATTGTGTCGGTGCTGACGCGATTGATCTCGCGCTCGGAGGTGGTCTCGGAATCGCCAGCGGAGTATGATGCTGCCATCGAGTACGAGTACCACGATGCTGAGTACGAGTACAGGTACGACCGAGAGAAGCCAGAACCATACTAGGCTTTGACTTCGCCTGACGACGACGTGAGCGTGGTGAAGAACTGAGGTGACTCGTGCGGCGATGGTTCAAGTCAGAGCGCGGTCAGCCGAAGCTCACCGGCCGTTGTTTATGAAGCCCGGCCTGACGCTAAGCCGGACGGGCCGGGGCCCCATGAATACGGTGCCATCACACCGCTGCGGGGTTTCCCTGGTCGGGTTCTTGTTGGCGTGGTACGTCAACGTCAGGTCTTCGACGCCCGGGGTGGCGATGCTCTGGATTTGGGTGTCGCCGAAGTAACTGCGAGTTTTCGTCAGGGGGAGCCCAGCAACCGGCGCAGCGACGTTCCGGCACATTCAGTGTTGCCTGTTGTCAGTTCGCGATGCTGTGCCAAAGTGGCGTCGCTGCGTTCCCTGATCCGGGCTGGCTGGCCGCCGGAGGCGATCAGCCCTTTTTCTTCTGCAGTGCCGCCAGGTCAAAATCGAACACATTTTCACCGTCGACCACCGTGACTGGTGTCGGGACCTGAATGTGGACATCTAAACATCCGTACATGTCTTACGGCCGGCAAAAATCAGTCGCGAATTCTTCGTGCAGCACTGCAATCGTGTTGTGCACACTGGCAGCCCGGCAAGTTCGTGACGAAACACGAGATAAGCGACACTGAAGTTCGCGCTGACGCGTTGTTAACCACGTCTGTCGTCAGCACTTAACCGTCGGTGCAAGCCGACGGTGATTGGCGACCCGGGATTCACCAGCCCCGACGGGGCGACAGCAAATTCATTGGCGCAAGCCGCTGTCGCCCCATTCAGGGCTGGTAGGTCGTTGTTGTCCGTTACCGTCGGCTCACGCCGACGGCTAAGCGCTGCGGCCCCGTCGGGGCCAATCCCAGATTCACAATTCGAATTCCGAATTTGCAACCTGTGCATCAGGCCACACTCATCCCGGGACCTCCTCCAAAAATCCGAATCGGATCTAACTGCGATTCAAGTTGTCTGGTCGGGATCTTCGAGAGCAGGAGCCGATGAAACCCTGGCAATTGCGTCAGTAATTAAATCGACGTCCCGAGAAACTGACCAACGGCAGCGCAGTGCCAGGCATCGTGGCGTTGGGCCAGAGGGCTGTCCGGAACCTTCGTGAATTCCGCCTGTAAACGTGGCCTCCGCCTGAAATGCGGAGGCTTCATGGCCTGTGCAGACTTCAGGGCCAGGTCAGTGCGGCCACTTTGCCCCGATGTCCGGAGACGTTTTCCAGGGCGAATCCGCTGACTAGGCGAGAGGTCTGACCCAATCGATGATCTGCTGCGCGCTGAGAGCTCCGGACTGTCGGGAAATTTCGCGACCGCCCCGAAAACAGATCAGCGTGGGAATGGAACTGATACCGAGTGTCGACGCAGACTTCTGAGCGACTTCGGTATTCAGTTTTGCCAGAATCACCCTGGTCGCCAGACTGGCTGCGGCCTGCTCAAATGCCGGAGCCATCATGCGGCACGGTCCGCACCACGACGCCCAGAAATCCACGACGATCGGAATCTCAGTCCGTGAAATGAAGGGGCCGAAAGAGGTATCGTCCAGTTCCACGGGGCGGCCCGGCAGCAGACGGTTGCCGCATTTGCCGCAGACCGGAATGTCGCCCGAACGATCTGACGGAATCCGGTTGACCGCCAGACACTGAGCACAAACAACCTTCATCTCCACCACTTTCTCGTAAACAGACTTAGAATTATATCAGCGTGACTGTTCCAGTTCCAGAATCTTCACGGTTGTCTTCATCACGGCGTCGGGGTTGAGCGAAATGCTGTCGATTCCCTGTTCCACCAGGAACTGGGCGAACTCGGGGTAATCGCTTGGTGCCTGGCCGCAGATGCCGATTTTGCGCCCTGCTTTCTTCGCGGATGCGATCGCCGAACTAATGGCACTCATCACGGCCTGATCGCGTTCATCGAAGATGTGAGCGACAATTTCTGAATCGCGGTCGACGCCCAGCGTCAGCTGGGTAAGGTCGTTGGAGCCGATTGAGAAACCGTCAAAGATTTCGGCGAAGGACTCGGCGGCAATCATGGCCACACTTTCAGTCAGGGTGTCGATGAAGAACTGAGGCTTGTGGTCATCATCGTAGCCAGCAGTCAGCTTCTGTATTGCGGCACGCCCTTCTGCATTCGACAGCCGGTCAAACTGCAGCAGTGCCATCGGATGAATTTTGATGTGGTTGCTGATGATGAATTCCATGCGGGCGAGTCCGACGCCATCGTTGGGGATGAAAGACAACGAGAAGACATCTTCCGGACTGCCCACATTCATCATCACCTTCGTTTGTGCGAGAATGTCCACAGGATCTGTCGTGGCAGGACAGAGTTCACCGACCAGCAGCCTGATGCAACAACTCGCTTTGCTTCGACCGGACGGTCACAGAAGTCTGCAGCAAGTGAGCTTTGAAACGGTCGATCAACAACTGACGGGTTGGTGGCCGTTGGCGGGGCGAAAGGCGACCAAAAATTTGCCCGACACACATTAATTGTTGGGGGTCGGAGACAGCAGACGTCTCGCGAACAGCACGCCGCGCTGCGGCTTCAGGACGCAGCCCGTGAAGGTGCCGTCAGCCGTGATTGTGGACCATCGGGGAAAAACAGTCAGGCAGAAGCTGCTGACACCACGAGTCACGGTGACCTGGTATTCCCGGTTTGTTTCCAGCGCCGCATGGCTTAACAGGCAAAGCCCGTTCAGCGAATAGTCAATGACGCGGGCGTTTCGCTGGCCGGCACCGATTCTGACAAAGGCCTGCAGATCGACGGGATAGTGAATATCACTTCTTCGGTCATCAATGATCAGGTGCTTCAACAGCGTGTCCAGACGGCTGCCGGAAAACATGGCAACGACACTGACGTCTTCTTCTGTCATGCCCCAGTGGATGATCCCGGATTCTTCTGCCAGCACCTCAGTCTCGCCCTCGCTGATGGAAAACGAAACCATGTCTCCGATTGCCAGAGGACATTCGCGCTGCGTACAGAGCAACACCATTTCATGGGAGCCAATCGCGCGCACTTCACAGGTGGCGACCAACCGACCTCTGCGTTTGACCTGGACAGTGAGATTGGGGATTTTTCCGGACGTCAGTCGGCGGTCAAGGGTTTCCGTCATCGACGAGGTCGCCGCGAACCTGACGGTACGCGTCTGCCGTGACACATTGCGTCCGGATTCGGCTGTTGATTCAGGCGACATGCAATTCACGTTTGTTGTAACCAGGAAAAGTCATCCCGCCGACTGCCGCGGTACTCGGGTTTTCGGCCTCCCCTTAATGATATGTTGCCGTTCTGCAACATCCGCCACGGTGTCCGAAGATTCCGAATTACGTCTGCCGGCGAATGAGGTTCGTGCGGACTGTACGGAAGATAACGGCTGAAAACGACCTGGCACAGAACTGCGACGGGTGAATATACGGTGTGTGGGCAGCACAATTGCTCTGCCGCGGCCCGGGCCGGTTTGTTCTTCAAGCGAGCTGTTTCTGTGGGACGATCGAGCGACGCGAGCGGAAGGGTACGACAGGTACAATTCTGAAACGCACCACACCGCGCCACGATGCCCTGGATAAACCGGCTGAACGTCGGTGTATCGACGACCCCCGCGGACCGCGGGACGGGTGGGAAGCATTTGCTTGTTCACCAAACCCATTGTTCGGGCGGGTATCGGCCATGCGCCACTGTCTTCGCATGCCGCCTTCGCGTGCTGTCTACGCGTGCGGTTCCGCAAGAGTGCGCGTCGTCCGGTCAGAAGGGCACTTCCGAATCTCCGTAGAAGGCTTCGGCCGGTGTTCGGACTGCCATCAGGTCGTCCTGTTGAGCCGGCGGTTCCGGGCGTTCCTGTCGGCCTTCCGGACGACTGCCCAGCAACTGCAGTGATTCTCCCACGACCTTCAGCTTCGATCGCTTCTGACCGGTTTCCCGATCTTCCCACTTATCCAGCTGCAGTCGCCCTTCGACCAGGCACGGACGCCCTTTCGAAAGATACTCACCGGCAATCTCGGCCGTGCGGCCCCAGAGTGTCACATCCACAAAGGTCGTGTCTTCCTTTCGTTCATTGTTGCTTCGATCTGTCCAGACACGATTGACGGCCAGTCCGATGTCGGTCACGGCTGTGCCGCCACTGGTGTGTCGGACTTCAGGATCGCGAGTGAGATTGCCGACCAGAACGACTTTGTTGAACGATGCCATGATAAAACCTTTCTGCAGCAGGTAAGTCAGCAGGCAGACGAAAATAAAACCAGCACAAGACGCAGCAGGTGAATGTCGCTCAGACACAGGTCGCCAGTGACCTGTAGATCAGAGTCCATGCTGAATCCTGGTTGTCCGAAATTCCTGCGGAAGGTACCGACGTCTGGTTTGTCCGATACAGCTGTTCCGAGCCAGAATCCGGGCGGGACACGGGCGGGACACGCCGAATGCCTGAGTGGCCGCCTAAATGACCGCAACACCTTAGTTATGCAGGCTGTTTTGGCTGGCGTACTACGGCAATTTAGTTAATGCCCTTGCGCCATTTGGTTGTCGGTCTCTTTTTTAGTCGGTGTTGCGCTGAAACGCAACTTTTGTTTCGGCTGGATTCAAAGAATTTCGGAATAGGTTTTCTGCCGAGCTGAAGCCCAGGATATTGCGTCCATGAGGCGTGATCGTCACCGAACGACGCTGGCGAAAGACCAGGTCACACAACCCGAAATTATTCAACAAAGTACGCAACTCCCTCGTACGCCACGGCGAAAATTGCAGCAGCGGAGATCGTTGCAGCCGAATGCAGCGCGGTAATCACAGAACGAGGAGACAAGATCGATGCCAATCAAGGATCCAAGGCTTTGCTGCGGTCTGGTTGCTCGCGAAACCTGTTTTCAGCCGGGCAAAAACGGGAACTTCGATATTTCGTTGTTCAAGATGAAGGATGGTCACTATGTGATTGAAATCTACCTGAAACTGCAGTTCTTCTTTACGAACGGCGATTCAAAAGCCACAGGCTGGAAGACCAGCACGTCCTATGAATGGACGGCTTCAGAGAAGAAGACGTTTATGACGTCATGGCACCAGACAATCAAAAAGAACTGGCAGAAAGTTCACGCCGGCAAGTTGAAGAACGGACAGGACGCGTGTGTCGATGTCGCCTTTTACATTCAGGAAGGCGGATGGCTGTGGGATCATTTCGAAATTGAGGTAACGAAGATTCCGAAAGGAAGCTTCAAAGGCAGTTCCGTGGGCCGGTCAGCCGTCTCAGCGGACGTCAATCTCGATTCGCAGGATCTGTCTCCCAAGGCGAGCGGTCAGCTGGCGGCCGTCCACGAATTCGGGCACATGATCGGACTCCCCGACGAATACAAGAAGAGTTCGCCTCACTATTCCGACACGGATTCAATTATGAATTCCGGCACCCGACTCAAACCGCGTCATTTTCAGCATCTGATCAAATGGGCGAACGGAAAAGTCAAATGAATCGCCGCTCCTTTGTTCTCGCCGGAGTCGCACTGTCTGCCGGCCTGACTGCTTCCTGCAGGGACGAGCACAATGCTGACAACAAGAAGGGAAACCGCATGACGACGAAGACAGAACAACTGTTTGCTGACCTGTTCGCGGCGACATCAGCTGAGGACGAACGTGAACGGGCCATTAACCTGTCCACTCACCTGAACGAATCGACAGCCCGCTGGTCACTGGCTCTTCGTGAACCCAACAGCACCTCGCTGCTGACGCCACAGCAGTACGTGAAGTCAGAATCAGCGCTGGCCGTGGTCGCCGCGGACAACGCCTGCTATGTCTGGGTTCCACAGGACAAGCTGAACATTGACATGCTGATGCTGGAATGATGTCACCACCACGGATGTCCACAGTCACCGAAACAGGATGTCAGATCGGGCTGATGCCGGGAGCGGGGCCACGCTGTTGAATCTGAGCCGCCGTCCCCACTGGTTCGCGCGCGGCCGGCACGTTCCCCGGCTGCAGATGATGCTGAACTGCGCTGTGACGATCTTATCCTGAACGAAGAACAGCGTCCTGTGGTGATTGGCGGCAACCTGAACGACGTGGCTCAGTCAGCGAGCACGCGATTATTCCTGGAACGGAGCGGGCTGCTGGATCCCCGGTCGCGGTCGAAGCTTCCTCTATGTTGAAAACACGGACGGCTTTGCTCATGACGGACTTGGAAGTCCGTGATACAGGAGTATCCATCGCGGCCAGCTGGACAGGCCGTGATGGAACTGTCGGCAGCCGACCAATATTCAGGTGGCAATCTTCAGCTGGCCATGTTCAGCTGGCCATGTTCCGGCGGCGTCTGAGCGGAACAGCGCCTTCGGGAAGGTGCCTGATTTCCGAACTTCTGTAGCGAAAAACGCTGGGTTTTCTCAGGATGTCGTATAGTTCGCCATTTTCCTGTTAACCTTTTCACGCTGTGTGGAATTTAAAACCATGAACGAAATGGCCCGCACAGATCGCGATACTCAGCTGGTCGCCCTGATCACGGCGATTCAGATGCCGTTGCTGGTGTATGTACGGTCTTTGCTGCCGGGAGATCCGGCTGCGCGGGATGTCGCTCAGCAGGCCAACGCGAAAATCTGGGAAAAACGAGACGAATTTGAGCTGGGAACACACTTCCGCGCCTGGGCCTTCAGTATCGCTCGGTACGAAGTGCTGAACTATCGCAAAAAGCAGGCGCGTGATTCAAAGATCACGTTTTCGGAAGAACTGCAGCACACAATGTCCACGGAGCTGGCGGCGGTCGAAGACGATCTGCAGGAGCAGCATGAGGCGCTGCGAAGTTGTCTTCAGAAACTTCATCCTGAGCAGCGGGACCTGCTGCTGCATCGTTATGCAAACGCCGGGACGCTGGCCGACTATGCTGCGCAGGTCGGACGCAGCGTCGGAGGACTGAAGGTCACGCTGCATCGGCTGCGGACCGCTCTGCAGGAGTGTATTGAATCCAATATGATTTCCGGGAGGATCCTGTCATGACCTCAACGGAACTGCAGCAGCTGATTGATTCTTTGCTGGAAGGTGATCTGAACGAAGCCGATTTCCTGAGGCTGGAAGCGCAACTGTCGGTGGATGAGGTGGCCCGTCGCGAGTACTACGACCGGGTCCGGCTGTCGCTGCTGCTGGAGCACACTGCTGCCGAAGCCGCATTGTCGGACGGCAGTGCGACGATGGAACCCGTCAGAGAATCGGTGACGGCCCGACAGTGGTGGAAATGGGCCTTCACCGCCACGGCCATTGTGGCGGCGCTCTTGATCGTGGTAATCGGCGTGCAGTGGAATTCACTCACGAAGACTCGCCGCCAGATCGCTCAGTCGTCAATTGTTGACACTCCGCCGTCAACCGCGCACAGCGGCAGTATTGAAACGGCGGTCACGGGGTTTGGTGTCATATCGGGTCAGGCGGATGCCGAGTGGGAAGGTGACACGATGCGGGCCGACGGGAGTCTGATTCCTCCTGGTGAGCTGCGTCTGCGTTCGGGCGTGGTACAGCTGGAACTGTTCAGTGGTGTCTCGCTGGTGGTTGAAGGAGACGCTCGATTTGCCGTAATTTCACCAATGGAAGTAGCCGTTTCGCGCGGGCGGGTGCGAGCTCGGGTTCCAGAGCCGGCCACGGGATTCCGGATCAACACTCTGGAAGGTGAAGTTGTGGATCTCGGCACCGAATTCGCCATGAATGTGACCCCCAACGGATCAGAAGTTCATGTGCTGGATGGGGAAATCGAATGGCGTGCGGCAGGAGCGTCGCCGCTGAAAATGACACAGGGCGAAGTGATTCGTCAGTCGCGAGACGGGCAGCGTCTGACGGCTGGTCCGTCCACGTTTGTCGGGATTCATGAATTGCGAGAACGGCTGCAGGCCCGGCAGACGGACCGGTTGCGGCGCTGGCAACAAAGCAGTGAGCGGCAGCGACAGGATTCTCGACTGGTTGCGTATTACCGGGTGGCAGAAAGCGACCTGTCGACCCGTCGGCTGCCGAATCTGGCTCTGGAACGTGACGGAATCAGCAGCAACGGGGCCATTGTGGCGGCTGCTCCGGCGTCGGATCGCTGGGGGCAGACCAGGGGGGCTCTGGATTTCAGTCCGGCGGGCAGCCGTGTTCGTCTTTCCGTTCCCGGCGAACACCGATCGCTGACGCTGCTGTGCTGGGTGAAGATCAACAGTCTCGACCGCTGGTACAACTCCCTGTTTCTGACCGACGGTCACGAAGAGGGAGAGCCGCACTGGCAGATCATGGATGACGGTCGACTGTTCTTTTCCGTCAAGAAGCGAGACACCTTTGATCGCAGCCGCGGAGAAATGGACAAGCACGTCTATTACTCGCCGCCGTTCTGGGACAGTTCCCTGAGCGGACAGTGGCTGATGATTGCGACGGTGTACGACGTGGATGCGATGAAGGTCACTCATTTTCTGAACGGAGATGTGCTGAGTGAAGAGGCCATTCCGCCTGAGTATCTGGTGGAAACGGTTCGCATCGGCAACGCATCGCTTTGCAACTGGGATCTGCCAAGCCAGAACAAGCCGCGCTTTGCGGTCCGAAATCTGAACGGCAGCCTGGATGAATTTGCTCTTTATGATGCTGCTCTTTCAACCGCTGAAATCAGGAAACTATATAACGATGGTCGACCTTAGACTTCCGGCGTTGATCGCGGCCATGTGTATGACGTCCGCCGGCTTTGCCGACGACGTGGCCGCTGAACGTGAATTCACATTAAAAGTGCTGCCGCTGCTGAAAGACAGGTGTCTTGGCTGCCATGGTGGGGCCGCTGACGACATCAGCGGCGACTTCAGCGTCCTGACGCGGGACGACCTGCTGCGCGGAGGGGAATCGGAAGATCCTGCCATTGTGCCGGGCCACCCTGAGCAGGGTACACTGATGGCCGCAATTCGCTGGGAAGGTCTGGAGATGCCTCCCAAGAAAAATGACCGCCTGAGTACGGAACAGATCGATCTGGTACGTCGCTGGATCAGCCAGGGAGCTCCGTGGCCCGACGAAGCAAAACAAAAGCAATATCGCGAAGAAGAACGCAGACAGACGCTGACCGCAGACGGCCTCATCATGCAGACCAGCGGGGGCACGTCCGAAGAATGGACCAACCGCCGTTACAAGCCGGAAGACCTGTGGGCGTTCACCAGAGTTGCGCCTCGCCAGCAGCTGCTGCCGACCGAGGTGTCGGACAGCCGTGCGATCGACTATTTCATCGACCAGAAGCTGACAGACGCAGGCCTGAAGGCGGCGGGCCCCGCACGGCCGCGCACCCTGCTGCGGCGGGCAACTCTGGATCTGACTGGGCTGCCACCGACCCCCGATCAGATAAAGACGTTCGAAGCAGCGTGGAACGCGGATCCCGACGCCGCGTGGGAAGAACTGATCGATCGGCTGCTGAGCAGCGCACGGTATGGCGAGCACTGGGGCCGGCACTGGCTTGATGTGACTCGGTATGCCGACACCGGAGGCATGTCGAACGATTACGAGCGTTCGAATATGTGGCGTTACCGAGACTATGTGATCCGCACCTTCAACGAAGACAAACCCTATAACCGGTTCATCATTGAACAGCTGGCCGGAGACGAGCTCGCCGATCAGTCTGTGCTGGAACGAAAGGGCGATCCCGCTTCCGTTCACAGGACTCAGCTGGACGGGGATTACACCGCCGAGGAAGCGGAATGGATCGTGGCCACCGGCTTTTTGCGTCTGGGCCCCTGGGACAACGCGATGATTGCGGCAGACGAGGCACGGCAGATTTATCTGGATGACCTGGTCAATATCACCGGTCAGACGTTTCTGTCCACGGTGATGCGGTGCTGCAAGTGTCATGACCACAAATTTGATCCGATTCCGACGCGAGACTATTACCGGCTGTACGCCGCCTTCTCGACCACTCACATGGCCGAGCGAAAGGTACCGCTGCTGCCAGAGGAAAATCGCCACGGATTTGACGAAGGGCGGGCTCACGTGCAGCGTATGCTTGACTTCGCCGTGGCAGAAAAGAACCGACTGATCGAAAAACGAGAAGCGGCGGCACGCGCGTGGTTTGACGAACACGGTCTGCCCTACACGAACGAACAAAATCGCAAAAACCTTCCCGATGAAGAAAAACCTCCCCGGCATGTCGGGCTGGATCATGTTGAGCAGGGACAGCTGAAGGTTCGCGAACAGGACGAATGGATCTGGCAGCGGCGCCTTGAGCGATATCAGCCGATGGCACAAAGCGTCTACAACGCTGAGTCCGCAGGGCTGGCATGGAACGGGGCTCGCAAGCTGCGTATCTCACGTAAACCGGACGGCAAACACCCGCTGCAGAACCATATTCTGGTCGGAGGAGCTCTGACAGCGTTGGGAGACCGAGTGTTGCCGGGCGTCCTGAGTGCCGTTTCGCTGCCCGTCAGTCCGGCGGCTGAGGATCCTTATCTGGTGACTTCGGAGGTCGACGGAAGACGGCTGGATCTTGCGAAATGGATTGCCCATCCGGACAACGGGCTCACGACCCGCTCGATCGTCAACCGGATCTGGCAGTACCACTTCGGCTCGGGACTGGCCGCCAACTCGAATAACTTCGGTGCCAAGGGAAGCAGGCCGTCTCATCCGGAACTACTGGACTACCTGGCGGGAACCTTTGTGCAGAACGGCTGGAAAATCAAGCAGATGCATCGTCTGATCATGCTGTCGGACGCGTACCGACGCAGCAGCATCGCTGCAGACGCCGCACGCGCTGGGGAAGTGGATCCGGACAATCGACTGCTTTCGTATTTTCCGCGCAGGCGGCTGAGTGCTGAAGAAATCCGCGACGGAATTCTGGCGGTCACGGGCGAACTGACGCACGCTGACGGAGGATTGCCCGTGATGCCGGAAATCAATATGGAAGTTGCGCTGCAGCCGCGGATGATTCAGTTCTCGCTGGCCCCGGCCTATCAGCCGTCTGCCACGCCGGAACAGCGAAACCGCCGCACCGTCTACGCCTATCATGTTCGAGGTCAGGCGGATCCGTTTACGGAACTGTTTAATCAGCCGAACCCGAATGAATCGTGCGAGCAGCGAGAGACCGCTGCGGTCACCCCTCAGGTCTTTACGCTGCTGAACAGCGACATGATGACAGATCGTTCGATTGCTCTGGCAATACGGCTGCAGCGTGAACAGGATTCGCTGGCGGGACAGATCGAACAGGCATTTCGCCTGGTGTATGGGCGCTCGGCATCAGCGGACGAGACAAAGTGGATGAGCCGTTACGTGAGCGACATGAAGCTGTACCACGGCAGCGTCGAACCGCCGACATACAGGTATCCCGTCAAGATCACGCGTTCACTGGTCGAAGAATTTTCTGGCCAGCCGTTTGAATACGAAGAGATTCTTCCGGGTTTCGAAAACTATCAGCCCGACCCCAAACCTCGCGATGTGTCTGCAGACACACGTGCTCTGGCAGACATGTGTCTGCTGCTGCTGAACAGCAACGAATTCATGTATGTCAACTGATTGAGCAGTTCAGCCGCTTCGTTCCTTTTTCCAGAACAGACTGGTCCCACGATGAATGCTACTCGCCGATCATTTCTGTATGGTCTGGGCTCCTCACTCGGGTCACTGGCCCTGACGGACCTGCTGGCCAGAGAGCAGGCGGCCTCAGCGAGCCCGCTTGCTCAGAAACCGCCCATGATGCCTGCAAAGGCGAAAAACGTCATCATGCTGTTCATGGAAGGCGGTCCTGGGCAGATGGATACCTTCGATCCGAAGCCGGATCTGACGCGGCTGCACAAGCAGGAATCCAAACTGGCCGTCGGGCAGGAAACCGGATTCAAATTCTTTGTCGGCAGTCCGTTCGGATTTCGCAGGACCGGAAACGCCGGGATCGAGATGTGTGACCAGTGGAAATACCTTGCCGACCCATACATTGCCGACGAACTGTGCAACTTTCGAGGCTGTCAGGCGGAATCGCTGAATCATCCCGAGGCGCTGTTTCACATGAACACCGGCAGCCGACTGGGCGGTGATCCGGCACTGGGGGCGTGGGCAACCTATGGTCTGGGAACGGAGAATCAGAACCTGCCCGGGTATGTCGTGATGACAGAACTGGCACTGCCACAGGGCGGTCCGACCAACTGGAGCAATGGCTTTCTGCCGCCGTATTATCAGGGCACGCGTTTCCGGCCGGAAGGTTCGCCGATTCTTGACCTGACTCCACAGGCCTTCAGGACACGTGACCACCAGCGACGGGCACTGGACGAACTGGCCAGACTGAATCAGCGACATCTGGATTCGCTGACGGTCGAAGACCAGAAGCTGCAGGCCCGGATGGAAAGCTACGAACTGGCATTTCGGATGCAGACAGAAGTGCCGGGTGTCATTGATCTGACGAAGGAAACGCAGCAGACGCTGGACATGTACGGCCTGGATGCCCCGGAAACCGAAACGTTCGGCCGGCAATGTCTGATGGCTCGCAGGCTGGTCGAAAACGGAGTGCGATTTGTTCAGATCTTCAGCGGCGGCTGGGACAGTCATGACTATCTGGAACGCGGCCACTCGTCACGTATCAGAAGCGTCGACAAGCCGATGGCCGCACTGCTCCGCGATCTGAAGCAGCGCAGCATGCTGGAAGACACACTGGTGATCTGGACGGGCGAATTCGGTCGGACACCGGACAACAACAAGCGTGGCGGCGTCTATTCACTGGGCCGAGGACATAACAATCAGGCCATGACGATGCTGATGGCTGGCGGCGGCGTCCGACCGGGAGTTGTCGGAGCGACGGACGATCTGGGTTCATCGGCCGTTGACTGCGTGCATCCGATCCGTGATTTCCACGTGACGCTGCTGCATCTGCTGGGGCTCGATGACAACAAGCTGACCTATTTCCACGGCGGCCGGTACAAGCAGCTGAGTCAGTTCGGCGGCGAAGTGATTCACGAACTGATCGGGTAGACGAAGCAGACCGCGCCGAGTCAGACTGTGTCGTGCCGAGCCGAGTCAAACCGGACCGCGCCACACAGACGCAGATCGGCTAAGACATCATTTGCTTCAGAATTCGCAGAACCTGGTCAGCGCCCGCGACAGGTGCCAGGGCCGTTGAGGCCACTCCGGATACAGTCGAGTGCGCGTACCAGTGCCGTACCAGTGCCAGTGCCGTACCAGTGCCACCCATTTATTATTGACAGCCATGACCGATTTGGTATTCTGATGCCGGGCGCGAACATTCCTTCCTGTCAGGGAGCAGCATCATGGGGCGTGTGAGTCGGGCGGAGACCTGTCCGGATGATGAAATCAACGTGGTGCACTGCATTAATCGCTGTGTGCGACGGGGGTTCCTGTGTGGCACCGATCCCTTTACAGGCCAGAATTAT
>JAVKCM010000274.1:0-43171 GCA_040222735.1 Fuerstiella sp. | reverse complement strand
ACACGTTCGCCCAGTTGCCCGTCTGACTGAATCCGGGATCGCCGTTGTCAATGATTCGCAGGCCTGCCGGTGGAGCGGCAATCACCGTTCCCGAAAGACTCAGATCGAACGGATTCTGACTGCCGTCGTTGTGACCAAACGATATCGCTCCGGTAAGATTCCCGACCGTCGCGGTGGACATGCCGACCGTAAACGTCACATCACCTCCGGGCGCAACCATCTGACCGGACGTGAAGTTCGGGGACTCAAGCGTGAAGCCGGCCCCGCTGATCACAATCGGTTCCAGTATCAGGTCGGCGGTGCCGGTGTTCGAAACCTGAAAGGAACGAGTCACCAGAGGGTCACCGGCGATCGCCGTGCCGAAATCAACAAGTGTTCCGTCGCGCAGCGTTGCCGTGCCCTGGCTGACAAGGATTTCAGGAACATCGTCAACCGGTTCGATCGTGTCGATCCGAACGGCGTCGGCGATGATCGCCCCCTGAACCCCCGTACTCGTCAGTTCCACAACCAGTGTATCCCCGGTCAGCGAAACGACGTCCAGACTGGCAAACTGGCGTCCTCCCGCCTCCACACCGCTGGGTCGCACCTTCTGATTCACCGAAACATGGGAGAGTGCCGGCCCTCCGATGCCGTCCCGAATACTATAGGGGGCGTTGATGGCCCGGTCGTTGCCATTCAGCCATGTTGCCGAGACTCTGTACTGGCCGGGTGCCAGGCCGACGAATGTCCATGTGGCTGAACCAGCTCGATTCTGCCCCAGCACCTTCGCGTCGGCGGCATAACCATAGTTCACAACAGGCAGCCATGGTCCGATCTGACTGTATCCCGCATCGCCGTCGTCAATAATCAACGACACCACGTCGTCGTCCGTCACATCGACCGTGTCGCTGCCGTCCGCGTGGGCCGCAGCAGTGGCTGTAATCGTGACCGTCTGAGTACCGTCCGGAAGCGCATCATCGATCGCGTCGATATCGAACGGCAGCGAAGTTGTCTGGCCCGCCGGAATGGTGATACTCGCCGGTACCGTGGCTTCGCTCGTATCACTGCTCGTCAGCGTCACGGTCAGCGGACCGGAGACGTCCGAGCTTCTTGAAACCGTCGCCGTTGTGGCACCAGCCCCCGCACTCTCACTCACGGAATCCACCGCGATCACCACCGTGAGCAGAGCACCATCATCATCGGCGACATCCACACTATCCGTGCCATCGGCGTGGGCCGTGGCACTGGCTGTGATCGTCACCGTCTGAATACCGTCGACAATGGCGTCATCGATGGCATCGACATCAAACGTTGCCGACGCCTGACCGGCAGGAATGGTTACCGTCGCAGGAACCGTCGCTTCGCTCGTGTCACTGCTGGTCAGTGTCACCGTCAAGGCGGCCGTCGTGGCCGTGTTGCGCGTCACGGTTCCTGTCGTGGCCCCGGCTCCAGCTGCTTCACTGACGGAATCTGCCGTGATCTCTACCGTCAGACTTTGCGTGTCGTTGTCGACTTCGGTACCGGTTACGTCGACGCTGGTCAGACCCGTGGAACTCACCGTAAACGTGGCGGCGCCGTTGACGGCATCCGCATCTTCCGCGGCCGCCAGCGTGACATCCTGCGGCGTGTCCCAGTTGGCAATGGTGAACGTCAGCGTCCCGCCGGCTGAGACGCTCAGGTCGGTGTCACCGGCCGTGCGAGCCACAGTAACCGTCACATCGGCCGTCGGTTGAGCGGCCAGCCGGACGCTGAAGGTATTGGTCGCGCCTTCGTCCACATTGAGCGTCACCGGCGTCACCACCAGAGACTGCGTGTCGTTGTCGACTTCGGTACCGGTCACGTCGACGCTGGTCAGACCCGTGGAACTCACCGTGAAGGTGGCGGCACCGTTGACGGCATCCGCATCCTCCGCGGCCGCCAGCGTGACATCCTGCGGCGTGTCCCAGTTCGACGTGGTGAACGTCAGCGTGCCGCCGGCACTTACGCTCAGATCCGTGTCACCGGCCGTGCGAGCCACAGCGACCGTCACGTCAGCTGTGGGCTGCGAGGCAAGGCGGACACTGAAGGTGTTGGTTGCGCCTTCGTTCACATTGAGCGTTACTGGTGTGACCACCAGAGACTGCGTGTCGTTATCGACTTCGTTCCCGGTCACATCCACGGACGTCAGGCCCGCAGAACTGACGGTAAACGTGGCCGACCCGTTGACGGCATCCGCATCTTCCGCGGTCGACAGCGTCACGTCCTGCGGCGTATCCCAGTTGGTACTCGTGAACGTCAGTGTACCGCCGGCACTCACGCTCAGATCCGTATCACCGGCTGTCCGCGCCACATTGACCGTCACATCGGCTGTGGGCTGCGCGGCGAGCCGAACACTGAACGTGTTCGTGTTGCCTTCGTCCACATTGAGCGTCAGCGGGGTGACCACCAGAGACTGTGTGTCGTTATCGACTTCGTTCCCGGTCACCTCCACGGACGTCAGGCCGGTGGAACTCACCGTGAAGGTGGCGGCACCGTTAACCGCATCCGCATCTTCCCCGGCCGCCAGTGTCACATTCTGCGGAGTGTCCCAGTCGGGACTGGTGAAGGTCAGCGTGGCGCCGGCCGAGACGCTCAGATCGGTATCCCCGGAAGTCCGCGCCACAGCGACCGTCACATCGGCTGTGGGCTGCGCGGCGAGCCGGACACTGAAGGTGTTGGTTGCGCCTTCGTTCACATTCAGCGTCACCGGAGTGACCACCAGAGACTGCGTGTCGTTGTCCACTTCGGTACCCGTCACATCCACGGACGTCAGTCCGGCAGAACTGACGGTAAATGTGGCAGCACCGTTGACGGCATCCGCATCTTCCGCGGCCGCCAGTGTCACATTCTGCGGGGTATCCCAGTTGGACGTGGTGAACGTCAGTGTGCCGCCGGCACTCACACTCAGATCGGTGTCACCGGCCGTGCGGGCCATACTGACCGTGACATCCGCCGCCGGCTGTGCCGCCAGCCGTACGCTGAACGTGTTGGTACCGCCTTCATTCACGTTCAGTGTGACCGGTGTCACCAGCAGGCTTTGCTCGTCGTTGTCCACTTCCGTCCCCGTGACATCCACCGACGGCAGGCCGGCAGAGCTGACGGTGAACGTGGCCGAACCGTTGACCGCGTCCGCATCTTCGGCCGCCGCCAGCGTCACGTCCTGCGGCGTGTCCCAGTTCGATGTTGTGAACGTCAGCGTGCCGCCGGCACTGACGCTCAGGTCGGTATCCCCGGCCGTGCGCGACACATTCACCGTCACATCAGCCGTCGGCTGTGCGTTCAGTCGCACGCTGAACGTGTTCGTGCTGCCTTCGTTGACATTCACCGCCAGCGGGGTGACCACCAGAGACTGCGTGTCGTTGTCCGTCACATCCAGCGTATCCGTACCGTCGTCGTGTGCCGCAGCAGTGGCTGTAATCGTGACGGTCTGAGTCCCATCGATGATCGTGTCATCAACGGCATCGATATCAAAACTCGCCGAAGCCTGACCGGCCGGAATCATCACCGTCGTCGGGACCGTTGCTTCGCTTGTATCACTGCTGGTCAGATTCACCGTCAGCGCAGCACTTGTATCGCTGCTTCGGGTCACGGTGGCGGTGGTAGCCGCGGCGCCCGCACCTTCACTGACCGCGTCGGCGACAACATCTACCGTCAATGTCGCAGTGTTCGGATCAATGACGGTGATTGTCTGCGCCTCAACATCAACGTTGAAACCCTTGGCATCGTCTCTCAACGACAGATTGCTGCCATCGTCGCCGATCGCAATTCTGAACGGAGAATCCTCCACTGCAGCGTCAGCTCGAAAATGAAGCAGCGCGAAAGATTCCAACTGATTGACTCCGACAGCCGCGCCGACGAACGGCGGCAACGAAGCACCCCCCAGATTCAGGATGCGCCCCGCGTTCTGGTCCAACGCGACATTTGAAAAAACGAGGGGGAGGCGGTCGGTCACGACGGCCGCAGGGTCAAGGGGGTCGTTCAGCGACTGAAAGGCAGCGGCATTCCAGGTCAGGTCAATTCCCAGCCCGACAATACCAGCGGCCACGTCACTGCCATCGCGCAGGTCTCCGGCAAAAATTTCTGCGAAGAAGTGGTCTCCAACATTCAGACGGTCGTCCACAATTTCCGTACCGGGAGCCCCTCCCGCATCGGCGCCGTTGCTGTCCGTAAACAGCCGTACTTCGATTCCGAGGGTCTTGGTGAGCAGAGTCCGGTCTTCCAGCCGCTCGACCGATTCTTCACGTGCCCGGAAACCTCGACGATTCTTTCCCGTCTTCAACACCCGTTTCAGGCGAGACGCGAACGAAGTTCGGGGAGCTACTTTTTGGAGTCTGCGGAGGTTGGAAGACTTCATAGAGCGTAACCTTTTCAATTCGATGAACTATTCAGTGAGCAATTATTCGTGAGAACGACAGAAGAAAGCATGCACGATTCAAACAGAACATCTGGATCCAGAGAGGGGCAGGGAGAGATCGGCAAGGTTACCAGTGCGGCATAGTCATAATAGACAGAGAAATGTCACAGCCGGAGTCCTTCGCCAGATTATCCCATACGCACAAATTGCCTCACGGCCCGACCGTCTGCAGTCGCTACCGCAAACCGACGTCCCGCGGATATCTTCACGGCACTCCGTCGCCCTGTCATTCTGCCGTGAGTATTCAACGAGCCCCGACGAACACCAGGGGGACGAAGCCCGCGCACAGCCACCGCATCTGATTAAATGATACTCAGCCAGTCTGTGTCTTCTTCAAACTGCCTGTCAATGGCCAGCGAAAGCTCATCTTCGTCCGGCGTCCGGGCGTACAACAGCATCTCCTGTTCTTCACCAGCGACGGCAAACAGGCTCTGTTCCTTCTTGACCGGGATGCTGCCTTGTGCGTTCTGCAGAGACGGCAGCTGCGGAGCAGAGGCTTCGAATTCCGCAACGGGCGCCACCGGAATCGCACGATTTGTCTGATCGCTGTCAGACAGGTCCTTAAACCTGTTCTGTTCCGACGAACCGCCGGTGAATTGATCCACAGAAGACGATTCAGTGACACGTTGCTCGCTGTCGGCCGCCGTCGTCTGAGAATCCATTTCGGCAGACGTGGCCGACTGGACGACAGCGTTCGACCGAAGAGGCAGTACCACCTGATAATCGGTCTGAAGGGATTTCGCAACCTGTGCCGGCGCTTCGGAAACGCCTCCATCCTCGCTGCCACTGATAGAGCCGCCGATAAACTCAGTCAGTGGCGGAATCGAGAGGCCGAATTCAACGTTCAGTGGACCAAAGTCACCGAAGTTCACAAATCCGTCTCCGTTCATATCGGCCGACGGATCATAATCTGCATCGCCAAGTTTCTTTCCGAAGTTCACATTCAACGCACCGAATTCGCCAAAGTTGACACGTCGATCGTAGCTGATGTCACTGTTGAAGGTCGAATGTCCCTCAAGGGTGATGTTGATAACCGACGAGCCCTGAGCACTGGTCAGAATCGTCAGGCCATCACCCTGCAGGATGTCTCGTGGAACATTGCTGCCGCCGGTGGGCAGCGTCGGTGCGAACGTGAGTGTAAATCGCTGTGTCTGCCCGGGCTGGAGCACGATGTCGTCACCGACGGCGCTGGTCAGAACGACATCGACACTCACGTCCGGAGCGTTGACCTGAGTTTCGAACAGCGTGAGCGGGATGGTGCCGGAGTTGGTCACTTCGACATAGTGGAAGCTGTCCGGAAATGCGGGCCGCACATACGGACTGTCTGCTTGTCCGCTACGATACCGGGACAATGGTGTTGTAAACTGTATGCGACGGTCGCTGGCTACATCAGAGTTGTCAGTGACGACCAGAGACTGCGTGTCGTTGTCCGTCACATCCAGCGTATCCGTACCGTCGCCGTGTGCCGCAGCAGTGGCCATAATCGTGACGGTCTGAGTCCCATCGACGATCGCATCGTCCACCGCGTCAATGTTGAAGCTGACCGCCGCCTGACCGGCCGGAATAACCACCGTGGCTGGAACTGTGGCTTCCGTGCCGTCACTGCTCACCAGATTGACTGTCAGCGCAAACGTTGTATCGGTGTTGCGCGATACGGTAGCCGTCGTGGCCGCTGCGCCCGCAGCTTCGCTTACTGCAGCAGCATCGATGGCCACGGTGAGGGTTGCACCATCGTCGTCAGTAACATCTACGGTATCAGCACCGTCGGCATGTCCAACGGCACCGGCCGTGATGGTTACGCTTTGAGTGCCATCAACAATCGAATCATCAACCGCATCAATTCTGAAAGTCACGGAAGCCAGCCCGGCCGGAATGGCGACCGTCGCCGGAACCGTGGCTTCACTCGTGTCGCTACTCGAAAGATTCACCGCCAACACAGCATCGGCGTCTGTATTGCGCGTAACGGTGGCAATGGTGAATCCACCGCTTTCACCGATCACAGCATTGTAGATTGTAACTGTCAATGCCGGGGGGCCATTCGAGAGGGTGATATCCCCGGAAATTCGGCCCAGATTTCCAGCGGAGTCCCGAGCCTCCACAATCACTCGATTGCCACCATCGTGTAACGGTTCAATGACGTTATTGCCGATGAACCAGAGGCCGGAGGGCAAAACGGTTGCAATATAGGAATTTGAACCAATTCGAACGGTGACTTCAGCACTTGTATCGTCGACTGTACCGGAAATCGGCGGCGTCGCGTCCGAAGTTATCTTCGAAACAACTGTTACCACGGGGGCGTCGACATCGGCGACGTGCGTGGCCTGCTGACGAGTGACTCCGCCATCAAGGTCCCGCACTTCAACGTCGATCAGATAGGTCCCACTCGAGGAGAACTGATGCGTCAGTCGAAATGCTCCGCTTTCGAGCAACAACGGCAACTTCGTCGCGCGGTTTGGAGTGTTGACTCTGGCGATCGTGGCAGTCGCGACCAACTCGTCTCTCAGCCCGTCGTCACCTACCGTCCCCTGAAGAGTAACAGGCATTCCAGTCGCAGTTCCGGAAGCACCGGTCAGGTTATCCAAAGTTGGATCAGCATTTTCGACGAACACCCTCAGACTCCGTTCCACAGACGCTGTACCATCATTGAGGCTAAGTATGACCCAGTATTCCCCTTCATCCACCGGAACAAACTGCGCCTGTGCGTCGGTCGAATTCGACACGACTACTGTTTCGCCCAGAGGTCCAAGGACGGTCCATTCAAACGTGGGAGTATCATTCCCGGCATCGATCAGACTCAATGTGGAAAGCGTCAGGATCTGTCCTTCGACAGCTGTTCCAGTAACCTGCAAACTGAATTCCGGTGCAACATTTGCCACGAACACGTTCCAGGAATGAACTGCTGAGTCCGTTCCATCACTGACAGCCAACCGCAGTTCGAATTCCCCTTCATTGTCCACCGGGTAGTCGAACACAACGAGAGAAGATGTAGAAACCGGAATCGGGTTGCCGATTTCCAGCAACTCCCATGAATAGCTCAGCACGTCGCTAGCTGCGTCACTGACGGTGGCCGCACCATTGAACGACAACGTATCTCCCTCAAACCATTCAGTCTGAATAACATTGCCGTGTACCACCGGAGCGATGTTCCGGACGACGTATCCTTGCGTCAAGATTTCTGAAGTCGCAGTCCCATCGCTAACGCGAACCGCGACCACGTAGGTTCCGTCATCGGCGAACCGATGCGTTGGGTTTGCGTCGGTTGAGTCGACAGTGAACGTCGAGCCGTCGTAGCTAAAGTCCCACTCAAAGGTAAGTGAATCCGCCGGGACATCCGTAACCGGCACCGAAAACTCGATATCGGTCCCTTCGTCTACCTGGGTAACATC
Organism: Fuerstiella sp.; assembly: GCA_040222735.1. Lineage (GTDB taxonomy): Bacteria > Planctomycetota > Planctomycetia > Planctomycetales > Planctomycetaceae > Fuerstiella. The sequence goes on along the minus strand of JAVKCM010000274.1, from coordinate 35,374 downwards.
GCCGCGAATCTGGATGTCGTCCAGGTTCCAGCCAGAATACTCGTAGGCTCCGCCAAAGACCTCGTGTCCCCATCGCACCAGAGCTTCTCTGCGGCCATCGACGAATCCGCTGATATCAAAGCTGATCTCCTGCCAAGTGCTGTCAGTCACTGCCCCTGAATTGTTTTCCCAGATCACATCCCAAGTCGTTCCGTTATCGCCGGAGACTTCGATGGAAGCCCTCGCCCATGGCTGGCTTTCGATATTCAGCCAACGCATGAAACGGAGTTCGGCATTTTGAACTCCAACCAGGTTGATCGGAGTCGTCGTTAAATAGCTTGCGCCGTCGGACGTTGTGGAGTAATCGCCGGCGAGATTTACGCCAAGTACGAAATTCCCGGTGTTGCCGCCACTTGGATCTGGGTTGCCATTCTTGACTCCGCCTTGTCCAACAGGTGTTCCGTATTCCCATTGCCCACTCAATGTCCACGAAGGATCGGTATCCAACGTCTCATCAAAAATTGTTTGGCTGGTCAATACTACCGAGGTCGATGCGGTGATTCCGCCAGCGAACACTGGTGCTTGATTGTCCACAATGATGTCAATGGTGTACTGTGTGACCTCGCCGTCGGCCAAGTCGTTGATCGTTACAACGGCAGTCGCGTTCTGTTCATTCTCGAAAACACGAGCCAACTGGACGCGTCTGATAGATGGATCTGTCGGATCAACAACGACAATTCCCTCTTCCGTTACGCCATCTGAATAAGCAACCGTTACTGTCCATTGGTCATCTCCATCGCGGAATGTCAGCAAGTCGCCCAATGATTGTCCTTCCACAATGTTGAAACTGGTTTCGGTCGGTTGAGCAGCTGTGTCATTCACAGTCACCATCACGGTGTCTTCATAGAAGACATCTTCATCCAAGTCGGTGACTCGCACCCGGAATTCCTGCGGCTGGCCACCGGTTGAAGTGGGCCATGAATAGGTCAGATCGCGTACCGTTGAGCTTGTTTCAAAGACGGACTCATAGATTCCGTCGGCATTGGCATCGATCTCTACTCGCCAGACATCGCTCGACAAGTTGTCGAGCAGATTCGGCCAAACGTGGAGTTCACCTTCGTTAATTTCGAAGTCAGCACCGAGTTCAATGCTTGGGCCTACCGATTTCACGGTCACCGTGGTCGTATCCACATAGGCGAACGTGGAGTTGTCAGAGCGACGACCGCGAATCTCAAGCTCCGCACGGTAAACGCCTTGGTTGGAAGCAAAGTATCCGAGCGTTGGAATGAGTGAACCGACAGAATCGCTAACCAACTCCCAATCAGAGTCTTCAAGTGGCGTGACAACCGCGCCGGTCGCATCACGCAAAGTCCAGCGATACTCCAGAGTCGTAGAATCCGTGGGACGCACAATCAGCCCAGACAATTCAAATTCGTTTCCTTCGTCAATGGCCAGCGGACCATTGAGCTTGACCCATGAAGTGATCGACGAACTGCTAACCGAAATGATCTCGCCGATTCCTGCGGACGCCGGAGGAATAGGGTCTGGATCGCCCGAAGCAGCGTTCACCCACGCAATGCTCAACGAGTCAGTTGACACACCGCTCGAGATCGACAACTGATAATCACCACCAGTGTCCGTTACGCCTGATCCACCTTGGTTCGCATTGTAGTTGAAGTTCGGAAAACCCGAGACGCCGGCGTAGTAAGTGCCAGCACTCGCGAAGGTATAGGTAATTTGAGAATACAGCGATCCAAAATCGTCGTTGACCCCATTTAGAAGCTGATTTCCGGCTGCATCGAACAGCCGTAGGATCGTATCCATGCTTTGCCCGCCCGCGACTGGCCGCGTCTTCAGTGTCACCGTTTCGCCAGCCTCAACGTTAAATGCATACAAGTCGACATCAAGAGCCTCGTACGTGCCATCGCCTATTTGCGAGGTGATGACATGCTCTTGCAGTGACGAATCAAACTCGGTGTCAAACGCCTCACCAATCGTGTCACCTACATCGGTCGCGGTTGCGTCGAAGTCGACCGTTGCCAGATTGCTAAACGAAGGCAAGTTGAATGCCGTTGCCAAGCCAGATTGGTTGGAGACAAAAACCTCACCCGTTTCCACCACTCCATCGCGATCGATATCGACGTGAAGAACAGCACCTTCGATTTCCTCGCCCGGATCGACGATTGAATCGCCGTTAGCATCTTCAAACTGCGTTCCCTGAACAACCGCGCCACCGACGGTGACAGCGAATGTCTCCGCGTACGACCGACCTGAATCGCTCTGGCCATCGACACTGCGGTCGTTCGCCGTCAGGTTGACCTCGAACAAGCCTGTGTAACCAGGCTCCGGCGTGATGATCAGTTCGTTGTTCTCGATCGCGATGTGAACTCCGTCTTCGGATGCATCCGTCGTGAAGCTCAAGCTCTCGCTATCGCCTTCGGTCGCCGTGAATGGGACGACGAGGGAGTTGGTAACGTAAACCACATCATTATCTATAAGCGAAAACGACTTGGTTTGTGTGGCTCCCCCGATTGCTGTCGCACCAATAGTTACGCTCGTAGCCGCGTCAGGAACGAGGGTAACATAAACCCGTCCCGGCTCCAATTGAGCTAACGTGGCGTCGCCACTGCCACCAAATATCGCATCGTACTGCCAGCCACCGATCAGCATAGGAACAGGGGCCTGGTCAACGCCCAGGATTGGATTTGCAATACTAATATCTGATACGTTTGCGACCAAAAGCATATCGAAGCCGGCATAGTCAAAGCCAGCTGTATTGTATCCCCATGCACCGTCAACTCTTACAATTGCGAAGGTTGAATTTTCTGGCGCTGAATGGTAGATAACGGAATCCGTAAAGATTTCGGACGCAGTTTGAGGAAACAGCCCAAATGCCTCGGCACCACCCTCGAGTCCCACGATGTTGGGTGTCGGGCTATTAGATACAAATGGATTGGTAGACCGGATCATCGAGGCATTCAGACTGGCAACCCCACTCAACTGGCTAAACGTCGAAGTTGTACCACCAGATGTACGTGTGCCCGCAGAAACAACCTCGTTGTAGCCGACGACGTATCTCCCGTTTCCGCCAGATGCCGCACCACTTCCTCCGGACCCACCAGCTACCAATACATTTGTTCCTGTCGCGTCGAGCACAGACCCCAAAATTTTTACGCTACCTCCCGCACCACCACTTCCATTGCCGCCCGCACCGCCAGAGCCTCCGTTTCCACCCGTTCCGCCATTTCCGCCTTTACCACCGTTGCCACCGTCACCGCTGGCATCATTCCATTTTGTTGATATACCACCATTAGTCCCGGCAGTACCACCGGTGCCAGTAGAGCCTGCAAGCACGCCACGACCATTACTACCATTACCTCCGTTTGCATTCAAAGTGGCTGATATGTCGAGCAGACCAAGTGACACGATTTCAAATGCGCCACCTCCACCGCCACCCGCTCCGCCATCGCCGCCGGCCGCGCCGGCACCTCCGGTCCCGCCATATCCTCCTTTTCCGCCGGTTGCACCTTGGCCACCCGTTATGTAAATAGTGGTCGTCGTCGTTCCAGCAATCTGACCCCTGCCGCCTTGACCACCACCTCCGCCTCCACCTGCATGTCCGCCTTCTCCTCCGGCACCACCACCTCGTCCTCCACCGCCACCACCGCCACCACCGCCTGCGGTTAAGCCAAATCCACCATTCGCATTTGCAGCCGCGATGGTTGGCGATGACCCACTGCCGCCGGCTGTCCCGTTGCCACCTGTTCCTCCATTACTTCCCGTACCGCCGCTCCCACCGTCTTGGCCGTTTCCGACGCCTATCCCCCATCCATCGTATGCACCGCCATAGCCGCCAGAACCGCCACCGCCAATTGCCCCCTTAGCGCCACCGCCACCACCAGATGTTCCTCGGCCTCCTCCAGGGCTCCCAGACGAACCTCCAAAGCCAGGTCCGCCTGGATTTCCAGCTGTCGCATTATTTGAACTTGTCGCCCCTAAAAGCACGTTATTGTCGCCACCAATTCCACTGGATCCGCTGTTGGCAAAAGATTGACCGGCAATAGGGGGAAAACCTGTTTCTGTTGCAGGACTTTCAGCTGGTCGGTATCCGCCAGAACCACCGTTCCCGCCCAATCCCGGCCCTTGTGTCGAAGAGGTGCCACTACCGCCTGTGCCACCACTTCCGCCACTTCCACCTCCAAGGTATCCCGTTTGGTCGATTGCCGAAGCGTCGAATACTGCGCCCGAATCCACATAGAGATTATTGGCAACGACTATTGAGAGAGGCTTGTTGCCAATCAGCCTGATATTGTCTGCTGCAATTTGGAGATCGCCCTGTACATACATCGTGGCAATTCCAGTAGCTGCATTGTAGACAGATCGATACGGCTGACCGTAAATGGTACCACCAGTGTGACCGCCGTACCAGCCAAACTCGCCGGGAAGCGCAGCAGGACCACTAATCCAGTTAACAGCAACATAATCTGCCTCGGAAAAGATGTAGATTGTCCTTCCGAAGTTTTGCTTTGCAGCTGGGGCCTGCTCCGTATAAGGTCTAAAGATTTCAAAACCATTATTGGTCGCATTAACGCTGTCGGTCAGAAACACACTGTCGTTAAATGTTTGCAGTTGGATTGGCCCGATGAATGGTGCGTTTGAGTTGACCTCATAGGTGAAGCCCTCCACTTGCGGAGTCACTAACTCAATAGTTGTCTGCTCCTCACCAGTCTCGATGTTTGCTGAGAAATTAGTGTCGCTTATGGACCAACTCGTTGAAGTTATGTTTGTTGTAACCGCAGCAGCGTCAGTTAATGTGATTTGCTTTGTTCGCAAGAACTGAACAACACTTTCTGGAACTGTCGAGCCATTTAGCGAATCGATGTCGGTCGCCGTCAGCTCCAAATCAAACGTTGGATCGTCAGAAAAAGTTGTTTGCAGATAACCGGCAAACAGTGACTGCCCCGACTCGTTAAGCGGATTGCCTGCGAAGCTTGCTACTTCTAGATTCGGCAAGACAACACGAACCAGACGAACCGCATCGGCAGCGAGATTACCTTGAATCAAATCGAAGTCTCGATCAGAAAGCGTGACCGTAACCGTTCCATCCGCACTTGGCGTTAAAGTTGTCAGTGGCTCCCAAACTGCGTTGCCAAAGGTCTCTCCCTGCGGTGGAGTTTGTTGGTTGCGGAAGTGGAATTCCGATGTCATCTCGGTAAATCGCAGCTTTCCATTGTCCAGCTTGATCTCAATCGCCACGGAACCATCGTCGAGTCGCCAAGCTCCACCTGGCAATTCGACACTGACGGAAGTGGAGAAACCACTCAAGTTGATGCCCTTGTCGCTGAGAACATCCCGGACAGCGCCGGGGAGGACTCCGGAATCCAGTTGATCAATCGCTTCCTGGTCGATCTGAGGCTTACGGAACGTAAGGTCGTATGTCCCAATATCCCCGGACGTCCCGCTGCCTGCCATTGCAGGATCGTAAGTGAAGTTCGAATATCCTGAGATACCAACGTAGTACGTTCCGGCCGTTGCAAACGTGTAACTGATCCGCGAGAACAGACTTCCAGCATCATCATTGAAGGTGATTTGTTGACCGGAGGCATCGAACAGTCTTAAGATCGTGTCGCTGATCGAATTCGCAGCCCCCGGCTCCGTTTCGACGATCACGGTCGTCCCCGCTTGGACGGAAAACTCATAGAGGTCAACATCTAAGTTGGCTTGTGTGCCGTTGCCTAACTCAGACTCGAAACGCAACTGCTGGCCTACCAGCTGCAACTCACCAACTTGATGGGCAGTGGCGAGTGTGTCTCCCGCATCACCTGATACGGTATTGGTTTGGGTCGTTACCGTAACCAATGGCTCTACAAAAGTGTCCCCAGCAACTTCGATGCGCCACTGTGCCGACGTAGTGCGACTTTCGTGCTCGGGCCAAGTCACCTGCAGTTCGTACTGAATCGGCTGGCCGAACGCGTCGACCACTGGCAGATCGGTGAAGCTATGAGTTGCCTTCGCCTCGCCATTTCTGGAAGCCACGATGCGATAGTCAGATTCGAAAGCACTCAGACGATTGGCGCCAGTCCAGGCGTTCCCCGTTTCGGAGTAGCCCTCGTCGCCATTATTGATAATCCATTGCCCGGCGAGTGCATCAATCGATGACACCGTGTTATTGGTTAGCTCTAACCAACGCAACCGATCGGTAGTGGTCAGTGGTGTGATGTCACTGATCTGATTATTCGACAGATCCAGTACCTGAAGGAATTTCTTGTCGGCAAGTGAAGCGACACCACTCTGATGCGTTTCCCAGGTTTGTGACACGATTCCAGTCGTGGGGTCGGCATGTCCAGATGCCAGAATCGCAATCTGTCTGTCTGGCAGGTTCGACGCCGGACCACGATAGATGCGAACTTCGTCAAGCTGGCCATTCAGATAGGCGCCATTGGACCAACCTAGCTGAGCGAACTGCAAATCGGTAGGCAAGCCGCTTACAGCGGTATCGGTATTCTTAGCCGCGATGCCATCAACGTAAAGGCGAATGCTGCCTGCGGTGCCACTCGTGCGAGTGACCGACAAAAGAACATGGTGCCAATCGTTGTCACTGAAGTTTGTTCCAGAGATGAGCGGACTGCTGGTAGTGTTGAGCGTCGCAGCTTCTTGAGCAAATTTGACATGCACTTGACCATTTTGCAGATAGACCTGAACGCCCTTGTTGCCAACAGCGGGCGCAGCCGCTTCTGCAGTCAACGCGAATAAGCCGCTGTTTGAATCTCCGGTCTTGAACCAGAATGACGCTGCGAAGCTGTCGTATGAACCGCCTGGATTGACGTTCTTCCAAAGATCATCTCCCACACGCAACGGAACAGCGACGTGACTATCGACACCGTTGAACCAATAGGAGCCTCGATTGCGATTCTCAACTCCGGGGGCCAGCGAGGCGTCCTCAACCGGCCACACACCGCCAAAGATCACCGCCGAGGGAGCACCTTCGGTTGCATTGCGTGAGTAGTCGCCATTGATTGCATCTAGCGGGTACCAGCCAAATGCAGTTTTCGCTCCCGTGTAGCTGGACTCCAAGAATATATCTTGGTACGTCGTAATCTGATTGTCACGAGCACTTAGCCAACGCAGTTGGTCAAGATTGTCAGTGAACGACAAGTCGTAATAGGTGTTTCCATCATGGCCATTCGCGTTGACAGACGTTGCACCGCTGAGCGAATCGATGCTGACATATTCAAGATTGCTCAATCGGCTGAGCACATGCAGCGGGCCGATATCTGTCGGTGGATAGGCCTCATTCAAATCCGTTTGAAGCGGATTGCCATCGGCGTCGATAAATCGAAGGCTACGTAGACCAAGTTCGCCTTGTTCCTCGCGCAACAATCGAATGCCCGGTTCAACGCTCGAGAGAGACGAAACAAGCTGATTGGAGATCCCCAGATATTCGAGGTTGATTGCGTACTCGAGTCCCGAGAGACTGCTGATCTCATGGCCCAAAACATCATCAGCTGTGGAAACCGTGAAACGCGCCAGCGAAATCGGATCAGCATAGAGCTGAACAAGCGAAGTCAGGTCAGTTGCACGCAGAGGTCGGGACAATCGCATTCCGCCATTCGCATTCGGTACAGCAAGTCCAAGCTCTCTTGCGATTGCCAGTTCAAACGCCGGGTCCATTGGAGGTCGGGAAGCGTCAGCCAAGGAGTCTGCAATGTCGAAATCATCCGGTGTAGCAACGAGATAGCCGACATCTGACGTTGCGACAGAAAATACCGATTCGCTGCCGTTGGGAATCGGTATTCCACTGGAGTTGAAGCCATAATCGAGATCCCGTATTTCAAGACTCTCGGCGATGAATCGATCTTCACCCAGCTCGCCGAACAAACGGTCATAATATGCGCCGCCACTGAGAACATCGTCGCCGCCGCTGCCTCGTAGCTCGTCACGGTCAGTTCTCGCATCTGCGTCGCCGACTTTCGGTGCCTCGATCTCCAGGGCGATTTCAAAATCACCCCGTTCCGCTACTGGATCATACGACACGTCATACAAACGGTGTCCTTCATCATTCGATGTCGGAGCAGCCGCGAAGGGATCGTAGACGCGCAGGTGGTACTGTCCCGCCGGAACCGATCGCAAATCGATAATCGATGACGCAGCATAGCCACCGGCGATTCGTTGGCCATCTGCGTTGTACAGGTCCGCGACAACGCCATTACGGCGGTTGGTTCGCAAATCAAACTGAATTGAACTTTCATCGACTTCGAGAGGAATGCCGGTATCCGCGGTTAAACGTAGTTTAAGCCGAGTCTTCCCCGCAAGCAGCGCGTCGATGACCTCCCAGGTCAGGTCAAATGACATTTCGCCGTTGGAGTCTGGGAAGATAGCAAACGGATACTCGTCGCTCGACTTCTGATTCAGAGTGCCGGCTGCTGGTCGAAAGCGTGTCGAGGAAGCATCGGCATCGGAGACTGAAAGTCCACCGAAACTCTCGGAGTCCAAGACATCTGCTTGGACCGTGCCGGTGACATTAAAAGCTGAATGGCCGAAATTGAATGACAATTCGGCGGACGATATTAGATCCTCTGCCGACTCGACCAGGTCAAAGAGTTTGGAAAGATCAAGATCCAGCAGAATGACACTCGCATCCGTCGCGCCACCGACCAGGAAATCACCTCCCGTTGAAGGCAATAAGTTCGATTCAGATGGACGTGAGCCAGCAACAGCGAGTGGCAGAATATACTGTTGAGGATCAAGGATTGACTCCAGCGGATCCAACTCTGTCAATACGTCTGCTGGATTGGATGAATAGAAACGGCTTGGAGCAGGGCGGCTAATCGGTCGATTCGACTCATTGACAGTACGAATCTTGATGACGTCGCCAATCTGACCATCGCCTTGGAAGGCAAAGGTGTACCAACGTTCGTTCTGATTCGCTTCAAAAACCGTATCATCAGCGCCAAAGTACTCGAACGGCTGACCGTCAGGCCGTTCAACAAGGTAAAGTCCGCCGCGCGGGATTTCGCGATTCGCGATTGTGGTTTCTAAACGATCCGAAGGCAGATTTGTCGAACGACCGCTGCCGTACACCACGTAGACTCGCCCACCATTGGCATCTGCGCCGGACAGCTTAGCGGTATCAATGTCCGCTCCAGGTGCTCCGATAATCAAATCGGATACCCCGTTCCCGTCAAGGTCTAGGTATGGAGTGGGCGAAAGAACTCCGAAACCGTCTTGAGAGTGTTCGCCAACGAAAGTCCCGTTGTGGGCAGTATAGGATCGGAACGTTTGTTCAAATTGGAGCGGTTGATTTGCGATGCTGTAGAAAACGCGAGTCTCGTTCTGGCCGTCGTATGAGAAAATTAAATCATTTTGTCCATCACCGTCGAAGTCACCCGTCGTCACTGACTGACTAACTAGTGCCGCAGCACCAGCCACCGAGGTCGTGATTCCTCCGAGCATGCGATTGATCTGCCCGCTATCAGCAGGCTCAAGCGGATTGATTGGGCCGAGGATATCGTTGTCGCCAGCATCAGTCAGACGGCCATTGAGGAAACTAAAGTCTCTTTGGCCATTGCTGTCGATGGCCAAGTAGTTCGGTGAGCCTCCGATGACAAACGTCGAGCCGGTGAAGTTGTGGTCTTCACCAATCGATGGATTTGGAGCGCCGACTGCCTCGAAATCTCGAGTGAATCCAAAGTCATCTACGCCGTCGAGATTGGTGTCACCAGTCGCGAACACCTGAGCTCCAAGCCCGCGGCCGTGCCAGACATAATTAGATAGTCCCGAGTAATTTCCGCGTCCGCCGTCCAACAATCTTTGTGTGCCAGTCGGAATCTGTGGACCGCCAAGGACCAAATAAACTCGACCATAACTAGTGTCGGCGTCGGTGCCTGGTACAGGATCAAAACCGGCCGTGTAGGTCGCGTATCTGGAATCTCCGAACAGCAGGTCATCAAAACCGTCCTGGTTAACATCGCCAAGGGAGGCGACTGACAGAAGACTCGGAGATGCGAATGTGGTTGGACCTCCTTGATCTGTACGATCTGTCGTGTCAGTTTGGATGGTTAGGCTCGCATTTGACTGCGTCAAAGTCCCGCTTGCGTTTCGAATTGTGGAAGCATCGAAGAGAAAACCCGAATTACGAAGCGCATTGATTGCCGCTCCCGCGTTTGGCTTTCCGACAACCAATAGCTCGTCTTGACCATCGCCGTCCCAATCCAATACAGCAAAGCTGAAATCATCCAAATCCGCGGCGAAGCCAGTTGTGGAGATTTCAATGGTGCGATCGGCAACGCTTAGTTTTCGATCAGTCGAAATCCCGCCAGCAACGATGTGCAAGACAATTTTGTTATTGGCCGAATCATGTTGAACGAATACGAGATCCGAGTTTGTGTCGCTTAGTAGATGGCCTGCCCCGGCAAAACGTCCCAATGTACTGCTAAGTACCTGATCGGCGCGTCCTTCCGCACGCAGGAAATCTGCTGCTGCAGTGAACTCATCATTACTGTTGTACTCGCGAGAAACAAACCAACTTTCGCCGCGAATTTCAACCTTCGGATCTCCAGAGATAGGGGGAAAACTCTCGACTCGCGACAGGGTTGACGAATAGACCGGTCCGAATAGTAGGTAGCTCTGCTTTCCATCTGCTCCACTGACAATAAAGTCCTCCAAACCATCCGCGTTGAAGTCTCCAACGCTTGTGACGGATTGCAAAGATTCACCAGCATCAACACCTTCAAATGCAAAAGCATCCTCCACCGTTTGTTGAATTGATAATTCAGGAAACGCGATCCCTGCGTTGTTCAACAGCCGCAGATACCCAATACTGTCTCGAACCTGTGCATCATCATTGAATACAAAGACAGCAGGATCGTAGGCATTAACTACTAGACCAGTATCTGGGGGAACTTGTCCTGAATCAGGCGTGAAACGTAGGACGTTTTGGTTGTCTAGCTCAGAGATCAATGCAGGGTCTTGAGTGGGTAAGGTACCGCCGTAGATCCAGTCCCGTTCGGACGATGCGCCACCAAGCAAGAAGTCGTCACCTAAGCCGCCAGCAAGAAAATTACCTTCAGTGTCTTTCGCATCAAAGTCACCACCGATGATCGTTTCCGACCCAGCTCCACCGAGAATTAGGTCGGTGTCGTCACCACCAAGCAGAACAAGTTGCTGGAAGGCGTTGGCGCCCGCCGCGAGGTCTCCTCCACTAATACCCCATGATTCGCCGCCAAGAAGGAAGCCAGGTTCGATGTGAATCGAATCTCTACCATCACCGCCATCAATGACGGTTCGCTCGATTTCCTGAGAACGGAAATAGGCGTATTTTTGTAGATAGCGGCCATCTACGGCAGCGAACTGGGGTTGAGTATTGTCTAAATCCCAAACCAAGTTCGAGATCTTGTGGCGGCCCAAGAAACGATCGAAACCCAGCGTCACATAGTCGCGAATTTTAACGGTCTGATTAGTATCGCCACCAACGTAATAGACTTGGTCGTAACCATCACCACCCACAAACAAATCGCTGTTGCCAGCGTCAAAACCGAGGCCACCCACATCCGGCAAGTAATCGGGGAGAAGGATAAAGAAGTCATCACCACCACCACCGACAATCAAATCTTCTGCCTGCAGGTCATAGCCGCCCGATAGGTAGTCCGTATCGTCTCCGCCAAAGATCCAATCTTCCCCGCTACCGCCGAGTAAATAGTCGTTTCCAGATCCGCCCAAGATCACGTCACGTCGAATGGACTGGGGAGCCGCAAAGTCTGTAACGACTACTGATCTGGTATCCAAAACTGCCCGATCGCTTGAAACGCGGAGACCGGTGGCGGAATAGAATTCATAGCGCGAGTTCTCATCCGCGAGTGCTACGAAAGCATTTGATCCGTCATCGAAACGCCACGCCGATTCGACGCGGACGCGATAAGTGCCCGCCGTGATACCGGCTAAATCAAGCGTGGCCTGCGGATCCGCGTCTGTTGATTCTACTTCTTGAAGCACTATCCCAGCGGCGCTGACGAGTTGTAACCGAAGTCGATTGGCTGGAGACGCTGTGACAAGCTGTCGAGCTGATTGGCCCAGTGTGAAGCCAAGGCGATCTAAGCCTTCTTCGGATTGCCCTGTTGCCTCACTAACTTGAATTTGCTCAACGCGTGCATCATAGGAAATGAGCGAGAGCCTACTTCCCGACAAAGCTGCGAAAACTGAACCGTCAAAGTCGCTACCAGCTAAAGCCGATGCGATTGCCGCCGACACGTCCGTTGCCAAGTCTGCGGGGCCAACGTTATCAGAGGTCGCAGCCGAACTTAGTTCGATATCGAAAATGTCCGAATCATTAAGGATCAATTGGAATTTGGTAACGTTAGCATAGACTAATCCACTTGAAACGCTTTCTGCAACAACTCGTGTTACTGGACTCAGACTTCTGATCCCGATTGCATCACCGAGTTCTGCAGGTTGCGAAAGTGTGAACTCATAGAACACGGCTTCCGCATCTGCTTCTGCCCCGTCGGGCTCGTTCCCAGGGCTGACGAGATGTTGGACGGAAGAAAATCGATCTAGGTCGTCGATTCGATACGGTGTCTGCTCGGTTCCGTCTCCCGAAAGTGTCTGCTCAATGTCAAGGTTTAAATCGTAGCGAACCGGCCCATCGGCAGTGATTTGAACAAAGTAGTCGCCTGACAACCCGGCCAACGAAGTCAAGTCGATGCCTGCAACTGGGTTTCCATTCGGCGTCGTCCAGTCGGCTGCGATTTCTGTCAAATCATCTGCATTGAGCAATCGCACTGTCACCTGACGTTGCGCGACGTCGGAGCGAACGTCAATTGACCCACCGGCGGCTTCGATAGGGAGCGCAAACCAATCACCCTCCGTAGCTCGAGCAGCAGTCGGCAGAGTCAGATTGAGAATACTCTTCACCGAACTTGGCGAGTCGATCCGGTAGGCATTCGAGGAGGACGAGTTTGGAGACGAGCCAGACTCATAGATATCTGGTGTCGCGACGCTCCGATATGTAAATGTGTATTGACCGGTAACTCCGTCGGCATCAAAGACTTTAGCAAAGTAGGTGGTATCGGCTGACAATCCAATTCCAGCTAAATCAAGCACAGAAGATGAACTGGCGACTGGAACAGCAGGACCACTGACCAACTTCATCAAGCGAACTTCGCCGGCATTGACCTCACCTGGAAGTATCGACGGATGCCCGGCGGCTACACCAAAGTAAGTACCACCAACTTCAAACTCTCCGGGATTGGAAGTGCCGAGAAATTGGTTCGGTTGGAAAGTGAGATCACCAATCGTGTAACCCGTGTTAATCCCATGCTCAGTTCCTAACGTTCCCTCGAAGCTTGTAATCGTGTCGTTGCTGAAGTCAACGACCGCTAAAAGTCGATCGCTTGACCGAGACTCAAATGGAACGGCAATGTTGTCATTGTCAAAGAACCACTGGCCATTCGATTGGAAAACTGCGATCAGGTGTTCAGCGTTTTGCTGATGGATTGCTGCACTAGCAAACCGCGTATGGAGGTTTTCCTCGCTGTACATGATGAATCCCGTACCAATCCGTTCATCCGTTACAGCAATCCCACTACGCAGTTCACCGACGGGAAATTCTCTTGATTCAACGGAGTATTCGAGGTTGTAGATTTCACCCGACGTAAGTGTGGCACCGTCAGCTGTCACGTAAGGTTCGTCACCAGGAATGGTTATTGAGAATTCAGTGTTGCCACCACTCGTGTAATCTGTGGTGTTATTCCATGGTTCCGCGACATTATCGAACAGCTCAATCGTCAAGTTTTGAGCATCGCGTACAAATTGCTCGTTCAAAGGATTCTTAGAGCGACCAACGCCATTTGGAGTTACACCTAGCACATCTCCAATTTGTGGAATTGACAATAAAGAGAATCTGAACCAATCAACTTCCGATGGAGCGTTACTGACCTCATCAACGGCACTATCGATGGTCAATCCCGCAAGGTCGACATCCTGCGCCAGGACTCCCAATTCAACGGCGCCGGCGGGCGAATCATTCCGGTCAAAAACGTGATCGGTTTGGTCAGGGAGGAAGGCCAAACGCGGTTCCATACGAACCAAGTCGTCTCCACTGCCCGCATCAACCCACACGGATTTCTGTACGGTTTCGCCAACGATAACAGTGTCGGGCCCGCCAAGCGTATCGACCAGAATTGCCAGGAAGTCTCCTTCGGGAGGCAAAACGGTCGCAGCTAGGTCTGTGTCTTTGACCGTGCCCAGTCCTGCATCACGTCGTTCTTCGGGAGTTTGTCGGAACAGTCGCCCGGTTGCAGGATCCCATCGATATCCGATGGCTTCGAGATCGAAGTACGATTCCGTATTACCCTGAACTTCGTTTGCTTTTTCTCCGATGTTATTGTCGCTGGTTATTGGCTCGAATAGCCCGTTACCAATCTGATATGAGAGCTTTAGATTGAATGTCCCTGATTGCCGAATCGTAATTATATGCCGATCGTAAAGTGGACTCGTTGGATCTGTGACGTAGTCAATGCGGACCGTGTCGCCCTCAAGCTCAGAATCACTAAGTCCTGATCCGGCACCAACGTACCAAACTGCATCCGTTTGTTTAGCGTATTCCTTCCAGGCGTCATCTTGCTCCCACGGCATTTGGCCTTCACCGAAACGCTCGCCGCGGTAGGTGTAGAGTTCGTCACCCAACGCCCCACCACCACCGTTTCCATAGAGGAAATCAAGTCCCGTACCACCGTAAAGCTGTTCAGAATTGACTGAACTATTACCGAGCATACGATTCAATTCGGTGTCTTCGAGCGATCCCGTATTCACGCTTGTCGGGCCGACGGTACCGTTGTAGACACCAAAGTCGACATCAGGCTTCAAGCCCCAGTCACCGTTATACATCAACGCATTACGAAGTTGCTCGCTCGTGTAGTTAGTCGGTAACGCTACGCTGACAGAGTTATCGGTGTAATCAATTGTCGGGTTGAACGACCAAGCGGCGAGGATGTTGTCGCCGGAACCGCCAATCAAATCATCGAAGCCTTTACCCGCGTACAACTCATCCGAATCGAATGACGCGTTTCCATTGAAATAGTCGCCCCACAGTCGGTCGTCTCCTTCGAAGCCATAGATCCTGTCGCTACCTGGGCCACCATCAAGCCGATCGTTACCAGATGAACCTAGGAGGATGTCGTTCCCTGGCCCTCCGCCAACCATCGCGGCGTAGGAAACAACTTCACTACGCGGTGTTTCTCGTGAGCCGTCCAGTCCCTGCACGGAGATGACGTCGTCGCCCATCAAGCCGGCAACCTGGATCTGCTCCACGCTAGGATTCATTTGCACCTGAATCACATTGGAGTTGCCGACCCAGTTGACAAGTTGCCCTGTGATCGGATCACGTGTCGCAGCGGAACGATAAGTGACATCGATGAGCCTATTCCCTGAACCAACATCCGATAGGAAGATGTCGTCGTGGAAAAGCGGGTTTCCGTCAGGACTGGTTTGTTGGTCGCCTTGAAGGAGAACAATGTCAGCTGACGTATCCGTCAGAGCATTGTCCACAAAATTAGCAAGCGAATCCCCGGTGACTTCATGGCCAAATAGCTTGTCTCCGCCTGTAACGCTGTAAGTGTTGGAAACGTCGAGCGTAAGAATGTCGATTCCAGGGCCACCGATCAGAGCATCGTTGCCATCAAGGCCTTCCAGCCAGTCGCCATCTTCTTGTCCACGGAGAATATCGTTACCGCCGCCACCGAATAGCTGATCTTGTCCAAAACCACCGAGCAGGATGTCGTCGCCACCGGTAATTCCTGCTCGCACGTTGCGAGCGTAGAGCGGACCATCGAGGTAATCACCGTGCAAGAAGTCTGCCCCGCCTTGACCATCGAGAAGATCTTTACGCAAGTTGCCGTAAAGAAGGTCTTCGCCGCTGCCACCGACTAGGTGATCGCCAATCTTCCCAGCTTCGATCGGTGCGTCGTAGCCAGCAAACGCATACAGCGTATCGTCGCCAGCTCCTCCGAAAAGTATTTGCCCGAGTTGGCTATCATTTGCTGCCCCCGTGTCGCCAAAGATAAGGTCGTCGCCTTCCTCACCAAACAACAAGTCAAGACCATCACCGCCACGCAAGACATCATTGTTCAAGCCACCGCGAATAACGTCGTCGCCGCCATCGCCAAGGGATTCGCCAAGTCCGCCGAGCAACCGGTCGTTTGCGGCTCCACCGTCGATGTAATCGCTCGCGGCACCACCATCGATGAAGTCCGCGTCACCGCCGCCGAACAACCAGTCGGTGTCATCGCCGCCGGTAATGGTGTCGATCCCATCGCCGTCGTTCGCATTTTGGCTGCTCGCATTGATTCCCGCAAAGGAAGGGAACATCTGCAACCCATTGCCGCCGGGAAGCGTTGGAATGATGGGAGTTGGGTCCGCGTAGATGCGGCCGTTCTGTGCTGCCACAGCTTTCGCTGCAACGAAGTCAGGATGAATTGCAAACGACGCCGAACCACCGATGAAATTGCTTTCTAACCAACCGAAGTTGCTTGGGTCTTCAATGTCAATCCAGAGCGGAATATTGGAGGTTGTGAAAGTGCCCATGCCGAAACCAGCTTGAACCGTATCAGGCAGCCCTCCCCAAATGACGTCTCTTCCCCTGTCACCTGACAGATTGTCGTCCCCGTAGTCACCAACAATCAGATCGTCACCTTCTCCGCCACTGACACGGTCATCGCCGCTACCGGCAAGGATAATGTCGTCTCCGGCTTCGCCGAAGATCTGGTCTTCACCGCCGCCGGTTTGTACGAAGTCGCGGGCTCCTCCGGAGCGAATCGTATTGTTGCCGCCGCTGGTGATGATGATGTCACGATCGTTACCTGTTGTAATTCGATCATTGCCATCGAGTGTCGTAATGGTGGATGGCCCGTTGCCAACTTGAATGACATTGTTTCCAGCGCCCGCTGTGATCGTTTTGTCACCATCGCCGACGGAAATTTGGTCGGTGTCTACGCCAGAGGTCACAATCGCATCACCATTACGCAAGACGATGACGTTCTCGCCGTCGCCAGCCGTGACTTCTTTAACGCCATCACCCATGGTGATTCGGTCATTGCCACTACCAACCGTGACCGTGGAAGTGCCACTGGCAACTGTTCCAACGCTAATGACATTATTTCCTTCGCCGGCATGAATCGTCTTCTGACCATCGCCGGAGACGATGGTGTCGTTACCCTCGAGAGTGGTGATTTGTTCCAATCCGTCTCCCGTGGCTATTCGATTGTTACCGCTGCCCGCATGAATCACTTGAGGATTTGTGGACGAGCCGCCGTCACCTGCATTGATGACATCGTGGCCCGTTCCCGTGATGATGTTGTCGAAGCCGGAGCCGGTAAAGATCGTGTTGTCGCCATCACCTGCGTTGATCGTGTTGTTACCTCCGCTGATCGTGATGGTATCGTTCCCGCTGTAGGCGGTAACATTGTCATCATTGCTGCCCGAAGTGAATGTGTTGTTGCCTTCACCTAAGTCAACAACGTTAGCGCCGGCGAGCGCGTAAACACGGTCAGAACCTCCCGAAGCCGTAATGATGTCGGCGCCAACGTCGCCGTAAATTGTGTCCGCGTTCGACTCGTTAAAGTCGCCGCCCCCGGACGTTTGCAGATCGCCGAAAATCGTATTGGTATCGCTGGTCGATCCACCGCCGCTGGCATTCGTTCCGGCGTAGATTGTGTCGGCACCAAGGTTCCCGATAATGGTATCGCTGCCCTCATCACCGCGAATAACATCGTCTCCGATTCCTCCATCGCCCCAGTCAACACCAGTACCAAGCGAGATATCGTCCGCGCCGGCGTGGGTCCATACAAAATCGTTGCCGCTGCCTGCGTCAACTCGGTCATTGCCACCGCCGCCGAAGACGTAGTCGCTGCCACGACCGCCCAGCAGAACATCGTTGCCGTTGCCGCTGAGATTCGATTCAGAGATGGCGACACCGTACACAGGAGCAATCGAGATGCTATCGCCGATCAGCAGGTCGTCGCCGCGGTCGCCCTCGAGCCGGTCGGCTCCCGCTCCTCCAATCAAAATATCGTCCCCGAATCCACCAAAGATTTCGTCGTCACCGCCATTACCTCGAATGATGTCGTTGTCTCGTCCGCCGTCGATAAAATCACCATCTGTTCCGCCGTCGATCTCATCTGCACCGGAACCACCTTCGATTCGGTTGGCGCCCGAATCGCCATAAACGCGATCATTGCCGCCGCGTGCCTTGATCAGGTCACGGCCGGCACCGGCATAGATGGTGTCAGCTCCGTCGGAACCCGTGATATCGTCATCACCTTCGTCACCACGAACGATTGCGGGCCCGGACCCCAGTGTGATGATGTCATTTCCTTTGCCTCCTGTGACTTCCACAGTGACGTCGCCCAAGGTGAGGACGTCATTTCCGTCACCACCGTGGGCAGTCACTGGAACAGAAATTCCCGACTGCACGGTGAACCGGTCGTTACCACCTTGGCCTTCAAACAGAATCGAAGTGACACCCGTGTGAGGATTGCCTCCCGTGGGTTCGTCCCGTCCATTCACGCTGACGAATATTTCACCTGGTGCAGAACCAGGTCGGACGACGATTTGATCAGCCGCATTGGTTGTATTGAATTTAAGAACACCGTTATCGACGTAAGAAATGTCACTCGGTGCTGAATCGGGTCGAGGTAGTGAGAAGTCGAGCAGAACGACCTTGGCAAGCTCGTATTCGTCGCCAGCAATCTTGACCCACTTGCCGAAGGCTCGGAAACCGATTTCGTAGTATGCGAAGAGGAACGCAGACGCTTCGCCCGTGACATCAAACACATGAATGGGACCAAGGTTGAAGTTCTCGATGATCTCATCAACTCGGACCTTGCCGTCATTGTTATTGTCATGGAGGTCGAAAAAGACATCGATTCCGATCCCACCACCGACTCCGATTCTGGCGACCGCAATGTTTACCTCTGCGGCAGCTTTCAGTGCTGCGGAGAGTGTAATTTCGGGAACGTCTGCTCCCGTACCGTCGACCGAGGCGGTGTCACTGATGAAGAATCCGTTGAAGATCTGCTCGGGGAATTGATAGTCGTTTTCGGCAAACTGCCTCATGCCATAGGTGTCAAATCCAAACGCAAAGTCGAATTCGGCACCGACACTTCCCGTGATTCGTGCTCCGATTGGTCCCCAGACGGGGAAGAACTGACTGTATTCAAACTGGGCCACCAGCGCTGGCATGTCGTAGCCAAAGAGCGTCACGTCCTGGCCGAGCAGTAACCCGAAAGCTGACGACGGATTCTCCACGATTGGGAATTTGAATCCACCTCCACCGGAGAAACTGACCGAGCTATTGAAGGCAGCGGCTTGTGATCCACCCGTTTGATTGATTTGCCCTCGAATCGCATTGAAATCCAAATTTGGCGTCAATGAGTTGGCTGTTAAGTTCCCTCGACCGCGCCCGGACGTCGCCATTTTGCCGTCGACACTGAAAGCGCCAAGATCAATCCATGACGCTTCACTGCTAAGATTGCCAAGTTGCTCCGCCAGATCGGCAATGTCGTCCACTGCGTAGATAAAGTCGTTGTAATCTCCGTAGCCGAAGAAGTCTGCGAGATCGAGCAGCGTCACAGGTCCGCCGAGATCACTGATCACCGGAATTGGCTCTGTCAAAACATCCAAGACAGGTTTGACTGGTTCCAGTGTGTTGTTCACTTTGTCGACGATAGGACCAAGGAAGTCACTCAGGAACGAACCAAGGTTCATTTGAACATTAGCGAACTCGATTTGAGGTGCACTCCCTAAGTCACCAAAGCTCCCGACAGTCCAATCAAGATTGAATCCTGTTTTCAACTGCGGGAGCGCGGCATTTCCGTTGATGCTGGCGATCAATTCCCAGTCGATGATGGCAGCTTTGTTGTAGTCCCACTGCCCTGATCCTGATGGTTCTTCTGTACCACTTCGGCTTGGATCTTCGGGTTCGAGTACATTCCCAGTAAAGGAAGTCGAAAGATCCGCCGAGAGAATCTCCGAAAGGCGAAGGCGACCGTCAGCGCCAGGATCGATATCAATATCCAATTCCGCGGCCGCTTCAGTCTTACTATTAATTGCTTTAAGAGTTAGGAAGCCGAGACTCGCTTCGAGGGCGGTTTGTTCTGTATTGAATCCATTCAGTTCCGCGCTGAAAGCCAGGTGCAGGTCATCCGTCTTGTTTGCATCAAGACTGATATAGACGCCGTCCGTTTCATCGATTCCGATACCGATATCAATACGAAACTCTGCCGTTACGTCCAGAGTTGGCTTATCAGTCGTCAGCCCTAGACCATCAAGCCCCAGGTCAAGCTCAATGCTACTGATCGAGAAAGTACCGCCAAGAGAAACATCGAAGCCTACATACCCGCTGCCCTGGTTAAGGAGAACATCCTGTTCAGAAGTTGCAGGATTGGAGGTCCCGGGTTCGAGCAGATACCCGGTACCATTCAGTGCCTGAAATAGCGCGGTGCGAAGGTCACCAATCGCATTCTGACCAATCGCTGACGTGGTGATTCCATCAACGCCACCACGCAAGTCATTGACGAAGAGGGTTAGATCCCCCAGCTGATTGCCAATGATTGGCAGATCCAAATCGTTCAAGCGGGCGACAATCTGATGTTGGAGCAATGAAAAGACCGCATCCCAGCCGTCAGTGAATCCGCTCAGGTTCGTAGTGGGGTCAAACGCGTCCAGCAACGATTGAAAGCTGGGAACGGAGACATTCCCGCCTGACAGATCAGGCTCCGTTAAGTCACTAACAGTTATCGAGATGTCGCCGACAGCTTGCGGACCAGTCAACGTATTCGCGACGATCGGCAAATTGGCATCAGCCGCTCCAATGAACGAGAACTGGAGATCGTCTGCACTCAGGTCATCGAGATACCGCCGACCATCGCCGCCGTCCCACTGAGAATTGTTATTGGAGTCGGTGAATGACTCACCGGGGTCGAAGAAGCCATTTTGGTTTTCATCGATGAACGACTCGGCCTCTGAGTCGACGATCCGCGCGGAGAACGCTGCGTCGTCCGTGTTGTCATCGAGACCATCGCTATTTGTGTCGTTCCAACCATCGCGGTCAACGACGAGGTAGCCGTTTTGAATCGATACTCCGAGCGGTCCAATGGCAGCGGACACATTGAAATGGTTAAGCGATGTTGTGGTACTTTCCGAAGCTACACGTGCAGTAACATCCAAGCGAGTGTCGTTCGTGTAAAGGAACGGACGTAAGTCTTCGGAATCGACCAAGTCCATCCCAATGGCGATGTTGAAATCGTAGCCCACTCTTGCGTTCAGCGACGCATCGGATCCCGCATAGACAAGGTCGCCAAGCCCAGCCCCCAAATCAAAATCGAGCCGCAGTTGCTTATTGATGACTTCGGCAAAGTTGAAAATCGCCTTGATAGCGCCGCCGTTTGTCGTATCAAACTCCAGTCGGAAGGCGTCAGCGGAAAGCCCCAAAATGCTAGAGACTTGGTCATCTAACTCCTGCAACGTCTTGCTCGGAGCATCCTCCAGCTTCATTATCAGCTGGTCGATCTTATTGGCAAAATCTAGTAGGTCATTCAAGCTGGTCCCAGTACCCGGGATCGGCTGTTTCATGGCTGGAAGTTCTTCAAACGAACGAAGAAGCTCTATGACTCGCCTGAAAGCATCAAGGAAGTTCGGCTGGTAGATCGCCTTTCCCTCGATAACACCACCTACCGCCGATACACCGGAGAGGCCGAGTTGGCTGAGAATGCCAGACCCATTCAGGCTACTTAGCGTGAATGCGCTGCCAGCGGTGTTGTCGGTCAGAACTAATCCACGCCCGTCGGTGCTGAAGTTCAGCGCGACCTTACCGCCCGTTTGAAGTCGAATCGCATCTGCAAGATTACCGAATGTCAGTACTGGTTCAGGGTCGACACCAACGATCGACGGATCAATGACATCGAGTCGGATGTCAAAAGTCGTCCCATCGACCTGAATCCGAATGTCGAATTGACCTGCGATTACGTCCAAAGCATCGTCAATCGCACGTTCGATGCTGAGATCACGCGACAGACCGAAGCCCGAAAGATTCTTGAAGCCTTCGAGCGAATCTAGCCCCTGGAGGTAAACCGAGGGTTCAGTTCCATTGTGGATGTCAGCCCATGAGACGATAATGGCGGCGTCGTTGGGTAGGGCTAACCCGACGATTGGTGGGGTTAAAACGAGCGGTAGCTCTAAATTCAGGTCGCACTCAAGAACTGGTGTACCGATCAAGTCCAAGACCGCGTTATCAACCATCTCAGACAGGAATATTCGACCGTCCGAATTCGGATCATTGAGCGTTAGCTCAAGTGATGCATTGGCTTCACCACTGCCATTTGCAACACCGACTTCGACAATGCCGAAGTTTGCCAGTGCATCGATGTCTTCCGCAATTGCGTTAACCTGCAGAGTGGCAATGAAGTCCTCGACGTAAAACCTTTCGTCGAATGCGGCACCACCAAGAGGACGTCCTTCGATGATGCCATCATCCTCGTCGTCTTCCTCAGCCAATCCGAGAATGATCGCCGCAAAGGAACCATTCGCCGCGTTGATGGAAAACCGATCGTTGAGCGCGTCTTCATCGTCGACTGCTGGGTTGTAACTCGAATCGGTGACCTTGAGTCCACGTCCATCATCAGTGAAGTCAACCGATAGATTAGATGAGGCAGCTTCGATTCGATTGATCACGTCGCCGATCGTCGTGACACCTTCAAGATCAACCGTAATCGTGTTGCCAATCCGCGGAGTGATGCTGAGGTGGTGCCCGTAAGCGTCGCCAGCCGTGAAGCCAAGACGGCGAAGACCGTAGTAGTCGCCGCTGGTGTTTGAATCCTGCAGCTGCAAGCTTGCGATGGCCGTGCCGGGTAGCATCAACTTGAGCGTGTCCGAAACGACAACGAAAGAAAGCTCAGTTTCTAATCCGGTTCCGGCGAGAGCGGATGCAACTGCTGCGTTCAGATCAGAGGCCAGGTCGGCTAGCGAGTTGTTGCTTTGAGTGGCCAAAGACGCAATCGACACCGGATAAGTAGTGCCGTCAATTTCAAGGTCGAAGCGAAGGTCTTTGGAAAACGACGTGTTGGCTGTGGAAGAAAGCGTGGAACTGATGCCGTCTTCTATTCCCATACCCCAAGACTCGAGCGAGTTAAGCGGCATGCTCTCGGTTAACTGGAATGTCGAACCAAGATCGTCCAGGAAGAATCCGAGCGTAAAGTTCGCGGTTGCCTGCCCCCAAAGCTCTATGATGCTCTCCGTGCGAATATCGACCAAACCGCCGATCTCGCTGCCGAAATCGAGCTGTGACTGGCCCAGCAAACTTTCCCCACTAACACTGAGGTCGATGGAGACCGTGCCAGACG
The DNA here is from genome assembly GCA_040222735.1 of Fuerstiella sp. Lineage (GTDB taxonomy): Bacteria > Planctomycetota > Planctomycetia > Planctomycetales > Planctomycetaceae > Fuerstiella. The sequence continues at coordinate 12,005 of JAVKCM010000274.1, read as the reverse complement.
CTCGATCATAGATCAGGCTCGCGGCGGTGCCCAATGCTTCTTGGATGATTTGCTCAAAGTCCTGCAGCGTTTCCATTCGCAACTGGTCGACAGACTGTCCATCAATAAACCCGAGTCGCTGCAAGCCTGGTTCGGTTTGCCCTTCAACCTGACTGACTCTAATTCCTGTGATGCCGGGTAGCGTCGAGCGAAGCGCCAATTTGCCATTGACGACCAAGGCGACGATCGCACCCGGGTAATCGGTTTCATCAAGCTCTTCGGCGATTGCAGCGGACAGGTCTGCCGCCAAGTCATTGATCGTCGAGTTGTCACCGGTCGCCGTAGGATCGAGTTCAACATCAACGGTAACAGAATCGCTGACCGTTAACTGGAATTTGGTCACATCGGCATAGGCAGATGTCGATTCAGGCGCGGTTTCGGCCACCAGTTCTAGTTGCTGCAAATCGTCAAATAGCAATCGCTTCAGTTCGCTACCAAGGTCCGCCCATTTGCCGAAACTGCCTCCACCGATTGGGATTTGGTCCCGGAACGCCCCGAAGTTGCCCAGTCCGCTCAGCCAGTCTGCGAACTGGTTCGTAATATCAGCAATTTGTTGTGGCGAAAGATTCCGGACCTGGTTGAGAACGTTGGGCAGGTCGCCGATTGGTGCAATTACCGGAACGTCGTTGACCAGATCCAGTTGCAGGCCAAAGTCACCGTCCTGATAGCCGGGGAGGGTTATGCCAGTAATATTCGTGGCGAAGAAGAGAATTCCGTCCAGGTCAAGGTTGGCGATGACATCGATGTCGTCCGTGGTAAGGGCGGGAAGCAGGCTGACGTTAACTGCTTCACCTCCCACCAGCCCTGCGTTTACATCTGCCGTAATACTGATGAAGCTGTCGTAGCCGCCGCCTGCTCCGGAATCAACAATGCTCCCATAGAGCATAGCCAGCCGCGCCTCTAGTTCGATTTTGTCAACATTGACGTTGATGTCGGCTGAGACCTCATTAACCGTTAGTTTCATCGACTCTGAGGTCGCAAACGACGATTCGGCATCCCATGTCAAAGTAAAGTCGATCTTGCCTGAAATGTCGGCAGTCGCAGCAATCTCTGCAGATAGCGAACCATCCAGCTCGGACAACGCCGCGCCGAGGTCAATCCGATGATCTCCCGTAGAGCCAACGCCGTCGAGTTGAATATTCACTGCGGCAAGTCCCGATGTTTTGTCAACCTGCGTTGCGGAAACAGTCCATGTCTTCCCGGACTCACTGAACTGCATGCCGTCGAGATCAGCGATAAAATCTGCCAGTGTCATTGAGGGTGCGGAGTTGACAATGTTTTGGACAACTGAATTTAGGGAGTCCTCACCTACCAGCACTCCGTCGATACCGAGACTTTCCGCTACAGCCAGTAGTTGCCCGGTTCTGCTGTGCGAGATCGCCGGCAACTGTACACTGAATTCCGTCTCAATTAGATCTTCCAGCCAGCGCAGCAGTGTCTCGAAACCAATCCCAACATCCGGATTCACAACCTTCGGATCTTCATTCCCCTGTGACAGTTCTTCGAACACCGGTTCGGGCGAATTGATGGTTACCTGAAGTCCTCGGGTAAATCCGTGCGGTCGTTGAGCAACAGCGAGGGGCGAGATTCTCCCGGCGTTAATCGCCGCAGCAATATCAGAGTTTGCGATTCGAACATCATGAAGGGTTACCCCTGCAACTGCAGTTGATTCCAGAGCTGTTACGAGGCGGACAACTTCACTCTCCGCGTCGGACAGGACTCCATCACCACTGGTGGCTACCTGCGAAGGCAAGACGAAATCGACTGTCAACCCCGCATCGTGGCCAATTTCCGGGCCGAGCCCGTTCAGAGGACTCAGCTGGTAAACTTCGATCTCCATATTGATCGGATTGCTGCCGGCTTTGGCCTCAATAGCAGCGCTTCGAATCGTCTGTACCAACCAGTTGGTCCCGAAAAGGTCAAACGGGGCCTCAGGGTTTTCTGGTCCCATCGGAAGCAGAAATTGGTCGCCGACGAGACTCTGAAGCTTCATCCATCTCGGGGCGTTCAATGCGTTAGCAAACTGATACGCAGGTCCGGTGAGGTTGTCTTCTGTTTCGAAACTCCTACCGTTGATGCTTGTTGTAAACATCCCGGCCGAGTGGCGTGTTTCCGGTCCGACAATCCCGTCAACCACAAGCGGTTCACCCGAAATGCCCGGGTAACCAAGATACCGGAGGCGCTGCTGAAGTTGGATCACTTCGAGAGTCGACGATGCGCCACTCACGACGCGCTCATCATCGCCTAGGGTGGCGGCTCCCGGCAGGATGGAGAGAACATGTGAGGCAGCGTGAAACAAGGCCAGTGAGCCGACCTCTGTTTCCACAAGCACCCAATCTGCTCCGTTGGACTCGTCGTGGATCAGCCACTGTCGAAGCTGCCCGTCAATGCCCAACTGAATTGGTCGAGAACGATACGTGGCGGAGTCGTCGATGACCGGCACTTCTTCACCGAAGCCGTCATCTATCAAGACAGAGAGCAGTCCAGTGTCGCCGATGATCCCCGTTGGAGCGTTCGCGAGGTGTGCGAGCAGGCTGGCGGAATTAGTGACTGTTGCGACAGCATCGCCGAACCTGTACCAAAGGACAAGTTGTCCATCGAATGCTGCCGTCGAACTAAGATTTTCGACTGGAGGCGCAAGATAAAACCGCCCTGATTCACTGAATCCCAGTCCGGAGTCGACATCCGACGCTGCAATTCGGTCGCCAAATATGACGTAGCCAACGGTTTCTCCGTTAGCCTGTAGATGGTGATCTCCTCGGAGGGTGTTCTCCGACAGATCCAGGACTACGGGAGGACTGCCGTCTTCCACGGCCGACCAGCCGACGATGTTGAAGTCCGACCTCGCCAGACTCAGGGACGCAAGAGCGACGGGCACGACGTCACCAGTGCGACCGCCTGCCGTCAACCTCACATTGTCGACGTTGACAATCGAACTTAAGGAAGACATGGGTGCGGGCACAAGCTTGAAGGTCAGCGTCTGGCTTTTGCCACGCAGGTTTGTTGGGATTACGAATCTTCGAAGCCCAAACTCGTTTGTCACTTCATCAAGACTGACCGATCCGATGACATGTTCACCGATGAGAATGGCCAGGCGTTCCCCCGATCCGGCGGACGGAATACGGAGATCAAATTCCAGGACGCCAGCCTGGATATCGAGGTAGAAATCGTTGTGAGTTCTGCTGATTCCGGAAGCATCCAGCCGGAGATAGTGATTGTTATCTTCCTTCTCCACGCGTCCGGTATTGCGTCCCGACACGTCAGGCAGGCGAGCGGTCTGGTGATGGGACCAGCCGGGGATTAAGTTATCCGCAGTCAGATAGCCGATGCTGCCGACCGAATATTGGTTGCCGTCGACGTCAAACTCATCTCCTGCGTGGCGGAAGTCGCCGTTTACAAGCAGTGACTCAAAGCCCCACCGGGGAGACGGCTTCGTGACTGCATAGAACTGCTTGTCATCCGCTGCCACGACGTCCGGGTGTCGAGACGGCGCACTGCTCTGATGATTCTGGGATGGTTCGTAGAAATTTGTTTGCGCTGGGCGAGATGCCTGACCTATTCGACTGAGATGGTAGCCCTGTGTACCGAAGTCGAAGGAAGCAGGATTCTCCGGAGAGGGGCCATCGACGAGGAGCATCTTCGATGCTTCATCAGGGGATATCGTGCTCGGAGTGTAAACCGCACTTCTGGCAGATTCATAGAAGAGCCGGTAAGTCCGCCCTGCGAACAGGACTTGGGAGTCGTGAGTCTTATAATGTTGCCCATCTTGCGGAATCGTGAGGAGAAAGGCGTGCTCTTCGCCTTTCGCATAATCCGTGCCGCTGCTCCATTCAGGCAAAGCGGAACCCATGTAAAGAACATTCCAAACGTAACTGTGATCCCCACTAGCGTCGCCGATTGCGTAGGGATCGTCGCTTAGCCTTGGCAGTTCATCGCCGTCGTTCGCATGGATGTTGAATGCGCCAGGCAAGGGACGACCGCCGGGAACCAGGCTGTCTGGTACTAGCGAGCCGTCGTTGGAATTACGCGTTTGATAGTACACATCAGCGAATTCGACATTCTCCCAACTAGTGGCACCGTAGCCCTCGGGAGAACCAAGATCGAAAAGCCGTTGGTCCTCGTCCACAAGCAAGCCTGCCTGATCGAAATCATGCGGGTCCAGCAATGTGACTTGATCCACTAAAATCTCGTAGTAAGCAAGTCGTTCTACGGCTTCACTGGTTACCGCTGAGCCAAAACTGTGAGCGATAAAATGCAGGTGAGGATGACTGGTTGGACTGGCCGGATTCACCAGATCCAATCCGACCAGCAAATTGAACAGCGCATCTCCGGCAGCCTCTCCCCAACCTGCAGATAATTCGTTCGACTCTGTGGCCCAGTCAAACTGAATAATTAGTTCTGTAGGTGCTGTACCGAGATCAAAGATTGACCCGTTGCCGAATCCATCGTCCTCTGTGCTCAAGTCAACGTCAAAGCCCGCCAGTGATCCTTCGGTCCGAAGATCGTAGTCAAGTAACCATGCTGCCTGAGAATTGCTGAGATGCTGTCCGGCGCGATCACGGAGTACACGTGACAGGTCTGCCATACTGTCGCCGCCGCCTCCAGTCGGCTGGAATCCGTGAGTGACAACTGTGACGCCATCTATCGAGCTAAGGTGCGGCCCTAGATAAGCTGCCACGTCGCGGGTCGAAATCAACTCTGTCAGAAGGACGCGGGCTTCCAGTTTTTCGGCCCCCGCAAAACTGGCCCTTCGGCCCTTTTTCCGCCTACTCAACGGTCGATCCAACCTCGTGAGCCACCTTTTTACCACCGAAACAACCAGTGACTGTTTCATAAAATTTCCCGATCCGAATTGGAGGAGGCCGGGGGCCACCACCTCTTCGCTCTAGTGCAACAAGAGGCAGGATGGCAACCAAATCGAGGAGTTGCGGTTCGCCGACGGCGATCTACAATTTCACGGACAATTCCGAAAAGTGAACGCGTGTACAGAATTGTGGTTCGTTTCTTCAGGTTGCGCCGAACTGAGGAAGTCGTTGAAGAAGAAACCAGGACTCCTCATACCGATAATCGCCATCTGCTGCCCCGAAACCACACGGCCCTCAGAAAGTACTTTCACGGGTGCGAAAACCCACCACTATTCGTGCAGCTATCCAGTACCTGGCCCTTTCCACTGGCCTTCGCCTGTCACTTTACCGAAAAAGGGCCTGTGGGCGGCGTCTTGCTGGTCTATCCTCGTTAAGACCAAATAGGCCGTTCCCCGCAGGACATGCGAAACTCGCTCGTTGAAGGACCAGAAAAGTTTCAATTTTCGGTAAACGGCAGCGAGAAAGTGCGGCGTTTGGCGGGCTGGCTGGGGGCGAGGTCGTCTCGTGCACAAATGTAGAGGTGTAGACCGCGGACAGTGTCGGGTACCGTAGCCAAAAAATTTGTTGTAAGCGGCCGCCAGATTAAGCCCGGCGAACTCACCGGCGATCTTCTTTGCATCTGCCTCGTCGCGAGTCGAAAAAGTCGCGTCAGAGGATTTTTCCAGCTTGTACATCAGCAGAACCGCGCGGCCAATATGGGCAGCGTCGGCGGCGGACACCTTCGTTGTACTGATATTCTTCACGACCTGAAGAGGCGGCAGCAGCTCCGCCAACATCAGAGAAGACAGCAGCCCCAGCTGCAGCTCATCTTTCGCAGGTTTCGGCATGCGCGAGTAATCGTGTTTCGACGGGGAGTATTCTGCGGCAATGGATTTCGAGGCATCCGCAATAAACCGATTGACGTACCCGACGATACGACCGCGGATCACCGCCATCTCACGCGCGGCCTTGCCGGTGATTCGGCCCACAGCGTGAATGCCCTGCACGGCCGCGTTTCCGCAGGAAACTCCGGTCGCGTACAACTGAGCAACAAGGCCAACTCCGGTTACGGCTGCCCCCACCCAGCCAACGACACTCACTCCTTCCACCACCAGCAGGCTGACGTCGAATGCCATTTCCGTCACGTCCGCGACGCATTGTGCCGTGCTGACCTTCAGGTTGTTTTTGGAATCCAGCAGGTCCGGAGTATTCAGGCCGACTTTCGTCGCGGCCAGCACAGCCGTGGGCGCGATCGAAAGATTCTTCCCGTCGAGATAGCTGCTTAATCCTCCCAGGGTTGCCGATTTGCCGTTCGCCTGGACGTAGTTTGTCGCCTCTACAAACTGATCTGTCAGCATCGCTGCAGCAGACGCGGAAGCCCCACCCACGGAAACACCACCCGCTTCTGCCATTTCATTCTGCGACATGTAAGCGCTGCCCGCCGTGCCAGCGGCTCCGACGATTTCCAGCGCCAGTTTCGCCAGTTCTGCTTTCCCCATCGCACGCTCCCTTGAAACCGAATTCCTGCCGAAATTGAATCAAAACCCGACTCTCACGACCTGATACAGTGACGAAATTCCTGTCTCCCGAAACCTTTGAGGCAGGCAGATGACGCGACCATCGACGAAACCAGATTCGTCCCGGCTGGTTACCTAAGTGTGAGGACGGCGAACATTTTTCGACGGCACATGCTGCACTACATTTCGCCGAACCGGCTCAACTCCTCCGGCGAGTTCGCCGCCGCTCAAGTGCAGACTTCTGGACCTGTGGGCTTTCGAATGGTGTCACAGGTATTCCATCGACAAGCTCCGGGGCCAACCGCCTGGCAGCCGATCCCATGCACTTTTGTCCAGCGTTTTAATCGGCGAAAGACGCTGCCCGGTGGCGGCAGGCCTGCCAGGAGTGCCGCCTGCTGGTTGTCAGGCATCAGGCTCACGCGACGATCGCAGCCAGTCTGAAACCCGCGGGCCCACTTACATCTCGGTGGCAACCCACTCCTCGTACTCCCGGCGAAAGGCATTCGGAAGCCAGTCATCGCAAAAGCCATCGTCACCGGGGCCGTCCGGGACAGATTCGGGTTTGATGCCCTGGATCGTGACGGAATGGTCGTCTACTTCCTCTCCACGAGACCAGAATCTCGCGAACAGCTGGCCGTGGCGATTGCGCCAAATGTCCATATTGAAGGTCGCCAGTCCCGTATGAACATCGGACTCACTCGCACTGCAGTTGCTTCAGGAACGCCAGAGTCGAAATGACGGGAATCCCAAACCTTCGCGCCTGCCTGGCTTTTCCAGACGTGCTGCAGGGGTCCGCCGCCACCAGCAGATCGCAATTGCTGCGGGTCACGCCGGGAACGGGTACCAGACCTGCCTGTCGAGCCCATGATTCAAGCAGACGCCGGCTGATCGTGCAGTTATCGACATCCACGGCCGTGCCGGTAAAACAAACTCGCATCCCCGGTTGCAGGACGGTAGGTTCCGACGCCAGCTGAGTACACTCTGGAATCCTGACATCGTTCACACACAGAATCTCAGCAACGGTGGTCAGCATCGAGTGCTCTTCCGGAGTGATGACACCGTCGCGTTCAGCCGCCTGAATCATTGACTGCAGGTACTGTCGATGAGCCTGCTGGATCGTGGCGTGATCGAGCTGCAGTTCCCGGGCGAGGGCGGTGAGCTGGTTGCGCTCGTTCGTGGTAATGACAAGGTCGTCCAGGGCATAGTCGAGCAGGTTGAGATAAGACAGCAGGCTGCCTTCGGCATCCGGGTAGCGAATTGCCAGGACTCTGCGACGAAGCCCATCGGTATCGGCCGGCAACGACGCCTCGCGACGAAGCGTTCGCGGGTTGAAGGCAGCCGCCAGGCCGTCAACGCTGGCCGGGCCGGCCGCGAGACTTTCGTCCGCAATACACTTCAACAGCTGAGCCGTCGCCCGGGCATCGGCCAGAGCTCGATGATGCTGATCCAGTGACACGCCGAAGGTTTCGCAGGCCAGCGACAGCTTCATTCGCGTGTGCTGAAGCGTGCAGATCCCGGCGCCTGCGTTGAATTCTGCTCCAAGGCGGGCGTATTCGTTGCGGACCATGCGACTGTCGAACGGCAGATTGTGGGCCACAATAACTCTGCCGTGAACAATGGAAGCCACCGTGGACGCGACGTCTTCGAAGGCCGGAGCGTTCGCCAGCATGGACGGCGTAATTCCATGAATGTCAGCTCGCCCCACGTCACGCATCGGGTCCACCAGAGAATCGAATTCGTTGACCACATTGAACTGCTCATCCAGCACGACAATCGCGATTTCCAGAACACGATCCTTGTTGCTGAACCCGGTCGTTTCAACATCAATCACCGCATACTGCCGGGTGGATGCCTGCCTGAACTGACACGATTGACGGCCAGATGCACGATTCGAATCAGCGGACACGGAACAGCCTTCTGAAGGATTTAGTGACCTAAAAAAAGATGCAGGCCAGGCATAGCCATACAGGTCAGCCTACACAACACCCCATGTGTCATGCAACACCGCCCACCAAGTCTTCAATACTTTACGTACAACTGTCTTCTCAACAGGCCGCCCGAAACAGTCTCCTGCAGTTCCGACTGTCAAACGGTTTGGCAGGACGCAACCGCCCCCAGTCTGCGATCTGTTTTGTGGAGTTTCTGGATTTTTGATTTGACCTGAAACGTCGTGATTTCTGATTCCAGCTAAAGACGATGATGTCGGGACAATGAGGCAGAGCAGCCGCCACGAACAGCCGATGCCTTTGAAGTTTTCAATTCAGAGATCGGTGATCCATGGGCACGTGAAGGTTGTGAAGCCGGGTCGGCGTCGAGGCAGAAAGATGGCACGGTACGGCTCAGGCGGCGCGGTCCAGTTGTTCGCTGGCCTGTTCAATGATCACGGCGATCAGCTGGTTGACACCGAGACCCTGTGATTTCCTGGTCTGTACACACGGGATTCGATGATCACGACAAAAGTCTCGCACAGAACTGTGCTTGTGGCCGATCAGCTTTGTCACCAGAACCACCACGCGCGCCTCTGCGATCGAACACGTAGTCAGAGCGGCTCAGTTCACGAAACGAATTCAGCAGTGCCTGAGCTTTAGGGCCGATGACGATGGCCCGGCGTTTGTCGTGGTGTTCGGTCTTGTGCTCGCCCGGCTGATACACCCATCGACCAGTGCTTTCTGCAGGACCTTCAGTTTCTTCGGCCCGAAGTCTGTGACGCGGCAGCCGTGGTACATGCGTATCAGAGACCGCAAAGCCTGCTGGAAGTTGTTGTACTCCCAGGTCACCTTGCCGTTCTTACGGTATTCCGTTTCGGCGTGTTCGAGAAACAAATCGACAGCCGGCTCACGGTCAATCGGGTCAGGACCGATGCAGCCTTCCCGGATCTGGCAGCTTCCCACTTGGCGAGTATCTCATCAAACTTCTGACGAGACTGAGGCGTGCCATGCGGCCCCAGATAAATGCGTTTGCCGTTGAACGTCGTGCGAGCTTGACCGGTCGCTTTGTGCAGACCGTAAACCGGTTTTCGTGCCATTGAAATCTACTCCCGAAAGTAGTGTCCCGAAGTCCCGACTACCCACTTCGGAGACACCAAAGTGGGTAGTAATCAGGTTTTCCGGCACACTGCCCCGGAGAGCAGGTTTCTCTAACACAGAGAATGCCAACAACTTACAACCAAAGCGGGCGAAGGGAATCGAACCCTCATTTGAAGCTTGGGAAGCTTCCGTGTTGCCACTACACCACGCCCGCGAAATCGCTCAATCACCAGTGTTTCGCCAGTCTATTGTGCGGTTTTCGGCATTGCAACGAATGGCATTGAATCGCACCCGTTCTCACCCGTTTTTTGCCCGTTTTTTGCCCGAAGTGGTGAGAAGTGGTGAGTAACTTCGCCCTGGGGATCGGCAGGAAACGACAGTGTGTGTCCAGCCGGCGATTCTGACCGCCGCCGGCGTGGTCGATGACTGGCCAAATGCCCCACAGTCGACCGGCAGGAAGGAATAGCGGTTTCGCGACTTCGGCCAGTGCCCAAACATCGCCACCAGTAAACCGCGACGATAGGCCAACCCGGTCGGAGGACCCACAAACAAACCAACCCGGCAAAATCCTTCTACGTGCAAAAAATGTCAGCAGAGATTAACCCGCCGACGGGGCCGGGGTGCCTGAGAGGACCCGTCCTGACTGACTGACGAACCCCGTTGAAAAATTCGATACGCGAACGATTCCCGCGGAGATAAACCGGCCGGTGGTTTCGATTCCCAGAGGGACCCGCACAGACACACCGGCCCCCACGGCAATACATCGCCGGACTATGTGTTTCAGGATTCGGGGCTGTCCTGACCGCGGCCAGCATGAATCTGTCACAAGGGACCCAAACCCGGCAGGGGGATAGCTGTCCGGAATCCGCCGATTTTTGTAGAAAAATTCACGCGGCAGAAGTGCGGTATCCGCGGCCGTGGGTCCGTGAAATATCGGCCCCTCCCCGCGCAGACTCCCCCTCCCCATGCGAGCTAAACGTGGGCGGAACGGAACGGTTTGTTTGTGAATCATAGCGACAAAAAACAACCGCAGGTTCTGCCCCGCGACAAAACAGCGGATTAACTGAGGGGACCCATTGCCGGCCCCGTCGGCTTCCGGGTCCTTTCCGCCGATCACAACAGCGGTCGATTCCCGGCAGCGAGGACTTTTTCTCCCCGCAGGGTGCTAAAAGTAGGAGGACAACAACACCCGGACGGGTCAGAGAAACGCAATTGAATTCCGACATGCTGTCGACACAACCCACGTTTCGCCAATGGTTCAGGCAGGTTGTGTCGACATTACTTCGACGTCCCGAATCTTTACTGTTAACCAACGTCCGAACCCCATCGTTCAGGCCGCATTATTTTACCGCCTGACCCGTCTGGTACCTCAACGGGAAAATGGCAGGATTTCAGCAACGCCATCGGTAGCGTGGCATTCTTGTCAGCGGCCGCCCGGATCTCCGTAGCGGCCCCCCGCTGTTCATCCCTGGCCGGAACGTAGACGACCAGCTTGATTCCCGGACGCATCTCCTTCACCTTATGGAGTGCTGGCACAAGGTCTGAGTCACCGCTCACAACGATCTGAACGTCCGCCTCTTCTGCAAGTGCGTCTGCCACCATTTGAACTGCAATGTTCACGTCCGTCCGCTTTTCTTCCCAAGTCGAGAAACGTCTGTTCCCACCGAATTCACACTGCCCGACTCGGCATTTCACGGACTTCCGTTTGTAGTTTCCGGCAATTACCCGCAACTTCGGTAGTGTGGATAATGCACGAAGATGGGTCTCCTGCCGAACCCCTGAATCTCCGTGCATCCGGGCGGTAAAGTAGTCAATTCGCAGGACTTCTTCATGCTGCCGGAGCTTTTCAAAGTACTTTTCGAGGTTCAGCCACTTGTGCGTTGTGCCCTTTATTGAACCGTTGTACAGGTTGAAACCATCAATGTAGACGATGGCTCGCTTTTTTTGCTGGTCTGGGAACAGTCCGGGTTGATTCTGAGTCATAATTTTCTCTAGTATTGAGGCGTCGCAGTGCGATAATTAATAAGACGACTCCCCGGCACTAGCCGGTTGGGCGGCCTATATGGCCGCCTTTTTCATTGGTGCGTTTATCCTAGTGTGGTCGGAAACTTACCACCATGGGGCGTCTGTTAACAGCGTTCACGAATTCAAAACGAATTCACGGGTCGGACGCCCGCCTGACTCACCGGCCGGGATCTCTCGCCATGTTCCGAAGCCGGCCGACACCAGTGACTGAAGTTGCAGGTCCGCTTGCTCGGTGCTTTCAGTCCCACGTCGGCCCCGAACAAGATCCCGTTCCCTGACAATCCCGCCTCGCTGCTGAATCCATTCGGCAAGCTGGCGTTGTTCTCGTTCTTCCGTCGTCTCAGTCAGCAGCCCCTGAATGCGTTGTGTCTCTGACTTAAACCATTCAGCGAGCCCGACACCGGCCGACATGCTTTGACCGTCACACTTCCACGGGTCGACGTCTTCCGTGGTCACCTGACGGACACAGTGAAACACCAGGGCGAAACGTGCGGCTGTTTCTTCGAGCTTCGACCACGACGCGGCAAGGTCACCAGTCAGACCGGCTTGCTCCT
>JAVKCM010000273.1:0-10609 GCA_040222735.1 Fuerstiella sp. | reverse complement strand
CGTAATCGTCCACCGTCAGCATCCCTGCCCCCGGAAACCGCTGGCAATACGCCAGATGGCTTCCGGAAACAACTACGGTGGGTCCATTTTACGCGCCGATCTGACCCCCGAAGTGGGTCCGTTTTGCACGCCGATCTCCAGAAGGCGATTTGTTTGATGATTGCCGGCGCCGACGACAGCCTGAGTGTGATTGCTGGCAGTCCCGTGGGCTCCGAGATTTCTTAGGATTGTCCGGTCAATGATTGTCGGCTTTCGCTCCGCGAAAGAACGCCCTTTCGCGGAGCGAAAGGCGACCAACCAGTCAGTTATTGTCCGACCGTTTCTAACTTTGGCCATGGCTGGTACGTGACAAGCCGTACGTGACCAGACGGACCACTTCGTTTGTCGTGGCGGCATCGAATAATTGTTCGTTCTCTGAAGGGCTGAGACCGTTGGCATCGGATAGCCCGGCGACGCCGAGATCTCTGAATTCAGACCAGATCCTGTTCGGCGGGATCAGCTCCATTTCCGCGGGCATATCGTGCCCTTTCATCAGGTCAAATCCTTCCTGGACATCCTGGCGTGGCCGGGCAAACGTCTCGGGAGCATCCTTCTGGCCTCGGACAGCGTCGATCAGCTGAGCCGTTGCCCCGCCCATGATTGCGGAAAGGTACAGCGGGTGCTGTTTTTCGATGGCGAACATCGCCTCTTCAATGACACCCGGACAGCGTCCGCTGCTGCCGGAAGTCTTGCCACCGAGGCATATTCGTGCGGTGCATTGAGCCGCCATTCGTTGTCTCATCGCGGTGAGTGCACAGGCACGGGCGAAGGCAAATTGCGGTGTATCCGGCGGGATGTCTCGCCCGCGGTCCGGGCTGATGCCTCTGATGGCGGCGTCCGGAACATCAATTCGTTCGACCGAAAGCTTGCCTTTCAGGCGACTCAGCTCACCCGGATCCGCATAAGGTTCGTCCGGCCATGCCACGCAGTTGGAGACCATGGGCCTGGCAACATCTTCCTCACCCGTTGAGCTGAAGCTGTAATTTGATGCGATGTTCAGCACTTCCGCCATCACGCCGTTCGGACGCCAGTCGTGTCCGAAGGTCAGGCGGGCTCCCTGCGACAACAGATGCCGGGAAAGATTGCGGACGACACGGTTGACAGCATCGCGATCGAAGCCACGATGCTGCGCTTCGCGAGGGTCACCGTTGGAAATTGATATTCCCACGACATGGCCGGCCAGCGGTTTTGAGACAAGTGCAGCTGACATGTCAGAGTCCTTTTGATGCCATCAGTTGATTCAGTGTCAACAACTGAGTTCCGTCACGGTAGTAGTTGGCCAGCGCCGTGAATGATTCCAGTTCTGAATCCGGCAGAACCGGCTCAGGATAGATCAGCAGCAGATTCCGGTCACCCTGTTCAGAACTCACGTCGGAATTCCTGTTCAGTTCACACGCATGGCGAATGCTGGCGGCCGTCGGAGCTCGATGAAGAACTGCAAACGGCTGACGAATCACATTCTTTTGCTGCAGCTGCTGTACGGTACGGCTCAGCAGTGCCGCTCGCAGCCCTTCTCGCAGAGCCGCGTAGATGACGCGCAGCAGATTCCCGTCTCGCATCACTACCGTGACAACATCGGTCAACGGCAGATCGGACCGTGGCCGGGAAAGTCGGTTGCTGGCGTCAACGACGACGACCGGGCAGGCAAACTTGTCTGCCCAGCGTAATTCCTTGACACAGTACGGGCGATTATCGTATTCGGCCGTGCGAATCACGATCACCACGGATGCGGCAACACCTTCCTGAAGTTCCCGATTCCAGTCGTCAGACAGGCTAAGCGAACGGACATCGTAGAACGTGTTGATGTGAGGAAGTTCATCCAGCTGGTTCAGGATTGCGATGGCCAGCGGCAATCCGTCTTTTTTGGCATGGCTGATAAACAGTCGCGATTTGGCGGTGCCTCGACGTTCGATGTGCCGCAGCACCAGACGCGACGCTTCGTTCAGCACAATCAGACCGAAATGAGCCGGGCGGACAGCCTGTTCACTCAGCACATGACAGGGCAGGAACTGCGCCTGAGTCAGTCGAGACCGGCGCGCGGTGAAGCTTTCGACAGTGACCTCGGTTTCCGCCAGAACAAGTACGCGATGCCGGCCCTTCGACATTCGGACCAGATCCAGAGAATCTTCCAGCCAGACGCGGTACTCGTCGTCGGTCGCCAGACGCGCATTCGCCAGAATGATGACCAGCGTATGCAGGGCGCCCGCCAAATGGTGTTCCGGCCTGTGTGCCGGGCAGGCTGGAAACCAGCGTGCGTCCACATCCAGGTCGTCACCACTGGCAAGGTAGCCTCGGTCATCTTCCGAACCGTTGAAGGCTCGCAGCACCGCTTCAACGTATTCTTCACTCTGGCGAAATGTGGAATGCCCGCAGATGATGACCCGGAGCGCAGGCAGCCAGATATCTGCCGCAGCCTGCTGACTCGACCTCGTGCTCCTGAGGTCCCGGCCGCTGGATTCTTCAGAGTTTCGTTGTTGACGTCGTTTTCCCATGTTGCCCATCGATCAGCGGAACATCGTTCAGGTTGACGCGGCCGACTCTCTGATCCAGCCGGCCAGAGCTTGATCCAGGACAGAAACTGCCTGCTGCTCATCTGTATAGTCCAGAACCCGGACCAGATTCATGGTCCTGAGTCCCTGAAGCATGTATGTCTGTCGTGTATTCTGCGGCACGAAGACAAACACCGGTACTCCTTTCCCGACAGCGATACCGATTTCCAGATAAATGTCCCGCGACAGTCCTTCCGACGACACCACGACCAGCAAATCCGCGGCAAGAATCTCGTCCACATCAAAGCGAGTGAACTCTTCCACGGGAAGCTGCACACGTCCCCAGTCTTCATTCAGTACCGCAGAAACGACTTCAATCTGATGCGCTTCCATGGCACGGATCATGCCAGCATAGAATTCACGCCGATCGTCGCGAAATATTCCATCATCTCCCAGATTCACCGTGATCGGCAGCGACAGAAACGCTCTCATAAGGCAACCCTGGTTCCAGACCGAAGTCTTGACCTGCATTCAGAAAGTGTGCAACTACATCCCGAAATCGACTGAACAGCAACTGCTCAGGACACACATTTACAACAAAGACAACGGTGCTGGCAAAAAAACGACGGAAATGGGACAGGCACCGACCGGATGACGGCCCAAAGGCCGAACTCGCTTACCGGTCGCTCGGAGCCAGTCCCGTTTCCTGTGCGTGTTGTCTTCGCACCGGCACACCATGGTGCTCCTGCTCGTAGACAAGCGAAGCGAATGGCGAGGACCGTCCACAGTCACAAAAGGGGCGCAGAAATCTGGCACGCCACTTGTGCGTGTTATCTTCGCGCCGGCACACCATGGCGGGGCAGTCGGGTTTGTGTCCCCTTTTGGCGGCACAACACCGGACCACAGAAAAGAGACAGGCACAATCCGGGTGATACTGAACGTAACTGGGGCTTCCAGCCGCAGTTCATGCCGGGTTTCAAGTATCGACCGGTATCCGGTGGCGCTCCGGCCCCGTCGGGGCCAATTCCAAATTCATAATTCGAATTCCGAATTTGCGACCTGTGCATCAGGCCACACTCATCCCGGGACCTCCCCCGAAAATCCGAATCGGATCGAACCGCGACTCAAATTGTCTGGTCGGGATCTTCGAGAGCACGAGCCGGTGAAACCCTGGCAATTGCGTCAGTAATTAGAATTCAGGCATCCCGAAATAAAACCGCGAATATCGCTCTGCCACGCTGAACAAAAATGCGGCCCCAGGTGCGGCTGGAACGTGGCGGACTAAAAGGCTGGCCCGATGTGGAGGTCGAACGTTCCGCTTACCGCGAACAGCCGGTGGAAGTTGAGCTGTACAAACACATCCCTGTTTGGGTCCAGACCGAGTATGTCCGGTGAATTGATGGACTGGGACGACAGCACATGCCCGCTGTGCCGGTCACCCTGCCAGATAAACAAAGCCCACGTCGGCAAGCGATGAAATGCAAAGGCTCGGTAGTTTTCTAAGATCACCTCGTCCGACGCCGTCAATGTCGGACCCGAAGGCCGCCGTGAGCTGAAGAAGTTGCTGCCATACGCATATCCGATATTCACATGTGGTGTTGTCACTCTTAATGCGCTGGTTCGCAACGGTCTACCGTTCACCATCAGGCGATACCCAAAAGGATGATGCACAGCGGTTGCGGCTTGCAGAAAATTGAATGACAGCCAATCGCCGATGTGGCCCGTTGCCTCCACATCCTGCGCTCTCATCAGCCTTGAACGCGACGGCGATGAAGAATAGGCCGCAACTGTCGGAGCCGCTTCTCCGCAGGACGGAACTGTTTTCGCCCTGTATTTGCGAGTTATCCAGTCCGTGACCGCAGGGTTCGGGTCGAAGACCGCAGTCGGCGGCCATGCGTTTGTGTCTGCCCACATCGCGCGGACGTAAACGGCCGAGTTGTTGACTGTGGGGGCAGACTCGTCATTGCAGTAAACCCCGGACACGCCCCAGTCCGGAGTTTGCTGATTGCTGATGTCGTAGCATATGTGTTTGGAATTATTTGCCGGATCAAAGCTGTACCTTCCCGGCGTTCCCTGGCCGGAATCCTGAGCGATGATGTGAAGCTCGCAGGGGGCAAGGCTGGGATCTGCTCCCGGTGGCAGTGCTTGACCGGTACACTCGCATAATTCGTTCTGAAATCCTTGTTCTTCCTGGTCGCTGTCGGGCTCTTCCACACGCAATGACGTCGAGTATTGATCACAGGTTTCGTTCTGGTTCATAAAATCACCTTCGCGGCAGGATTAGGAAAAGTGGTTAGTCTTTTTTTGTCAGGTTGATGCGAACATCTCGGAATATAGTAGTGCCGGCAACCGTAAACAGACCGAACTCGCCGTCGGTCGAGGGCAGCAAAACCGGTTGTGCCGTCGGCGGCAGTGCAAGCCGGTCTCGGAGTGGCTGAAAGATAACTTCGCCGTTCCATGTGACGGAAACCAACTGATCATCTGCAACAGTCAGTTCCAGCAGATGTTCGTCAAATGTGCCGGAAATGATGACTGGTTGATTGAGCAGCTGGAACCCAACTGGCTCCGGCGTGGAAGACCGACCCGGAGCGATCACAACGTGATTGATGTTCATCTGATGTCTGTGTTCCGCCATCGCTGAGTCTCTTACGATCTCGATACAAAGGCACTGCGGCAAAGGTTCGCCTTCTTTCCAGCGTGCCTTTTTGAGACCGATGAACAGACCAGTTGGATGGTCCCAGTTTGTGCGAGAGAAACGCAGCGATATTCGATAATTCGGGGCGGATGTCTTCCCAAGTGACAAGTAGCAAACATGAGGGGAATTCAACAGGATTTCCTGTAATGTTCCATCAAAGCGTATTCGTGTATTGCCATCGTCGGGCCAGACTAAAGGGGTTGGCCTGCGTTCCAGCAACGGATACCAAACGCCTTCGATTGCGTAAGAATCCAGATGAAACGGATCAGGAACGTCGTCCGCCTTTATGCGGTCTTCTGCAGCCTGTTGGTTCTGCCCGGTCCCGTCAGTTTTCTTCGCAGGACCGGTAATTCCCTGAAGGCTGGCAAGAAAGAACAAAGCCCCGGCCAGAAACGCGGCCGCTGCCAACGTTGAACCAACCGGATGTTGCTTCAGTCGCTGAACGACGACCGAATTCGACCACCCATGCGTCACCGTATTTCGACCGCGTGAGGTGTCTTCCAGAGACGGATCAGTCGCCGGCGTGACGCGAAATGTGCCGGTCGCCGGTGTCGCCTTCAGCCACCCGGTCAATGCAGCAGCAAGATCGTGTGCCGTCTGATATCGTTCTGCGGGCTGCTTTTTCAGACACCGCACACAGATTTCCTCCAGCTCTTTCGGAATCCGCTCGTCCAGTTGTCGCAACGGAATCGGATCGCGATTCTGAATCTGAGACCGCAGCGTGTCACCGTCGGACGTGAACGCGTCCCGATTGGTCAGCAGTCGATACAGCACGACTCCGAGACTCCAGATATCTGAACGGCCATCGATCTGCTGCACGTTCCCCTGAACCTGTTCCGGAGACATGTATCGTGGCGTCCCCTCGATAACGGGTGAATGCACACCCAGGGCGTCATGAGAGATTGCGAGGCCGAAGTCTGCCACAAACGCCTGTCCCGACGTGTTCAGCAGGATGTTGCCGGGCTTCAGATCGCGATGATAAATTCCCTGTTTATGTGCCGCATGAATGGCCTCTGCACAATCCCGAATGATTCTGGCAGAATCCGCGTAGGACAGCTTCTGGTAACGTGCAACACGACCCAGCGTATCGCCGTCGACGTAACGTGTCACAATGTACTGCGTGTCACCTTCTCGGCCCACATCGAAAACCGGGACGATGCCGGGATGATCGAACCGGGCAAGAACGCGGGCTTCCTCAAAGAACTCGATATAGTCTGCTTCACTCCGGAACTTATCGCGGCGAGGAACCTTCACTGCCACTTTTCGCTGAAGTTCCTCGTCTTCGCACAGGTAGACCGTGGCAAAACCGCCTTCACCCAACGTCTTCTCAACACGATAACGCCCGAGACGTACCGGGACCGGCGGGCGATGGACTGTTCTCGGCAATGCGGCTTTGCCAAAGGGCACTGGGGTCAGCCGGGTGACAGCCACGGCATCCTGAATAGAGTCGTCCACGCCGACAGCGGAGCCGCACGAGGTGCATTCGACGGACAGCCCGCCAACTAAGTTGACTGGGACCGAAAACGTTGTCTGGCATGTTGGACAGTAGAAGTCCATAACGGCGAATACTTCCGGCCAGTAGCCTGACGGGGCAGAATCTAGTTCGCTTCGCATTAACTCTATGCAGCGTTGCCGTGAATATCCTGACACAGAGTTAATTCTCTCGCAAATCCGCAGAATTTACCTGAATGAGGGGATTCTGTACGCATGTGCATTGGGGTTGCGTCGCCTATACCCCGGCGGGTATGCCGGTCCGACCGATTCGTCGGTCCGGCGCCGCAGCAGCATCGGCAGAATCCGACGGCCGCAGAATTCGGTTGTGAGGGTGACACGACGTGTTGCCCGCGGTATGCTCTGCACAAAAAGGTAAAATCACCGTGACTGATACCGCACGAGCTTCGTGAGCCTTTCATGCTCACGAAGCGGCAGGATTCGGCGAACCATCTGTGAGTCCACATCCCTGCGACCGCATAGATGGCAGGTCGTTTTTACATCGCGAATTCGACATGTCAGACGTTTCCCCAGGCGAAGCCCCGCATACCGCACGGAACGGGCATCGACGGCTGTCGTTCACGCTCGCCGCTGCGGCGATTTTGTGCCTCGGCATCAGGCTGTACAGCAACCACTCCGCCAGCGTAGTTGAAGCATCGGCCCTGCAATACATCCGTCTTAACGGCTCGACCAGCGAAGGATACCGTCACAATCTTGTGTCCAGCATTCTCAGTTTCCTGCCTCAGGGTGCCAGGGGGAGACCACTGGCGACGCAACCGATCGCGGGTGTGTCATTTCCCAGAGATCGGCTGAATGACTACATGGCAAACGAACTGCTCAAGATTCGGAATCTGGATTCAATCACACTCTATCCGCCAGATCCTCATGGGCAAGGAATCGACTACACCGCCAAATCCGTAACCAGAGCCGCGTCACTTAAAGAGCTCGACCTGCAACTTTCAACAGACAGTATCTACGCTCTGGAAGAAAAATTTCCGAAACTGGTGATTTTGTTGGTGGATCACGCAGGCACTGACGCAACCGGCGATGCAACAAATAAGTCCAGATGACCCGGTCACACTTCCCGCATAGGCGCCACGGTTCAGACCTCGCCGTTTTTCCACCAGGTAAGACGTGCCCGGTCAATTCTTGTCGCTTTTCGCAGAGTGAAAGCCGACCAACCAGTCAGTTATTGATCGAACGTTCCTTATTTCAAGCATATGTCGGTGGCCTTGAGCAATCCTTCGATTCATGCTTCGGATCGCGGTGACCGCTACGAGGATCCGCTTCGAGATCATTGCACAATAGGCGGTATAACTGATGACAGTCTGACGTCGTGGCGTTGGTGGAATACGCGTTGAACGCGCAGTGGACGTCGCCTGAGAAGTTGTTGTTTGCGCAGTCTGGTCGAGCCGTAGTCTGAGCTCGTTTGTTCAAGCAGTCCGGTTCGAACGCTGCGGCGAGGTTGTGCGGGTCGGGACGGACCGCAGATCATGTGCGGTGCAGCGGGACGGCCACTCGTTGTGGCCGGTCTCCGGACCGAGCCACCAACCACTCGTTGTGGCTGATCTCCCGACCGAGCCACCAACCACTCGTTGTGGCTGGTCTCCCGACCGAGCCACACGCAGTGACCGCAGGTCTCGCCAAAAGTGGGCTCAGGAGGCCACGCAAGGGCTGCTGGAAAGTCTGCCGGGCACCGGAACGTTGCTGGCCGCGATAGGAGCGATCGCTGGCGAAGACGTGAATGGCAACAAGCTTGGGCTCGGCAATCGTATACTGGGCACCGTTCAGGGTCTCGGAGCCCTTGGTGGAATGGGTCTCGCCGCCGGCAGCCTCGACGACTTAGGCGACGCGTTTGCATCGGCCAGAAAGTTCAGGCAGGTGTCCAATAAGGCTGGCAAGCTGGATGGACCAGTTGATAACCTGCACGCGCTTGCGAAAAATGCCCCAGCAAGAAGTGCGTGGGATACGATTGACCGTTTCGGTTCTGGCAAGCGGGGGATGCAGGAATTAGGTGACGTGATTCCTGTCAGGGGTGATGGCCTTGGCACTGTCGCCTACGTCGAAGTTGGAGGCCGGAAGGTCTTTGGTGTCAATTCGACGGCCTTGGTGAATGATGCTGACAAGGCTCTTGGCCGCATGTGGCGTGACCGACTCGGATTCAATGCTGGTCAGGCGCAGGCTCTCTTTCATGGCGAAGCCCACTCACTGATGCGTGCATACCAGAAGACGGGAGTGAACCTTCCTGCTGAAATGAGTCTCTACGTTGACCGATTGACTTGTGGCCCCTGTCAAGGTTCCTTGCCTACGTTGGTCAAGGAAATGGGAATCCGCAAACTGACCATCCGAACAAAGGATGGCCATATTGGTGACATCATTGATGGCATTTGGCAGGGTTGGAGGTAAGTTGATGGGAAGCTTTCGTAACACCTTTTTGTCGTTTGCTGGTGGCAGTTGTGATGCTGCAAAGTGGAAGCCGTACTTTTCGGAATATCAAGCTGACGTGTGGGACGCCGAAGGTGATGGTGTTCTTCAATTCCATGCTGATGATGGGAAAGAATACTCGCTTGTCATCGTTCACTGGTCAGGCGTGGGATTCCTGTTGCAACTGGCATGTAGAAACCTGACAACCAATCGTTCAGAGTGGTGCAAGTTCTCTGTCAGTGATCGAAACCGACTTGATCAATTTGAAGAACGAGACGATTTGCACTACCCGGTTGGCTGCTTTCTATCACCAACCGATGCGTGGCCGGCTGTCGAAGATTTTTTGAGCCAGCCAACTCAACCATCATCTCGAATTGGATGGATCGATGATGCTGAGGTTTCATGGCCAGAATAGCCAACTACTGCTTCTGCATCACGATCTTGGCAGGCTGAGCCGGTTTGAACGGTTGCACCTTGGCTGGTTCCGCAGGCTTCCACGGCTTGCGGTGTTGTTTCTCCTGGGGCGGCACGCCTGACGGCGGCGGCTTGGGCTTTTTGCTCAAACTCTTGTTGACCGCTGAATCCCGTGGCAACGGGTTCCTCTTCGATAACCCGATCACGGCGTTCTTGTCATTGGGCCACAAGCCTTCGCATTGCCGCCGCTCTCGCTCTGCCAGCCATTCGTGGAACGTCTTCATGCTGGTATCTACGCATGGGCTGGCCCTTTCCCGTACGTGCGTGCGTGAGCGGCTGCGGTGGGCATCAACAACGAAGGTGCGCCAGCCGGTACCACGCAGATGTGAAGACCCTGGCCGGTCAAGCCGCCGTTTCAGAACATATGTTCAGTGGATTCGCAACGGCGCCCCAGCGTGAACGATCCGGGGAGCCAATCGGTAGTTACCGATGGATGGCTGTGCTGTGCTGGCGTGCTCTTCGACTCTGATCGAGGCGATTCGGAATGCCCGGACATCAGCGATGGCTCAGAAATCGAGTCTGAAGTGCACCGAGTCTTCCGAACCGATCTCAGCCGCCGACCGGTTCTGATTCATCGGCGGCCTCAAGCTACAGGCATAAGCCGGCCGGGTTCCTGATCCTCGCACATCGTTTAACCGCGTGCCCAACGGGCCGCGTTTCGCCTGACTGTGTGCGTTGCGTCAGCAGTACCACCACATCGAATCGCGCGGGGCGTTGCCCACGCGGTTAAACGACCGAACGAACGGCTACCTGTTCCCTGCACATCGTTTAACCGGGTGCCCAGCGGGCCGCGCTGCGCCCGACTGTGTGCGCCGCGTCAACGGTATCAGCCATTGGTGACGGGCTCTCGGTCAGTGCCTGTCCCATTCCGTCCGTCTTGGGGCAATTCAAGTGCACTGTCCCCGCGCCGCCCAGCCCGGTGAGTCGCGTGGCGCGGACCGGAAAAGCGCCGTCTGCCTGAGGACAGATCGCAGGCGGCACGCTGCCAGGCGGCGGA
>JAVKCM010000272.1:0-3699 GCA_040222735.1 Fuerstiella sp. | reverse complement strand
CACGCCGCCGCCGACCAAAGCCGGACTCACCCAGCGCGGGATTGCCGAGGCACGAATTGCGGATGTGAACTGCGGCGTCTGTCACGTCCGCTTTGAACCGCTGGCGTACGGTCTGGAGAAATTCGACGGTGTCGGAGCGTTCCATGAACAGGATCAGCATGGCAACCGACTGCGCGATGATGGCGAAATTCTGTTTCCGGGCCAGGCACAGCCGGTCAAATACCAGTCCTCGGCTGAACTCATGAATTTGCTGGCCGGCAGTGAACGAGTTCGGGAAAGTCTGACATGGAAGGTCACTCAGTTTGCTTTGGGTCGGCCGCTGACAGCTGCGGACGCGCCCATCGTCGCCGAAATTCACAAGTCCGCTCAGCAGAGCGGCGGAACATGGTCCAGTCTGATCACCGCGATTGTCATGAGTGATCTGGTACAGCAACAACGAACGGAGAAGGCAGAATGAAAAATCGAAAAATCAGTCGCCGCACGGTCCTGCGGGGGACCGGGGCCGTCACGATCGGCCTTCCACTGCTGGAAGAAATGCTGATACCGACGGCAGCAGCCGCCGAAAAGGCTGCGATACCAGCACGGGCGTTCAACATGTTTTTCGGGCTCGGCATTCCGGCACCGCTGCAGACCGAAGGTTTTGATGGCGTGCTGGAACCGCTTAAGCCGCTGGGCGACAAGCTGTTGATCATGCGCGGGGTCGACCATGTGCGTGCCGACGAAAAAGGAATCAACGCTCACTACGACGGAGCGACCGCGGCGTTCACCGCCGAACCACCGGACGGCGAAGCCAAAGCCGGAGGACCGTCCATCGATCAGATGGTGCGACGAGCCCACTATCCCAAAGGCCTTCCGGCCGGCATGGTGCCAACGCTGGTGGGTGGCACATTCTTCCGCCGCAGCCGCATCGGACGCTATGTCCACAGTTATAATCCGGACGGCACAGTGGCGGCCACCATGCAGGAAAAGCCGCGTGACCTCTTTGAACGCGTGTTCGGCACGGTGGCAATCGCCGGCGATCCCGATGATGTCAAACGGCTGAGGTTGAAGCGCAGCGTACTGGATACGGTCGCCGACCAGTATAAGTTCTACACCGGAGCCAACTCACCGCTGGGAGCCACGTCAAAAGCCCGGGTGGCCGAGCACCTGGAACGAATTCGAGAATTCGAGCAGCGCGCTTACGCCATGCAGTCGAAGATTCCCGGTGCTCCCGGCCGGCCGCCGGAATCCCGCCTGCTGCACGGGGGCGAAGCTGACCCCGGCGGAATGGGCATCGATATTACGGTGGATGAAATCACGACCGAATGGCGGCTGATGGCGGATCTGTACGCGCTGGCTGTCCAGACAGATCGGGTACGGTTCGGTTCACTGACCTTGCTCGCCGCCGGTGAACGTATTCGGCTGAAAGGCAACTACGAATACGCAGGTCGGAAAGTATTTGAATTCGACGATGCCGCACAGCACAAGGCATCCGGTGACAAGGGCTGCAGTCACGAATGGTGGCACAAGTTCAACGAAAAGAAAAAGAATGAACAGCTGAGGGCTCACGCTCATCTGAAGATGCGGGAAGTGGCCTATTTTCTCAGTCGTCTGGACGGCAAAGAATCCATGGAAGCCAACGGCCGGTCGATTCTGGAAAACTCTCTGATCACGATCTCAACCGAATCCGGCGATGGCCGGCACAACGACGTCAAACGCGAACTGAGCGGCGTCTTTCACGCCATCACGGGTGCCGGCGGCAGGTTCAAGACAGGACAGATCATGGACGTCAACGCGGAAGGCCTGGACGTCTACAACACGATGCTGGCCGCCATGGACGTCAAAGACCGTATGGGGCCCGAAAACCGGGAGATGACCGTCGTCGATTCCATTCGAGCCTGATCAGAGGTGATGAGTGGTTGGTGACCGCCGCCAGAGGGAGCAGCGCGTAAAGCCTGCTCCGGCCGGGTTCTGTGTGTCGTTTTTCCTGACTGGCTTGGATTTGTGGTGAACGGATATGGGAATCGGACCGTACGGAACTGGTTTGCTGGTGGTCACGGCCTGGCTTGCCGGGGCAGCGCTGGGGCAGCCTCCGGTGCCGAACATGTCTGGCCGTCAGCAGCATGGGCCACGGTCACGGCGGCTGACGCAGGGCCACTGGAAATCGGCGCTCGAAACGACAGAGACGCAGCACAAATCGGCTGCGTCTCCGCCCTGGTTTGAGCCACCTGTGGCTTGTAGATTGCCGACCGGCGTTTACTCAAAGTTGTAAAAGTTGGACCACGTCCAGAAATAGTCCAGCACCGTGGACCACGAATCGGTTCCTGTCCCGCCGTTGAAATAATGGCGGCCCACCGTGTTGCTCCAGAAGTGCAGGTCGTCATTGCCGGTGTGCAGGCTGGCATACAGCTGATCCGTGACCTTGTTTTGGTACAGGTAAACGGTGTCGTCTCCGGTTCTGCCATAGACGAACACGTCGTCTGCATCGCTGTACCTGACGACCCCATAATCGTCGCCTGACCCCAGATCGATGCTGATATTGTCAGAAACGTCCACGCCAGCCACGACGGCTGTGTCGGCCCCGGAGTCCCCGTCGATGATCAGATCATCTCCAATGGCGCTGTCCTGCACCTCGATATCGTCGGCGTTTTCTCCGCCATCAATCCTGGCACTTCGGTGAATCGCCAGTTCATCAGCGGTGATCTCATCCTCTCCATACTCTCCGTCGATCAACAGATCTCTGGCTGTTGTCTCAAGGACTTCAATCGTGTCGTTGCCGTCACCGGCATATACATCCAGATCGTCGGCAACATCCGTCGACTCTACTGTCAGCGTGTCGTGGCCGGTACCCAGGTCAATGCTGAGATCACTGTGGCTGTAGTTCCGCAGATTCAGGTTGCGGACAGTCACGGTATCGTTGCCGCCCTTCATGTCGATTCTGACATCATCACGGACGGTGAATGTGGCGGAACTGCCACCGTTAACCTGAGTACCGTTCTGGCCGGTCACGCGAATGCGGTCCACACCGATCTCCTGAACCACGATCTGATTTGATGAATTGTCACCGGTAATCACCAGATCACGGCTGTCGACAGAGCTGAGGGCGACCGCGACATCACCTGCGAGCAACTGTCGAATCTCAAGTGACTGCACGCTGCTGGCACACGGAATGATTGATTTTCTTCTGTTTCTGGCCATGTTCTGGCACCTCCGGTTAAATGTGAAAAGTGAAACACACAAACCAGAAGCGGAAAACCAGAAACGTTGTTACAGCATTTGGCAAAGGTGCGTATATCGGTGCCACCCATTTGTTATTGACAGCCATGACCGGTTTGGTATTCTGATGCCGGGCGTGAACTTTTCTTCCTTTCAGGGAGCAGCATCATGGGGCGTGTGAGTCGGGCGGAGACTTGTCCGGATGATGAAATCAACGTGGTTCACTGCATTAATCGCTGTGTGCGACGGGGGTTCCTGTGTGGCACCGATCCCTTCACAGGCCAGAATTATGAACATCGGCGCGAATGGATTCGTCACCGGTTTGAGTTTCTGGCATGTATATCAGTGCCACCCATTTGTTATTGACAGCCATCGTATATCGGTGCCACCCATTCGTTATTGACAGCCATGACCGGTTTGGTATTCTGATGCCGGGCGTGAACTTTTCTTCCTTTCAGGGAGCAGCATCATGGGGCGTGTGAGTCGGGCGGAGACTTGTCCGGA
>JAVKCM010000271.1:0-22363 GCA_040222735.1 Fuerstiella sp. | reverse complement strand
GTTTACAGAACTCGCCCTGAGGCAGACGCGGCTGTCGTTGTTCCATCGCCGGCGCAGAGAATCAATCAGGTACAAGGTTATCTCAACAACCTGCCGCCCCACAGCACGGCGTTGTGAAACAGGCAACCGCCGTGGCACGGCCCGCAGCACTCAGACTGCAACCGCACAGTCAACTGCACACTGCACAATCGCCCGACGGACGACGAAACGCTGACCTTTGCGTTCGGCACGCTGTTCGCTGAGCAGATGCTTATTGCGCATCTGTCAGGAGAATAACCATGAAGATCCTTGTCGTTGTGGTCACCGTCGTCGTGATGCTGGCAGTCATCATCGCCAGCACCGGTCTGCATTCGTGGGAATATCAGAAATCGGTCGACGGCATTCGGTATTCCCGGGTGCGCAGCGAAGATCATCCGAGTCATGGCAGGATCACGATCGGCCGGCTGGCTGATCCGGTGGAGATCGACGGTCGAATTTATCGTGACTGGCTGCACCGCCGGGAAGACGGGACCATCGTCGGCGGTCTGCTGGCTGAAGACACGATCGCAGGTGACCTGAACATCCCGGCCGGCACATGGGTTTCCTTCACGGCCGACAATGATCTGCGAGCCTGCCACTTCCCGAAGGACCAGGACATTCAGGGATACCGCTGCCGAGGCACAGGCGGCGGTGGCAAAGGCGCCGTCGTGAGTTTCTACCCGTCGGGGCGGCTGAAATTCTTTTTCTCTGGCACGGACATCACTATCCGGAACATCCCGTGCCGGGGAGGCCTGTTCAGCGGCATCGGGCTGCACGAAGACGGCCAGCTGCAAACGTGCACGCTGGCGAAATCCGTCACCATCTACGGTCGCGATCTGGAGCGTGGCACGCGCGTGCACTTCACCGAAGACGGCGTGCTGACAACGCCGGCGGGCGGCGCTCAGTAGCCAGACGCCGGTACTCGCAGTATCACCGCTGGCAAATCGCTGAGCACCGCAGGCGTCGTCAAACAGTTTGTCGCCCGGATCGTTGCTGGTCACGCTCCAGACAATCTTTCCGGCACTGTCGACTTCAATAAGTTGAATCGCGCGATGGCTACATCACGACCGGCTTGCCGAGACGGCGGCGGACCGGCACGATCTGACCGACGTGCATCATCACGTGTGTTGAAATCAGAATGAACAGGGAGCCGATGGTCGGGCAGAAATCTCGCATCCCCTCCGGCCCCGGCTGATCCAGATCCGCATCACTTAAACCATCCAGCGCGGCAAATGTCGCTTCCTGAACCTTCTGAAACAGAGCCTCGTATTCGGCTTTTGTGCAGAACTGTGAGGCGTCATCGCTGCCGGCGTTTTCCTTTGAATGGTTGTCGGCAAAGCCTGCCGGCAGCTCAGGAGCCGCATCGGGCACGGCTGAATTCAGCAGGTGGCACTCAGAACTGATCAGGTGCCCCAGCTGCCAGGCGATGTGGTTGCACCCCTCGCCGGGCCTCTGCATCAGATCTTCATCGGACAGGTCTCCAAGATATCCATTCAGCACCATCCGACTGAATCCGTAGGTCTGTTTGATGGCGGCGTTCGTGTTCATGAGAGCTTTCTTCGGCGATAAATAAAAATCAGTCCTGCGAAGAGAATCGGTTGTTCTTCAGATTGAAGCATAGCAACTGACGCGTTCAGCCTGCCAGCGCCCGCGAAACTGAATCCAGCCGGCCCTTTTAAACAGCTGAAACCAACCTCGCCGACAACGGGGTAAGCCCGGCAGATCGTAAGAATGTTCACCTCGTGAGCCGCGACGCGTAAGCGGCCGGGCCCCGTCACGACCATTCCATGGATTGCAACGTCACACAGCAAGGAGAAAGAAATGGGACTGTGCCGCCAAAAGGGGCAGGCACGACGGCGGACGCCCGGGCGGACGCCCGCATCCTATGTCCAGGTAACACTGGCGCCGTCGAGCCAGTCCCCGTTTGGCTCGGGCGAAGAGAATGATGCCTGTCCCCTTTCGGCCTGTCCCCTTTCGGCCTGTCGTTACTTTCCGTTAATGGGCTCAGATCAGCCCATGAAGGGACTTGCACCCTTCCGATCAAACGCCCTCACAGGCGCACTACGACGGACTTCCAGTCCGTCGGGTTAGCGCAAACAGACCACCAACAGCCCGAATCGGGAAGACGAAGAGAATCATGCCTGTCCCCTTTCGGCCGTCGAAGGTGTGGGGCGGTCGGGAGACCGCCCCACAACGGGAGGGAGACCGCCCCACAACGGGAGGCCCCGGCAAGCGAGTTCAGCCTTTGGGCCGTCATCCGGTCGGTGCCTGTCCCATTTCCGACGCCTGTCCCATTTCCGACGTTAACTCGGGCGGTGCCTGTCCCATTTCCGACGTTACTTTGTGCAACGTCGTATCTGGAAACCGCGCGAAACGGCCCGGTGCCTGACGGCACTCGGCTCACGGTCCGGGACAACACCGAGCGCAGGTTGGCAGCTATTGCTTGCGCTGCTTCTTTTTTCTGCCGGACCGGCGGCTCTTTCCGGATGCTTTCTTCCGGCGTTTCTGCCGGACAACCTCCACGTATTCCGAGCTCAGCTGCGTGACCTCGCAGCTGCGCAGGTCGAATGTCCGCAGCGCGCCACGGATATCTTCGGCGAAGACGAACGGCAGGCAGACGGCCAGGACCGTATATGGTTCCCCGCTGTAACCAGGCGTATGACGATATTTGATCGGCTGTTCACGGTCCTCAGGCGGCGTGTCACTGAACCACAGAAATGAGGCCAGCTCGCAGACCTCCTTGACGACTGTGATGTGGCAACCGACGTGGATATCTTCAGCGGCCAGTCGACGTGAGACGGTCGGTTGCGGTTTGCCGGTTTGTGTGGTGACAGCGGACATGGCGGCACGTTGTATCGGCAGGACAGAGCAGTACGGCCGCTCAATTCGCGGGCAGCCTGTCTCACTGACACAGAAAATGCGGTCGAGTTCACTCATCCGAGCCACAAACTCACGATCCAGCCCGACATATTTCGGATGCGATGCCCTCACGACTTGTGACGCCAGAGAATTATGGTCGGCCACCTGTTTCGCCCGAAACCGGCCCTGAGAGTGCATTCCGCTCCGAGACTGCTGCCGGTGAACGGCCTTGCTGCACGATGTGCCGAATGCCTGCGTGGCGGCGGAAAAATCGACACGTTCAATACGAAGACAACGAACAAAAAGCCGGGCTTCTATGGCGCGAGCTACAGATTCAGTGGCGACTGCCACGCGGCCTTCAAATCGGCCAGCGAAGCATCGACGTAAGTGCGGCCCTCACAACTCACGTTCATCGTTGCATCGGCCACGGTCGTACCAATGGCGGTCAGTGGCAGGGTTCCAAAGAACGCCTCCAGCGGCTCGGCATCGGCAGGCTCGACTTCCAGAACAAACCGACTGTTGCTTTCCGAAAACAGGTCCGCCGGGGTCAGTTCTTCCAGTTTCACGCCGACACCGCCGGCAAAGGCCATCTCGGCCGCGGCCACGGCCAGACCACCTTCACTCAGGTCGTGGCAGCTGCGAACAAGGCCGGCTTTGATCGCCGCATGAAGCGTTTTGAATGTGGCCAGAGCTTCCTCAGGGAACACTTCAGGCACGGTACCGCCGCTCAGGCCGTTCACCAGATTAAAATGGCTGCCACCGAATTCTTCCGGACGCGTCCGGCCGACCAGATACAGCCTGTTGCCCGGGGCCTTCAGATCCATTGTCACCGCCTGCTCGACGTGATCCATCTGCCCGAGCGCGGTGATCAGCAGCGTTGACGGAATAGCGACGTTACGTCGTACTCCGTCCTGATCTTCGTAGCTGAATTCGTTGTTCAGGCTGTCCTTGCCGCTGACGAAGGGCGTACCGAATGCCACCGCCATGTCCTGACAGGCCAGCGCCGCCCGGACCAGCGTCCCGAGCGTCTCCGGGCGTTCCGTATTGCCCCAGCAGAAATTATCCAGGATGGCGATCTTCTCCGGGTCAGCTCCGACGGCCACGCCGTTGCGGATCGCTTCATCGATGGCGGAAGCCGCCATCCAGTACGGATCAAGATCACCGAGATGCGGGTTCATGCCGCAGCTGATCACCAGACCTCGATCGGAGCTCAGATCGGGACGCACGACCGCGGCGTCAGAGGGCCCGTCGCTTTGCACGCCGACCAGCGGCTTCACCACGCTGCCAGACTGAACTTCATGGTCGTACTGACGGATGATCCATTCCTTGCTGGCCACGTTGAGGCTGCCGAGAATTCGTGTCAGATCTTCGGTGTAGTCGGTTCTCTGCAGAGCCTGGGCAAGGGAATCCGAGTCGCGTGACGCCGGGCTGTCGCTTAGGTCGAAGGTCGCTTCGCGAACGACGGGCGGACGACCGTCATGGAGAAAGTCCATTGTCACGCGGCCGACTTCGTGGTCGGCATACTTCAGCACCAGTTCTCTGGTGTCGGTGAATTTTCCGATGACAGTGGCTTCCACGCCTTCCGATGAACACAACTGTTCGAACGCGTTCCAGTTTTCTTCAGGCACGGCCAGCACCATGCGTTCCTGAGCCTCACTGATCCAGATTTCGGTGTAGCTGAGTCCTGAATATTTCAGCGGCGCTTTTTCCAGCCAGACTTCGGCACCGGTGTCTTCACCCATTTCGCCCACCGCGCTGCTGAAGCCGCCGGCTCCGCAGTCGGTGATCGCGGTATACAGTTCGCGATCCCGGGCCTCCAGCAGCACATCCAGCACCATCTTTTCCGTGACCGGGTTGCCGATCTGAACGGCCCCTCCGCTGATGCTTTCACTTTCTTCGGTGAGTTCTGCAGAGGAGAACGTGGCGCCGTGAATACCGTCCCGTCCGGTGCGACCGCCGACAGCCACGATCAGCTGGCCGGGCTGCACGCGGCCTTCGCTTTTTCCTCGCGGAATCATGGCCACGTTGCCGCAGTACACCAGCGGGTTGCCCAGATAGCGGTCGTCAAAATAGACCGCCCCGTTTACGGTGGGAATGCCCATGCGATTGCCATAGTCACGGACACCGGCCACGACACCTTCCATGACTGCGTGGGGATGCAGCACACCAGGTGGCAGTTCTGTGGCGGGGAAGTCAGGGCGTGCGAAACAGAAGACGTCGGTATTGCAGACCGGGCGGGCTCCGAGCCCCGTGCCCATCGGATCCCGGATTACGCCGCCGAGTCCCGTGTTGGCACCACCATAAGGTTCAATGGCGGAAGGATGGTTGTGCGTTTCGACCTTGATACAGACGTCGTTCTTTTCGTCGAACGTGACAATACCGGCGTTGTCCTTGAACACACTGACACACCAGTCATCAGCTCCAAGGTTCTGACGAATCTGCATCGTGGCTGCGAACACCGTTTCCTTCAGCATATTGTCAAACTGAATTTCGCGGACCACTTCACCGTCAGCGGTTTCGACGTAGTGAATGCGTCCGGCGAGTGTCTTATGCGAGCAGTGTTCGCTCCACGTCTGTGCGATCGTTTCGAGTTCGATATCCGTGGGGTCTCGTTCAAGAGACCGGAAGTAATCGCGAATCGTCTGCATTTCGGCCAGCTGCAGATACAGCTGACCTTCCGCCGACAGCTTCATCAGCTGGTCATCGCTGTCCATGGATCGGATGGGCACGGTGCCAAGCCGGAATTCATAGTCTCCGCCGACCGACAGATCGTTAAGCTGCAGGGGACCGGCGATGACGTGTTCGATGGCATCGTTGGCGAGAACTCGTAATGTCACCCGCGCCCGGTCTGACTCAGACAGCTCCCCGGTCAGCCAGTACTTGCGGCAGGTAGCCACGGCAGTGACGTTCAGGTTCTGCTGAACCAGAGCTCTGGCAGCATTATCGGCCACGCTGTCGGTCACGCCGGGGTGCAGCAGTACATTCAGGCAGCCGGTATCGGCAGAGGAATCCGGCAGCGCAGTCACCCGGTATTGTTCCACCACACCGTCACACAGCAGCAGCTCGGCGGCGCGGCCGGCGTCGGTTTCTGACAGGTCTCCCTGAATCAGAAATGATCGTGCCGAACGCACGCTGGTCAGCGAGGCGATTCCCAGGCTTCTGGCATCCGCCAGGACTCGCAGGCCTTCGTGATCACGAGCCTCCTGAGACGGCAGGATTTCAACTTCCCAAAGCATGGCAGAACTTCCGTGGGCGAATGAACAGAGCGGATCGAGAAACGGTCCCCCAAACCGGAACTCGCCGGACAGGGCAGGCCGTTGGCAGGGAAGCTTATCTTCGCCGTCAGACTCACGCAAAGACCGACAAACACAAAGACGATGAAACGCAGATCCGGGAATGAACTCACCCGAATTCCGGGCTGCAGTACCGCCCGAATATCGCCGCGACGCCCGTTTTTTGTCCGGCTGAATTGCATCCGGCCGAACGGAAGGTGACTATGAGCATTACTTTCAGAATCTTGACACGCCATTAAGGCCCTGAACAACTGATATCGGAGCGACGAGTGGGACATCTGAAACTGAGCGTCAGCCTGATGGCTTTCGCAGCATCTACCTGTTTTGCGCAGGAATGGAAAAGTGGTGTGGAATGGAACGAGCCTCCGGTGGTGATGCCGGGGACGACAGCCGACCAGCCCCCGTCGGACGCGATTGTGCTGTTCGGCGGAACAGACCTGTCGGCGTTCCAGAACGGAGAACGGTGGAAGGTTCAGGACGGTGTGGCCATCCCGCAGCAGGGCGAAATCACGTCACGACAGCAATTCGGTAACCTGCAGCTGCATGTGGAATGGGCAGCCCCGGAAGAAGTCAAAGGCACCGGGCAGGGCCGTGGCAACAGCGGAATTTTTCTGATGGGTCTGTACGAAATCCAGATCCTGGATTCGTTTCAGAACCAGACCTACTTTGATGGTCAGGCCGGTTCCGTCTACAAGCAGACGCCTCCGATGGTGAACGCCATGCGCCCGCCGGGCGAATGGAACACCTACGATATTTTCTTCACCGCCCCCATCTTCCGCGTCAACGGCGATGTGGCCGCGCCCGGCTATGTGACGCTGGTACACAACGGCGTCCTGGTTCTGAATCATTTCGAACTGCTGGGACCGACCAGCTACATTGAAGCTCCACATTACGAACCACACGCTGAAAAAGGTCCGATTTCGCTGCAGTTCCATGGTGATCCGGTAAAGTTTCGCAACATCTGGGTGCGGGAACTGAATGCCCCGGTCGGCCGACGAACGTCTGCCGGATTTCACATTGAAAAGAAATCAAAACCGAAACCGAAGACAGAGACCAAATCAGAAACGCAGGAGAGGAAACCTGCCGTTGGGGAAGTGCCGGCGGGCGATTCACAGCCTGAGGACAAATCAGAGGCTGAGGCAAAGAAAGACTCTACCGCACCGCCGGCAGCTGAAGCTCGGAAACAGGACAACAACTCCCGGTGATACGGCGTGTTCAAATACCCGGAAAGGCCCGACCATGGATGAAGCGCAGCATGATTCGTTTATTGTTCTGGAATCCGGCGCCCTGAGTCTGATTCAGTTTACTCCTGCGATCGCGTTGCCCGCCACGGACACCAACGATGTGCAGACGGAACTTTTGGAATTCATCACGCGACATGATTGCCAGAAACTGGTGATTGACCTGTCCAACACCGTTTATATGCCCAGTCGGATTCTGGGAGTGCTGATTGTGCTGTGCAGCAAGGGGGTCGAAGTCCACCTTGCCAACGCGTCTCCCGACGTCGAGACAATCATGCATGTCACGAAGCTGGATTCCCGCATTCATGTAAACAAGTACAAGCTGGACGCCACGTCACCACGGCCGGCAGCGGCCCCGGGTCGGCGGCCGCCCGCTGGCGAATCTGCCGCAGCTCTGGATGGCTACTTCGTCGCCTGCCCGGTCTGTCATCGCGAACAGCAGATCAGCAAGCATCTGCTGGGAAAGGCGGCCACCTGCACAGGCTGCCATGCCGCAATCCATGTGGATTCAAGCCTGCTGCAGACAGCCACTGACATCTTCTGCACATGCCCCCACTGCCATGACCAGTTGCGGCTGGACCGCGGTCAGCTTTCCCGGTCGGTCACCTGTAAATTCTGCGAACGTCAATTTGAACTTCGCAAAGTGCTGTAAAGCGGAAGTCGCCGTCAGGGATTGAGCACAGCAGATCTATTCATTGCCGGACGGGGGCCGTTCATCCTGATCGCCTCGGTCGACCCGCGCTGGGTCGTTACCCGAGGAAGCAGGCGAAGCATCCTGACCGGCGGCCCACGACGGGTGAGTGGGCTCCAGCGTCAGAGGTTGCTGAACCGATGAGCAATCGGCCACGAACGTATCAAACGGATTCGGCGGCGGTGCCTGGCCGCTTACCTTGACAGGCCTGGCCGGAGCAGATTCAGTTGGAGCAGATTCAGTTGGGACTGACTCAGTTGAAACGGGGACTGCCGTCACCGGCTCGTTCGTCACCGGCTCGTTCGTCACTGCTGCTTCGCTGGTCACTGGCCGGGTCGTCGCGGACGGTGCCTGAGCAGAGGCCCATGCAGTGGTTGTCGATGGCGAGTCAGTCAGTTCGTCATCATCATCTCGCGGCGGGCGCGGACCGGCATACTGGTAGTACTGACATTCCAGGCGGCCGTTATACAGCTTCCGCCGCCGATCTGCCCGGCGGCCGAACAGGCGTTCGAAACCGCGGTGCGACGTCAGCACATAGATGCTCCATGTGGGCAGCGCGGCAAAGGTCTGCCCCATCACACGATAGACGGCCTCCACCTCTTCGTTTTCGCCGAGACGTTCGCCATAGGGCGGATTGGTGATCACGCAGCCGTAATGCAGCGGTGTGGTCAGATCACTCAGTTCCTGGCAACTGAAGCGAATACTGCCCCCGACGCCGGCATCGGTGGCACCTCGCCGGGCCAGTCGAACGGCGCCGGGATCATGGTCATAGGCCATCACCGGCGCGGGCAGATCGCGCCGCCGAAGATCGCGGGCTTCAGTCCGAGCCTCTTTCCAGACACGGCGATCCATCCAGCGCCAGTCTTCCGCGACAAACGAACGCTGCAGCCCGGGAGCGATATTTCTTCCGATCAGTGCCGCTTCAATGGGAATGGTGCCACTGCCACAGAACGGATCGATCAGCGGGCGTTCCGGATTCCAGTAGCTGAGCTGAATCAGGCCGGCGGCCATGGTTTCGCGCAGCGGTGCCGCTCCGACAATCTGACGATAGCCGCGTTTGTGCAGACCGGGACCGGTGGTATCGACGGTCAGCGTGGCGATATCCTTCAGCAACGAGACCTCAATCTGGTATTCCGCGCCTGATTCGTCAAAGCGAAACCGGTTGTATTTCTTCTTCAGGCTTTCGATCACGGCTTTCTTGGTGACGGCCTGCACCTTCGGCACGGCGTGCAGTCTTGAGCGGACGCTTCGGCCTTTCACCGGCAGGCGGGCATCGACGGGCAGCAGGTCAGCCCATGGCAGTTCGGCTGTCTGGTCAAATAGTGAGCCAAAATCCGGGGCCGGAAATTCCCCCACTCGAATCAGCACGCGATCGGCGGACCGCAGCCAGAGGTTGCAGCGGGCGATATCCGCTTCGTCGCCGGCAAACAGGACTTTCCCGTCCGAGATGCGGCAATCCGTGTAACCCAGCTGCTGCAGTTCACGGGCCACAACATTTTCGAGACCGAAGGTGGAGGTGGCGATCAGGTCAAAGCGAGGCATAACGCACGGAATCCGGAGAGACTAATCAGTTTTTTGCGGACAACCGCAACTGCCGGCCGGAAAGCGAATCCAACCGTCAATAACGTCCGGACACGGTCGATAAAACGAATCCGACATCACTCTGACCGCCGATGTCAGCCTACATCGCGGGGCAGTCCGGTACAACGCAGGGCGACCTTCCGGATGCCGAAAGATCGGCTTCTTTCCGGCGGGAACAGTGAATGGCCGCTTTCTTTCCCGCAAACGGCGAACTAGAATCGCCGCACGTACTGCTCCTGTGCGTGCCCGCCGTCCTGCGGACAGCGGGCACGGCACGTACACTCTGTTCTGTAAGTTCTTCATCGTTAGGTCCTCGACGGGCCTGAATCCCGGAAGGTCAATAAGTATGCAGGTTGCTATTACCTGTCGGCACGGCAGCGTCAGTCAGGAGCTGCGCGAATACATCACCCGAAAGTCTGAAAAAGTCGTACGATACCTCGGAGAAGTCAGCGAAATCGATGTCACGATCGAATTCGAAGGCGGACGGACTGAGGTGGAAATGCTGGTGGAAATTGAGGGCTACCATACGATCGTGGCCCATGTAGAAGGAGACGACGCGAGAGCCACATTTGACCGAACACTGGCGAAGATGGAACAACAGGTTCATCGCTACAAAGAAAAGTCGCGCGACCATCGCCGCGACAAGCGGGTCAGCGAAGTGACGCGGATCGCAGAAGACGCAGCAGAAGAATCCACTGAGGATTCCTGAATCATTCACCCCCCGAGCACGTCGATGCTGACACATGGCAGCCTTCGGCTCGAAGCAACACAGTTAAGCAAACAAATGTCTATCCAGGGTACAACGAAAATGAAGTTGACAGATTTTGTCGTCCAGAAGGCGATCGTCCCCGAACTAAAGGCATCGACGAAGGAAGAGGCCATTCGCGAGATGGTGGCCAGCCTGAAGAATGCCGGCAGTATCCGAGCCGAAGACGAAGAAGCTGTTGTCGCCGCCATCCTGAAGCGGGAAGAACTTGGCTCCACGGGAATCGGTAACGGCGTCGCCGTGCCGCACACAAAGCATCCTTCCGCCGAAGAACTGGTAGCCACTGTCGCCGTGTCACGCACCGGCGTCGATTTTTCCAGCCTGGACGGCGAAGATGTGTTCATCCTGTTTCTGCTGGTCTCTCCTCCGGACAGACCGGGCGACCACCTGCGTGGCCTGGAAAACATCTCCCGCCACCTCAGAAGCCCGGACTTCTGCAACTTCCTGAAGCAGTCGACAACGGCCAATGACGTCTGGGAGCTGCTTTCCGAAGCCGACAGCAGTGACGAGGAAGAAGAGGCCTGAGGCTGCGGGACCGAGGCCTGAAGGATGGCAATCGTGCCTGTCTTGAAATGTCGACAGCGATGGAGAGTCAGACGTGGGGGCAGATGAACCAACCAGACGTCGTGTCACGCTGGCACACAAGAACGGTCTTCATTTGTCGCCGATTACGGAACTGGTCAAAAAAGCATCGCAGTTCGCCTCGGAGGTCAGAATCTGTTTCGACGGCAAAGAGGCCAGTGCGAAGTCGGCCGTGGAACTGATGCTGCTGGGCGCCACGCATGGGGCCGAGCTGACCATTGAAGCAAGCGGTGCGGATGCGGATCCGGCGGTCAGAGCGGTGAGCGAAATTCTGGAAACCAGACGGGACTGAAAACCTTCCGTCCCGCGATCGCCAGCCCCGCACCACCAGCCGTCAGCAGAACCTCAGTGCCGCTGACGCGCTCCCCGGGCGTGTCGCGGACGCAGTGCTGCAGCGGGAAGCAGGCGATTCCTGCCCCGGAGGCTGAGTCCGAAATCCCGCCGGCCGTGAGTCACCATGAACAGACTCAGTGCCTGGATGAACGTCGGGCACGTTGCCGCAGCGACAAGTGAGCACGAAAAGCTCCGATCTCAGCACTAGACTGGTGCTCGTTCGACAATCCCCGTCCATCATCGATAAACTCTGACGCGACGGCGTGACCGGGCTTACCGTAGACGGCCTGACAGCTTAGAGGCTGTTGCCTGATGCGGCACGGTGGCGTCATCAACGCAAAATCAACTGTTTCAATTTGGCTCATTCATGCAGGTCAGAACCGGAATTGCGGTCTCACCCGGTGTAGTTGTCGGCCCGGCACTTGTGCTGGGTTCCGAGAACTTCCGCATACCCCGGAAGTTCGTCAATCGAAATGCCGTGGAAGTCGAAGTGGTCCGCTTCCGCAATGTGCTGGAAAAAGTCTGTCGCGATATAGAAGAGCACGAGATTCTGGTGGGTGAACAGCTGGGCAGCCAGTACGCCGCCATCTTCTCGGCTCACCTGATGATGGCTCGCGATCCTCGGCTGGTCGGTGAAGTAGAGACGCTGATCAGCGACAAGCACTACTCGCCTGAGTATGCCGTCAGCAAGACGCTGCGTCGCTTTGCTGAACAGATGCAGAATCTGGGTGACAAGTACCTGGCGGATCGCGCTCTCGACATTTTTGACCTTGAAAAGCGGCTGCTGCGAGAGCTGCTGGGAGAACGCCGGGAAGAGTTGAGCAATCTGACGGAACCCGTCATTATCCTTGCACACGACCTGACGCCGGGAGAAACGGCCACGCTGAACACCGAATATGTGCTGGGCTTTGCCACTGAAGTCGGCGGGCATACCAGCCACACCGCCATTCTGGCCGGAGCTCTGGAGATACCGGCCGTGGTGGGACTGGGACGCTGCCTGGCCGGCGTTTCCGGCGGTGAATCCGTTATTCTGGACGGCGACCATGGTCAGGTTGTGATTGAACCGGACAAAGCGACCGTCAATCGCTACCGGGATTCACAGGCTCGAAACCTGCGTGTCAGCGAGCGACTGGGGATGCTGGATTCCGTCAAATCCGAAACCACCGATGGCACTCGCATTTTTCTGCTGGGAAATATTGAATTCCCGGAAGAAGTCGAACACTGCATCAAGCGTGGTGCCGATGGAGTGGGGCTGTACCGGACCGAGTTTCTGTATCTGGGCGGAAACCGCGAACCTACCGAAGAAGACCATTACAACGCGTATTCTCATGTGCTGAAAGCGTGCGGTGATCTGCCCGTCGTGATCAGAACGCTGGACATCGGTGCAGACAAGGTCCCGGCCCGGATTCGCGATCGCTTTGCCGAGAGCCAGAACCCGATGCTGGGCCTGCGAAGTATTCGTCTCAGCCTGCAGGGGACCCCGCTGTTCAAAGTACAGCTGCGTGCCATCCTGCGGGCGGCCGTGCATGGGAATGCACAGATCATGTTTCCGCTGGTATCGACGCTGCTGGAATATCGGCAGGCCAGGATGATTCTGATGGATGTGATGGAGGATCTGGAGGACGAAGGCATCCCCTATCAGCAGAATATTCCGGTGGGAATGATGGTCGAAGTCCCGTCCGCCGTGATTCTGGCGGAAGAATTCGCGCGGGAGGTCGACTTCTTCTCCATTGGTACGAATGACCTGATTCAATACACTCTGGCGTGCGACCGATCCGACCCTTCGGTTGCAAATCTCTACCGTTCCGGAGATCCTTCCATTCTCAGAATGCTGAAACATGTCATGGCGGCCGCCGCCAAACACGGAAAAGCGGTCACCGTCTGCGGCCAGATGAGTTCTGATCCGCGATTTGTACCGCTGTTGCTGGGGCTGGGACTTCGCCAGCTGAGTGCGACACCGCATTCTCTGCCCAGATTGAAAGAAGTCATCACCAACATCTCGATTCCCGAAGCCGAACGGATTGCGGCCCATGCCTGCTCGCTGGACCTGGCCCGGGACGTGGAACACTACCTGTTAGGCGAACTTGGGCGTATCTGCCCGGATCTCGTCGTCTGAAATATTCTGATGGCCGCCTGCGGCCCCTTTACGAAACAAGAACGAACACGCGTCACAGGACCGATGACTTCAGGCAGCCGCTTTCCAATCCCGGGTTCACCCGGACCGGAGCACCTGTCTTGCCGTCGCCCCCTGTGTGATGACCCTGGCAACAGGGTCGATTGTCGAAACAAAACAACGAAAGGAATGCTTTCGATTGGTTAGACAGTCTGCAACCACACCCGCGACTTCGACCATGTTCATCGGTTCGGTGACACTTACATGGTGATGGTCGGTTCCGTGGTACTGGTCTGCCGTATGGCAGCGCAAGACGGGTATCCAATCTGCAATTCTTCAGACTTGCCCGCTGATTCGACAGCGCTCGGTGTTCGTTCGCACGAACGAAAGCTGAGTTATGAAAAAAGAAATGCTGATCAACGTCCTGCAGCCGGAAGAAAGCCGGATTGCAATCGTTGAAGACGGTGTCCTGGAAGAGCTGTATGTGGAACGCAGCAGCGCCGAAAACTATGTGGGCAACATCTACAAGGGCAAGGTGGTCAACATCGAGCCCAGCATCCAGGCCGCCTTTATCGACTTCGGTGTCGGCCGCAACGGGTTTCTCCACGTCAGTGACGTCGAATACCAGTACTACAAGCACCTGGTCAAGGGTGGCGGCGACGACGCTGACCGGGAAGACGACGATGATGAACGCTCGCGTCGTGGCGGCGGCGGCCGACCGCCCAAACATCTGAACGAACGCAACGCCCGCAACAAGCCGCCGATTCAGGAAATCTTTCAGCGCGGCAGCGAGGTCCTGGTTCAGGTCATCAAGGAAGGCCTTGGCAACAAGGGCCCGACCCTGTCCACCTATATTTCGATCCCGGGGCGTTATCTGGTGCTGATGCCGGGGCTGCAGCGCGTCGGAATCAGCCGCAAGATCAACGACGAAAAAGCCCGCCGGCAGCTGCGTCAGGCGATGCGGAATATTCAGCCCCCCGAAGGCCTGGGATTCATTGTCCGTACCGCCGGCATCGATCGCGAAGAAGAAGACCTGAAACGCGACCTGAAATACCTGCTGCGGCTGTGGGAAACAATTGTCGGCAAGATCGAAACCAAGACCGGACCCGTCGACATCTATGCCGAATCCGACATGATGATCCGCACGATCCGCGACATCTACACCGGCGAAATCGATGCGGTCTGGATCGACGAGGATGCGGCCTTCGAACGAGCTCATGAGTTCATGAAGATCGTGATGCCGAAGCACGTCAATCGCGTGAAACGATATCGCGAACCCGAACCGCTGTTTTCCTACTACGATATCGAGGACGAAATCGCCCGGATTCAGGATCGCCACGTGCCACTGGACGGCGGTGGTTCACTGGTGATCGACCAGACCGAAGCCCTGGTGGCGATCGACGTCAACAGCGGCAATTTTCGCGTGGACAATGACGCCGAACAGACCGCCTATCGCATGAACCTGCGGGCGGCCGACGAAATCGCCCGTCAGATCCGCCTCCGCGACCTCGGCGGTGTCATCGTCAACGACTTCATCGATATGCGGGATGAAAAACATCGCCGCAACGTCGAACGCGCACTGCGTTCAGCCGTGCGACGCGACCGAGCTCGCACCAGAGTGCTGCGTATCAGCCCGTTCGGACTGATTGAAATGACCCGTCAGCGGATCCGGCCGTCGCTGCGACGCAGCACCTATCAGGACTGCCCGTGCTGCAAGGGCGTGGGGCAGGTCAAGACCTCCGAAAGCCTGACAATCGAAGTCATGCGTCTGGTGATGTCTGCCGCGAGCAACGATGACGTGTCAAAAATCGTGATCGAAACTCATGACCGCGTGGCCAACGACCTGAACAATCGCAAACGGAAGGAAATCACCCGCCTGGAAGATGAGCGGGATGTCACCGTCAGTATCGTGGCTCGATCCGATGTTCCCCCCGAACACCTGTCCGTCAGCTGCCAGGATGATAACGGTCGCGAAGTCGTCATCAGCGATTAACGGCGGATCGCCGCAGAAAGGGCTCAGTTGCTGCGGAGCCGCATTGAACCGGGAGATATGATTTCCCGTTCAGGCGGCTCGGTCAGTGCCCGCCCCGCCTTCCGGCTCGACAATGGCCGTCAGTAACCGGAACAGGTCTCGATCATGATTGTTCCCGAATTCTGGGCTGAATCTCGAATCCAGCGGCGATTCCCGGATCGTCAGGTCACGGTGCGTCGGTTCGGCTGGTCAGACATCAGTCAGGAGGACGCTCAGCGACATGCCGACGAACGCGTCCGGGAGGCCTTCGATCGCATTCTGAGTGGTGCCGATCTGCCGAGGCGGGAACGCAGGGTGCGCTACAACGGTGCCGACGGGCTGCCCATTCGGGAAGAGATTGTCGAGCGGTTTGGTGACGCTGTCGTCACCAGAAATTCCTACGGTGCCAGGTGCCTGAATTCCCCCGATGTCTTCTTCGCCGATGTCGATTTTTTCGAGCCGCTGTCAGAGAGCTGCGGTGCCTGGCTGATGAGTCTCCTGGTCGGCCTTGCCGCCGCCGTGTATGTCGGCCTGCAGCTGAACAGCATTCTTCTGGGTCTGCTCGCACTGGCGGTGGGGTTTGTCGCCTTTCTGCTGCTGCTGACCGGGCTGTCCCGGGCATACGTCCGAATTTCCGGCGGCGTGGAACAGGTCACACTTCGTCGCGTGGACGCCTTCGCCGACAGCCATCGCGACTGGCATCTTCGCATCTATCGAACACCGAATGGGTTCCGGATTCTGGCGTTGCACGCAACCTTCGATCCACGGTCTGAGGAAGTTGAAAAAGCGTTCAGATCACTGGGTGTCGACCGCACGTATGCGCTGATGTGTCAGAAGCAGAACTGCTTTCGTGCGCGACTGACGGCCAAACCCTGGCGAATCGGAATCGACGAACGGCTGAAACCGCAGCCCGGCGTCTGGCCGATCAACCCGTCGTACCTGCCACACCGCAATCGCTGGGTGGACGAATACGAAAGTACGGCGGCCGGCTATTCTGCCTGCCATTTTCTGAAAGCCACCGGTGCCGTCCACGTCGTGTCGCGGCAGGCCGAAGCGGTATGCGAGTTCCACGACCGAATCTGTCGGGCCCACGACAACCTCACGCTGGCGTGAACGCCGACACCGGCCGATCCGCAATGACGCAGCTCCGGCCCCGGGCAGTTTCTGCGGAAAGCTGCGTCATCTTTCTCATCGGCGGATTAATCGACATCGGATTTCAGACAGCATTTCTTGTATTTCCGGCCGCTGCCGCAGGGGCAGGGGTCATTGCGACCGGCCCGTGGACCTGAATTTCTGATGGTCACTGGCTGCTGCTGCGAAGGCATCGGTTCGTCGTCGTCCTCCGGATCCTCGTCGTCCGCCAGCATCAGGTCATCCACCATCATCTGGCTGTACTGGGCCACGAAACTATTCAGCCCTTCTTCACAAGTCATGTCGAAGCCCGCTCTCGTACCGGCCTCGAAGAAGGATTTAGCCATCCCGGATTTGTCTTGATCGGCCAGTTCGGCAGCAAGTTGATCGACGGCATCCTGGTTCAGAAAATCTGCCAGCTCACCGGCTTTTTCGATCTTGAACTCGCGATGAAGAAAACGAAAAAAGGCGTTCAGCTCCGCAATCGCTGTGGGGGCCCATTCAGCAGACTGAAAGACCATTCCGGGAACGATCTCGAACAGTACTTCGCGCAGGTCGGGCAGCGTCATCGCCGCAGGCGTGACTCCCAGATGACTGATCCCCAGATCGGTCACGCATTGCACGGCATAGTGGTCATCCACGGGCAGACTCGCAAACTCCGGTGAACCGGCAAAACGTTCCCATAGCATCTCAACATACCGGTCACAGCGATCTTCATCAATTTCGCCGTAGTCGTCATACACATCGGCGTGGATATCAAAGTCGCCGCCGAGCTGGTGAAACTCGGGCAGGTACTGCGGCAACGTCTCGGGATCGTTGGGGATCCCACTCAGAAAAATAACGTCGTCCTGATGCCCATGGTAACCCTGCCAAATGAACTGCAGCCACGCCATCGCCCCAGGATCATTTTTGAAGACGCTGGCCAGCCGATCCTGAGTCTCTGTAGAAACAGTTCCGTCGGCCCGCGGCACGCTCGCCGGCATCACTTCTTCCAGATACCGTGTCCAGCGGACGACTGTCACATCTTCAAGGGCAGCAGGAGTTGTCAGTTCCGTATACACGGCAGAATCATCAGTCAGTGGCGGTCCCAGTCGCGTCAGACGCAGGTCTCCCGGAGAACCGCGGTAGCCGGTCACCGTATAAACCAGCAACTCACGCTGCGTGACCAGCTCCCGGACATTCAGAAAATTCCCTTCGTCCGTGACGACCTCGCCGATTTCTTCATAGATTCCCAGCCGTGAATCCACCAGAGCATCACAGGCTTTCAAAAACCGGGGAGTCGCGCCGTGGTTCTTCAGGAGTTCAAGGATCATCTCACCAGCCGAGCGTTGCCCCGGGCCGGTCCGCAGATCGCACAGAGCCCAGAGAGTGGAAACAGTGTCGCAGATCGGACTGTCCGGAAGGTCCTCCGGATCATCCTCTCCCCTGGCAACTTCCACCGCATGTCGAAGCGTAGAAACGGCATCGGATTCTTCCAGAACCGTCTCGAGCCCTGCCAACTGCCCCCAGACAACCAGGTACATGGCCGTCTGCCGGTTGACACCTCTGGAGAGCAGCGGCTCCAGATCGGGAATCGTGAATGGTGTTTCATCAAACTCGGAATCATCATTCTGCCGAGCGGCGTCCTGCAGCACTTTCTGCAGCTTGCACACCTCAGATACAAATCCCATCGTCCAGTTCCTCCGTTATTTGAACTCGAATGGTCATCCGACAGACGCCGTTGTACCACGTCACCACAGTTCTTCCTGATTTTCCGGACCAGCGGCGCATTCGAATGACGCCAGGCCGCTGCTAAACGGAAACTGTAAACCCCGGACACCGGTTTTCAGAGTCTGCCGCGCACGGATTTCGGAAGAATACAACGGCCGCAATCAGCGTCAGACGCACCAGACACGAAACAAACGAACCGCCGAGCCTACTCGGGAAAGCGAGCATTCATGCTGCGCAGTGCCTCCGTCAGCTGTTGCCGGAGCTGATCGGCCGTCTCCGGGCGTTCCTGA
Organism: Fuerstiella sp.; assembly: GCA_040222735.1. Classification (GTDB taxonomy): domain Bacteria; phylum Planctomycetota; class Planctomycetia; order Planctomycetales; family Planctomycetaceae; genus Fuerstiella. The sequence continues at coordinate 3,744 of JAVKCM010000271.1, read as the reverse complement.
GCAAGGTTGTGCTGTTCACTCACGTCCGACGCCAGATCACTCCAGCCGAGATCATCCACCAGAATAAACACAATATTGGGCGGCTGTTCGGCGCGGCCGATCGGTGCTGAGGCGAAAAAAAATCAGCAGAAACGGCAGGATGGCGGGAATACACCGGGCCGGGCCTGCCGTTGGCACCGCCGGATTCAGAACGTTACGAATGACGTCGATCATGAAGAGACGCCGGGACGAAGGACAGACTGCCATGGTACCCGATTCGACGATTCTGAAAGGCCGGTGGGAAATTGATTCTGACAGTCCGGTCGCTCCTGTCCCGCGGCAGCCTGCCGAGGCCTGCAGTGGCCAGTCGGTAATCACGACAGCGGCAGAAATCCGAGATCAGGCAGAACAGGCGGCCCGGGGTCTCTTCGTCGAAAATCTGGCTCCGAAGTTCAAGAGGAGCACGATTTACGACTCGAACTATCCGACTAAGGCGTTATACTCCGCGATTCTTCGGCTGAATCTGACTCAGCCCGCTCGTAGTGAATAGTGCTGGCCAACCACGCCCAGCTGAGATTAAGCCAGTGTTTTTCAAGGCTCTCGACGATGTTTGCAGTTATTGAAGACGGAAGCCGTCAGCACCGAGTTGAAGAAGGCGACCTGCTGTCCGTAGATTTTCGTGACGGCGCAGAAGTAGGTTCTTCACTGAATTTTGAACGCGTTCTGATCGCCAATGGCGGCGGCGCCAGCGTGATCGGCACCCCGGTCATCGAAGGAGCCACCGTCGCGGCTGAAGTGGTTCTGGATGAAGACAAGGGCCCCAAGCTGGAAGTCCAGAAATTCCGCCGCCGCAAAAACAGCCGGACCCACACCGGTCACCGGCAGAAATACACTCGCGTCAGAATCACTTCGATTTCTGTGCCGAATCTGCCAATCGTGGAAGAAAAAGCGGCCGCTCCGGAAGCGGAAACAGCCCCGGAAACCGCGGCCGAATAATTGCCTTTCGGCACGCCATGTCGGCAATCTGCACGGCCGCCCAGGACTGCGGCAACCCAGGGCAGCGGCAGGCGATCCCTGCGGCAGGCGTCTTTACTCGACGCCAGCTGTCTGTTGGCTGATCTCGCCCACTTCCGCAGACCCGAACGTGGCATGCACCGACGCAGCCATCACGTGCTCAAATTTACGGCAGTCCTTCTACGAAGGCCTGCCGTTTGTTTTTGGTGTTCGGCAACCGGTCCGACAATCGCCCCTCAACTCCCGGCAGTTCCGGCGGCTGTCAGCTTCGACAGGCCACGAAAGTCTGTCCAGTGCGGCGGAAAAAGACGGCCGCCCGCAATAACTCAACGGGCCTTTAGCAACAAGGTGTCAGGTCATGACTGAAGCGTCCTGGAATGTAAACAGCATTCGCCGTCAGTTTCCTGGCCTGCAGCGGGTTCAGGCGGGCCAGCCCGTGGCATTTTTTGATGGCCCGGCAGGAAGTCAGGTGCCGCAGTCAGTGGCGGCGGCCGTTTCACACTATCTGCTGCACACGAATGCCAACTGCGGCGCGGCTCATGCCACATCGCGGGAATCAGATGAATTGCTGCAGCGGGCCCACGCAGCGATGGCCGACTTTCTGGGGACGTCGGATCCGCAGACGGTCTGTTTCGGCGCGAACATGACCACGATCACACTGGCAGTCAGCCGGGCTCTGAGTCGGCTGTGGGGACCCGGTGATGAGATCATCGTCAGTCAGCTGGACCACGATGCCAATGTCACACCGTGGGTGCTGGCGGCCCGGGACGCCGGGGCGACTGTTCACCACATCGGGCTGCGGCCGGAAGACTGGACGCTGGATCTGGACCAATTTCGCTCATTGCTTTCCGAGAAAACAAAACTGGTGGCGGTCGGGTACGCATCCAATGCAACCGGCACCGTTAACCCGGTTGCTGAAATCACTGCAGCGGCGCATGGCGTCGGAGCTCTGACGTACATTGATGCCGTTCATTTTGCGCCCCACGGTCGCATCAATGTCAGCCAGCTGGACTGTGATTTTCTGGTATGTTCCGCCTACAAGTTCTTCGGGCCACATGTGGGTATTCTGTATGGTCGTCGAGTGCTGCTGGAGCAGATTCGCCCTTATAAGCTCAGACCGTCAACAGACGCCCTGCCGGGAAAGTGGATGACGGGGACTCAGAACCACGAGGGAATCGCCGGGGCCGCAGCGGCCGTTGAGTACCTTGCGTCGCTTGATGACGATTCTGCCGGAACGGACGACTGCAGCGAATCAAAGGACTCACTCAGAAGCGCAAAACTGGACCGTGCGTTTCGTCGAATCAAAGACTACGAACAGACTCTTTCCCGCCAGTTTCTGCGCGGTGTGTCGCGACTTTCCGGGGTTCGCGTGCACGGCATCACCGACGAATCACAGCTGGACGAACGAGTCCCCACATTTTCACTCACGTTTGACCACATATCGCCGTCCGTCATGGCGGAAAGGCTGGCAGAGCAGGGCATCTATACCTGGGCCGGCAATCATTATGCGCTGCCGTTTACGGAAGCGGCGGGACTGGAACCGGACGGCACGCTGCGGATCGGCGGGCTACATTATAATAACGGGTCTGAAGTGGATCGCGTCCTGGCGTGCATGGAACAACTGCTGCCACAGTCGTCGCGGCGATGATCGGCACGCAGTCCGGACAACTGAAGAAAGCGAATCCCGTGCTGTGTCACAGCAGGTCGGCAGGCTTGCGATCCTGAGCCTTCGGGCGTCAGGCTCCGGCTGCCAGCTCCTCAACAGTTAACCGGCTCAGCAGCAGACTGGCACTCAAACAAAAACTCGGAAACCCGGCTTCGCCAGAGCGCCAGTGACCGTTTCAAATACCCTGAACCAGCACAGCAGCGTCAATCAGAGCCACGCACCGAGGCAGTCTGCCGGCCGCTGACGCAGATCGGAACTCAGATGTCAGCGGAATCGAACCCAACGATCGTCGCCGTCATGCCGGCCTACAACGCGGCAGCGACGCTGGAAAAGACGGTGCGCGATATCCCGGAAGGCAGCGTCCAGAGCATCATCCTGGTGGACGACTGCAGCCGCGATAATACGGTGGAGGTGGCTGAGCGTCTGGGGCTGACCGTGATTTCTCACGAATCCAACACCGGATACGGCGGCAATCAGAAGACCTGTTACACACGAGCGCTGGAACTGGGCGCCGACATCGTGGTGATGATTCACCCGGATTACCAGTACGACAGCCGGGTCATTCCGATTGCTGCAGAACTGATTCGCCTGGGTAACTGTGACATCATTCTTGGTTCACGCATCCGAACGCGTGCTGAGGCACTGGCTGGCGGCATGCCGACCTGGAAATACATCGCGAATCGTTTTCTGACAATCATCGAAAACATCGCGCTGGGGCAGAATCTCGGTGATTTCCACAGCGGCTTTCGGGCTTATCGTCGCAGCGTGCTGGAAACCATCGCGTGGCGCAACAACTCAGACGACTTTGTCTTCGACACGCAGTTTCTGGCCCAGTCCGTCGCTGCCGGGTTTCGGCTGGCCGATATCCCGGTGCCGGTCAGGTATTTTGCGGAAGCCTCAAGCATCAATTTTCGGCGCAGCACGCGCTACGGGCTGCTGACACTGTGGGTCATGTTTCAGTTCTGGATGAACCGAATCGGGTTGTATCGAGCGCGAATTTTTCGACACACGAAGACCGGTGCCGAAGACTAAGCACGGTCACTGTCGCTGTTGCAGTCGCCTGTGCGATAGAATCTTCCAACCGG
>JAVKCM010000270.1:0-21133 GCA_040222735.1 Fuerstiella sp. | reverse complement strand
GCCCTTTCGCGGAGCGAATGGCGACCAACCAGTCAGTTATTGATTATTGATCGACCGTTTCTTGACAGGCCGTTGTGCAGCCGGAATCAGTTCTACCACCACCGGCGTGCCGCGTTCGGGCACGGTGTCGGGGCGAGCTTCATAGGACTGGCCGCCGTCAGAGGCGGAGCTGGCCTCGCGAACATCAATCAGCGAACTGGCAAAGTTGGCCACGCAGATCACTTCGCCGCCTTCGGCTGCGTAGACCTTCTGCCCGGTGTCCTCCTGCTGAAACTGATAGCTGCCGGTGAACACGAAGTCTGCGGTCATGGGCCGGGTCTGACTGTCCCGGTAGAATGTTCTGACGGCTTTCTGAAACTGCTCGTCATCCCACAGCGATAACAGCTTGTCCCGCTGTTCCTCAGTCATGTGCCCGTACCACAGAATCTCTTTGTTGAACGGGTCGTAACGCAGTTCCATCAGCGGCAGCTCGACGCCCGGCGGCGGTGCAGGCAGCTTGTGCGAATAGTATCGGGAGACAGCGTGTCTCACCCATTGTCGCGCGTCGCAGCGCTGCAGCTGCCCCTTCTGATCCACCCAGTTGACAAAGATGTCAATCTTCGGACCGGACGGCGGCATGAACTCCGGAGTAAAGGTCACGGGACGGCCGGGTTCCGCTCCCAGTGCCAGCAGCCCCACATGCACCACATAGGCCTTGCTGCGCAGCCACAAGATGGATTCGTGTTCCTTTGTCTGTTCAAGACAGCACAGCATTTCCAGAATGCAGTCATCGCAGGCCACCTGAGTATGCAGCAGTAGACGTCCCTTCTTTCGGTCCAGAGCCACTGTCTGGTGAGAATTCAATGGCGTCCCGCCCGCCATCAGCTGCTGCAGCTGTTCCGGCAACGGTGTCATCGGCCTGAGATCGGCCGCAGCAGCGGGTACCTCTGGCGATGGCGGCCGGGTGGCCGTCTCCGGCGATGCAGCGTCAACACCTGCCGGTGCGTCCGTCTGTGTTTTTCCGGCGTCTGCAGCCTCCTGCTGTGACCACGCCGTCTCAGGCCACGTAATCGCCGGAAAGATCAGAGCGGCAGCGACAAGACTGGCTCGAAGGGCCAGGCAGTTTCTCATAATTGCACTCTCTCTGACTCAGTGGCAGAACCGGACAACGTTCTTATGATACTCGCCCGTGCGGCCGGAACAAAGGCGGTCGTTCACCGTTCTGAAACACGCCGGTCACACGAAGCTCATGAAACTGCTCGACGGAAAAACTGCATTCATCACGGGAAGTACACTGGGAATCGGCCGGGAAATGGCTCTGGCCATCCGGCAGGCCGGCGGCAGCGTGGTGCTGCACGGACTGCATGAGGACGAAGCAGCGCGCGAGGCCCTGCAGCATTGTGGGCCGGAGGCCACGCTGGTCACCGGCGACCTGGCAGGTGATCTGCCAGCCTGTGCCGTGGCGGTGGCTGAACAGGCCTGTCAGCTGGCATCGGATATCGACCTGCTGGTCTGCAACGCCGGCACCTACATCGATCGACCGTTTCTGGAGATGGATTTTGCCACCTTCGATCGGACCATGAAACTGAACGTCGGTTCGCAGTTTGTGTTGATTCAGCACTTTGCCAGAATCTGGCAGCAGCGGAATATTGCCGGCCGCATCGTGGTCACGGGGTCGATCAACGGCCGCCTGTCAGAACCGACTCATGTCGCCTACGACACATCCAAGGGAGCTGTCGAAGCGATGGTGCGATCACTGGCCGTCACGCTGGCGCCCATGGGCATTCGCGTCAACGGAATCGCGCCGGGCCTGTTTCGCACACCACTGACAGAATCCGGTCTGAAGGACCCGGCGGTGCGCAACTGGATGGAACTGCACACACCCAACGGCAAAGTGCCCGGCCCGGAAGTCGTCGGTGGTGCCACCGTATTTCTGCTCAGTGATGCCGCCGAGCACATTCATGGGCAGATGTTGTTTGTCGACGGCGGCATGAGTATCTGGCAGCAGCCGGATCCCCCGGCAACATGGATGGGCCCGAAAACCAACAGGGATACAGCCCCCTGAAGCAAAGACGTCGGGGTTCCTGTTCGGGCAGGCGGATTCAATCTGCGTCACCATATCGATAAAAAAGACACACGTCCTCTGCGGGCAATTGTGGGTGTACCACAGAAAAAGCCCGAGCATTTCAGGAATGCTCGGGCCTGATTAAAATTGTTGTGACGAACACCTGTTGTTACGGCAGAGCGACCGTCTGCAGATCCATCCGGTCGTCTTTTTCGACCAGCACAACCACGTGATCATCGTTCAGCTTGTCCATCTGAACGACGCCCTGCAGCGATTCGAGTGGTTCGTAACTCTGGCCCGCCGCACCACCGCCGCGAACCGGTTCCGTCAACCCATCATTTTCGCTCAGCCCGGCCGTCGTGATCTTCATCACGCCGCGGGCACTGTTGCTGAGCAGCAGAAAGTTGCCGCCGTCCTTGCTGTAGCTGATCATGTCCAGCGGACGATTTCGGTTGCCCAGTTCAGCGACCGTGGTCGCCTTGAGGCGGTCGCCCGCCTCTTCCAGTTCTTCCAGAGGAATTCTGACCAGCGGCGTGCAGACATAGGCGGCCAGCAGATTCGGCTTGCCGTCGATGGTCAGCGGTACGAAAGTTCGCACGGCCGCATAGTCTTCGTTCCGGCCGTGAGCCGCATGGAAGATTTCGATCCCCGTGCCCTTGTCAGCATCGGCGAAGGGGAAGTTCAGTTCGCGAACGCTGGAAGGAGCATCACCGCTGCGCAGTCCGGAAATCAGCAACTTGCCTTCGTACCATGCCAGGTCTGTAATCGCGTCGGCACGAGGATTCGAACGACGACGTCCTCGTGCAACTTCCTTGTCTTCCGGAGCGTCCGCCAGTACCGCTTTTGCAAAGCGCACATCCGTCAGACTCAGCTGACTGATCTTTCCCGCTCCGTTGATCTGCACGATCGCGGGCTTGCCGCCAACGGTGACTGAGGCAAAAACATTGCCGGTTCGGGGATTCGTGGCGATGTCGTTGATGGTCGCTTCACCGCCGACCACATCGCTGATCTTACCGGCCACGTTTTCAACGTTGATGCTCGCTTTGGACGCATCGCCTTCCTTGTTGCCCGTGGCGATCGCAAACACGGCCGCGGCTTTCGTGTCGCCGACAAACAGGATGTCATCCGGCCCGAACACCAGCGATCCGGCCGACTTCAGTTCGGGAGTTCCTCGATCCAGCCCCCACTGGTCAGCTCCAAATGTTGTCGCCCCGGTCATCAGGGTCGCCATTACCACCAGACCCATGCGTTTCATGATTCGTTTCCTGTTCAAAAAAAGTTCAGCGCAGGCTTTTTTCCAGACTGAAGGTTACACCAGGGGGTGGTCCGATGGAAGTGAACAGGATCGGGCACTTTGCCACGGTGAGTGCCGGTCGTCTCTGATGCACAGGACAAAAACCGGGTCCGGCAAGCAAGCCGGCCTTCACTCAAAGCCGCGGCGAAACCCGTGGCATTTCTCCCTGTTTTTCTCAGGCGTCCCGGCCGCGACACTCAGTCGCGGGTTTGCGTGCGGCAGACGGCACCGGATAGAATCGCGATTCTTAAAAACACGTGGTTCACGGGCAGGTCTGATGACAATCAAGCGATCCGCAGCGAGCAGACAGGAAGGCTCGGGGCCCACCTGTGCCAGGCACCCGGGAAGTCGGACTCAGGCAACCGCCGGCCGACACTCCGGTTTCGGCCGATCCTTCAGGATGGTCCTTGCCGTCCTGCCGTTCTTTAGTCTGCTCGCATCCGGCGCGCTGGCTCAGCCGGCGACCGCGGCGGACGAGCCCGGTGCGAACAGTGCGACTGCGTCCGTCTTCCAGAAGGATGAAACGGACATCGCCGTCGACCGGGCTGTCGCTTACCTGATCAGTCGGCAGCGGGAAGACGGAGCCATCATAGACAAGGGGCATGACACCACGATGACAGCCCTGTCGGTGATGGCGCTGGCCAGCGTCGGCATTCAGCCGGGGGAACCCGGTCCGGAAGGACAGGCCATGCAGAAAGCGCTGGCGTTCGTGCTGCAGGATGACCGAGTCGACAAACAGGGCTATTTTGGCGCAAAAGATGGCTCGCGGATGTACGGTCACGGAATCATCACGCTGATGCTGACGGAAATGCTCGGCATGAGCGCCGGTCGCGCCCAGGATCAGCTGATTCACGAACGCTGCCAGAACGCCATCGATGTGATTCTGAGTTCACAGAAAGAACAGAAGCCCACTCACTTTCGAGGCGGCTGGCGCTACAATCCGAACGCTCGGGATTCCGACCTGTCGGTAACTGTCTGGCAGCTGATGGCGCTTCGATCCGCAAAGAATGACGGTCTGCAGGTACCCGCCAGCGCGATCCTTGACGCCGTCGAATATCTGAAACGGTCTTATGCGTCGCGGCTGGACCGCAACGGGTTGCCGGACAACAAAGCCAGCGGCTTCTGTTACGAACCTCATCAGAATCATCCCACGTTCACGATGACCGCCGCCGGACTGCTGGCCATGCAGGTCTGCGGCGAATACGAATCACCACTGGTCGCGGGGGCGGCCGACTGGCTGCTGGCCCATCCGCCGAAATGGAACGAACGATTCTGTTCTTACGGAACCTATTATTATGCTCAGGGCATGTACCAGCGCGGCGGAGAACACGCCCGGACGGCCGGAAAACTGGTTCAGGAAATGCTGCTGGAAAAGCAGGCGCAGGACGGATCATGGACCGCCGAAAATGGTTCTGAACGAGGCCACGGCGCCGTATACGCCACATCCATGGCGGTGCTGAGTCTGTCTGTGAAATACCATTACCTGCCGATCTATCAGCGATAGGCTCGCGGCCCTGAAAATCATCTTTCGTTACCGTGAATCCGCGGGCTGGACCCCGCCGAGACCGAAAAGAGCCGCCGGAATTCTTCTGGATCAGGCGAACCTGATGAATGAATCAGTCGTCCATTCGGTTGCAGCGGATTTGACGCAGTCAGAGTCGTCGATTGCAGAATTTCATGGCGCCCGGGTCAGTTGAGCCTGGCCACACGTGGTGGTCAGCTGCTAGTCTGCCGTAAAGCCTTTCTGAACTTTCCCAGCAAGTACAACAACACCAAGTGTGTCGGTATGACGATTTCAGATGCAGCAGGTCGTGGAGTCCTGACGTCGCCGGATGATAAACGCCCACTTATTCCTGCCCCTCACTTCAGGTGTCTGGTGCTGTGTGGAGTGCTGACGCTGGCTGGCGGCTGTTCAACCGCGGTGTCTTCAAAGGCTGACGATGAGCCGGCAACAGAGGCGGCCGCGCCTCCGCAGCAGCCTCCGGCTCTGGTCCGCGTGCAGGACGTGCGTCAGGAACAGATTGCGCCCCGGCTGCTGGCCGTGGGAACCGTCCGGCCCCGGCATTTCAGCATTATTGCGTCGGCGGCCGACGGCGTGGTCGATGAATTCTTAGTGGAACAGGGCAGTTTTGTTGCGCAGGACACGGTGCTGTCCCGGCTGCGGATGTTCTCAACAGACCTGGCTCTGGACGAACAGCGGGCCGTTCTGGAGGAACGCGAGGCTCAGTATCAGCAGACACTGGAACCGCGTCAGGAAGACGTCGAAGAAGCGCGTGCTCAGCAGCTGGCCGCAGAAGCGGCTTTCACCAACGCGGACCGAAGGCTGACTGAGCTGCGAAGTCTGGCCAGTCGCGGAGCGACCAATCCGTCCGCCGTGGAGGATGCCGAAGATCTGTTCAACGAAGCGCGTCAGCGTCTGCTGGCGGCCAAGGCCGTGTATCAGCGAGTCGCGGCGGGAACACGTGAGGAAGAGCGACTGCAGGCCAAAGCCCGGCTGCTCGCTCAGGAAAAACATGTGGCGTTTCTGGAAGCCGAAAAGGAAAAACGCATTACTCGAGCCCCCTTCAGCGGGTTCATCATTCAGGAACAGACATATCTGGGACAGTGGCTGTCGAAGGGAGATCCCGTCGCCACGATGGCACAGCTGGATGAACTGGACGTGGAGGTCCCGGTGGACCAGAGTTTTATCTCGCAGGTTTCCATCGGCGACGAAGTCGCGCTGCAAGTGGCCGGTACGCCGGATCCTTCCTCTCAGGACGGCCGCTGGCCCGGCCGAGTCCAGCAGATTATTCCCCGCAGCGACTGGGAGTCCGGTTCTCGCAGTTTCCCGGTGATCGTGCGCGTGCAGAACAAGATGACCGGCCCCCCGGATGCTCCGGTGCCGACCCTGCGCGAAGGCATGATGGCCGAAGCCGAATTCTTCGGCACAGAATTCGAAGCCGTGCTGGTTCCCAAGGATGCTCTGGTCAGAACATCGCGAGGAACATTTGTCTATGTCCTGAATCCGGTCCAGTCCGGCCAGCCGCTGAACGTTCGTCAGGTTTTGATCGAACCGGGCCTGAGCAAAGCCGAATGGATTCAGGTATCCGGCAGCGAACTGCAGCCGGGAATGCAGGTGGTGACCGAAGGGGCCGAGCGCCTGCGTCCCTTCCAGTCTGTTCAGATTCTTCAGGCAGCGGCTGAGCAGCAGAATCAGTCGCGCTGACTCTTTAAATCCTGTTGTGGCCGGATCCTGTTCCGCGGCCGCATGGCGGTGACCGACGTATGAATTTCATTGCCTTTGCCATCGAAAACCCGGTGAAAGTCACCGTGGGCGTGTTTCTGCTGGTGCTGTTCGGCGGCATTGCCTATGTCGGCACGCCCGTGCAGCTGACGCCCGACGTGGTGGAACCGGAAATCACCGTCACGACCCTCTGGCCGGGGGCCAGTGCTCAGGAAGTTGAACGAGAGATTGTTGAAGAGCAGGAAGAACAGCTGAAGAGTGTGGAGGGGCTGGACGAATTCAAGAGCGAAAGCGCGGATTCCAGCGCGTCCATCACACTCAAATTTCCGGTCGGCACTGAACTGTCCGACGCGCGTGCACGCGTCGCGGAAAAACTGAATCAGGTGCCGGACTATCCGGACGATGCGAATGAACCCGTCATCAGCACCGTGAACGCCAACACCAACGCCATCGCCTGGTTCATTCTGAAGCCCACATCGCCCACGCATCAGGATCTGCAGAATCTGATCGTACTGCACCCCGAACTGGCCGAACCGCTGGCCCCGATTCTCAGCGAGCCGGAACCCGTTGACCTGACGCGGCTCAATGATCTGGTTCCGGCTCACCCGGTTCTGGAAACCTTTGTCCTGGGCCGGAACAACCCGGCGCTGATGAAGAAATTTGCCGAAGACTTCATTGAAGCGGAATTTGAGCGTGTGCCCGGTATCGCGAACGCCAACGTGTTCGGTGGGCAGGAGCAGGAATTTCGCGTGGTCGTGGACCCCGGACGCCTGGCGGCTCTCGGCGTCACGATTGAAAAGCTGCGAGCAGCGCTCGCCAGCCAGAATCAGAACACATCGGCCGGAGACATTCAGGAAGGCAAACAGCGCAATGTCGTGCGCACGCTGGGACAGTTTCAGTCGCCGGAACAGGTGGAAGACACGATCATCGCCCAGCGCGACGGTAGTCCGGTCCGCGTGCGAGACGTGGCTACCGTGGGTATCAGCTACAAGAAACCCGACGGCGTCGTGCGTCAGCAGGGACTCAGCGCCCTGGCGATCAACGCCCAACAGGCCCCCGGAACCAACCTGAAGGAAATCATGGGGCCGCCCCGTAAGTCACTGGACCTGGATGGCGACGGCACCATCACCACGCTGGAACTGGCCGAGTGTGAACGAATCCACGGCAAGTGCCTCAGAATCGCCGTGGAAGAACTGAATCTGGGCGTCCTGAAACAGAAGGGGGTCTATCTGGACCAGGTCTACGATCAGACACAGTACCTGGATTCAGCCACCGAACTGGTTCGCAGCAATGTCTATATCGGTGGCACGCTGGCGGTGCTGGTGCTGCTGGTCTTTCTGCGCAGCCTGCGTTCGGTGCTGATTGTGGGACTGGCGATTCCGATCAGCGTCATCGGAACCTGTCTGTTTGTCAAGATCTTCGGACGCAGCGTGAATGTCATCAGCCTGGCCGGCATGGCGTTCGCCGTCGGCATGGTGGTCGACAACGCGATTGTGGTGCTTGAGAACATCTATCGGCATCACCAGATGGGCAAGTCAGCCCGACAGGCCGCTCTGCAGGGAACACAGGAAGTCTGGGGCGCCGTGCTGGCATCCACACTGACCACTCTGGCCGTGTTTGTGCCCGTCATCTTTGTCCAGGGACAGGCAGGTCAGCTGTTCCGCGATATTGCCATCGCCATCAGTTGTGCGGTCGCCCTTTCTCTGCTGATCAGTGTCACGGTCATTCCCACGGCCGCGGCTCGCCTGCTTGAGCGCCGGCGTCGACCGAAATCGACGTCTTCAGATAAATCAATGGCGTCCGAGTGCTCAGCCGACGTCGGTACAGGCGACGCCCGTACCGTCGACGAACAGGCGCCCGGCTTCGGGCCGGCCGGACTGTTTGGTCTGGTACGTCTGGGCACCCGCCTGAACAACGCGTTTGTGGCCGGCATGCGTCATCTGCTGCAGATGCCGGGCAGTGCCCTGATTCGACTGGGAATCGTGGCCGCCTTCATGGCCGGATCACTGATGCTGGGGCGGCAGCTGATGCCGGATACTGAATATCTGCCGAATGGAAACCGCAACCTGATCATTGCCATTCTGCTGCCGCCCCCCGGCTACAACGTCGATCAGATGATCCATCTGGGCGAAAATATTGAACGGCAACTGGCCCCGTACTGGCTGGGACAGGCAGGCGAAGATGCCCCTCAGATCGAAAACTTCTTTTTTGTGGCCCGTGGTCGCAGCCTGTTCATGGGAGCTCGCAGCAAAGACGAACTGCGGTCGGCTGAGCTGATTCCCATTCTCTCCCGAGCGGCTGCCGCGCAGCCCGGCGTCATTCCGATCGTCAGCCAGGCCAGCCTGTTCGACAGCGCACTGAGCGGCGGACGCAGTATCGATATCGAAATCACCGGCCCGGACCTGGAGGTGCTGGTCGAAGAAGCTCAGAAGACATTTGGCCTGTGCATGCAGGAATTTCCCGTTGCTGAGGGCAATCAACTGCGGCCGATTCCGGGACTGGATCTGTCCAGCCCAGAACTGCACGTGATTCCGAAACTGGAAAAAGCTTCAGAACTTGGCATTTCCGCCACGTCCATCGGCTATGCCGTGAATGCTCTTGTGGATGGAGCCTTCGCAGGCGACTACTGGCACGAAGGTCGACGCATCGACCTGGTGATCTATGGCAACGATGAATACGCCAGACGCACTCAGGATCTGGACAACCTGCCGATCGGAACACCCGGTGGCGGCAACGTCCAGCTGTCAGCAGTGGCCGATGTGGTGCTGAGCCGAGGTCCGGAACAGGTCAACCATGTTGAGCGACTTCGGTCGATCACGATTCAGCTGAAGCCGGCCGATGGGATTCCTCTGGAAGCCGCCCTGCGTACTGTCGAAAGCAAAGTTCGTCAGCCGATGATGCAGTCGCCGCAGTTTCAGTCCGGCCTGTATCAGATTCGACTGGCCGGAACTGCCGACAAGCTGGCGGATACGTGGTACGAACTGAAGTGGAATCTGGCCCTCGCCGTGGTGCTGACGTATCTGCTTATGTCCGCTTTGTTCGAATCGTTTCTGTACCCCGTGATCATCATGACCAGTGTGGCTCTGGCACTGGTGGGCGGGCTGGTCGGCCTGACGGTTCTGAATCAGTTCACGTTTCAGACACTGGACATGCTGACAATGCTGGGCTTTGTGATTCTGATCGGCACCGTCGTGAACAATGCCATTCTGATTGTCCACCAGACGCTGAACCTGATGCGGCAGGAGGGCATGAACTCAACCGATGCGGTATGTGAAAGCGTCCGAACGCGGGTGCGACCGATCTTTATGAGCACCCTGACCACGGTGCTCGGCATGCTGCCGCTGGTGGTACCCGTCCCGTCGCTGGTAGACGGGCAGCTGATCTGGGCGGCGGGCGCCGGCAGCGAACTGTATCGTGGGCTGGGCAGCGTTGTTCTGGGCGGGCTGATCATTTCCACCGTCTTTACACTGGTTCTGGTGCCGGCCGGCTTCAGTTTGTTCATGGATGCTCAGGCCGGACTTGCCCGCCTTGCAGGTCTGGTCCGGCGACATCCCGGGAAACACGCCACCGCGCGCTGACGCAACGAGCTGGCACCACCGGCTGTCGTCTGTCGAAACTGTGGCAACCGGCGGACGCCGGATCGGGATCGGGGCCGTCGTGAACCAGTCGGCCGGTGATCCTTCCCGCTGCCCCGCGCTTCTGATCAGGCACGGAATTCTGAACGCACTATCGAATCACCGTGCCATCCGGTTCATCCGCCATTCGGTATTCCGGAGCCGCTTCCAGTTCACCGGTGATTTCCAGCATCTCGGGCGCCGGCTGTTTGTTCGGGTCCGGGATCACGCCGATCGAACTCAGGCAGGCGTACGTCAGAAACATCATCAGTCCCAGCGCGACCGCATTGGGTATGTGCTCTTTGCCGAAGAACTTCATCGCGCTGCCGGCCGACTTCTTCAGATTCACGCGCAGCCCGTCCCACTGCACGCTGTACATTTCATCCAGAATCAGATGTGACAGAAATCCGAGTGCGACACCGCCGGCCATCAGCAGCCGCACCTTCGGCTCCGGACTGTGGTATCCGAGAAACGTGGCTTCAGCCGCGATAATCAGGGCCGGGATGCTGTGAAACATACCGCGATGCACGGTCAGCCGTCCCAGCACCGCAGCGCCGCCGTAGCGAACAGCCGCATACAGCAACAACGCAAACAACATGGCTCGGTCACCGCCGATGCCCAGATAATTGGCATGCTGCAGCAACAGCAATGGCGCCAGAGCCGCCGTCACGCCAAACAGCTCCCGGATCGGTCGGCCGCTCTGAGAATCCATATCCGGCAGCATCCCGGAAATCCACGTCAGGATGCCCGCAATAATGCCCTGCGTCACGGAAAATCCCAGCGCAAAAACGGCCGCTCCCGCATAGGCAAGGCCCAGCGTTCCACTGACCGTGATGTGTTCTCGATAGGCAGCCATGTTGCGTTTCGGTCCGGGAAGGCAGCGCGCGGTTTCCACAGCTGTGCCCTCGGGACACAGGCGGCTGTCTTAAGTCACGGGCATCGTAGCTTTCCACGATTCTGCGAAAACCCGTGTTTGCCCCGCATCGCCGCCCTCGGGGCCGCCAGGATCCGGTCAGGCAACTGACGCAGCAATTTCTGCCGATCGATGTCCGGCAGCCAGCGGATTCAGCGGTTCCCGCCCCGGATTCCGGCCGATACGACAGCTGGCGACCGCCTGTCCACTGACGCCGACCGCCGCTCGCCGTAAAGTAGCCGAAGACCAGACCGAGTTGATAAGCTGATATCGCACCGACCGGCGCCAGGCATGATCTCTTGTCAGGCTGCACCGAGTTTTCAGGCCACGGGAAACAGGGCTGATGGACAACGAACTTCTGGCAGCGTCCCTGCTGAACACCAGCGAAGAACTGCCCCATATGCAGGATGAACTGCAAAGCCTGATTCTGGCACGGCATAAACTGCTGACGGTGCACAGCACAGACGAATCGGTAGAACTGCATGCCGTCCGGGAAGTGGCACGCCATCTGGACCGTACGGTTCAGGACTGGACACTGACCACCGGCGTCCAGGTGTATGCACCTCAGACGCCACAGCCGGCCACAGTTTCCGGCACCAGCAAGCCGGAACATGCGATGCAGTATTTCCTGCGCCAAAAACGTCCCGCCATCTGCTGCCTGCGCGGGGCCGCCCCCTTTACCACGCAACCACTGTTTCGTCGCCTGATACGCGACTTCATCGATCAGGCTGATGGCGAACAGCAGTGCCTGCTGCTGATGGATGAGGAATCTTTGCATCCCCGCGTGCAGCGGCTGGCAGTGCCGTGGCGTCCGGGGCTGCCGGACAGACGTGAACTTGAAGCGCTGGTCAAGGAAACCTATCGCCGCGTCAGGCGGTCCGCGGCCGCTCAGGTGGTCTCCGAACTTCGTAAATCCGAATTCGAACAGCTGGTGCTGAATCTGCGCGGACTCACGCGCTCTGAGGCTACTCGCGTGATTGAGTCCGTGATCCTGGACGATCGTAAACTGTCCGGAACCGACCTTCAGGGCGTGATCGAAGCCAAACGCCGACTGCTGGAATCCGCCGGTTCGCTGGAAGCCATCACCATCGATTTCGAAATTGATGAAGTCGGCGGACTCCGGGGCCTGAAACGCTGGCTGGCCGAACGCCGGGGCGGGTTCAGTGACGAGGCAAAGAAATTCGGAATTGATCCTCCTCGGGGCGTCCTGATGCTGGGCGTTCCCGGCTGCGGCAAGAGCCTCTGCGCCAAAGCCGTGGCCGCCGACTGGGGCATGCCGCTGCTGCGACTGGATCCCGGCGTGCTGTATCAGAAATTCGTCGGTGAAAGCGAAAACCAGCTGCGTCTGGCCATTCAACAGGCCGAAGCGATGGCCCCGGTCGTCCTGTGGATCGACGAAATTGAAAAGGCATTCGCGTCCGCTTCCGCCTCTTCGGCCGACGGAGGACTCTCGCAGCGAATGTTCGGGACGCTGCTGTCATGGATGCAGGACCACCGGGAACCCATCTTTATCGTGGCAACCGCCAACGATATCTCAGCCCTGCCTCCGGAACTGATGCGCAAGGGACGCTTTGACGAGGTCTTCTTCATCGATCTGCCCGGCGTCGATGCCCGGCGACACATTTTTCAGATTCACCTGACTCGCCGGAAAAGAGATCCCCATCTGTTCCGCATCGATGACCTCGCAGACGCCTCCAAAGATCTGACCGGGTCCGAAATTGAACAGGCCATCGTCAGCGGTTTGTTTCGAGCGTTCTCAGAAAACCGCGAACTGAAGACGGAAGATATTCTGCAGGCCATCGTTGAAACTCATCCGCTGTCCTGCCTGATGGAAGAAAAGATCGACTATCTTCGCACCTGGGCCGCCAACCGCTGCGTGACCGCCGACTGAAACGGGGCAACACCCGGGTGCCTGTCCCATTTCCGATGTCTCCCTGAACGTAACTGGGGCTTCCAGCCGCAGTTTCTGCCGACTCTGAGTCCCACTCGGCATCATGTCTTGCTGCGGCTGGAAGCCCCAGCTACGGTAATTCAGCCCGGGCGTCACGGGACCGCGAGGCGGGACTGTGCCGCCAAAAGGGGACACAAACCCGACTGTACCCATCACGTTCTGCGAGGCACGCGGCCCACCCCCCCGCCAAACAACACACGCCAACCGCACGACCCACGCCTTCCGGTACCACGCCGCGCTGTGATCAGCTCGGTGATACGTCTGAGGTATACCCGCTGAACGCATAACCCAGGTCATCAAGGATGGCCAGTACGGTCAGATCGTCGCGAAAACGCCGCCGCAGCAGTTCGGCAGGATCGTCATGCAGCCGATCGAGCAATTCCAGCCCCGGCAGAACATCCTCAGGTTCTGACGCCGGGGCCATCAACGCCAGCGCCTTCAACAGCGAATCTGTCAGCGTGTCGGGATATGAATCATATTTCAACAGCGTGCGGATGCACCGGGCGGCGGTCGACTTATCACAGCGGCGCAGAATTTCTGACAGTGTCTGCACCACCGTGTCGTCGCTTTCATACCCCGGCCGCAGAGCAGCGATCACGGCGCGGCGGACACCACCCGACGTGCCACCGGCCAGCATCTCCAGTTCGTCATGAACGTCTCGCGGCAGTGACTCGCATTGCCCCAACGCGACGGCGGCCGAATGCTGGATCTCGGATTCCCGATGCCGCAACAGGTGGCCGAGTGATTCCACGAGAGCCGGATCCGCCGGGGGATCACCGCAGATGTCCATCAGCGTACCCAGCTGAACGCTGCTGCTGCGGTCGGCCAGCTTCGACTTCAGCGCGGCCGTCGATCGGTCCGGCGACCAGCTCAGCACATCCTGCGGGAATGAGCAGTCTGCTGTCTTTCGAAGAAAACGCAGACCGTTCTGCAACCCTTCTTTCGCATCCAGACGCAGATACAGAGCTGTCTGCTCGTACTCTGTTTCCAGCGACCAGTCCGCCAGCGCCATGCTGTAGCCGAACTGCAGAGGAGTGATCATTCCCAGTCGCGACACTTCCCACGATTCGACCAGCGGTTGATTGTCCGAGGCTTCATGGATTCCGGCATTGGCCATGATGGGCCCAAAGCCGAAGAACAGGGGCAGCAGTTCATTGGCTCCGGCCGGCAGCGGAGTCGGCACATGATTCGCCGCCAGCAGACAATCGCCGACCGCCGTGGCTGTCACGGCGGCCAGCCGGTACGGAAATTCAATCAACATCCGGTGAATCAACAGCTCTGTCGGCCGCTCACCGTCGCCCGTCAGCAGATAGTTGTGCGTCTGGCCCTGATCGGTCAGTTCGTCGCTCTCTGCCCAGCGCACCGTGACCTGACAATCCGGAATCGCCATTCGACTTCTGAAAAATGCAAACAGCCGTTCCGGCAGCTGATCGATTTCTCCCTGACCTGCAATGACATCGATATCCTGCGGCGTCACCGGAGTAACAGGCGGGATTCGGCCGCGCCCCAGCCACCGTGCCACGGCGGCAAATCGTTTTTCACAGGCGACTTTGTGAGCCAGCGGCAGTGGCGGATGAGGACGAAAGGGCCAGATCACAGGCGTCTCACAAAATCAGAAGGTCAGCCAGCCAGGCGGCAGAATCAAAAAAACGGCGTCGGTCCGACGGGCCGACAGTACTTCAGCTCGACAGTCCGACGGTCAATCAGCTCGGCAGTCAGTCAGCCGGTCAGTCAGTCAGACTGTACAGTCGACTCCGGCTGCGCAGCAACAGCTGGTCACCGACCGCTACCGGCGACGCGTCGGTGGCATCGCTGATACGGTTGACGGACACCACAGACATCTCGTCGTCATCCGTCAGCACAATACAGGTCCCGTCCCGGCCGAGAAAATAAAGGTGACCGCCGGCCGAGATCGGCGAGGCGTAGACGCTGCCCAGCCCGGACAGCCGACGAGGCGAATGAAGCGGGCGACCGGTATCAGCATCCAGCGTCGTCAGAATATCACCGTTGCCCCCCGTGAACGACAGACGATTGTTGCTCAGCACCGGAGACGGAACGTAGGGCATCCCTCGGGACGCCTTCCAGCGAAGCACATCCGAATCCGTGACATCTCCGACAGCACCCAGCGGAATCGCCACCGTCGCAGCGCCCCGGTAACCACTCATCGCGATCACGAAGTCCCGATGCCGAACGGGCGATGGGATCGCATTCACCGTCTGACCACCGCAGGACCAGAGTTCATTACCGTCGGCCAGATCGTAAGCCCGCACGCGATGCGTTCCATTGGCCACCACGATGTCGCGGCCTTCAAACGTCGTGATCAGAGGCGTGTTCCACGACGTCACTTCCCCCGGTCGATCCGTCTTCCACTTCACATCGCCGGTCGCCGCATCAAGGCAGACAATAAACGAGCCTTCCTCCTGATCCCAGTTGATCACCAGCGAATCCTGATGAAACACGGGGGTCACGGCTTCGCCCCAGCCGTAGCGTGTTCGCATGTCGCCCAGGTCTGTCTGCCACAACGGCTGGCCGCCCAGCGTGTAGCAGAAGATCCCGCGTGAACCGAAGGACGCGTACAGACGCTGACCATCGGTCGTGGGTGAACCTGCCGCGTACGAATGAGTGGGGTGATGACCTTCGTGCGGCACCGCCTCAACGGCCAGTCGCCGCCACAGCACATCGCCCGAGTTCCGATCGATGCAGGATACCAGAAAACGGTAGTAGACGTCCGGCGGTATTGTTTTTGACCGTTCGTCCGGTGCCGGCGGTCGTTCTGCCTGACGATCCGTTCTTTCCGCCGACAGCACGAAAATCCGGTCCTGCCAGACAATCGGAGTTGACGAGCCTTCGCCCGGAATCTCGGCAACCCACTCCACACCCTGAGTGTCGCTCCAGGCCAGCGGAGGTCTTGCAGACTCGGCCGCCTGCCCGTTGGCATACGGTCCTCGCCAGTGATGCCAGCCGGCCAGCCGATCCGCTGAAACAGGTTCACCGCCGTACAAAGTGACCGGCGTGAAGATCGACAACAGAAAAAGCAAAACCCCGAATTTCATAGCGTCTCCACCCGCGTTGTCCTGATGACGGCCTCCTGCTGCAGCTGAGGTAAAGATCAGCGAATCAGAAATCTCTTGGCGTTGCGAACCGTTTTCGGATCTTTTTCTTCCAGCACCTTCAGTCGTTCGGCAGCTGCCACCGCGTACTCCGGCACTACCTCGGCGCCTTCTTCTTTGTCCTCACTGCAGTAATACAGATATCGCACAATCGCTCGCTTGATGGACGGGATATCAAATTCTTCGTTCTCATACATATCCATCAGCTGTTCCTGGACGCCCCAGTCCTTCCAGCGGGCCAGGTCGGCAATCACCAGGTCCGCCAGTTCCGGGCGACTCAGCAGATGACGCATGGATTCCTTCAGACGCTCTTTGGGAATTCGATCCGGCTCATAGGTCCACATGAACCGCAGCGTCTGCATGGTGGCGTAGGTCTCGCTGAACGGCAGTTTTACTTCTTCGCCGTCTTTGTTGATGTAGGTTTTGGAATTCATCTTGCTGTCTTCCAGCACCTTCAGACCATCTTCACCGGTGATCAGCAGATAGCCGGACATGACTCCTTCAATGCCCAGCCGAAAATCTGAATCGGGATTCAGGATCTTATGCTTCATGGCCTCGGCGTCTTCCTGATTGCCACACAGTCCCAGCAGCAGACCGTACAACCCGATGCGAGTAACGGGCGTGTCAGGATCCATGACCCACTGGCGAAGTTCTTCACGCGGCATGCGATCGCTGAGCGGCGTGATGACTTCGTACGGAGCTGCCGCGAACTCGGCGTAGGCATCGTTGGCTACGGTCAGTTCCGGATGCTGCAGAAAATCCAGAAAGTAGGCCAGCCGTTCAATCTGTTCCTTCTGCTCAGTCACCGGCGGAGGCAGTTCTGAAATGTACTTCCAGGACGCCTTCGTGGCTTCACTCGGTACATGCCAGTCGATCAGCCTGGTCTCCGGTCCCATCAGAATGTACAGCCCGTCTTCCTTGCCCGCGATGTACTGCGGCAGTTCTATTTCTTCTCCCACCCGGAATGCGCCGCCTTTGGTCTTGGCGACCTCCAGAATTCGGAACTTCGCCGTACCGGCCGTTTCGTTGGTCGGCTTCTCACCCCCGATCCACTGCCCCAGCAGCAGGTGGCCCGACTGATCCACCTGTTCAGACAACGTCAGCGAGGGTGCGTCGCAAAACGGACACCAGGCGCTGGCTGAATCTGCGAGCAGCGCCGCGACAAGAGCGGTCAGCGAAAATCGGATCAATGTCTTCATGGGGTTCTCTCCTGAATCTGTGATTCAGAGGTCGGGCACAGGTGGGTGGGTTCTTGCCCGCGATGCGGACGGGGGAGTCGACGACGAGAATTATCTCAGCACGATCGCGTCTTCAATACGGTACAACTGAAACAGTTCGTTGTCATCCGCATCCGGATCGATTCGAAAAATGCCTTCCACGTCAAACGGCTTGTTTTCAATGTAGTCGGTGGATTCGCCGTCAGCCAGGCTGACCTCAATCATGTCATAAACCTTGGGCTGCTTCACAAAACAGCAGATCCCATTGTCGCGAGCCAGACCGAAATTGGTAATCCCCGTCGCGACAAAGGTCGGAAACATGAAGCCACGCAGCCGGATCCGCTTGCCGTCAAGCGACCGCAGCCAGTCCGGAAAATACTCGACGGCATCCGCCGGCACCGGCTCCATATTCAGTACCTTCAGCAAATCAATATCATCGTAGGACAGCCGCAGGGCCTGGGCATCGCCTTCCGGTCGAAAACGTTTCTCCGGTATCAGCAGTTTGATCTCTCGGGGCGTCGAAGAAGTTGCTCCATCAACGGCAGCCTGGTCCTGATTCGCCGGTGCCTCACCTGTGGTTCCTTCCGTCGACTGAGCTGCAGCAGTCGCGCTGCCCGAGTCCACGCCCGTGGCAGCATTTCCTTCCGCCGGCATGCCATCCGAAGGCCGTTCAGTGGCGGACGTGGCGTCAGCCGGTTCAGTCCCCTCGACGGCCGCAGCCACATCGCTCGGCCGGATGCCGCCCTTAGAGTCAGCACCGTCCGTCTTTGACACTGTCTTCACGGCCCGTGCGGTCGCCTGATCGTCGGTTGTGTCCGGTCCGGTATCGGATTTCGTGGTCGGTTTCTGAGTCGCATCGCCGACACCTGCCGTGCTCGCCGTCCCGCCGTCCTCAGGCCTGCCTTCGCCGGGCTGCACGGCCGCCGTGTTCGCGGCCTCTGGCGGAGTCGCCTGTGGCGAAGTCGTCGGAGTCAGCCCTGTGGATGCTTTTGAGGGCGATTCTGTCCGAGTATTTCCCGCGGCAGAATTTTCGTCACCTGATTTCTGCGACGCAGCAGGAGCTTCAATTTCTGAGTAGTCGACGTAGCCTGAGGAATCTGAACAGCCGGCTAGTAACAGACCGGCGATTCCGAACAGGACCGCATGAATCAGTTCAGGAGCTCTGAATTCCATTGTTTCCGTGTCTCCAGCAGTGATTGACAATTCTCACTGCGAGACAACCTCAGGCCGCGCAGCTTAGAATGACGTTCTGGCTTCTTCCACAATTGTGGCGTCGACGGTATACACCGGCTCGCCCTCGCCGGCATGCACATTTGCATTCAGAATGCCGGCCACGGCAATCATTCCAGTATAGGCACGTGTGGTCCGGTCATCCGCCATGCGGACCACCATCATATCATAGGGCTTTGGCTCTCCGCCAAAACAGCATTCGCCGTTGTCCTTCAGGAAGACGAATTCCGTCAGCCCCTCAGACGCCTGCGTCTGCCACATGAATCCCTTCAAAAACACCGGCTGACCAATCAGCGGAGCCACGTCGGGGTGGAGCCGGCGAATCCCACCATAATAAACAAATTGCTTGTCTGAAATCTCTTTGGGAAAATTGACGCGCTGAAAGCCTTCCGGACACTCGGTCTGATACGCATGAACCAGTTTGACGGAACCCAGACTCAGGCACAGCAGCGCCAGAATTGTGCCCGACGCCGCAAATCCAGTTCCCTTCACGGCTCCCCGCCCGGCGCGAATTTTGAAGAACGCGACAATTCCAATCACCACAGCCAGAGCTGCCAGGCCCAGACCAAAGACGCTGTTCGTCAGACCCGTCAGACTGCCAATCCCCAGCACCAGCGCCACAGGCCCCCATGGCGATACCGGGATATAATCAAATTCGTCAGATCCCATACCATTTGCCCACGCGGAATTCGTCGTTTCCGAGAGATCGCCGACATGACGGCTCGTCAGGGTCGAGGATGACATGTATTGAATCCGTTTCTAAGACGATTTACTTAAGTACCTACGACGAAACACTTTACGCGGCACGCCGCAATCCGAGACGGCGACCGCTGTCGACGCTGTGACCGCAAGCTGCCTAATGATACGCGGTGATTGCCGGTTTCGTTAGCGAAAACGCAGTGAATCCCGGCCGTTCGCCCGGCATCTTCTGCCGACCACCGGCACCATTCAAAATGCCGCGAAATTCAGGACCAAACACCCACGCGATCCAGCTTCACATCGGTTGCCGCCCGAAATCTGTCCTGCTATTGATCAGCCAGCCTACCTTCCCCTTGAATTCTCTTAGCCGGACGGCCAGATTCGATGCCCGAAGCCCCTCTGCCTCAGCGACCAACAGCCCCTTCGTTCTCGCCGCTGGCATGGCTGCGTTTGATGAGGCTGCCGACTGTTTTCACCGCCCTTTCCAATATTCTGTGCGGCTTTCTGATCAGCACCCCGGAACGAAGTTTGCCCACATTGCTGAGTCAGCCGGAACTGTGGCTTCTGTTGCTGGCGAGCTCCGGATTGTATCTCGGAGGCATGGTGCTGAACGACGTCTTCGATGCCGATCTGGACCGCCGCGAACGCCCCGAACGGCCGATCCCTTCCGGACAGATCACGAAACGAAACGCGGCCGTTTTTGGCGCGTTTTTGATGGCCATCGGCCCCGGCGCCGCTCTCGCCGCCGGATTGATGTCCAACACCGGCCATACGGGGGTTCAAATCGCCTGCGTGCTGGCGGCCGCCGTGGTTCTGTACGATGCGGTTCTGAAAAGCACCGTGCTGGGACCGCTGGGAATGGGCCTCTGCCGCTTTCTGAACCTGATGCTGGGAGCCTCCTGCAGTGGCAGCTGGACCGCCGTCTGGTCCGGCTCTCAGCTGATGATCGCGACCGCACTGGCCGTTTATGTGTTCGGAGTCACGTGGTTTGCCCGCCACGAAACCGGTGAGGCATCAAAGGGGACACTGCTGGCCGGGCTGGCCATCACCGTGGCCGGCATCGGCGTCAACGCCGCAACGGCGCTGCAGACGCTGCCGCTTGGATCTCCGGCCACCGGAGCCCTGATTGCCCTGAGCCTGATTGCGGCCAACATCACCGCCCGCGGCTTGCGCGCCATCTCGGCAAATCAGCCGAAAATCCTGCAGAAGACGGTCGGATTCATGTTACTGCACATCATTTTTCTGGACGCATCGATGACATTCTGCCTCACCGGCAGCGGACGTCTGGCCGCCCTGATCGTGATCCTTGTCATCCCGGCGACGCTGATGAAACGAGTGATTCCCATGTCTTGAAACCGGTGTGAATTCGCGGCATCGCCCCGGTTTTCCGGCAGACAGATTGAATATTACCGGCAAAAATGCCGAGGAAAGCTGCCACTGCGGGGTAGTCAGAAACACCGCCGAAGCGGTATGAACCGCGGCAAAACGATGGGTTTTGATGGTACAGAAGCCATCATCCGGTCAGCACGGTCAGAACCTGTACGATAAGACTTGAACTGAACGCATCCGGACGATAACTTCCCGCGTTCCGACGCCCGTCGAAACTCTCGACACCACCGTCGAAAAAACATTCCCCTGTAGCTCAGTTGGTAGAGCGAGCGGCTGTTAACCGCTATGTCGTAGGTTCGAGTCCTACCGGGGGAGCCTTTCAATCCGGAGCGAACTTTCGCGACCCACTGGTTGACACAAAACGCCGAGCGCGAGAGTGCTCGGCGTTTTTTCGTGCGCGTCACCAAACCCCCGAATTTCAAAGGGTTTGCGGCGACTTCGGGCGTCGG
>JAVKCM010000269.1:0-7421 GCA_040222735.1 Fuerstiella sp. | reverse complement strand
GCTGCCCTCGCACTTGTAGAACGTCGCCCGTGAAATCGACGCGGTGCACGGCCCGGTGCCTTACGGCACTCGGCTCACTTTTTCACTCACGCCAGGTTGTGGGCGGGTCTCCTGACCCGACCACAAGATCGACCGAAGGTCTCCCCGTCTACATCACCAAGGCGTGGGGCGGTCGGGAGACCACCCCACAACGATTCCAGAAGACCTCCCCACAACGATGCCAGCAGACCGCCCCACAACGATGCCAGAAGACCGACACCCAACGCCGTCGGGAGACAGCCGCACAAAGACAGTTGTGAGCCGCGACGCGTCAGCGGCCGGGCCCGAGCGCAGCTGCTGCCCTCGCACTTGTAGAACGTCGCCCGTGAAATCGACGCGGTGCACGGCCCGGTGCCTTACGGCACTCGGCTCACTTTTTCACTCACGCCAGGTTGTGGGCGGGTCTCCTGACCCGACCACACGATCGACCGAAGGTCTCCCCGTCTACATCACGCCAAGGCGTGGGGCGGTCGGGAGACCACCCCACAACTGGAGGGAGACCACCCCACAACTGGAGGGAGACCGTCCCACAACGGAGTGCCGCCCGGCAGGCGGCAGCTACTGTCGTCCGTTTCTCGGGATGGGCTGGGTGGGTGGTCCTTCTCAAGCAGGATGGTCACGCCACATGCTTACCCCGCGGGCGGCAGGTCTTACTGAACGCGGCGGTCGCTGTATTTGGACGCTGCTTCGGACGTCTGAGTACGGTTGGCGGCGGTCGGATTCGGCACCAGCCGGTCCGAGCCGTTTGCAACCCGCGGCTGGGCCGGGGTGGAGGGCGCCCAGTTGGCCACGGCCCAGTTCGGGTACTCGTCCGCGACACTGATGGCCAGGTCCTGCAGCGCTTCCATCATTCGCTTGGTGGTCACGCGTTCGTTCTTGACCACTCGCTGCAGCACGAACCGTTTGTTGTTCGGAATATAGGCGAAGAACTTGCCGTTCCCCATTCGGTCATTCGCGGCCAGCAGACGCAGCAGCGCCAGCTGAGGAACCTCGCTGGACCGCTTCGGAATTTCATCCAGCCATGCCATGACCCACAACGACTCGCCGTTGCGGCTCAGGACGGCGGACATGCTGAACTTCCATTCCTCGCCACGCACGCTTGTCTTGAAGGCAAAGTCGTAGCGTTTTTCCGTCTTGACCGGCTTGAGCCCGATCGTGTTCAGCATTTCTCCCAGAGCATCTTCGGTCAGGGCACCGGGCGGCAGTGACGTCTCACCGTCCTGTCCTGAGACGGTGCCTGTGAGCAGCAGCATGGGCAGCAACGCGGCGGTAATTGTCTTCATGACGTGCACTCCTTTGGATCTGTCGTTCGTCAGGACAAGCAGAACGACCTGGAGTTTCTTTTCCGCAGAATCTGCCGGTGTGCGTCATGACTGTTATCGAAACAGCGACTCAAGACAGATTCGGGACCAGGTCTCAAACTCATCCAGTTCGCGCAGAAGTTGTTCCGGTGGCGCGAACCCTGCGTCTATCATCGACTTTTCGCGTGGCGCAACTTGTGGCGAGTCCAGTTCAAAAATGTGAACTATTCCCAAATGGACCTTTCCCACCTCGGTTTCGTCATCATTAATCAGACCCACACAGCGTTCTGTCCAGTTCGCCGTCAGAAATACCTCTTCCTCAATTTCCCGCTTCATGCCCTCAGAATACGGACAGCCGTCGCCGTTCAGATCCAGCGTCGAAACGTGCCCGCCAACTCCGACCGAGCGTTTAGCATGCAGCCGCGTTTCACCCTGATCATTCCCGCGGCGATAACCGAACACGTGACCGTCACACTGAAAAATACAGTAGGGAATCAGCTGTTTGAACGATGCATCCTGCTCCATCTGAGGCCGCGGCCGGTAGCTGGCGTGAATCGGATCCAGAATGACTTCCAGATATCTGTCCGTGTCGCCACAAAACCCCTGAAAATGACCGATTTCGTGAAACACGGCCGTCGGAATAACAAGTACCTGCTCAACAGGAGCTTCCACGGCGTTGGTTGTTCCCTGATCACTCATCTGATTTAGACTCCTTCTGAACATGGGACAGGGCCCCTGACTTCTATTCTCCGGCAACAACAACCGGCTCACTGACAAACAGCAGCAGCATCGCCGGTCAGCAATGATTCAACACTCGCACATCACGCACCAGCCACTGGCCGGACTCCACTCATCAGAGCCTGCACGGCCGTCGCGATATCCGGCTGCCGCATCAACGACTCACCGACCAGAACGCCGCCCACACCAGCCTCACGCAGTCGCACAATGTCGCTGTGCGAACGAATTCCGCTTTCACTGACCAGCAACACGTCGTCCGGAACTTCCTTCATTAGTTCAAATGTGTGCTCCAGCGACGTCCGGAAGGTTCGCAGGTCGCGGTTATTGATGCCAACCAACCGTGCTCCGGTCTTTAGAACTCGAGGCAGGTTTTCCGGGTCATAGAGTTCGATCAGCGTTTCCATCCCCAGTTCACAGGCGTAATCATACAATTCCTGCATCTGCGCATCGCTCAGGCATTCGGCGATCAGCAGAATACAGTCAGCCCCGGCCACCCGGGCTTCCAGAACCTGGTAGCGATCAATGATGAATTCCTTTCTCATGACCGGAATCTGCACCTCGGCGCGGATCCGACGCAGAAAGTCCAGATGCCCCTGAAAGAATTTCTCATCGGTCAGCACGCTCAGGCAGTTTGCTGCAGCCGACTCATAGGCTTTCGCGATTGTCACCGGACAGAAATCGTCGCGAATGATGCCTGCAGATGGCGATGCTTTCTTGACTTCCGCAATCAGTCCGGGACGAGTTCCTGCGGCAAGCGCCGTCCGAAAACACCGGACGGGCGCCGCTTTCGGCAGCTCTGCTTCAAGGACGTCGAACGGACGCTGCTGCCTGGCGGCCGCAATTTCCTTGAGCTTATGTGCTACGATGTCATCAAGAACGGTCGACAATGACCTGACTCCGCGTTGTGATACCCACCCTTACAATGCGTTCAGACTCATTTTGCCAGCCTTTCGGGCAGCATTGATCCTGAATTTTTCTGATCACCGTCGTCCTCAGGTCAGAACCTTTCACGGCCGACCATCGGAACTCGTGCTCAGGCGATGATAGCTTTGACGGACCGGAACACAATATTCGCCCCGGCAGCAGTTTCAAACCGCTTCGAATTCTGATTTCTGATCTGATATGTGTTTTACCCCCGAAATGCTGGCTCAGGCCGCTCTGGATCCGAAACTGCTGGAAGTCACGCCGGGAAGGGTCCTGAGCGGACTTCTGGTGCTGTCGTGCCTGGCCGCCAGTGCGGCGATGATCATTCAATGGGCCATCCGCCTGAAAGATGGTCGAAATATCCTGCCCGCCGCACAGCGAAAACCACTGTGTGTGCCACTACCGCTGCTGGTGGGCGGTATTCTGCTGTCCGTGATGATGGCCATCAGCGTCCTCGAACAAAAAGACGCCGCGGGACCGGAAGGTCTGCCACCGACCAGCCTCGCCGCAGAACCAGCAGCCCAGGAAAGTACCAGTGCCCCTTCCCGGGAAACCACAGAACCGGTCGCCATGCCGAGCAAGAGCAGCAGTTCTGAAGGCGCGACCGGGGCCGCAACGGGAGGTGAAACCGGCGTCGAAACAGGCACGGCGACAGCGACGGCAGAATCACCAGCCGCGGAATCCGACGACGACCAGACAGCTGCGGATGCCGCCGAAACCGGGGCTGACAACGCCGCTGACGCCGGGGCGGGCGCCATGACGGAAGAACAGTTCATCCGGATGGTCCTGAGTACGCTTATCTGGAACGGCATCGTGTGCCTGATCTTCGGAGCCACCATTCTGGTGGTGCAACAGAACCACAGCCGCTCCGTCGCTGATTCACGAGACCTGTCGTATGGGTTCTCACATCCCGCGTCTCCGGAGATCCTGCCCGATTCAGATTTACGTTTTCCTGACCTGGACGCTCCGCCGCCGGCAGCCATGGCCGAAATCGCCACTCCTTATGCCGTTACTTCTCAGGCTCCACTCCTGAATCAGGCCTCAAACACTGAATCCGAGCGGTGGAACTTCAGGACCGAGCTGCGGTTTGCGGCAGAGACATTTCTGGCGGCCTATCTGCCGACCGCGGTACTGCGGATCATTATTCTTTCCATGATGCCGGAAGTGCAGTCTCATCCGTTTCTGGAAATGATGGACACCGGAGTCAGCTGGGTATCACTGACGCTGATCGCCGTGATGGCTATTGTTGTGGCCCCAGTCGCCGAAGAATTGCTGTATCGAGTGACAATTCTGGGCGGCCTGATGCAGCAGCGTTCTCTGCTGGCCGGCTGGGTGCTGTCCTCGGTGATGTTCAGTTTTGCTCACGGCTTCCCTGACAGTGTGGCTCTGCTGCCGCTGGCATTTGCCATCGGCTACGCCTACATACAGCGACGCAGTTATCGCACCGTCGTGCTGGTTCATTTCCTGTTCAACGGCTTCAACATGGTCGTCGCCGGTGTCTCCATGCTGTGATTGAAAAAAGGGGTCGGTTTTCTTTTTCGGACACGCCATTCGTCGGGCCATTGCGCGCCGGTACGAAAAAGAAACCCGACCCCTTTTTTCGGCAGCTGCGGCGGCAATTTATGTTTCGACCCCGAATCGGGAATGGGCTGAGTTGTCGTGGACGAGCGGTAGAACGAGGCTGGCGTCCCTGATACCCTGTCGCGGCCACGATGGCCGGAGTCATTGCGACATTGAATTCTTGTTGTCCGTTTGAGCGAAACCTTGACCACTTCATTCCCGCCCGTTGAAGAACAGCTCAGCATCATCCGCCGGGGTGTTGAGAAAATCGTTCCGGAAGAAGAACTTGCCAAAAAGCTGCAGCACAGCCGAGACACCGGAGTGCCGCTGCGAATCAAATACGGAATTGACCCGACGGGCATCGACGTCCATCTCGGCCACACGGTACCGCTGAGGAAAATACGGCAGTTTCAGGAACTGGGGCACCAGGCAGTCATCATCATCGGCAACTACACCGCCATGGTGGGAGATCCCAGTGGTCGTGACGAAGCGCGCAGCACTCGACTGACAGAAGAACAGATCGAAGCGAACGCGGTCGATTATCTGCATCAGGTCGGCAAGGTGATTGACATCGAAAAGGCAGAAGTGCACCGCAACGGGGCGTGGTTTGCCAACATGTCTTTTGCCGACGTTCTGAATCTGTGTGGCCGCGTCACGGTGGCTCAGCTATTGACCCGCGATGACTTTGCCAAACGATATCGAGAAGAAAAGCCCATCTTTCTGCACGAATGCCTGTACCCGGTCATGCAGGCGTGGGACAGCGTTGAAATCAAATCCGACGTCGAACTCGGCGGCACCGAACAGCTCTACAGCCTGATGCTGGCCCGGGATCTGCAGGTTCAGGAAGGGCTGAATCAGCAGATCGCCATCATGTCACCGATTCTGGTCGGTCTGGACGGCGTCCGGCGCATGGGCAAGAGCCTCGGCAACTACATCGGGATCAGCGAATCGCCCTATGACATGATGAAAAAGTTCATGCAGCTGCCCGATGACGTCATGAAAATGTACTACGAACTGCTGACCGAACTTCCGCTGGAAGAAGTCGATCAGCTGCTGGCCGGCCACCCCAAAGAAGCGAAGGTCCGGCTGGCGACCACCGTCATCGATCAATATCACTCAGCCGGGCAGGGCACCGCGGCTGCGACTCGCTGGCAGCAGGAAATCGGCGGCGGCGGCCTTCCGGCCGATATTCCGGAAGTCACGTTGCCGGCGGCGGAACTCCAGGACGGTGCTCTGCCGGCCTACCTGCTGCTGGTAAAACTCAAGCTTCAGTCATCCAACGGCGAAGCCCGTCGACTGATCAGTCAGGGCGGAGCAAAACTTGGAGAAGAAAAAGAAGTCATCACCGACGCCAGTCGGAAAATCACCGTGGAAAACGGTATGCTCGTGTGGGCCGGCAAGAAAAAGTTCTGCCGGGTAAGGCTGACCTGAGTGCCCGCCGCCGATCAGCCGGGTTTCATCAACGAACGTTGAGAAACCGTCATACTCACATCAGGTGAGTCACCCAAAAGTCAATGAATCAGAGGTAACTTGAATGACCACAGGATTCGGAATTGTTGGAACCGGTATGATTTCGCACTTCCATGCGAAAGCCATCGCGGAAATTCACAATGCAGCGGTTGTCGCCTGCTTTGATACCGTGAAAGAACGCGCTGAAAGTTTCGCCGGCGAGTACGGCTGCAAAGCGTATACAGACCTGGACGCGATGCTGGCGGATCCGGACGTTCATATCGTGAATGTCTGCACGCCCAGCGGAGCCCACCGCGACCTTGCCGTCGCCGCTGCAAATGCCGGCAAACACGTGGTGGTGGAAAAGCCACTGGAAATTACACTCGCCCGCTGCGACGACATCATCAACGCCTGCCAGAAAAACAATGTCCGGCTGTGTGCGATCTTTCCGTCACGATTCAGTCAGGTCAACCTGGAACTTAAGAAGGCCATCGATGACGGCCGGTTCGGAAAGCTGACGCTTGGTGATACGTACGTGAAATGGTGGCGGACGCAGGAATACTACGACAGCGGCGGATGGCGCGGGACATGGGAAATGGACGGCGGCGGAGCCTACATGAACCAGGCCATTCATCAGGTCGACCTTCTGTACTGGCTGATGGGCGACGTCGTCGAAGTTAATGGCATGACAGACACGCTGGCCCACGAACGGATTGAAGTCGAAGACGTCGGTGTAGCAACACTGCGGTTTGCCAACGGAGCCATTGGTGTCATCGAAGCCACCACCAGCGCGTGGCCCGGGCTGCTGAAGAAGACCGAAATCCACGGAACGAAAGGCACCGCGATCATCGAACAGGATGACCTGCTGCGGTGGGAATTCGAACAGGCTGATGCCAAGGACGAGGAAATCCGGCAGCAATTCAAGCCGGGTTCCGCAAATACCGGCGGTGCCGCCGATCCCAAGGCGATTTCGCACGTGGGTCACCGCGACCAGTTGCAGGACTTCGTCGAAGCCATTCAGCAGGGACGAACTCCGAAAGTCGACGGCGTGGATGGCCGCAAGAGCGTCGAGATTATTCTGGCGATCTACCAGGCCGCATGGACCAAACAGACCGTCAAGCTGCCGTTGCCCGCGGATCCCACTCGGCCCGCATAAGGCGGCCGCACCTCGCCAGCGTTGCTGATGGCAGGCGGTGGTGTGCCGGCGCGAAGGCTGGGGAGCTGCCGCGTGGGAAGGTGTTTGGAGGCGTTTCGGCCGGGGAACGTCTCTGGCGGTTTTCTTCGCTTGTCACACCCTACGGCTTCGGTTCTTGATGGCAGGCGGTGGTGTGCCGGCGCGAAGGCTGCGAAGCTGCCGCGTGGGAAGGTGTTGGGAGGCGTTTCGGCTGCCGGAACGTCTCTGGTGGTTTT
>JAVKCM010000268.1:0-22214 GCA_040222735.1 Fuerstiella sp. | reverse complement strand
CAGCGTCCCGCTCGGATTGTGCCTGTCCCCTTTCCGCCGCGCCGCCGGATACCGGTTGATACTCGAAACCCGGCATGAACTGCGGCTGGAAGCCCCAGTTACGGTTGGTATCGCCCGGATTGTGCCTGTCCCCTTTCCGCCATGGCGGCCCGTCCCACGGGGTAAGATAAACCCGACCTCTGTTGCACGTCTGGCCCCTGAATTGCTGTGATTGAGGCGTTTTAGACGGCTGGTTTCGCTCAGAAACACGATAGATCTGACAGACTCAGGCGTCTTGTCCGGCAGCCAGAGCCAGAATTCCGCTGATTTTCCTGCAAATGTGCCTCATTCCTGACCAGATCTGCCTCAAAAAAATCACCGCCCTGGCGGTGTGTGTGGCTCTGTGCGCAAATGCAATGGGCCAGCAGAAACCCGGGTCAGATCGCTCCGGCGCGGTGCAGGCCGATGGTTCGACGGCCGCCAGTCAAACGGCCGACGAGGTGGCTCGCTTGATCGGTGAACTGGGTTCCCGGGATTTCAAGACGCGACAGGCGGCCACAGCGGCGTTGAAAGCTGCCGGTGATGTGGCGATCCAGCCGCTGCGAGACGCCCTGCCGGATGCGTCGCTGGACCAGAGAATCCGGATTCAGTCGGTGCTGGAAGAACTGGAACGAAACTCATTCGCTGCCCGCGTGGATGCTCTGGCGAAACGCCCGGTGGCAAAACTGGCAGCTGGGCTGCCAGAGTGGGATCGGTTCACAAAACTGGTGGGCGACGACGAGTCTGCCGTCCGACGCTATGTTCAGCTGCTGCGGGCAGAACCGCAATTGTACGCCGCCGCGCTGAAGAATCCTTCCCGGCTGCCTGATCTTCTGGAAGCCCGCTCCAGCGCGCTGCTCCAGACAACGCGTCCAGCTCCTGTGATGCTGGAAAAGTTTACCGTTGATTCTTATGCGGCGCTGCTGTTGCTGGCAGGCAACGAAGCGAACCGTCTGCCGCGTGGTACGTCGACGGCCGTCAGTGCACTTCTGAGTCATCCGGACTTTACGGCCGCCGTTTCAGAGCCGGACGGTGCATGGTATCTGCGTCTGGCGGGCAGCTATATTCTGCGCGGCCGAATCGATGTCATTGCGCCGTTAAGATTCGCTCGTGAGCATCGCCTGCCCGAAGGTCTGACGCTGGCTCGCAGCGTGCTGCAGTCTGCTCTTCGAGGCGGTAACGGCTGGCGGGCGATGATGCTGATCAAGGAACAGGGCACAATCAAAGATGTCTCGGTGCTGGAGGCCATCTTCGATAACCGCGACGATGTCTTCGGCCGGCGGAACGCTCAGCCTACCCGCAAACAGTACACCGTGTGCAATGGTGATCTGGCGCTCGCGGTGGCCATCTGGCTGCGTGGTGAAGATCCACGGGACTTTGGTTTTCCGCTGGTAGAAGATCGAGCTGCCCCGTTTCGGTTTGCCGAAGACACGACCGGATTTGCGTCTGAAGAAGATCGCCAGGCGGCTCGTGAACGCTATGCGGCGAAGTTTGCGAAGACCGGCGCAAAGGCAGAATAGCGGCCGCTGATTCCCGGGCAGCCGCTGGCCATGGATCACCGGCTGCCGATGGGTTAGATTACAGGCTCCATTGCTGAATCACCCGTGTCGAAAGCCCGCTGTGTCTGAGTCCCCCGTCAGTCAGCACGCTGCTGCCGGTCGCAGTCCGGAACTGCTGAATCGTGAATGGTCGCACCTGCTGGTGGTTGACGTGCAGGAAAAGCTGCTGCCCGTCGTGGCCGGTTCGGATGACCTGTTGCAGACGATTCTGTTTCTGCTGGACGCCGCGAAGATACTTCAGGTGCCGGTGTGCGTGTCAGAGCAGTATCCGCAAGGCCTCGGTCCGACGGTGTCCGAGATCTGTGAGCACCCTGCCGCGGGGGTCAGTTTTCAGAAACTTCGATTCAGCGCAGCCGCCGGATTTCATCAGCTGCAGACGGCTGAGGCTGGGGCGGAGGCCCGGGCACAGCCGGCGGTTCGGCCGGCCACACCGGATCAGGTGGTGATTGTGGGTATCGAAGCCCATATCTGTGTTCTTCAGACGGCTCTTGATCTGCTGGCTCAGGGACGGCGGGTGTTCGTGGTGCAGGATGCGGTCGCCAGTCGTCAGACGGCCGACCATGATGCCGCGATGGACAGAATACGAGATTCCGGCGGCGTGATCTGCACGGCGGAAAGCGTGGTCTTTGAGTGGTGTGAAGTGGCCGGCACCGACGAATTTCGCCAGATCAGCAGGCTGGTCCGGAATCGGACGTCCACCAGCGAAAAACACTGAGAAAAATTCGGAGTGTGACTGGATTCCGGGCCCCGCGGCGCCCGATCTGACCGCTGGAACACAGATCTCGATTGTGCGAATTCGTGGTCCGCAATTCCCGCTCGCATTTTCACTCCCGGGTTCACCCTGTTATGGTGGCCCCCCAAGCCTGTTTCTGTGCCAGACGCGGAAAATTTCGCCACCATGACAAAATTTGATCCTCTGAATCCGCCCGTCCGAACCCTGATGGGGCCCGGTCCGAGCGACATCCATCCGAGCGTGTTGGCGGCCATGGCGGCTCCCACGGTGGGACACCTGGACCCGTATTTTCTGCGGATTATGGACGAAGTGCAGTCCATGCTGCGTCAGGTATTCCAGACAGAAAACCAGATGACCATGGCGATCAGTGGCACGGGCAGTGCCGGCATGGAAGCCTGTGTGGTGAATCTGATTGAACCGGGCGACCGGATGATTGCCTGTGTTAACGGCGTCTTCGGCGGGCGGATGGCTGATGTCGCCGGTCGTGCGGGTGCGGATGTCACCGTCCTTGAACGCCCGTTCGGCGAAGTCTTCAGTACTGAAGAAATCGCGGCGGCGCTCGATCAGCACAAACCGAAAGTCGTCGGGATCGTGCACGCGGAAACATCCACCGGCGCTCTGCAGCCGCTGGAAGAAATCAGCCGGATCGTGCATGACTCCGGAGCTCTGCTGCTGGTCGATTGCGTGACTTCGCTGGGGGGACTGCCGGTCGAAATTGACCGGCTTGGCATCGATGCGGCCTACAGTGGTTCCCAGAAGTGTCTCAGCTGTCCGCCCGGGCTGGCGCCGGTGACCTTCGGTCCGCGTGCGCTGGAAGCCATGGATGCTCGAAAACAGAAGGTCGCCAGCTGGTATCTGGATGTCAGCCTGCTGCGAAACTACTGGGGCGGAGATCGGGCCTATCATCACACGGCCCCGATCAACATGAACTACGCGCTTCATCAGGCGCTGCGTCTGGTGCTGGAAGAAGGTCTGGAAGCCCGATTCACACGACACCGGCTGCATCATGAAGCGCTGAAGGCCGGCCTGGCTGCCATGGGAATCGGATATTCAGTGGCCAATCCGGACCATTGTCTGCCGATGTTGAATTCCGTGTTGATTCCGGAAGGTGTGGATGACGCAGCGGTGCGGAAGCAGCTGCTGAACGAATTTGGAATTGAAATCGGCGGAGGCCTTGGGCCGATGAAGGGTAAGACCTGGCGAATCGGCCTGATGGGCGAGGCGGCAGGCAAGTCCAACGTGGTGCTGTTTCTCGGAGCTCTGGAACAGTGCCTCGCGGCTCAGGGCAGGATCCCGAGTCCCGGT
Organism: Fuerstiella sp.; assembly: GCA_040222735.1. Taxonomy (GTDB): domain Bacteria; phylum Planctomycetota; class Planctomycetia; order Planctomycetales; family Planctomycetaceae; genus Fuerstiella. The sequence continues at coordinate 18,599 of JAVKCM010000268.1, read as the reverse complement.
GCCGGCGTGGCCGCCGCCAATCAACGATATCTGGAAGGCTGATGCCTGACGCTGTGTCGTGTGCGATGCAGACGGCAGAGATTTTCCGATGGCCACGGACGTACAGCATTTTCGCAGCGGCGACTGACGGCCAGCTGACGTGCCGGATTCGCCGTGAGATGAACCAACCGGCACGAATCTGACAAACTGAACAACAACAAATCGAAGGAACCTGATGATGAGTATGGCAATCGCCGCCGTGCATGCACGAGAAATTCTGGACAGCCGCGGTAACCCGACCGTGGAAGTGGACATTCAGCTGGAAGACGGAACCATCGGTCGAGCGGCGGTTCCCAGCGGAGCCAGCACCGGTGCTCATGAAGCCTGTGAACTGCGAGACACGGACAACAAGGGACGCTACCTTGGCAAAGGAGTGCAGCAGGCGGTCCGTAATGTCAACGAAGAAATCGCGAAGGAAATCATTGACGAAGATGTGACCGATCAGGCCAACATCGACCAGATCATGCTGGAACTGGACGGCACAGAGAACAAGAGCCGGCTGGGCGCCAATGCCATTCTGGCGTGTTCTCTGGCGACAGCTCACGCGGCCGCCCGCGTCAGCTTTCTGCCGCTGTTTCGCTACCTCGGCGGTGTCGGTGCCAACTGTCTGCCGGCTCCGATGATGAACATTATCAATGGCGGTGAGCACGCCAATAACGGCATCGACATTCAGGAATTCATGGTCATGCCGCTCGGGTTCGATTCCTTCAGCGATTCGCTGCGGGCCGGTGCTGAAACCTTTCATCACCTGAAAAAAGTGCTGGCAGAAAAAGGCCTGTCCACCGCCGTGGGCGATGAAGGCGGCTTCGCTCCTGACCTGAAAACCAATCAGGAAGCCATTGAAGTCATCCTGACCGCAATCGAAAACGCCGGTTACAAGCCGGGCGAACAGATCAAAATCGCTCTGGACTGTGCGGCGACTGAGTTCTATGACGAAAAAACCGGCCAGTACACGCTGGAAGGCAAGTCAATCGGTTCTGACGAAATGGTAGACCTGCTGGCTTCGTGGGTCGACCGGTATCCGATCTGCAGCGTCGAAGACGGATGTGCAGAAGACGACTGGGACGGCTGGAAGAACCTGACCGATAAGATCAGTGACCGCTGCCAGCTGGTGGGCGATGACCTGTTCGTAACCAACGTGAAGCGTCTGAGCGAAGGAATCGACAAAGGCATCGCAAACAGCATTCTGGTCAAGGTCAACCAGATCGGTACGCTGACCGAAACCATTCAGGCCGTTCAGCTGGCTTATCAGAATGGCTACACGGCTGTCATGAGTCACCGCTCAGGTGAAACCGAAGACAACACCATCGCAGACCTTGCGGTGGCGCTGCGGACGGGACAGATCAAGACGGGCTCCGCCAGCCGGACCGACCGTATCTGCAAATACAATCAGCTGCTGCGAATCGAAGAAATCCTGGGTGATACCGCTGTGTTCGGCGGAACGATCTAGCGGAATTCTGCCAACACCGGTGCGGCAGAAATCTGTCGCGCCGCAAACGGAAAACCTAAGAAGCCCGGCTTTTGGAAAAGCCGGGCTTCTTCGCGTTTGAAGGGGTATCCGGCGGCGACGAGCGGACGACGAGCCCCACCGGCTGCTACCGAAGAACAGACACGTGACTACCAACGATGCCGATAACCCCACGCCCGCATCAGTGCCGACCAGCACCGACGATGCTGCTCCGCTGTCGCCATCGTGGGCAGTGTCGATCTGCTTCTGGTGTGCTCTGCTGCTGGCGGCCGCGGTGTACGCTACAGTTGCCCTGGCCCCGAAGTTTGCGGTGTGGAACCGGGTGCGACATGAGCATCTGAAGAATGCCGAGCAGCTGGTGGCGCTGGAAGACGACGTCGACTATCTGGAGCGAGTCGAGAAGGCGCTGGAAACAGATCCGGAATTTGTGGATCGTCTGGCCGGAATGTCCGGGCAGACGGCAGACGATGACACTGAGTACATACCGGTCAGCGGTACTCTGCTGTTTGGCTACGAACAGATGTCGGCGGCGGCCACGCTGCCCGACGAGCCGCCGTACCATCAGCTGATCATGACGCTGGCCAGCCGCCGGCCTCTGCGCCGAGGGCTGCTGATTTTTGCGGCCGCCCTTACCATCTTGGCGTTCACCTTTCTGAATGACGCCGGAACAAACCTGGTGTACGGAACCGGCCGCCTGATGAAAACCGTGGCACTGATGCCCGTGCGACGTTACACGACCCCCCGTCCACCAGCTGCCCCGGAACACACAGAATCGCCAAACAGTGAGCGGCGGGCCGTAAGGCCCCGGGCGGGTTCCGAGAAGTAACGTCGAACACACGCGCCGTTCGCCCCGAGACCCGGTCGCTGACGCGTCGCGGCTTACGCCCTGCGGGTGCGACGTTGTTGTGACCGGAGGCCAAATGGGGACGCGCCCAAAATTGTTCGGCACGCCGCGTGCCTGGCCAGTCGGAAGCCTGAACGCATCGGTGGATGCCTGTTTCCCTTCCACCTTCTGAACACGCCTGCGACAACAGCCTGGTCGTTGTTCGCCACCGGATGGCTCTGTTGTCTGCCGTTGTTTGTGCACAAAAGGCGGGCGTCCCCGCAGGTACGCCCGAGCAGCCTGTCCGGATACTTCTGTATGACGGACTTCCAAGTCCGTCATTGGCGAAAACGTCCGTATTTTCAACGCGCCTGGCCGGCCGGCGTACAAAATGTTTCCGTTATCCGGACAGGCTCCGACGACCGGATTTCAGGAAAACAGCCTGTCAGTTCACACCGATTGGCTCTTCCGGCGATGACGAATTCCACCGACAACTAAACCCAGCGTCCCCAGCCCGAAGACGGCGAGTGACTCTGGTTCGGGTACAGACGCGGTCGCCGTGTTGAACTCGAATTTGGTATCCGGGGTAAGTGCGTGGAATGTATTCAGTCGATAAGGATCGCTCCTCAGCCGCAGGCCACTGACAGTTCCCTGTGCAAAGGAAAACGAGGTGGGAATCGAATCCATAAAATGGGACGAATTGTTGGTGTGGATGAAATCTGAAAACAGATTTGTCCACACACCATCCAGCAGGATGTCCAGAAAAACCGTTGTCGGGCCTCCGTGATCGTGATAGTAGCCTCCGCCGGTCACGTCGGTAAGTTCGCTCGTCTGAAATCCGGTGAATGAAATTGTGCTGTCATCGAAACTGGACGGCCCGGTCCAGCTGACAATAACACCCGCTCGCGTCGAAGCTGGAACAGCGGCCAGAAAAGCCAGCACTGAACTCGTGACAAGAATTCGACGCACGTGCCGGTTCCGCAGAATGTTGGGAGACGTTGTTCTTCTCATACCTTCTTCTCTTTCTCTGGTTTTTGTGGGAAGTTGTGTCTGAAGTTAAGATGAAAGAGATGACGTTTTTCGCGATGAAGTGATCGTCAGGACAACGCCTGAGTCCTCTCTTTCAGTCCTGCACGCCTTGGTCACCGTACACCGCCGCCGGCACACGCTGACTCACCGCGCGATGTTGATTCATCCTGTGCTGCTCGATCTGCAGTTGCGGGCAGTCATGACGGGTGAAAAGGTTCAGGACGAGGGACATCGGGCAGATACAGAAACGGTGAATGCCTCAGCTGGGTTATTATGGCCTCAATCGGCAGCAGCGCGGCAGCACCCGGACAGCCGGGGTCTGAGTCGTTCCAGCCTGATGAACCAGATGAGCCCGTGCGATAGCGTGCCGACATGCCTGTCACTGCTGATGTCACCAGTGAGAGCGGCAGGTCCGGGACATCTGTCAAGAAACGTTCGATCAACAACTGACTGATTGGTCGCCTTTCGCTCCGCGAAAAGGCGCTGTTTCGCGGAGCGAAGGGCGACAATATTTGACCGGAGATTCCTGAGTTTGACGATTGCTGTCGATCGGTGGATCTTCCGAACCGACCTTCAGTAACCAACCCGCCGCACCGCTGAATCGCCGCGACGGCTCTTGTTACAGGGATCTTTTCAATGATCTGATTATCTGCTCCTGCAGATGGTGTTTGCTCTGAATTACATCCCGCATCGACTGAGGTCTGTTCGCAGGACAGGCAGGTGAGTGCCGCCATCATCAGCGAGAGGCGTATTCGAATTCCGATATCAGCGCGATCTGCCATGAGTGCAAAACCTGCGTGAGAAGAACGATCACTTTCAACCGGTGCTTCAGGGCGAGCAGAAGCCTGATCGCCCGGGCACTCAGGAATGACGGCAAAAAAGCCTAAAGGCGTCATTTGTTATACCCCAGGGGTATAGGTGGTGGCAAGACTCAGGTGGTAAAATGAGAGGCATGTGTGAAATAAATTGTATTTGGCCTGGTGACGACCTGCTTTGCTGCTTCTCGCTGAAAAGGGACCGCCGGTTACGGTCGGGTCCTCCTGTTGCGGCCGGGTCTCCTGTTGTGGCCGGGTCCTCCTGTTGTGGCCGGGTCTCCCGCGGTTGTGGTCGGGTCCTCCTGTTGTGGCCGGGTCTCCCGACCCGATCACTCGGCGGACCGAAGGTCTCCCCCTCTGCGTCCCACCCGGTCTGTCGAACTGATCCTTGCGTCAGCCGATGTGTGGGGCGGTCGGGAGACCGCCCCACAACTGGCCTCGGGTCCCGCGGTTGCGGCCGGGCCCCTGTTACGGTCGGGCCCCCTGTTGTGGCCGGGCCCCGCGGTTGTGCCCGGGTCCCGCGGTTGTGGTCGGGTCCTCCTGTTGTGGCCGGGTCTCCCGACCCGGTCACTCGCGGGACCGAAGGTCTCCCCCTCGGCGTCGCGCCCGATCTGTCGAGCTGATCGTTGCGTCGGCACCAACGCACTCTGATCGAAAAACACTCTCGGCTGCTTAGAAACGTTCGATCAATAACTGACTGGTTGGTCGCCTTTCGCTCCGCGAAAGGACGCTCATTCGCGGAGCGAAAGGCGACGATAATTGATCGGACGCTGCTTACTTCCCTCTCTTTTCTTTCGTTTTTCTCAACTCCAACCCCGCTGGCACGCCCAACTTTGCAGACCTGGCGACTATTTCGGCTGCGGATCTACCGTCCGGCGTAATCTCGTTTATGATCTCTGCCTGGCCACCAAAACAACGAGAAAGAAAAATGATGCGTCTACAGAGACTTCAGGACAGGATTTCATTCGCCGCTCTGACGGTTTGCGTGTGTTTCATCAGTGCCGGGTGTGATTCGAATCCGGATGGGAACGGAAGCGGAGGCTCAGAGACCGGTGGCGGTCGTCAGTTTGTCACCGTCGGCACGGCTCCCGATGGTGGTGCGTTTGCACCGGTCGGCAATGCGATTGCGAACGTGGTCGAAGACAACAAGGGTGATCTCGACTGGCGTGTGTCGCCACAGGGGACGAAGGGCACACAGGAGAATATTCGGAAGCTGGAGGCCGGTGAGATGGAATTTGCGATGTCCAATGCGGGCATTGCCTACGCGGCGGTCAAGGGCGTCGGTGCCTGGGGCAGGCCGTTTGAAGTCCGTTCGGTTGCGACGCTCGCGCCGAATGTTGGTGTGTTTGTCACCACGAAAGGCAGCGGCATCACGACGATCGCAGACCTGAAAGGCAGGCGCGTTGTGCTTGGGCCGGCCGGTGCCGGATTTGACTATTTCCTCAAGCCACTTCTGGCAGCGCACGGGATTTCGTACGACGATGTCACGGTGCTGAACGGCACCTATTTCACGGCGTCTGACATGATCGCCGATGGCAAAGCCGACGCGGCCTTCATGGGCGGCGCGATTCCGATCCCGGCCGTGACGCAGCTGTGTTCCACTCAGGATGTTGTGTTCGTGCAACTGGAAGAGGGCATCGAGAACAAGCTGGCAGAGCCGTATTATTTCCCGGTCACCATCCCTGCGGACAAATACACTGACCTGGAAGCAGATTTCAAAGGTCTGAATGTCGGCAGCATGCAGTTGATCACGCACGCAAACGTCGATGAAGAGCTTGTTTACAACTTCACCAGAATCCTGTATGAGAATCGTGCACAGGTCGCCGAAAAGCATCCTGCCGGCAAGGCCCTGAATCCGAAGAACGCAGCGCGTGATACGGGCGTCCCATTCCACCCCGGTGCGATCAGATACTACAAAGAAGCCGGAGTCTGGCCGGAAACCGAAACCGCTGGCGATGAAACCGCTGCTGAATAATCGCTGACCACAGTTTCCGACATCAACCCATGAATGACTCCCCTGCCGTCGCGCCAAATCGCTTCGATCAGTGCAAGACGATGACGTACAACGTCCTGGCTCTTGTGCTGTGCATCTTCGTCCTGTTCGCGGTGAACTCAACGTTGTTCGCCGAACAGTCGGCGTTGGCGCTGTTCGGAATGTTCGGGCTGGTGCTCGTCTTCCTGAGTCAGCCGCTGATCAAACGCCGGGGTGACTGGACGCTGTTTCGAGTCATCGATGGCCTGTTGATTGTGGCCACGATTGTCACGTTTGGCTACATCTTCGTACAAAGCGAACCGATGTTATCGTGGGCCTGGGTCGAAGGCACGCTGCTGGGTGATCGCGCCGGCAATGAAACGTCGCTGGACTTTGCCATCGCCGGTAGTGGCCTGCTGCTGGTCCTTGAAGCGACTCGTCGAGCAATCGGATGGACCCTGCCGATTCTGTGTTGCATCTTCATTGCGTACGCCTTTTACGGCCCGGATCTCCCGGACGCGTTGTTCCCGCACCGAGGTTTCTCGTGGCAACAGGTCGCTCAGAAGACATTTCTGCAGTCCACCGGCGTGTTCGGCATCGCGATGAAGGTCATGTTCATGTACGTGTTCCTGTTCGTGTTGTTCGGGACTCTGCTGGAACAAACCGGAGCGACGGGTTACGTGATTCGCTTTGCCCGCGGTTTGTTCAGGAACAGTTCGGGCGGGCCGGCCAAGGTTGCGGTGGTGACCAGTGGGCTGATGGGATCTCTGTCAGGTAGTGCTGTCGCGAATACGGCGACAACAGGAACGTTTACGATTCCGCTGATGAAGAGTTCCGGCTTCAATTCGGAATCGGCAGCCGGCGTCGAAGCGGCCGCCAGTTCCGGCGGAGCCCTGATGCCACCGGTCATGGGGGCCGGGGCATACATGATGCTGGAAATGGTCCAGCCAGCCGTCACGTATGTGGAAATCATCAAAGCCGCGCTGATTCCAGCCGTACTGTACTACACCGCGCTGCTGCTCACGGTGCACTTACACGCAAAGAAGATCGGCGCCGCCGCGGAATCCGACCTTGAACGATCAGGCGACACGTCGACAGCCGATCCTGACGCGTCGGGTGAGAAGAGTGTGTCTGCTACTGACAGCGACCCGAACGGTCCGTCGATGGCGCCCAGTCAGGGCGTCGTCTTTTTCGGTTCGTTCGTCATCCTGATCCTCATGCTTGTATGGGGATTCACCCCGTTTTTTTCGGTCAGCGTGAGCCTCGCAGGAATCGTCGCACTCAGCATGCTCAGCGAGCCCACTCGACTGACTCCATGGAAGTTTTTTCAGGCCACGATCGGCGCCGCACGCGGCGGCATGGCTTTGATTGTGGCGGCGTCGTGCGTTGGCATAATCCTGGGCATTGTTTCGCAGACGGGACTGGGCGGCGTTCTTCCCACGACGATTCAGAGCTTCGCCAGTGACAGTGCCTTGCTGGCGTTGTTGTTGCTGATGGTATCAACCATCATTCTGGGAATGGGCCTGCCGTCGGCCGTTTGTTATCTGTTGATGGCAATTCTGGTCGGTGGAGTCCTGAAGAGTCTCGAAACACCACCGCTGGCCGCACACCTGTTCATCTTTTATTTCGGGATGATGTCCATGGTGACACCGCCCGTCGCTCTGGCTGCCTACGCCGCCGCAGCGATCGCCAGGGCTCACGTGATCAAGTCAGCCTTCGCCGCCTTCCGTTTTGCGCTGGTTGGCTTTGCTCTTCCATTTGCGTTTGTGCTGCGGCCGCAGCTTCTGATGCTGACGCCGGACGGTTCACCAGCGGACTGGTGGATGATTGCTGCTCATGTGGCCACCACACTCGTCGGCATTCTTGGTCTGGCCGGCGGCATCGCAGGTTACGTCGCCGGACAACTGAAACTGTGGGTCAGATTCGTACTGCTGCTGGCCAGCGTTGCTGTGTTCTTCACGAACTGGAACGGCGTGGAGTTCATCATCCATATGTCGAGTGTTGGCCTGGTTGTCGCACTCCTTGTCTTCAGCTCTTCGAGCGAACCAGGCAATCGGTGGGTCAAGGCCTGACCCGATTTCTCTATGACGGCCGGCAGCCATCAACAGGAATGACGCTGTGTCCAGGAAACATTCGCTACCGGTTTTGTTCCTTACGGTAGCCGTCATCGGAGTGCTGTTTTTTCGAGTGATTCAGCCCTTCGTGTTCTCATTGCTGTTTGCCGGAATCCTTGCCATTCTGTTTCGCCCGACGTACGGCGTCGTGTGCCGACTGTGTCGAGGCTGGAGGCGGGTCGCTGCCGGAATCACGACGCTGGGAATTGTGCTCGCCATTCTGGTACCTCTTTCGGCAGTGCTGCTGCTGGCCGCCAACGAAGCGATGGAAGCAGGACGGGGCCTCGTGGACCGCCTGAATCTGGATGCGCGTGATGCTGCCCGGCGCCTGATCGATCCGGACGAAAACCCGCAGCTTGCTCACTGGGTGGAGTCTGTCGAGAAGTATTTCTCACCGAGCGAACTGCAGGGCACACGTGAGATGCTGTCCAGCGTTCTGCGTGACGTTACCAGACTGGCCTACGACCGAACACTGGGGCTCGCCGCCAACCTGATCATGTTCATCATGAACCTGACAGTTATGTTGCTGGGCCTGTACTATTTTCTGGTGGACGGAGCCCTGCTGACTCGGGAAACGCAGCGGCTGCTGCCACTCGATGACGAGGACGTGCAGATTCTGTTTAACCAGTTTCAGAAGGTGTGTCGGGGAGTTGTACTGGGGACCGTGGTTGCCGCCGCTCTGCAGGCATTTTTTTCGGGAGTCGCGTTCGCCATTGTCGGAGTGCAGCCGATCTGGTTGCTGGTTGTGCTGGTGATGCTGACATCCTTTGTTCCGTTCCTTGGAGCCGCCGCGGTATGGATGAGCGTGGCCGTATATCTTTTGATTGAACATCGCTACGGCGCCGCCACCTTCCTCACCATCTACGGAACGTTCGTGATCTCCGGATGTGACAACCTGATCCGTGCATTTGTGATTGGCGATCGTCTTCAGATGCATCCCTTCGTCGCCCTTGTGACCGTCCTTGGTGCTCTGCAGCTGGTCGGGTTGTGGGGAATCTTTGTGGGCCCGGTCACTGCGGCATTCTTCTATGCGCTGCTGAATATTCTGCGAGAGCACATGCTTGCCGCGGACGATTCGATCAAGGAGCCGATATGACAGTTGTCCCCGTCAATGCGCCTCCGGTCCGCCGTTCCCGGCGGAAGAAACGGAACCGAAGGTTTCTTACCTGATGATTGGGCATCGAATCAGTTTTTGGAATTCGGTTTTGCCCCCCGCTGCCTGTGCTCTGGTGTAATTCATCTCGAAGACCCTGATCATATTTTCGCCGGCCTGCACGTACATGGTCATGACGTGCGTGCCATCATCTTTGTATTTCGTTGTCAGCACATGCTTCGACGGTTTGCCGTCAGGGCCGGGCGCCATCCCTTCGTACGTCATCGTTTTGTCGTCGCTGTCGTACCGGCCAATCATGTCCATGCCTGGAATCTTCGGCAGTACTCTGCGGTCAGAACAATTCGCTACCGGTGCTTTCGGCCGTTGCTGTGCCCAGGCGATCAGCCCGAAGTGGTTTCTGAGCACAGTTGAAAGCCGGGAGGTTTTGCCGGGGACGCTGCCATCGGGGCTGGCATTTGCTTACTCTGTCCTGCCATCCAACCGAGAATAAAGGCTGACTGGACCATTGCATCCGCGGTGATCAGCCGCACTGACTTTCTGACTGATTCGGTCTGCGGGATTCCTCAGCATGCAACAAATCGATAACAACGCGGCCGGTATCAGTCTGAATCTGCGCGGGCGACTGCTGGTGCTGACCGCGGGGTTTCTGGGCTGGATGTTCGCCGGCTGGGAAATGTCGCTGCTGCCGCTGTCGGCTCGGGCCGTCACCATCGGCATGCTGCAGGACGATCCGGCTCACCAGGACTGGGTGGCGGTGGCGCGGGCAACGCTGGAATCGCCTGACGGACAGACGCCTGACGCATCGTCGGCCGAGGCCGCCGGGCAGGCGGCGGAGCGTCTGAATGGCATTGTGGGCGAGTGGTTTGCTCGGTACATCGCGGCTTTTCTGTTTGGTGCCGCGCTGGGTGGCTGGGTGTTCGGCTGGCTCGGCGACCACTCGGGCCGCGTCAAGGCGATGGCTTTAAGCATCGTATGGTACGCGGGATTTACCGGTATCAGTTATTTTGTCACCACGCCGCTGCAGATGTGTGTGCTGAGGTTCATCGCGTGTATGGGCATCGGTGGCATGTGGCCGGCCGGCGTGGCTCTGGTTTCCGAAGCCTGGCCCGACGTGTCTCGTCCGACCCTGGCCGGACTGATTGGCACGTCGGCCAATGTGGGCATTGCGTTGCTTAGCATCGTGGTTAAGCAGATCGGAGCATCCTGGCCGGATTATGAACTGACTCCGGATTCGTGGCGGTGGCTGATGCTGCTGGGGGCCGTGCCGGCGGTACTGGGCGTCTGGGTGCTGGCCGTCGTGCCCGAATCGCCTCGGTGGCTGGCCGGTCAGCAGTCGACTGCAAAGAAGACGGCCCCTCTGACAGAAGTGCTGCGGCCGCCGCTGTTGAAATACACGCTGTCCGGAATTGCGCTGGGAACGATACCGCTGCTCGGAGCATGGGGTTCGCAGAAATGGATTCTGCCATGGGCTGGTCAGGTGGGGGCCAGAATCGGCCTGGAGTCGCTGAAGGCAGATACTCAGACCACCTGGGCCATCGGTGCCGCGCTGGGAAGTCTGTGTGGTGGCTGGCTGGCCACGCTGCTGGGGCGCCGTACCACGTACTTTGCTGTCAGCCTGGGGTCGTTGATTCTGGCGCAGCTGATCTTTCAGCGCCTGCAGCCGGCCGACAGCTGGGAGTTTCTGCTGCCCGTGTTTCTGCTGGGCCTGGTTGCCACGGTGTATTTCGGCTGGCTGCCGCTGTTTCTGCCGGAAATGTTTCCCACTCGCGTACGAGCCACCGGCAGCGGCGTTTCGTTCAATTCCGGACGCATCATTTCGGCTGTTGTGGTGCTGACCATTTCGGGATTCGTCGCCGCACTGGACAATGATTATGCCAGAATCGGATCAATCACCAGCTGGATCTATGTGGCCGGTATGCTGCTGATCCTGATCGTGCCCAGATCCTCGGAATCACTTGCCGAACTGGATGCTGCAGACCTTCGAGCGGCCAGTCGTGGCGGGTCGGTGCCGAACACCACAGATGGCGATTCCACAGACGCCGATACTACCGAAAAGAACATGGTCGCGGTGGCTCGTGATGTATCGGAGGATTAGATGTCGGCAGAGAAGGATTCAGGCACGGTCGGTTTGATTGGAATCGGCCTGCTGGGCACGGCGCTGGCCGAACGACTGATGGAAGCCGGGTTCAGTGTCTGGGGGTACGACAGGGCGGCGGCGGCCATGCACCGTTTCTCGGAAATCGGCGGTCAGCCGGTGCTGCGAATCCGGGACGTGGCCATCGCGGCCAGCAGAATTGTGCTGTGCCTGCCGGACTCGGACTGCGTTGAAGAGGTGGTTGTCCGGATCATTCCCGCCCTGAAGGCCGGTACGGTCCTGATTGATACCACCACGGGAGAACCCGGTCGCACGCGAACTCTGGCCGACCGTCTGGCGACTGCGGACATTGCTCTGCTGGACGCCTCGGTGCTGGGTTCCAGCGAAGTCACGCGTTCCGGCGACGCGACGCTGCTGGTGGGCGGCACGCCTCAGGACCTAAATCGGTCGCGACCGGTGCTGGAGGCAGTTTCGTCGAAGATTCATCACGTGGGGCCCGTTGGCAGTGGTCAGGAAATGAAGCTGGTGGCCAATCTGGTGCTGGGCCTGAACCGCGCGGCGCTGGCCGAAGGACTGCACTTCGCAAAGACATTGGAACTGAATCTGAACGTAGTGCTGGAAGTGTTGCAGTCCGGAGCGGCCTGGTCCCGGGTGATGGACGTCAAGGGCCGGAAGATGATTGACGAAGACTTCGCCCCGCAGGCCCGTCTGAGTCAGCATCTGAAGGATGTCCGTCTGATTCTGCAGCAGGCCGCGACGGCGGAGACCTCGCTGCCTTTATCGGAAGTCCATCGCCGACTGCTGGAGCAGGTGGCTGCCGCCGGTGACGGAGATCTGGACAACAGCGCTGTAATTCGGGCATGGAACGCCTGATCCGGCGTTCCATGCGTCACAGATGCTGTGTTGGGACGGAAAGGCACGTGACAGGCCGGCTGAACGGCAAGGTGCCTGCGCCGTAGCTGCCCGCACTGGCTGAGGCGGTGCCTTGCGTCCATGGATCTGATGACCACGTTCTGTTCCGTCGCCCATCGCCCATCGCCCGTCGCCCTTGATCCGTCTGCGTCAGTCTGATTTGACCTCGAAGCGTCCTTTGAGAGATTCTTCCGACATATCCACCGACCAGAGCACCTGCTGTAGCCGGTTGAACGTCTTTTCGAACGAGGAATTCTGTGGGTCCGCGATCTTCTGCCATGCTTCTTCGCGATTGCCGTAGGCGGTTGAGTAGACTCGATCCCGGTCGGCGTCGTATTTGTATTCACCATCGGGGCAGAAGTACGTGACACCGTATTTTGCATCGGAAATCGCATCGACTTCATCCACCGACACATTGTACAGATGGATCAGTGTGTAGATGGGCATCACGTTGCGGTGAGAGGCGCGGCGGTATCGTTCTTCCCAGTATTCGCGAAGATCATCCTTCAGCTTTTTCATGGCTGCGGTGTTGATGCGAAACGCCGTCTGTCCTGATACCTCACGGGGGCCGGGATCATCGGACGCCGCATCGATCACCTGTTTCAGCACGTATGGTTCGGTGGCTGCCACCAGCTGATCGCCGACGGCGGCCAGATAAAAACGAATTCGAGCCGCATAGACTCGGTAGCTGACCACATAAATCTGGTGATCCTTGTAGGCCGGCAGCTGATAAGCGTCGATCGCGGCTCCGATTTCGCCAAAGTCCTGCTGATGCAGAAAAATGCGGGAAGACAGCATCTGCAGAAAACGGTCGGCTTTTTCCTGGTCCTCCACATCCAGACCGATGTAAACCGGTGCCGCGGCGGCAAACAGACCGGCAGCGATCCCGACCTGTTCGGGAAGCCCCAGTCGAAACGGCATACTCAGCTGTCGCAGCCGCGTCGGGTCCACTTCCAGAACGGTATGTGTATCGCAGAAGTGGACCGACATCCGGTCGCCCAGCCAGTTCAGGTCCGTCAGCGTGGGGTCGTCCTGCAGCACACCGTCGACACCGGGCAGAGCACGCAGCATCTCTGCGATTCGCTCACGTCCTCCCAGCAGATTAAAGGACGCGAACACGGATTCAGCGACGCGGGAAAGCTGCAGCGGCTGAGCATCTTCGCGCAGCAGTTCCTTGAAGAAGGCTCGTTCGGCAGGGTTGGCAAACGGCATCAGGCAGAAATCGACCTGCGTGGTCGGAGCGGTGGACAGCCGCAGCGCGACAGGAGTGAAGTATTTCTGCCAGAACGACGACAGCCGCTGTTGATAGCGTTCGTATTCACTCTTCTCATTGGCTGAAATCTTCAGCACCTTCAGCTCACGAATCGGCGTCAGATACTTGATCCGGTTGAAGACCGAGCTGGTGCTGGTGTCCTGTTGCTGATCAAAGGCATAGGCACCTCCCTGCGGGCAGACGATGCGGTCCTGGTCGACAAAACGACCTTCAATCAGGTCGGTCAGGTTCTCAGGAGACCGGCCGTATTCAAGGCGATGAAACAGCGACGCGTTGTTCAGCATCACCAGATTGTTGAGACTTTGTTTGCGGCGTCGTTCTCCGACTTTGAATGACGGGCTGAACAGGTATCGCAGAAAGGCATCAGAGCAGTAGAAATAACCGTCTGTCGCCTGTGCTGAGGGCGGCAGCAGCACGGTGGCATACTGATAGTCGTCCGCGTCCGCCAGCGGTGTCAGATTGTTCTGAATAGTATCCACAATGCGCCGGATACCCACATGGCTGTTGCTGATCACCACCCAGCCATCGTGTCGGATGATGAACGAACTGATTTTGCGATCGGCCGTGTATCGGGCACCAATCTGAAAGCCGCGATAATTGAAGTCGCGATTCTCCATGTCCGGTCGCTGCTGTTCAGCGCGCTGAATCCAGGTGGTGATCAGCGCATCCAGCTGATCGGTTCCATCGGTTTTCAGCAGCACCGTCAGGTCGGTACCTTCGGCAACGAAAAAATCTGAGCCGGTAACGGCCAGACTGGTGACGGACTTGTCGGCAAACAGAGGCTGCAGGTCTGAGAACGTGATCAGCAGTTGTGATTCGTATTTGTCCCACAGATGATGATCGCGAGCGTTTTCGCGAAACAGCCGCGCCAGGGGTTCCACCCAATCCTGAAAAGAGGTCCGCAGGTTGTCTGCCGCCTCATAGGAATTGAGCTGCAGCAGAAACTGGTCTTCCGGAATCAGCGTGGCGGCGGGGTGCGGGTTCGGTTGTCTGCCATCTTCGACCTGCTGCTTCAGCAGCTCTTTGTAGTCCAGAGAGCTGATATCGGGTTCCGGCACCTGAGAGATATGAATGGTCAGATCACCGGGCTTCGATCCCGTGCGCAGACTGTGTCGCTGCAGAGACTGCTGCAGCTCAAGACCGCTGGAGAACAGCCGGTACAGTCCTTCTTCGCTTTCATCCTTGTCGGGCATCAGTCGCGACAGGGCTGGCGGCGTCACGCCGTATCGTTGCCTGGACTGCAGCAGCAGGTATTCGAAAAAAGATTCGCCCGGGTAGTACTCAAGCAGATCTGCGAAGTGCTGATTCTGTTGCTGAGCCCACGCTCGATAAAGCGTTTCTGAACCGGTTTTTTCGAACGGGACCTCGACCTCGAATTCTGCCTGGCGGCTGATGACGCGGCGAGAACCATCCGGGTTTTCGGACACTGTTTCGTAAGACAGCTGCAATGTCGCGCTGCCCTCGCCGCGCAGCCGTCCGTAGAATTCGGCGTGCTTCTGTTCAAACTTCGTTTCCCGCGGATAAATCAGAAACGCCCCGTCGTCCAGCGCTTTCAGACGAAGGTAGTTGCTCTTTTCAAACTCCTCCGCCAGAAATGGCTGCTTCAGTTTGACCACAAACGCCTTGATGTCGGGGTCCTCTTCTTCCTGAAATGTCTCGACCGTATAGCTGAATGGCAGCGCGTCCTGAGCCATTCCGGAAGCTGCCAGCCGCATGCTGATGACGGTGCAAGCGATAAGCGTAAGACGTGGGACCATGGTTTTTGCCTTCACCTGGTGAGGAAATGTTGCTGGATGAGTGGCATCGATGACAGCAAATACCGAGCCGCCGCGGTCGAGCGGCGGAACCACGGTCGACTTTCGTTGCCGGCAGTGCGGACCCGCACATGGCCCGGTCTTCATTGTCCACACGGTCGCCGGTGTATGACGACAGAAATCACGGGCTTCTGTCGGCTTTTGTTCAGGCTTTACCTGCGTTGAACCAGTCAATGTTTGCGTCGATCGGGCGCAAGGCGACCAGACCTCTGCACCGGATTGTTACGAGTAGGGTGGCTGTTTCGTCTGTTGGTGATATTTGGTGCAGGGAGGATCGTCCCCCGATGACGGGCTCCGGGACGACGAAATCAGGCAACTGCACGCGGCGCGGCTGCCGCTTTGCCACTGCAGGTGGCCGCAGCCGGACAGCTGCAGTGGGGGTGAGTGAGCCGGGTCGGTTTTCCTGTGTGATTGCTATCGCGTTTGTTTCTGCATGTCCCCTAGACTTCAGCGCTTGATTAAAGGAAGCTTGCCCAGCTGTTCGGCTCTGGACAAAGTCATTCTGACGACACTTTTAAGCCGAACTCAGATGCAGGGTACATCCATGTTCAGCAGGCAGGCACGAGCGAAGCGGCAGATTCGACAGGCGTCCGGGCTGATCGAATACCTGCGGACGCGGCTTAATTCGCCGGTGTCGGTGCGTCTGTGGGACGGCAGTCTGCACCCGCTGGGGGAACACACCGAACCCGGAATGGAGCTGACGATTTCCGGACCGGGCGTCATCGGGGCGCTGCTGCGAAAACCAACTTCAGAAACGCTGCTGCGTCTGTATGCCTGTGGTGAGATCGGCTATGCCGGTCCGGATCTGATCACCTTCATCGAAACCGCTCGCGTCAAGAACAGCCGACGGAAGTCGAAGGGGCTGCCACTGGGGCTGATGGCTCGGTTCATTGCGTCCTTCGTGACGTCGACCGGCGCCAGCACGACGGTGGACCACAAATACGGTGGGGACGAAACCGGCCATCACCGCGCGCAGCCGGAGAACGTCGATTTCATCAGTTTTCACTACGACATCAGTAACGAATTCTACAGGTTGTTCCTGGATGATCAGATGGTCTACACGTGTGGTTATTTCCATGACTGGAATGAAACGATCGACCAGGCGCAGACCAACAAGCTGGAGATGATCTGTCGCAAACTGCAGTTGAAGCCGGGTGAACGGTTTCTGGACATCGGCTGCGGCTGGGGCGCTCTGATCTGTTATGCTGCGAAGAACTTCGGCGTCCAGGCGCACGGCATCACACTCTCGCGGGAACAGCTGACGGTGGCCGATGAACGGATTCGGGCTCAGGGACTGCAGGGGCAGGTCACCACGGAACTGATTGACTATGCCGACGTTGAAGGTCCGTTTGATAAGATCGCAAGCATCGGCATGGTGGAAGCGATCGGCATCGACAATATGCACGCCTATATGCAGAAGGTCAGTTCGCTGCTGCCGGATCGCGGCATGTTTCTGAACCACGGCATCACACGGCCCGGAAAGATGTCGGATCGGAAGTTTCGCAGGTCCAATGCAGAGCGGCGTCTGTTGGCAAGATATATCTTTCCCGGCGGGGAACTCGATCACCTGGGACATATGGTCCAGTGCATGGAGGCATCCAGTTTTGATGTCCACGACGTCGAAGGCTGGCGCGATCATTATGCGCTGACCTGCCGTCACTGGAGTCGCCGCCTGGAAGCTAATCGCGACGAAGCGATTCGGCAGGTCGGTCCGGAAAAATACCGGATGTGGACTCTGTACCTGGCCGGCGTTTCCCTGGCGCTGGGGGACGGTGGTGCACGGATTTATCAGACGGTCGCCACCAAACATAAGGCCAAAGGCCTGTCCGGTATGCCTCCGACTCGCGAACATCTTTTCCGCGACGGAGCCGCTGCGGATCAGTGTGCCGCGTAGAACAATCGACGCCTTATGCCGGTTCCGGAAACGTGCGCCGGCTACTTTCCAGACCGAGTTCAGGACGACTAAGTAATTGTGTTCTTCTGCTGTGTCCGGGCGGAAATGGTCACAGAACGGGCCGGCGAGTCCGAATCGGCAGCAATTTGTCACTGTTTATGCGACACTCGACGGTTCGCGGCGGGGTTGATCCCCCCCGGGACCCGATGATGGGCGCCGAATTGACGAATGCCAATCACAGGACAGGAGAAGCGAGATATGAAGAAACTGACGATGTGGCTGCTTACACTGGCTGTCGCAGGCATCGCTGCCGATGCGGTGGTCGCTCAACGTGAGGACGAAGGCGACAAGCCTCGCGAAGAAGAACGAGACCGAGATCGAGATGAAGATCGGGGTGAAGACCGCGACGCAGAACGAGATGAAGACCGAGAACGAGACGGGGATCGCGAGCGTCGTCGCGAAAGAGACAGAGAACGGGAGCGAGGCAGAGAACGCGATGGGGATCGTCCCCGTGGGCCGCGGGATGGCGATAGCCCCCGAGAAGGCGGCCCCCGAGAAGGCGGGCCACGGGATGGCGAAGGCCGGCGGCCACCGTTTCCCGGCGGACCGATCCTGGCGGCGCTCGACACCAATCGGAACGGCGTGCTGGAATCAGAAGAAATCGACCAGGCCATTATCGTGCTGCGACGGCTGGATCGCGATCAGGACGGCCGGCTGACGCCGGACGAACTGCGTGGTCGAGGACCTCGGGACGGCGACCGTCCGCCCGGTTTCGCTGGTCCTCCTCCGGGACGCGGTGAAGGCCGACGCGGTGATGGGCGGCCGGGTGAGGGACGACGTGGTGAAGGTCGACCGAGTCCCGAGCAGATGATGGCTCGGTTCAGAGAAGCCGATGCCAACAAGGACGGAAAGCTGTCAAAAGAAGAAGCTCCGGATCGTATGAAGGAAGGTTTCGGCCGACTTGATACCAACGACGACGGATTCGTGGATGAGGAAGAATTCGAAGCCATGATTCGGCGGATGCGGGACGGCGGCCCCGGACGTCCTGAGCGTGATGGTGAAGGGCGCGGACGCGGTGAGCGTGGTGACGGCCGCGGTGAACGCGACTTAGACCGTCCGCGGGAACGTGACGGCGACCGGCCCCGTCCGGACGTTGAGTAAAGAAACGGTCGATCAATGACTGACTGGTTGGTGGGCGGTAGGACCGCCGAACGGGAACAAAAAAAAAACCGCCACA
>JAVKCM010000267.1:0-42571 GCA_040222735.1 Fuerstiella sp. | reverse complement strand
ATCGGGGCGAGATCTGAGGACCAGGTCAAAACGGCTGGAAAGTATCGTATGGCACAGCAGGTCGATCCCGAACCACGACGCCAGCCACTTCAGGCGGTCATTCATCCAATGCTTGCGGTGATCGTAGTTCTGTCCGGTGAGCGGATCATCGCCGAGCAGAAAGCAGCGCCGCGTGGTGCTGTTTGACGTATGCACCACTGCGATTTCATCCGGAGAAAACACTTCTTTGCGAGCGACACGGGACATAATGACATCCTCCCCTAAGGCCAGCGTTAAGAATATGCTCACAGGGCATCCTGTCAAGAGCATTTCGGCCCCTCTGAGCCAGATGTCCGCAAACCTTCGCCGGGGCATCTACGAGCGACGCGTGGCACAAGTCCGGGGACCGAGGTCTGCCTGAGGACAGATTCCGACGGGAACGCTGTCAGGCGGCGGATCGCCGTATCGGTCGGTTGAAGAGTGCCGAATTTCGGTTTGCTGCTGCAACTCAAGTGCACTGTCCCCGTGGTGCCTCCATTTCAACGCAAGGCGTTGTTTGTGAAACAGATCCTTCACATCGGCCCATGGTACGCTGCAGATGGCGTGGCTCTTCGCATTCTTCAGCCTCAGCAGATGAGCGATCGAAAACGTGCCGCGATCAGAAATCATGGTGAACTTCTGCGGCTTGAGCACCTTCCGAATGAGGGCCAGTTGCTCACGAATTCCCGTGCGTCCGTTCTGATTGCCATCAATGCTGTGGCCGAACAGGGGCAGCACGCCGAGTTCATCAATGTGAGACGTCAGTCCCGCATGAATCATCCGCGTGCCTTTGGGTGCATCATCGGTAGCTCGACCTTTCGTAATATGAGCGGCCGCCAGCGCCTCATCGCTGAGCACGACGTCATCGGCGGTGTCGTCGCGCGGAACAGCGTCCGCATAGGCTCCGGTAAACAGAATATGAGTGGGATCGTAGTGCAGACGGTCCAGCGGGATCCCAGACGTTTGTAGCTGTCCATTTCAGCGCAGACGACCACACTTCAACCTCAAATGGCCTTCGAGGGGAAACGCCGCAGCCCTCCCAGATGTTCGCCCAATTTCCCCATTGCCTCAGATTTGGCCGATTTGTCAGCAACTGTCAACTCGTACAATGGACAGCTACAGACGTTTCGGCCACATGCAGAGCGAGCGAACCCAGAATGGAGTGCCGCTGTGTAAAGAAGGCGTCCAGCGATCGCCCAAGCCGATCGTCGTTGAGCTTCTGTGCGGGGATGTCCCACAGGATATCGGCACCACTTTGTTCAGCCCAGTCGGCGACGTTGGACAGTGCCACGGGAGAATACAGTCTCGCCGCCGTCAGCAGACTCAGCAGCCGTCCATGATCGAACTCGGCCTGCGGATCGACCGGCAGATGCCGGTTAATGATTGCGGCCAGATTGATTTTCTCAATCATCGGTTCAATCACGGCGAGCGCGCCAAATGCCAGCCCTTCGACGTCCGCTTGATTTCCATACCATGTGAAGTCTTCCATACCGCAAAGCCTGGCAGGCCTGGGGAAATGCGCAAGCGTGGAATCAGACAAGTTTCAAAGTTGCGGAAAATGGGTTTAACCGCGTGCCCAACGGGCCGCGGTTCGCCCGAATGTGTGCGCCGCGACAACAGTATCAGCCATTTGTGACGGGCTCTCGGTCAGTGCCTGTCCCCTTCCATCCTCCCCTTCCATCCGGCCTGGGGCAATTCAAGTGCACTGTCCCCGCGCCGCCCAGCCCGGTGAGTCGCGTGGCGCGGACCGGAAAAGCGGCGTCTGCCTGAGGACAGATCGCAGGCGGCACGCTGCCAGGCGGCGGATCGCCGCATCGGCCGGTTGAAGAATCCCGAATTCCAGTCTGCTGCGGAAACTCAAGTGCTCTGTCCCCGTGGTGCCTCCCGATGCAGCGGTATTGGCGCTGCGGCTGGAAGCCCCAGCTACGTTCAGTGATGCTCGGTTCGTGCCTGTCCCCTTCCATCCCCTGCTCGGTTAGTACCTGTCCCATTCCGTCCGCAGCCGCTTGAAGATTGCCGAATTCCGGTCTTCTGCGGCAACTAAAGTGCTCTGTCCCTGTGGTACAGTCCCGATGCAGCCGGGTTGGCGCTGCGGCTGGAAGCCCCAGCTACGTTCAGTGATGCTCGGTTCGTGCCTGTCCCCTTCCATCCAGTGCCTGTCCCCTTCCATCCGTCCCCTTCCATCCGCCCTTCCATCCGCGTCGTCTCGTTCCGGCCCCCGGGCCCAGCAGACATTTTGCTGACCAAATTGAAATCTCGATTCAGTGGTATTAGGCTCGCCCCCTGTGGCGGCGACAACGATCACGGAAACCGGCTGGCAGACGGTCGTCGCAACTGGTCTTCGTGGTCTGCCCGGCAATCGTTTTCTTGATCCGGGCCTTCCTTGACGGCAACAATTTTTCTGTTCGGAGAAACAGCACATGAAGAATCTCAGACTGTTCTGTATCGCCGCAATGGTGGTGTGCCTGACCGGTTCGCTGTACGCCGGCGACTTTCCTGAATTCCAACCGCGGGTCATCGACCCGGATATCGGCAAGGTCTGTTATGCCGTCACGACGGCTGATGTCGACGGTGATGGCCGACGCGACATCGTTGCCGTGTCAGAAAGCCGCGTTCTCTGGTATCAGAATCCGTCATGGCAGCTGCAAACCATCATCAGTGGCCAGACTCCGCTGGACAATGTCTGTATTGCTGCGAACGATATTGACGGCGATGGTCAGGTGGATTTTGCTCTGGGAGCCGGCTGGACAAAAATCGGAACGCTGCACTGGCTGTCCCGCAGCGGTTCTCTGGACGAACCATGGAAGGTGCATTCCATCGGCACCGAAGCATGGACTCACCGCATGCGCTGGGCCGACGTGCTCGGCACAGGAACGCCCCAGCTCATCGTTTCACCGCTGAACGCCACGGCCGGTGACGGTGTGCGGCTGACAGCCTTCAAGATCCCGGACGATCCGGCCGGTGATCGCTGGCCGGCGACCGTGCTGGATCACGAACTGAACCGCATGCACAACCACTGGCATGTGGATTTTGATCACGATGACGCCATCGACACGCTGACGGCCAGTCGTGAGGGCGTTCACCTGATTCGCCGCACCGCAGACGGCTGGACCCGTACGCGACTGGGATCCGGGGCCAGTGCGAAAGAGCTGAATCAGAACGGGGCAGGTGAAATCAAGACCGGCCGGCTGAAGAATGGCCGCCGGTTTATCACCACCGTGGAACCGATGCACGGACACAGTCTGGTGGTCTATACAGAACCGGAAAGCAACCATAAGGCGGCCGAATGGAACCGCCACGTCATTGAAACCGGATTTCAGCGCGGACACGCCCTGTGGACAGCAGACATGGATGCGGACGGCAGTGATGAAATCGTGTTCGGTCACAGCGACACGCCGGATATTTACGGAGTAATCGTCTATGACTGTACATCTGACGACGCCCGAAAGTGGGACAGGCACGTCGTGGACGCGGGCGGCATGGCCACGGAAGACCTGATCGTGGAGGACCTGACGGGCGACGGTCGTCCCGACATCGTGGCCGGAGGACGTTCGACGCACAACGTGAAACTGTATATCCAGCAGCCCTGAACCTCCAAACCCTGCGTTTTCTGGCAGCAATCGCCCATGGCATTGCATCTGGATGCCGGCTTTGTTGAAATTCCTGCCCGCCCTCACCGGGTGAGGGACACGTGACGGCGAACGTTTGCCGAGACCAGCGTGTCCAGCATGTCTTATTACCCTGAATCTGCGAAGAACAAGAATTCATGGAAGCCGAACTGCGTGACAAATGTGAAGAACTGACTCAGCGAATCCTTCACCTTCGGGGGTGTCTTTGACCTCGAGACCAAAAAGGAACAGCTGGCGGCCGTTAATGAGCGCATGAATGCGGCTGACTTCTGGAACGACCAGGAAGCCGCTCAGCAGACGGTCGCCGAAATGCAGCGGCTGAAAGCTGTCGTCACGCCACTGCAGGCGCTCGTCACGGCCGGTGACGATATGCAGGTGCTGATGGAGTTCGCGGAAGAGGATCCGGACAGCGAAGTCGAACTGCAGTCGACTGTCGAGCGTCTGGAATCAGACATCGACAAGGTCGAACTGCAGGCCACCATGTCTCAGCCTGAAGACGCCTGCGCGGCTTATGTACAGGTTCAGGCCGGCGAAGGCGGCACCGATTCCGCCGACTGGGCTCAGATGCTGCTGCGCATGTACGCGCGCTGGGCGGAACGCAATGATTTCAAACTGGAAGAAATCGACATTTCCGAAGGTGAAGAAGCCGGTATTCGCAACGCCACCATCGTGATCCGCGGCGACTACGTCTACGGATATCTGAAGGGTGAAACCGGAAATCATCGTCTGATCCGCATCAGCCCGTTTGACTCAGCCGGACGACGCCACACCGCGTTCGCCGCGGTGGACGTCAGCCCTGAACTCGACGACAACTTTGAAGTCGAGATCAACTGGGAATCCGAAGTACGTGAAGATACCTATCGGGCAGGCGGTGCCGGAGGCCAGCACGTCAACAAGACGGATTCTGCCGTTCGCCTGACACATGCTCCGACGGGCGTCGTGGTGCAGTGCCAGAACGAACGCAGCCAGCACAAGAACCGTGCGACCGCACGCAAGATGCTGCAGGCCAAACTGTACCAGATGGAAATGGAAAAACGCGACGCGGAACTGGCTGCCAAACGCGGCGCCAAGTCCAAGATCGGCTTCGGCGGTGCCACGGTCCGCAACTATGTGCTGCATCCCGACCAGTACGTCAAGGATGCTCGCACGGGAACCAAGGTCGGAAACCCGCAACCGGTACTGGACGGCGATATTGACGTGTTTCTGGAATCGTATCTGCGGTGGGCGCTGACCGAACAGAACCGCTGACAGTTGCAGGCGGCGACCGCTGTGCGATGGGAAGAACTGCCGCGACCTGATCGAAATGACTCAGTGACAACAGGACAACTCATGACGGCCCGCGAATTTTCCATGACGACAATCTTTCGTCGATTGCTTTTCCGACCATTGCTGTCAGCGATCATGGTGGCCATGCTGACCGGCGGTCCGGGAGGCTGTTCACCCGGCAGTCCGGATGCGGCATCCTCCGGAGACGGCTCATCCCCCGCGGGGACAGACACGGACGCCAGGAATCCGGCGTCCGCCACCGACGCCGGAAAGACGACCTTAGCCGAACCATCCGCCGCCAGCGGGGACAGGGAGGCTACCGGTGCTGCGACAGCGGAGACCTCAGAGACGGCGAACACAGAGACGGCGACCAAGCTGGAATTCGTGGCGCCGGCGCTGACAGAACAGGAACTTCGTGACGGCTGGATCAGTCTGTTTGACGGACAAACGCTGTTCGGATGGGATGTGCCGTCCGGAACAAACTGGCAGGTGGAAAACGGTGCGATCACGGCCGACAGTGGTGAACGAAGTCTGTTGCTGACGCCGTTCCGTTACGACGACTTTGAGCTTCGCTGCGACTTCCATCTGGCCAGCGGCGGAAACAGTGGTATCTTTCTGCGGACCGCAGAAGACGCCGCGAATCCCGCAATCGATACCTACGAACTGAATATCTGCGACACTCACGAATCTCACCCGACCGGCAGTCTGGTGGGGCGGCATGTCGCGTCTGACGTCCCTGCGGTGGAGGGCTCATGGCACACCTTTCATGTTCGCTGCGAAGGTCCGCACATCACGGTGCAGCTGGACGGCACTCGGATTGTTGACTTTACCGACGAGTCCGAACACGTCCGGGAAAGTGGGCGTATCGGGCTGCAGATGAATCAGGGGCGTATTGCGTTTCGGAATGTGTTTTTGCGGCCGCTTCATTCCGTGGACCTGTTCAACGGCACCGACCTGTCAGGTTTTCGCGAGGTGCCCGGCAGCAAGAGCAGGTTTGTGGTGCAGGATGGCGTCATCTTCGCTCAGGGCGGGCCCGGGTTTCTGGAAACGGAAGCGACGTGGGACGATTTCATCCTGCATGTGGAATCGAATATTCGCGACGAAAAGGCCATTGCCGATGGCCGGCCGGCCAACAGCGGAGTCTTTTTTCGTGCCATGGCAGGCACTGAGGCGGCTCCTTCCAACGGTTACGAGATGCAGATTCAGCATGACTTCAAGAACGGTGACCGCACTCAGCCACTCGACTTCGGCAGTGGTGCCATCTACCGGCGTCAACCCGCGCGTTACATCGTCGCGGACAACAACGAATGGGTCGTGCAGACACTCATCGCACAGGGCCGTCGGTTCGCCACCTTCGTCAACGGGTATCAGGTACTGGACTGGATTGACGAACGCGAAGCCGACGCGAACCCTCGCAAGGGGCTGCGTCTGGACGCCGGTCACCTGAGCCTGCAGGGACACGATCCTACCACAGATCTTGATTTCCGGGCGATTCGAATTCACGACCTGAAGTAGCCCCGAGGCTAACATTTGTCGGCGTTCGCGGGCTCAGAAGACAACCCCTGGATCAGATGGCCGGGTGGCTCAGAGGGCCAGGTGGTTCGGATTCGACAGCCGCCGAGCGGGCTGTCCATGGCCGCCACGGCGCCGCCGTGGCGCTGCACGATTCGCTGCACCAGCGCCAATCCCAGCCCCACCCCCTGCCGGTTTTCTTCTTCATCCAGTCGCACGAACGGGTCAAAGACTTTCAGACGGTCGGCCTCGGCAATTCCTTTTCCGTCGTCGTCGACATCGATGGTGACGCCGCCGGCATCCGTTGCCGCGGACACGGTGACTTTCGTTTCGGCAAACTTCCCCGCGTTGTTCAGCAGATTCCCCAGTACGCGGTACAGGCCGCGCGGATCCGCGTAGACCGTGATGCCATCGGTATCCGACAACTCGTTGATCTGAAACCGGATCGAAGGCTTCAGGGCCGCCTGCCTGGGAATCAGCTCCTTCAACGCGTGACTCAGCACGATGGGTTCACGCCGCAGTGGTAATCCTGCGGTTCCCATCCGGACATAACTGAGCAGTTCGCCGACCAGGGCATCCAGTTCGTCGGCCGCCACATCCAGCGATTCCAGACGCTGCCGTCGTTCGGCATCGTTCTGAGCCGTTTCGATCAGTTCAATGGCAAACCGGATCCGCGCCAGAGGCGTGCGTAATTCGTGAGACACGGCCTGCAGCAGTTCACGCTGATTGCGCACCAGGGCTTCCGTACGGCTGGCCATTTCGTTGAACGCCGCTGCCAGAGGTTTTGCGGCCGGCACGCGGCGTTCGTCCACCCGGGCACTCATGTCGCCGCCGGCGATCCGCTTGGCCGCATATTCAACCCGCCGCAGCTGCTGCGCGACCGGGCGGAGCAGCAGGGCGATGGCAACGGCAGCAGGCAGCAGCACCAGCGTCAGCGTCAGCGTGGCGGCCTTCTGCTGAATCTGTTCGAACCCCGGAAAAGGACCAAACCGCAGCACCGAAATTCCGTCGGTGCCGATCGGAACGGCCGAATACCAGCGTGCCGGTACCGTATCGTCCAGACGATAAAAAACAGTGTCCTCGCCGTTCTGAAGGCGAACCCGAGGCCAGTCAGGCAGATCGGCACATTCCGCCAGCTGCACGTCGATCATAAACTGCTGCTGCATCTGACCCAGCGTCGTGTACCGAGCGGCACTGGAACTGGAATTCATTCGGGCGGCCGCCAGTCTCATCCAGCCAGCCATTGAATCTTCAATCTCCTGCAGACGGTAGCCGGGCAGCGGTCCCAGCTGCACCACTTCTCGGCCATTTGCCAGCAGGGCCATCACAAAATGTGCGGGGTCCGGTTCACGCCGATGGTACACCACCTGCCGCTTCCTGGAGATCCGTGCCTGAACCGCTTCCGGCAGTTCCTCAAGAGGAAGCACGGCGACCGGATAATCAAAGCGTCGCTGGATGCTGTTGAGCGTTTCTTCCCGAGAGTCGGCGGCGGCCCCGTTGAGCTCGTCAGCGACCAGTAAAGCTCCTCCGGCATGCGCCTGCCGGACCACCCGGGCCGTTTCTGCCGCGGTGCGGTTCTGCAGTACAATCCCATGAATGTACCATGCGGCCAGCAGAACCAGCAGGACTCCGACATAGAACCGAAGAAACAGCCGTGTCATGGTTCAATCGACAGGAAGTACCCGACGCCTCGCACTGACTTGATTCGTTCAGGATCCGTCGGATCGTCCCCCAGCTTCCGCCGCAGCCGTGAAATCCGAAGATCAATCGATCGATCCAGCCCGTCGTAGTCCATGCCGTGAATCCGCTCGTAGATATCACGGCGACTCAGCGGCCGGCCGGCATTTTCGGCCAGCAGCTGCAGCAGGTCAAATTCCGCCGTCGTCAGTGTCAGCGCAGTACTGTTCAGTTCAACAACGCGGCGTGAGGGATCGACCTTCAGCGAACCAACCACAATCGGGCTGCCATCGTACTCGGGAACCGTCGCCGAACGTCTCAGGTGCAGCTGCAGACGGGCCAGCAGAGCTCTCGGGCGGACGGGTTTGGTCATGTAGTCATCCGCCCCGACCTCAAGACTGACGACTTCGTCAATTTCGTCGCCTCGTGCCGTCAGGATCAGAATGATGCCCGAATAATCGGCTCGCACACTGCGACAGACCGAGATGCCGTCCAGTCCTGGCAGATTGATATCCAGCACCATGGCATCCGGTTTTTCGGACAGAATCCGGTCCACCGCCCGGTCCCCGCGTCCTTCCACCGACACGTCAAAGCCGTACGGTGTCAGAAAATCAGAAACCATGGTTGCCAGACTGCTGTCATCTTCCACCACAAGGATGCGATGCTGTTCGGAATCAGTGTCCATACCTGAGTCTGTTCAGGATTGTTCAAAACTGCAAGTTCAGCCCACCCACATCCGGCCGAAGTGACACAAACGGTTACGACATGCAATCAGTGCAAACGGGTAACGTCACGGGATCCCTTCGCCGCAGCAGCCATTATTCGATGTCGGCCTGGTATCGGATCAGGCGTTTCCAGTCCAGGTCACCCTGTCCTCTGCCCTGGGCTTTGACCGCTTCGGTGCGGTCAATCACGAACACCGCGCGCTGCTGCCAGCCAGGATTTCTGCCGTCACTGCCGTCCAGATCAATCCGCCCTCCGATGCGGTACAGACCACTGGCCGGATCCTCATAAGCTTCAAACCAGGCGGCCGTGGCAAATACCACAAACACATTGCTGACGGTGGTGGTATTGTTCAGCACCTTTGACAGTACCTGATGCCGTTCCACCGGTGAAGTGGCCGGGGAAGGATTCGTGTGTCGCACCGACGCACCGGGTTCCAGCCACTGCCGATTGTTCTGGGCATTTCCCCCGCCGGGATTATCGTCCGGCAGCAGATCGCCATCATCATCATCGGCCGCGAGTCCGACCTGCAGTTCGTCGTCGTCGCCGTCGCCGTCTTCATCACGATCTTCCATCAGTCGTCTCAGGATCGTGTGATCGAACCCATTGTCGTCCGGATCGTTTCGCGTGTAGCTGAAT
This sequence comes from Fuerstiella sp., assembly GCA_040222735.1. Classification (GTDB taxonomy): domain Bacteria; phylum Planctomycetota; class Planctomycetia; order Planctomycetales; family Planctomycetaceae; genus Fuerstiella. Next base: position 33,107 of record JAVKCM010000267.1, on the reverse strand, counting down.
GATCGAAAAGGTCGGCTTCGGGGTGTACCGGGAATCAGAAACCGGGTGGATTCATCTCCGCTGCCCGGCAGCGCCGGCGTGGGGTCAAAATAACCGTCGACGACACCACCGTCCCGCTCGCGGACGAATTCCAGCCAGCGATCCCGGAAGGCCGATCCCGGCGTCTGACCTCGCAGAAACGGACTGCGAAGACGATCTGCGTCCGGTTCAGCAAACATCGGATCGTCGATCAGCCCCGCCAGCACTTCCAGATGGCGGATCATGTTCAGATTCAGCCGGCCGGGAACTCGGGTTTGCTGCAGGTAACTGCCCAGCATCCGATGCAGCCGCGAGGGAACTTCGACAAAGGAAAAAAGTCGGTACCAGCGATTGTTCAGGTGCGTGGCCCCGGAAGACTCCGGATCAAACTCGGGCCTTAGAAACAGAGCTTCCGCTCCGGAAACCTGATGATGTATGGCAGCCGGAATCGTCTGCTGTGCCGGCGCGAGCTGACTGAACCTGAGTCGCTGGGTCAGCAGCCGCGGGCCGAACACGGGCAGCTGCAGCAGTTCTGCCGGGGATGTCAGATCACGATCAAAATGTGGCTGCCAGACCGTCGCCAGCTGCAGCGGATTAAAGTCCGGATCAGACGGTGATTCATTGCGAGGTTTTGTCGGATCCCGCAGGCACGCCGTGTTGTATTCCGTGCCGATCGAATTGAAGACATAATCAGACATGGTAATCGGCAGCGCATAAAGCTGCCGGGTGCTGTCGTCCAGCGGTTCCTTCCGTTCGAAGCTCCGCAGCCTTGCCAGTCGGCCGTTTGTCCCGGTGAATTCAGCCGGCGTATCGGTTTCCTGCAGATCGAACCGATCAAATTCCACACGCACGCGATCTGTTTCCACCCACGGATTCATCTCCAGAGCCTGACCAGAGCTGTTCGACAGCATCGGTATGTTGGGATTCAGCCGTCGCTGCAGCACCAGATCGAAACCGACCTCCGACCATTTCGCACGAAAATCGCCACCGGCTCCCGGTGCATGAGTGGAAAGTTCATGCATCGGCTGAGTGCCGTAGTACATCCTGAGCTGATCCAGAAACGCTCCGGCAAATCCCGTCACCTGCTGTGCTTCATCGGTCACCACAAACCGATCAGCGGCATGATCCGGGTGAATCAGATCCAGACTGCATCTGGGTTTCAGTTCGGGGGCAAAAGCGTTCTGCAGTGCCGTCGCCCTGGTCGGCAGCGTACCGGCCGGAATTCGGGGTGCGATCAGGTTGTACGTACCATCCAGATCCCAGTCCAGAAACAGATCACTGCTGGTCACAAGACTGTCGCTGGCACAGGCGATCGTAAACAGACCACCGGCAGGAATCTGGCCCGCGCCGGGGAGAAACGTGACGGCAGCGACCGGGGACGCGGTCGACGCAAGCGGTGCAAACTGATCAGGACGGTCGAATCTGGCAAGACGATAGATTCCCGATTCTGCTGTCAGAGACCGACTGGTCGCCAGGTCTGTCGCCCGAGGAATCAGGTTCTTCAGCTCGACAAACAGATGATCCCGGATATGGTTGAGATCGTCGTGCAGCGTTACCTTGTGATCAGCAACGGTCGTTTCTTCACAACGTACTGCCAGCACTTCATTAAACGCGACCGCCTGCTGTTCAACTCCGTACACAACTCCGCGCGTCTTCGAATCTTCGCGATACATTCCGTCGGCGGTGGTGCGTTCGAACTGCTGACGGGCCGCGGTTCCCGGAGCTCCTTCCGGCAACGGGAGCGACTCTGCGGTGAACGCATCGTCGTCCAGATTCCACCCGTCTCCCAGATTCTTGTCATACTCAAACTTCGTGATGACAGAATCGGTGTCCATGGCGTCCACCAGGTTCACTGCCAGCTGAGCCATGCGGCGCAGCTGATCATGGCTGTACAGGGCCGTGCCGGGCGCGGCATCCGGATCATTGAAGCCGGTATAATCGCGGACCACACCGCCGACCTGTTCAGCACCGCCCAGCGTATACAACAGCACATAGATGTCCCGGGCCAGCTGCTGGCGGTCCCGGCGAGCCCAGAATTCCTGATCGCCGATACTTCGCGGCGGAAACGGTATTCCGGCGACTGCAGAGCTGGTGTTGCTGTCGGCGTCGGAACGAAGTTCCAGTGACGGAACCCGCGTGGTATTCAGCACCGTCTGTCCGCTCGCAGACGCGTCTGTGCCCAGCGGATGTTCCGTCAGCGGACGAAATCTCATGCCCGTCTTCTGCATGTATCTGAGATAGGCGGCGGATCCTTCGGGCGGTGTTGTCTCTGTGCGGTCGACGTCCAGAATATGATTCAGGCTCAGCGGCAGGCTGCCCACCATGTCTCGCTGTTCACCGACCTCGTTGGTCAGCAGTCGTCGCACCGGCGGACGAAACGGGTCTGTCCGGCTGAAGGGGCGGCCCGTGGAAGACGTGGTTCCGAACGCCGGAGGAAACTCGGGCAGGCCATCCCCGTCTGCAAAGCCATCGTTGTTGCGATCAGCACCGTCGGTGTCTGCCGAGAATTCCCATGGCCGCTGAGCACTGCGTCGCAGCGGAAACTGTCGCAGCGAATGACTCAGCGTGGTAAACATCTCACGGTTGTCGGCCGCCACATCCAGAGCGTGCGGCGCCGCCTCAAGGGCGTGTCTGCTGATCCGATCCTGACTGTCCCGCAGCTGTATTTTCGCTCGAGTGCTCGACGGCCACTGCAGTGCGGCTGTGTCGGCAACGGGAAACAGAGTGTCGCTGCCGCGGTCGGCCAGATCCTGATCAAAAATGGTTTCCAGCGGGTCTTCAAACAGTTCGTCAAACACCGGTGCATGATTCAGATCGTCGCCTCCAGTCCCGTTGAACCGATGATGCTGCCCTGTAAATGTCTGGTCGGGGCCGTACGTGTACCGCGTTCCCGCCACAGCAACAGACGATGCTCCATAGTGCCGATAGCCGGGAAACCGATCGATGCCGGTGGATCCGGGCAGGCGCAGCAGCAGCGGCGAGAGCGGGCTGTCCGTTCCGAAATAGTTGTTACCCGCCGCGAAGTCGAACCGATCGACCGCGGGGTTGAAGACCGGAGTATCGACGTGCGTTCTGCGGCCATGCCCGGAAAAGCTGACCGGATGACCGAATGGACGCCGCTGCAGCACTCCACCGGTCTGCAGACCTTCGCCCTCACGCCAGTTCTGATTGTCGTCAAAGCCGCCGCGTCCGCCGAACGAAACGCCACTGGCCGCCTGATAAAAAGGCCCGGCCCGGCCCGGACGCGGCAGGTCCACCACCAGCATTCGCTGTCCGGCCTTTTCCAGCGCGTGGTACAGCATCTGTTCGTCGCCCCAGCGGCCGCTGATCAGGCGGTCAAAGTCTGACACGTTCACGGATGTGACATTGCCGGTGGACGGTTGTCGCACAACACCATGGTTGCGGTAATCGCCGCGTCCGGTCAGCAGCCACAGCCATTCCATATTGCCCTGCTGCAGGCTGTTGGTCGGCCACACCCCGAAATGATGGTACATGTGTGCCAGCGTCCTGTCCGACAATGAACGCTCAAACGGGCCCGACAACACTGGTTCCCGCCGCAGTCCCCAGATCGGATTAATTTCATGAGGCCCCAGCCCGTGATGCGAACGAGACAGAAAATTGTCCGACAGATAACCGTCGGCAGTAGCCTGTGCCACGGTGTACTGAAACGATGTTCCGGAGCTGGTCCCCGTCTTCGGCAGTCCTGCCAGATTGCCGTGCACATTCAGATTGAACAGGCCGTCTGCGTCATAGATGGTCACCGAATGCAGCACGGCGTAGGTTCTGACGGTACCCCCGGGTTCCTGAAACTCCTGAATCGGAAAATTCAGGTCCAGCCAGATACCTTCCCTGATGCCGTCGCCATCATTGTCGGCATCCAGTTCGTAGGCGAGATCCGGCGAGCCCGTCCAGATGCCGAGATCGCCTCGGATGCCGTTGCCGCTGCCTGGCTGAGACGCTCCGCCTTCTTCCGGCAGAAACGGAAAGCCCCCCGCCGCAAGACCAATCCCCGGAGCCGCCGCTTCATCATCCGTCAGGTACCGTCGGACAGGCAGGCCACTCGGACCGATGCCCGCCAGGTGCGACGGATGTGGTCGGAAGCTGCGTCTGCCAAACAGCACCGAGTCGCGGTTAGTACGGTCCGGCGCCACGGGCACGGCCGCAGTTCCCGTCCCGGTCGCAGGCTGGTACGCGTAAGCCCAGTGCGGATTGGTCAGCACGTCTGCATTGACTGTTCCGAACGAACGCTGAAATCCGGCGCTGAGTGCCCCGGGCGCCGACGACGCAGCCTGCCGCATGTACTGCGGACGAAAAAACGACGGAATGATGACCGGCACCTGCGTCAGCCCGCCGCCCACATCTTCCCGAATCGCCCAGCCCTTGTACGCCAGAAACAGATTATTGATGTCCGGGTAGGTGTAGTCGACATCCGGTTCCGGAGACACTCGGTCAGTGACACCACCGCGGGCCGCCGGCGAATCCACAAAATCCAGCAGATCCGTGCCACTGAATGTGGTCAGAACCGGCTGCCCCGTGCCCCGGTCATAGTCGACTTCCAGGCCTTCACCGTTGTGAGGATAGACATCATTGCCGTACAGATTCCGCAGCAGCGAGAATCGACGATTCGGGCTGTACAGAATGCTGCCACGATGACGTTCAGAAGGCCCCGCCAGAATCTGTTCCAGCATATGCGGCCAGACCCCGTCCGGCGTCTGCTGGTTGGCCTTGGCGGCTTCTGAAAAATAGTCAGCCGCCGCACGCTCCTGAGAAGAAAACGTGTAAAACACCACCCCCGTAAACGCCAGCAGCCCCAGCAGGGCGATGACGATCACCAGAGTGGAACCGCGACGCGTGCCTGACGTCGCTGCGCTTGATTGAAGTGTAAAACGTTGGATGGCTGGCTGATCTCGTTTGTCTGAAAAGCAACCTCCTGTCGCCAAATGCCGCCGGGACGCAAAATCAAGGCAAGAGTAATTGCACCGGCATGCCACATCAACTTGCACCCTCAGGCACCACTCTACCGACGGGCGTTGCGGAATGCACAAAATTGGCCGCAGTTTATCGCTCGCGCATGCGGAAATTGCTGACAATTTCGCCGATGCTGCCTGCACGGGTTGAATGGGCTGGAATCAGGCTAAGAAACGTTCGGACAATAACTGACTGGTTGGTCGCCTTTCGCTCCGCGAAAGGGCGCTCTTTCGCGGAGCGAAAGGCGACGATAATTGACCGGACAGTCCTGACAACCAGGTCACGAAAGTTTTTCTTCTTTCCGACTTTATCCCGAAACTACGACACGCACCACCACCCGGCCGGCCTATTCGCGCTTCACGTTCGCCCCGGATCCCGCAGCCGACAACGACCGACCGCACCGGACGTGGAATGACGGCTCGAAAACAGCCCGGTCGATCACTACAACAACAGCATGGAAACCACTCTGAACAGCTCGGCACTGGATTGCTTTCACCCCTGCACACGAGACTGGTTTCGCCAGGCCTTCGCGGAACCCACGCAGGTGCAGTGCGAAGCATGGCCGCCGATCGCGAATCGCCTGAGCACGCTGCTGCTGGCACCGACCGGATCGGGGAAGACGCTGGCCGCCTTTCTGGCCACCATTGATCGCCTGTTCTTCGACCTTCCCGCCGATCCGTCCCCCAACAGCCGAGATGCCTTTCCAGGTATTCGCTGCGTCTATATCTCCCCGCTCAAGGCACTCGGGGTCGACGTTGATCGCAACCTGCGAGCCCCGCTGGCCGGCCTGCGGGCCTTTGCCGAACGCCACAATGTACCGCACCAGCTTCCGCGCGTCGCGGTGCGTTCCGGAGACACGCCTGCTCGGGATCGAGCCCTGATTGTCAGACAGCCGCCCGAGATTCTGATCACCACGCCTGAGTCCCTGTATCTGATGCTGACGTCCAAGGCGTCCACGGTGCTCCGGACTGTGGAGACCGTCATCGTGGACGAAATTCACGCGTTGGCAGGAACCAAACGCGGCTCACACCTGTTTGTCTCGCTGGAACGGCTGGAACACCTCCGAAGTTTGCACCGCCCGGCGGATGCCGGACACTCGCCCTGTCCTCCACTACAGCGCATCGGCCTGTCCGCCACTCAGCGACCGCTGCATGAAATCGCCCGGCTGCTGGGAGGCGGCATGGCCCCCGGCGATCCCGCCGGCCCCGTCGTGCCCCGGCCCGTCACCATTGTGGACGCCTCTGCCCGCCGGTCGTTCAATCTGACCATTGAAACGCCGGCCGAAGACCAGAGCCCCGATCAACCGGTAACCGGCGAAGAAGACATTCCCATCGGTCCGGCCGCCTCGGCTCCGTCGCTGCCTTCGGTCTGGCCGTCCATTCATCCGCGACTGGTGGAACTGATTCGCCGGAATCGTTCCACCATCATTTTCGTCAACAGCCGTCGTCTGGCAGAACGCCTGGCCGCGGCCGTCAACGAGCTGGCCGAAGAAGAACTGGCGCTGGCGCATCACGGCTCGCTGGCAAAAGACCAGCGAGCGTCCATTGAAGACCGATTAAAACGAGGTGAGCTGCGTGCCATGGTGGCAACGTCTTCCATGGAACTCGGCATCGACATGGGCGCCGTGGATCTTGTCATTCAGATTGAAGCACCACCTTCGATCGCTTCCGGAACTCAGCGGATCGGACGCGCGGGACATCACGTGGGCGCCGTTTCCACCGGCGTCATTTTTCCCAAATACAAAGCCGACCTGCTGGCCTGCAGCGCCGCCACCGGGGCGATGCTGGAAGGCTGGGTTGAGGAAACTTCTTTTCCACGCAATCCGCTGGATGTGCTGGCTCAGCAGATCGTGGCGATCACGTCGCGCGAATCGGTGCACGTGGACGAACTGTATCGGGTTGTCCGAGGGGCGGCACCGTTTTTCGAATTGCCGTTGTCATCATTTGTGAGTGTGCTGGACCTGCTGTCGGGCCGCTATCCGTCCGACGAATTCTCTGAACTGCGCCCGCGGCTGAACTGGGATCGGATTTCGGGAATTGTTTCGCCTCGCCGGGGAGCTCAGCGGCTGGCCATTCTGAATGCCGGCACAATTCCCGATCGCGGACTGTACGGAGTCTATCTGGTCGGAAACGACGGCGAGTCCGGTGGCCGTGTCGGTGAACTGGATGAGGAAATGGTCTTTGAATGCCGACCCGGCGACGTGTTTCTGCTGGGAGCTTCCTCATGGCGAGTGATGGATATTACCCGAGATCGCGTGCTGGTGGTGCCGGCACCGGGTGAACCCGGACGCATGCCTTTCTGGCGCGGCGACGGACCGGGACGCCCGCTGGAATTCGGCCGCGCCATCGGTCAGCTGGCTCGTGAAGTGACCACCAGCCCGCGAGACGAATCCATCCAGCGTCTGACTCAGGATCATGGACTCAGAACCTCCGCCGCCGAATCGCTGCTGCAGTACCTGCAGGATCAGATCGATGCCACCGGTGAACTGCCGTCGGATCGCTGCATTGTGATCGAAAGTTTTCTGGATGAGGTTGGTGACTGGCGAATTGTGGTGCTGTCACCCTTCGGCGCTCGAGTGCATGCGCCCTGGGCTCTGCTGGTGGCGGCGCGCCTGCGTCAGGAAACCAGCGATGATGTCGATCTGATGTGGACCGACGACGGAATCGTGTTTCGAATTCCGGAAGCTCAGGATGTCCCTGATGTAAGTCTGTTCTTTCCGGAACCGGACGATGTAGAGGCAGATCTGATTCGTGAAATCGGCGGCACCGCCCTGTTTGCAGCGAAGTTCCGCGAAAATGCGGCTCGGTCGCTGCTGCTGCCCCGACGCAGTCCGAATCGCAGAACACCGCTGTGGCTGCAGCGGCGACGGTCGAATGACCTGTTGAAGGTCGCGACCCGCTTTCGCAGTTTTCCGATGCTGATGGAGACCTATCGCGAATGTCTGCGTGATGTGTTCGATATGCCCGGGTTCATTGGTCTGCTCCGCGATGTGAAGACGCGTGCGATTCGGGTGCACTGCGTCCGGTCAGAACATCCATCACCGTTTGCCGGCGCCGTGCTGTTCAACTTTGTCGGCAACTTCATCTACGATGGTGATGCTCCGCTGGCCGAACGCAGAGCCCAGACGCTGGCACTCGATCATGCTCAGCTGCGTGAGCTGCTGGGCACCGTCGACTTTCGCGAACTGTTTGATTCGGACGTCGTAAGCCTGGTGGCCGCTGAACTGCAGCGAACGCAGGGCTGGCAACTGCGTCATGCAGACGACCTGCACAGTCTGCTGCTGGATCTGGGAGCACTGTCGCTGGAAGAAATTCAGCAGCGCTGTGACGCCGACGATATCGCAGCCGGTAACGCCCAGGCCTGGCTCTCTGAACTGCTGACGGCCCGCCGCGCCTTTTCGTGTCAGGTAAACGATTCCCAGCGTTTCGCCGCGGCAGAGGACGCCGGCAGACTTCGTGACGCACTGGGTGTCATGCCGCCTCCGGGGCTGGCGGATGCATTTCTGGAGCCAGTGCTGGCAGCACTGATCGACCTGGTTTCGCAATACGCACGCACTCATGTTCCGTTCACCGCAGCCGATGTGAGTTCACGCCTCGGGCTGGGTGTCGCTCCGGTGCTGGCAGCACTGACAGCACTGGCTGAACGCGAACGAGTGATCGAAGGAGAGTTTCTGCCCGGTGGACGAGGTCAGGAATGGTGCGACGTGAACGTGCTGCGGACACTGAAACGCCGCAGTCTGGCCGCCCTGAGAAAGGAAGTTGAACCGGTCGAACCGGCCGCCCTGGTTCGGTTTCTGCCGGACTGGCACGGCATCACCCGACCACGTCGCGGTCTGGACGGTCTGCTGGATGCGATTGAACAGCTTCAGGGAGCTCCGCTGCCCGCGTCGACGCTGGAAAATGAAATTCTGCCGGCGCGCATTCAGGGCTTTCGCCCCGCAGATCTTGATGAATTGTGCGTGCAGGGCGAAGTCATCTGGCGCGGATTCGACAGTACCGGCAGCAGCGACGGCCGCATCGGACTATTTCTGACCGATCACTACAGGTCACTGGCACCACCGGTCACCGCCGTCGCCAATGCAACGGCCGATCAGCTGCGTGAACTGCTTCGCGCGCGAGGAGCTTTATTCTTTGATCAGATCGCGGCCGAAGTGCGAGACTTCCCCCACGATCTGCTGCAGGTTCTGTGGCAGCTTGTCTGGTCAGGGGAAGTCACCAATGACACATTGACGCCGCTTCGCTCACTGCGAACAGCCGCTGCCGGCCGTGGACGTCAGGAACGACGAGGCGGGCGCGCCTTTCGATCGCGGCGACAAGGTCGCCTGCCGGGTTCGGAAGGCCGCTGGACGCTGTTACCGAACATCGATGTCTCTGGCATTGTCAACGAGTCCGGGCGTGGTGTTCCCACCATGACCGAACGCCAGGCGGCCATTGCCGCTCAGCTGGTTCAACGACACGGCGTGCTGACCAAAGAAATGCTGGCCCGGGAAGAAGTCGCCGGCGGGTTCGCCGGACTGTACCCGGTATTAAAAGCCATGGAAGAAGCCGGCAAGGTCCGTCGCGGTTATTTTGTGGCCGGACTCGGAGCCGCTCAGTTTGCCCTTCCCGGAGCGGAAGACCAGCTGCGATCGTTCCGCGACAGCAGTCAGACCGACAGCAGTCAGACCGACAGCCGTCAGCCGGGCAGCCGTCAGCCGGGCAGTGAGCAGACCAAAACGGCTGCGGTGGTGCTGGCCGCCACCGACCCGGCCTGCCCCTGGGGCAACGCGCTCTCATGGCCGGACACACCAGAGACCGGACGACCGCAGCGCGTCGCCGGTGCTCGGGTGGTTGTGCACGACGGGCAGCTGCTCGGCTATCTCAACAGAACCCGCCAGCACCTGCAGACATTCCTGTCGTCGGAGCCGAAAACAAGGGATCGGCAGGCCGGAATTCTGGCCACCTCGCTGGCCGCAATGGCGAAGCCCGGCAACTTGTTGTTGCTGAACAAAATCGACGGTGGACCACCGTCTGCGGCTGTCATTTCTGAAGCGTTGCTGCATGCCGGCTTCCGTCCGTCCACCAAAGGCTACCTGCACAAGGGACTCCGCGTCGATGCCTGAAGGAGACACCATTCATCGCACCGCGGCGAATCTTCGTAAAGCACTGGACGGAGCCGTCATTCTTCAGTGCACCGGTCGCGACGCAGAGTTTGCACAAAATACGCTGGCCAATTCTTCTGTTGTCGGCATTGAAGCACGCGGCAAACACCTGATGATTCACCTTGATGACGATCGCGTTCTGCATTCCCATATGGGCATGACCGGGTCCTGGCACATTTATCGCCCCGATGACGAATGGCACAAGCCTTCCAATCAGGCGGTGGTCGCCCTGCACACGGAACGATGGTGCGTGGTCTGTTTCACGCCGAAACTGATTCAGCTGCTGTCCGCACGTCAGCTGCAGCGCGATGCCTGGCTGCAGAAACTTGGTCCGGACATCCTCGGACCGCCGATCGACGATCGTGTCGTGCTGAATCGTTTCCGCACACAGAATTCCGTGGCCATCGGCGAAGTATTGATGAACCAGACGGTGCTGAGCGGCATTGGAAACATCTACAAGTCTGAAATTCTGTTCATGGAACAGCTGCATCCGCTGCGGCGTGTCGACACACTCAGTGACGGACAGATTCTTCTGCTTCGCGACCGAGCTCTCTCGCTGATGAAACGCAACCTGCAGAAACCGGCGCGTCAGACGCGGTTTCGCAGCGACGCCCCGAGACTCTGGGTGTACGGACGTTCGGGGCAGCCCTGCCTGCTGTGCGGACGGAACATTGAAATGCTGCGACAGGGAACACTGGCGCGATCGACCTGTTTCTGTCCGGCGTGTCAGCCGGCAGATCAATGAAGGTGATCCGACGCGAAGATTGACGATCCGCTGGTCGGGACTTACGCGGCCGCGGCTTGCGAACATTCCCGGGCAACCGGCGATCAGGACGCCGGAACAGCAGCTGAAGAATCAAGGTGCCGTCGTCGTCCCTCCCGCAGAATCTGCGGGAGGGATGAAACTGCGTTCACAGCCTCAGACGACCAGACTCGGTCGTTTAGAATTCGCCGACGACTTCGCCGTTACCTCGCGTACCCAGAGCATTGAAGACGCCCTGATCGATATTCTCTGAGATGAATCGGCCGGAGCCGTCACCCAGCAGAAACTGTCCGCCACCTTCATGCGGACTTCGGAAATTGCTGGTGTAGTCGTTCGTGGAATTGCAGTTGCTGAGCCCGGCATCGTCGTAGAGCGTTTCAACCACCGGGTTCTTATTCAGTGGCCAGACCGTGGTGCCATAATTGCCGCCGGTTGTGTAGCCGGAAAGCCCCTGAATCGACGATGGATTCGGCTGTGGTGCAATCCAGCCCTGCTGGACTCGGCCATTCGGCGCAGGAATCGGTACGTTCGGCGCAGTGCCGGCAGCCACTTCCCATAAACCACCGGTGGCGCCTTCGCCCACGCACAGCGTGTTGGTCGTTCCGTCAGTGATGTCGCGGAAGCGGGTCCGCAGGTTAAGCGCAAACATTCCGATGTTGGAATCTCGCGCCGGATCAAGACACCAGCCCTGAGTCGCTCCCTTGCTCAGCAGATAATGACTGGCGGCGATCTCAGTGCCGATCGGATAACTGGCCAGGACCGGATTGGTATCCACGTCCGGTCCCGTGTTGGACGGGCACAGGTACGGCTTCACAATGGTTCTGGCGACCAGAGGAGTCTGTGCTTCCCAGGGAACCGTGTCGATATAAAGATTCTTCAGATTGGTCTGTTCCATGTACGGCAGGATTGACGCAAATGCTCCGATGGAAATATCCAGGCCGAAGCCCGGCGGGCCGGCTGAATTGGGCTTGGCGCAGCCACCCAGCGGAAACATGCCGTAGACGTCGCTGTAGTTGTGCATCGCCAGACCAATCTGTTTCAGATTGTTCTTGCACTCTGTCCGGCGGGCCGCCTCACGTGCCTGCTGCACGGCCGGCAACAGCAACGCGATCAGGATGGCGATGATCGCGATCACCACTAACAGTTCGATCAACGTGAATCCCTTCATCCGCTTCCTGTTTTGCTCGTACATCTAGTCCCTTTCAAAGTGTTTTCTGAACATATGATCAGTGCCGAGGCCCGCAGAACCTTAACGTGGACAGCAGCACAAATCTAAGCCAGAAAACGCTAAAAAACGGACCGTGTGTCGCAAATTCCGCGCAATTCCGGTGGAACCCTGGAAAACGAGCAGGGGGCCGGAAGCTCAGAGTGCGAATCCGCACAAAAAGCGAGCCGCGCCAGGGAATTTTAAATCTCTTCTCGTTACCCGACTTCACCACTACTGACGCCATTACACAGACCACTAAGACACGGTAATTGTGTCGGTGAGTTCCCTGCATCGGTCGCGACGGCGAGTGCTGATACACATCGTCGGACCACGAAGCTGTGACTTCAATCATCCCTGTCAGCCCGGCAGGACGGATTCCCGATCCGTCCCGCGTACCCGAACCAGAAGCCTGACCGTTAATTATCGACTGGCCACTCGGACGCCGTTTTCCAGCTGTGCCCGCTGCATGTGACGTGTCAGCATTTCCGACAGCTGAGCGGCGGATCGAAAACCTTCTGCTCGATCAACAATCCGCATGTCCGGCGTTATCACCAGAACGGTTGGCAGCGACCGTACGTTCATCTGTTCCAGCAGTTGACGATTGCTGTCGGCATTCAGATCAACGGCGATGAAATCACTGTCGATGTCGCGAATGATGCGTGCGTCAGTAAAGGTTTCAGCCTTCATCTGTCGGCAGTAACCACACCAGTCGGCGCCGACTTTGACCAGCATCAGGCGTGATGTCTGCCGAGCCGAGTCAGCAGCTGAGCGAAAATCTGTTTCCCATTTGATGGCCGGCGTATAGGCGACCGGGGCAAACTGCTGTCGCCGCGGCTGAGGCGCCTGCACCGGAGTGGGGCGACTGGTGAAACCGGACACAGGCTGTCGATCCCCTGATGGGTACCGCGGTCGACTTGTGTTGTTGTATGACCGATTCTGCCACGACGGCAACAGTCGCGACAGAAACGGCTCTGGCTGACGCATCTGCGGCTGAATCTCTTGAGGGTAGTCAGGGCCACAGTTGCAGTTGCCGCCGCGACAGTTGCAGGTCGTGCCGTTTCTTCCGGAGACAGAGAAGTCGCCGGTGGCGCCGGACGGCGACCGTGTTGCATCGTTTCTTGCGGAAAAATCAAACGTCTCAGGTGCCGTGTCAAACGGACTCCAGGGTCGATTCAATCCGTCGTTGTGCGATGGCACCGTACAGACGCCATTTTTGCACTGTTGCGCCATTGCCATGCCGCTGATCAGCATCATCGATGCCGTTGCCAGAACTGTCTGAGCCTTGAACATTGGGTCGTCTCCCGGTTTCACAGATGGGTAATTTGCCGGCCGCAGTAGACATCTCGGCCGTCTGAACTCGGGATGACGGAAAGGCATGCGGCGTGCCGAAACACGGAACAGGTGAATCAGTTCACGAAAAAGAAGGATTCTGAGTCGCGGACTGGCAACACAGCTAAAGTACGAAGATTCTGCTGCCGAGAGGAATGCGTTTCCGACGCCGGACAATTTGCGAAAATTGTGTCGTCAGAGAGACAGGCGCCGTCACCCTGATCACGTCACCGGCTGGCTTGAGACACTGACGGAGCGTCGATTCCGCACCATCGGTGCGCACGAGAACCGGTGCGCACGAGAGCCGTTGTGAACGAGAGCCTGTGCGAACAATGACCGGAGCGCGTTTGGAGGGCAGCCGCGGGGCCGCGGGGCCGCGGGGCCGCGGGGCCGGACAACGTTACTCAGGTGCCGCTTCAACCGGTACTTCCTCGGTTTCCTGAGCCGTCGCTGCGGCACTCTGGACGCGTTTCATCATGCTCTCCTGAGCGTCCATCATTCTGGCGACGTAATAGTTGGCGAGACTTTTGCCAAGTCGAACCGAAGCACGAAGACCGCCGCCATCGGCGGTCACCGTCAGCGAACCGGTCCGTTCGCCGCCCAGATCAAGGCAGCGCTGCAGCAGCGGAGTCGGTTTTTCCGTGTCGGAGCGACCGAACATAAAAGCTTGCGATACTGGAGACGGGGGAAATTCAAATCGATTGGCGTCCAGCCAGAGCAGCAGTCCGGGGATTCCGGTGGGATCGTCCTGTGGCCATGCCAGCCATCTTTCCACATCGATGTGGGCTGTCAGCAGCGGGGCGCGAGACGCCAGGCCCGTGCTGTCGCAGCGGGCGATCGACTGATGCAGCATTCCGGAGGCGTTTTCACCGCCGAGGGCAAACCACAGGCATGAGTTCTGGTGGGCCAGAAAAAGGTGAGTGGGACGCAGTGATGTTTCTCTGACCAGGTCGGCGACCGCCTCGGGCGGCAGCGTCACTCGGATCATCGGGATCCCGTCAGACTCGGTCAGGGCAAAGGCTTCGGTCAGTTCGGCGGGCGCATCGGGAACCTGCACGGCCATCCGATACAGAGCCGTCAGCAGGGCCGGATTATTGTCGACCTGAAGACCGCCATAAATCACGCCGCCCGATCCTTCGGACCAGCCAACCTTCAGCAGACCTTCCAGAACGCGGTGTTCTGCGAAGGCATTCAATGATTCCGCCACCTGACCGGCTGCTGCGACCATCGCGGCATCGCCGCCGGTGGCCCGGTCGATGGCCTGCTGCAGCCATGCCGCGGCAGCCGCGGAAAGTTCTGAGGAATCTTCTGAGATGCGAATACAGCCGTGCAGAGTGGCCGCGGCGCCGTCGTTCAGGATCGGGGCAAATCGGCTGTGCCCGGAGCTGATATCCTCAAGCTGCCTGGTCAGCTGGCTGTTCCGGCGGGTTTCCCAGGTTGTTTCAGCACGCACCGCCAGTTCCCGATCTGTGGCGAAGCGAAGCCACCCGCTGGCCTGATCGACATCAAACATCACGGCCCTGACGACGCCCAGCCCGAAGTCGATGGATGTCCGGCGGAGATCCGCGTCCGTGACGTCTTCGCCGTCCCGCTGCTGCATCTGAGTCCCGGCCGAGGCAGACAGCATGTTCCAGCCCAGCTGTTTGATCGCCACGGGAATGCGTTCGAAGAAAACTTCGAAGCCCATGTCGTTCTGGCTGCTGACGTTGCTGGTCAGAGATTCCCGCGTGGGCAGGTCCATCTCCCAGAGTTCTTGAAAGGTTGTATTGAACAGCAGGTTGTCATGAAAGCGATAGTACTGGTTGCTGGTGTACGTGTTTTCGATCAGCACTTCACCATCCTTTTCGATGATGCCCGCAGACTGCTGAAAGCTCCTCCCCCCACTGTCGGCGTATTGCTTGTTGGCGTGTTCTACATACTCTTCTGCGGTCTGCCCTTCCGGAACCGGCATGGTCCAGCTGTTTGTACTCACCAGGCGGTACAGTCCCTCTGCTTCAGTTTCCATACGGCCGTTCGGACCGAACATTTTCGCATTCGCCTGCAGCAGCCGTCGAGCATCGGCGTCGTCCGCGACTTCCTGAAAATAGACCGTTTCATACGACGGGATCAGCCCCTGCACCATGTACCAGGAAACACCGTTCACCGGGACCTCAACATCAGGCCGGGAATCATTCAGCTGTTCCTGTGACGGGGCAGACTGCAGGATTGATTCACCGACCTGCAGAGATCCGGCCAGTTGCTGGATGTACTCAACCATTCCGGCCTGCGTGAAGTTCCGGATATATCCGACGCCGATCGGTCGGTCTGCAAGTCGTCCGTTCAGCTGAGCACAGGCGGGTTGCGGCGCCAGAATAATGATCAGTGCCGTCAGGGTGAGAACAGGACGCAGGGACATGTATCGGAACATCGCAGGCATGGCAGGAGTCTGGTTAAGGCAGTGGACTGAAGAAGGGCAAAGCCGGTGATCATCCGGATAGTATCAGGTCTTCCGTAGCTGGGGCTTCCAGCCGCAGCCAGAAAAATCGCACGAGTCCGGTTAAGGCAGTCGACTTAGGAGTGTCCGGTCAATTATTGTCGCCTTTCGCTCCGCGAAAGAGCGCCCTTTCGCGGAGCGAAAGGCGACCAACCAGCAGTTATTGATCGACCGTATTTATTACCGAGCGAAAACAAAGGTGGTGCCGTCCGGTTAGGGAATCGCCCAGCAACAGTTATACTGGCAGCCACCAATGAGTGATGACTCCAGAGTCGCCTTCAATTGTTTGATCATTCTCAGAATCCTCCGACGATCCCGAAATTCCTGGCGAATGCCTGAAGGACGACCGCTATGTCCGAGACCTACCGGCTGCAGAAATCGGCCGTACCCGCCCCCACCCCACCCTCTCCCCCTCGTCCAGGATCTGCAAAGACCGCAGCAGAAGGAGCTCCGCCGGGACGTCTGGTATCGCTGGATGCATTTCGCGGTTTTATCATGACCATGCTGGCGGCCAGCGGCTTCGGCATCGCTCGCCTGGCGGCGCTGCCCGAATCCAGCAGCGTCTGGAAGACGTTCGACTACGACGTTTTTCAGACGCTGAAATTTCATTTTTCGCATCCCGACTGGGAAAGTATTACCGGATGGATGGGGGTTTCGTTCTGGGACCTGATCCAGCCGGCATTCATGTTCATGGTGGGAGTCGCCATGCCCTTTTCCTATGCGCGGCGGTCCGCCATGGGAAGCTCAGCCGGCTGGCGCACCTTTCATGCCCTGATCCGGTCCATCGTGCTGGTGCTGATGGGCGTGTTCCTGTATTCGCTGCGCCAGAACCAGACCAACTGGATTTTCACGAATGTGCTGGCTCAGATCGGGCTGGGCTACTTTTTTGCCTACCTGCTGCTGGGACGCAGCACTCAGTTTCAGCTGGCCGCGCTGGCCGTGATTCTGGTGGGCTACTGGGGGCTGTTCATCATGAATCCTCCTCCGGAAGACTATGATTACGCCGCCGTCGAAGCGTCGGCCGAAGATGGCGAAATCTACACCGAGCGGTTTGCGCCGTGGTCCAAAAACGCCAACGTCGCTCATTTTGCGGACGTCTGGCTGCTGAACCGCCTGCGGATGCCGGAAGACGCGGCCGACACGGCCGACAGCGGGGCTGACAACACGGCCGACAACGCGGCTGGAGATGAGGAAGTTTCCGTCGCTGATTCTGGTTCAGCCGAGGACATCAGCTGGATCCGGCAGTGGTGGTTTTCGTCGCCGGAACGGTTCACGCACGATGGTGGCGGCTACGTCACACTGAACTTTGTGCCGTCCACCGCCACCATGCTGCTGGGAATACTGTGCGGACAACTGCTGATCGGGCCGGGATCCAGCGGTCAGAAACTGCTGCGGCTGCTGCTGAGCGGCCTGATCTGTGTGGGTCTGGGAATTCTGGCACACCACACGGTCTGCCCCATCGTGAAACGCATCTGGACGCCCAGCTGGACTCTGTTCAGCGGAGGCTACGTGATCTGGATGCTGGCCGGGTTCTTTCTTCTGTTCGACATGCTGCCTCTCAGGAAACTGGCTTTTCCGCTGGTCGTCGTAGGAATGAACTCGATTGTCATGTACCTGATGGGGCAGATGATGCGGCCATGGGTGACTGACAAAGTGGTCGAGACGCATTTTGGTGGTGTGCTGCGGACCTTCTTCGGACCGGAGGCACTGGACCGCCAGAGCATCGGTGCCATGATTGCTCCGACGGCCACCTTTGCCGTGTTCTGGCTGATTGCATTCTGGCTGTACCGCAACCGGTATTTCGTCCGGGTCTGAGACCCATGGTCGGTACGCTCTCGTGCCCCGTTTGCGTTTCCGATGACCGGGGGTCATGGCTGCGGGCGGGCTGTGCCGATATACTGCCGCGATGAACGACGAACAGCCTTCCAACAGCCTGAATCCTGACCGGTCTTCTGCCTCGGACATTCCCGGGGCTGTGATCGTGCTGGCGGCTGCTGCGCTGATGATCTATGCGGTCATGAACAGCCGGCCGCTGCAGAGTGCCAATGACCGGTCGCGGTGGTGCACGGTCTGGTCGCTGGTCGAACGCGGCACCTACCAGATTGACGAAATCGATCGTGTCCGACACTGGTCAACCATTGACAAGGTCCGTCATCGATCCGCGGACGACCAGCCGTACCACTTTTATTCCTCGAAACCACCGCTGTTTCCCACCATGGTGGCGGGGCTGTACTGGCTGGAAAAACAGACGCTCGGATACGACCTGTTCAACCAGACCACCATGGTGACTCGGCTGCTGCTGCTGGTCATCAACGCGCTGCCGATGTTTTTCGCTCTGCTGGCACTGCGGAAATCGCTGAGACGGCTGGCGATTTCCGGTCGGACGCGCTGGTTCGTGCTGACCGCGGCAGGTTTTGCCTCAATGCTGAATCCGTTTCTGACCACGCTGAACAACCATACGCCGGCCGCCGCCAGCCTGATGTTCAGCCTGGCTGCAATGCTGCGAATCAGTCAGGACGCCGTTCCGCGTCGACGCGACTTCGCGGTGGCCGGCTTTACCGCGGCCCTGACCTGTTGTTTTGAACTGCCTGCGGCCCTGTTCGGCATACTGTCATTCGTGGTGCTGACATGGACAGACTGGAAACAGACGGCCAGGGCCTATGTTCCCGCTGCCCTGATTCCGCTGGCGGCGTTTTTTGTCACCAACTGGATCTGCACCGGAGGCATCAAGCCGTTCTATACGTATTACGGGACAGAGAAATACGTCTATGTTCACGAAGGTGTCCCCAGCTACTGGTCAGAACCTCAGGGAATTGATGCCAATCAGGAATCAACACCCGTCTATCTGTTTCATTGTGTACTGGGACATCATGGGCTGTTGTCGATGACACCGATCTATCTGCTGACGCTGGCCGGCTGGTGGATCAGCTTCCGGTGGCGACGACCGGACGGACTCCTAAGCATTCAGCTGCCTGGAAGCGGCATTACAATGGCCGTGCTGATCTTCTACCTGACACGGACGGAAAACTACAACTACGGTGGCAATTCAAGCACGCTGCGATGGATGCTGTGGCTGATTCCGTTCTGGTGGTACGGAATGATTCCGGCGGTCGACCGGCTGGTGAATTCGCGAACCGGCCTGCTGATGCTGCTGGTGCTGCTGGTTCCGTCAGTCTACTCACCGTTGTATTCGTTGACGCGTCCGTGGAAGCCGGGCTGGGTGTACGTACAGATGGAACGAGCCGGCTGGATTGATTATCGCACGCGTATTCCGCCCTTTGATCCGCCGCGTCGGGCCGTCATCACGAAGCTGCCTGACGACGCAGGCGTGATCAATACGTTCAGGGGAAGTCAGGGAGCGGCCGACCAGTTGCTGACACTGGAATCCGGACGCCTGGTTGCGGTCGGTGAGACGCGGGCGCGTGAACTGTACATCTCGGTTCAGAACGCCGATAGCGCCGTGAAACAGCGGGTCAGCGCACTGGTGCTGACCGAAACTCTGAAGGCGGGCGAGGACATCCAGTTATGGCTCCGCGTCGTTCCGGACGGCGTCAGCGCCGACCAGCTCACGTCTGTTCAACAGTTGCGGCCGGCCCCGACGTGGGCGGTCGAAAAACTGCGAGGGCTGCCACAGTCGCGAGCCTATAATTCGGCCAGTCACCGGTACCTGAAATATACTCGGGACGACGGCGAAAAATCGGCAGTGAAGTGCGACCGCGGGGCATCACGAGTTTCGTTTGAACATCCGGAATTCGGAAAGTGCTGGCAGCGCTGTGACGTTTACTACTGCGACCAGCTTCCGTTCGGGGTGGCCGAGTGGCGAATCACGGTAACGGCAGGCAGCACGAACAAAGTTGTGCACTCGGAAATGTGGACATGCCGGGAACTTCCGTAGCAGACATCACAGCAGGAATCCTGCAAACGGTTCGAATCGCGCCGAAAAGCGAGGCAGCGGGCAGTCAAAGATTCGTCCCGGCCCGCAGCAGATTCTTCAGCCAAAGCCGGCCGATGGGTCGGATGCTGATCATCAGAACGGCCTTCCTGCTGTGCGTCGCGTGGCTCGGGCTGACAGGGGCCGCCGTCTGCGCTCAGGAAGCAAGGCCGGCGCTGCCGTTTGCCGGGACGGATGCCGTTACCCTGCTGAACGACGGCGGAGTCGAGGAACGGCTGGGCGGGGCCATTGAACAGATCGTCGGCGAACGTCTGACCTTTCGCCGCAACGGCCGGGGCAACATCCTGGTGCTGCGACTGGCGGATGTTGTTGAAATCAGTTTTCATCGCAGCCTGGCCTGGGATGAAGGTTTGCAGCAGTATCGCGAGGGTCGGTATCAGCAGGCTCTGCAGAAGTTCGATACGGCGCTGGTGAAGGAACGACGAGACTGGGCATGGTGTGAACTGCAGGCAGCGGCGGTCAGAGCAGACATTCAGCTGGGGCGGCGGCAGGCGGCGGTCGACCGTATCGAACTGATTCTGGAAAAAGATCCTCGGTCAAGACACGTGTCCCTGCTGCCGCTGGTCTGGGATGCCCGATTGCCAACGGCAGAACGCATCTCGGCCGAACCCGATGGCCTGCGCGGAGCGACGATGGTGAAACGCCTGGTGGCCGCTTCTGCTCTGCTTCACGATCCGGACTACCGCGGGGCGGCGACGTCCGTCCTGGAACGAATTCGGGAAGCAGAAGGGCTGAGTCGTCTGGGCGAACTGGCCACGACACAGCTTTGGCGTCTGCATCTGCTGAACAAACCGGACGAAAGAAATCCTGTGCTGGGCATCTGGGCGGACCGTGTTCGCGAAATGTCTGATGAAGCGCGGGCCGGTCCCCAGTACGTGGTCGCGCGAGGGTATCGTCAGCACCATGATTACGACCGAGCGGCGATGGGCTTTCTGTGGATGCCGCTGATGTCTCCGCTGGACCGCTCACTGTCCGCCATGTCGCTGGTGGAAGCTGTGGAATGTCTGAAACTGGCCGGTCGATTATCTGAGGCCGCCGTGATGGCGAATGAACTGCAGCAACGGTTCCCGAATACGTCTGCCGCAGAACAGCTGCAGCAGGCCGGTGCTGGCAGCGCCCCGGAACGTCCCTGAGCGAACCGCGCGACTGGGCCGATCACGCGACTCGGCGGGCAGCACGGCGTTTCTGATTCGTCCTGTTTCGCGCGTCGTGCTGAACACGCTGCGGCCACGTTCATGGCGGCACAGCTTTGCCGACCGGAAAGGTTCTCCGTGTCGGAGTCATCCGGTCAGCCGGCGACGCAGCTGGGCAATCCGGTTCGATTCGGCGGATGACCGCCGCCTGCGTCCGGACCAGGGTTTAAGCTTGCGTGGTCTGATGCCGTTTCCTTCAGTGAAAGTGCACCAATGATGAATACAGTTGTTCGAATTACCGCCTTCTTCACGCTGATCGCTGTGGCCTCGGTCATCGCCGGCGCTGGTTAGGAGTATCCGGTCAATTATTGTCGCCTTTCGCTCCGTGAAAGAGCGCCCTTTCGCGGAGCGAAAGGCGACCCACCAGTCAGTTATTGATCGACCGTTTCTTAGTTATTTTTCGCGGCCTCACGTCTCTGTGACGGCAGTTCGGAAGACGCGGTTGTGCGCGACCCCGGATGATCGTGGCGCGGGTCTCTCGCAGGCTGGAATCCCGCAGCACATCTGTGCACAATTGAAACTCGCTGTTGTTTTCGGCGGCGCTGTTTTTCTTGTCCAGGAGCTGCAGTATGTGGTCAATGTTTCGATGGGGCGGTGTGTGCACGAACATCGTGCTGATGTCGATGTGCTGCGTGCTGGTGTGCCGGGTGTCGGCCGACGAACTGACACCCGTTTTGTCGGTGGAACGGCAGCCTCTGGTGGCGGCGACGCAGCGGCTGGTCGAGGCACTCAATTTTTCCGGGGCGCCGCTGGACGATGAGATCCTGCAGCGACTGCACGATGCCGGTCGTCTGGAGGACGATCGTGAGGCCGTAAAAAGGATCCAGACAATTCTGGATCCCTTGTGTCTGGTTCAGGTTCATATTAATCCGGAGAGCCGCGTCAAGGTCACCGAGGGACCGGTCGCGAAGCAGCTGATGCAGCAGGGCTGGCGCATCTTTCTGGTCAAGGTGCACAATGAAGCCGGTGTCAACCCGGAACTTCAGGTCGAAAGCCCGAACGCGGCGCCGGTCTATCAGAAGGGCCGGGGAGCCCGCCAGCAGCCGCGCACAGACGAAAAGCTGGTTGATCCGTCAGACGTGTCTGACCGCTGGCTGGACGTGTCCATGCTGACGCGGGAGCCGATGAAGCCACGACTGTCCGGGCTGGCTGTTGAGTACCGTCTGCTGCTGCTTTACAGTCGTGACGCCGGCAGGCGCGAGGCGGCGCTGGCCTTCAACATCGGGCAGGGCACGCAGGATCTGGGATTTCGCAATTCGGTGTCGATGCTGTTCAACTGCCAGCCGGCGGTGAAGGTGACGCTGAACATCCGGGACATCGACGGCGACGGTACAACCGCGGCGCTGGTGATTCGGGATTCGTTCGGCCGCATTTATCCGAACCCGGCACGTCGCCTGGCGCCGGACTTTTTCTTTCATCACCAGGTTTATCGTCACGACGGCGAATCGGTCGATCTGCCCCCGGGTGATTACCGAATCACGGTGACGCGCGGTCCGGAGTATCTTCCCACCAGACTGAACGTCACCATTCCCGACGCGTCAGAACATACCCTGGACATTCAGCTGCAGCGATGGATTCATGTGGCTGAAAGAAAATGGTATTCGGGCGATCATCATGTGCATGCGGCCGGCTGTGCTCATTACGACAGTCCGACCGAAGGCGTCGGCCCCGAGGACATGATGCGACATATTCTGGGTGAGGACCTGAATGTGGGCTGTGTCCTGAGCTGGGGACCGTGCTGGTACACTCAGAAACAGTTCTTCGAAGGAAAGGTTTCCGAGCTGTCGTCGTCCGAATATCTGATGCGGTACGACGTCGAAGTCAGCGGGTTTCCGTCATCGCATGCCGGACATCTGTGTCTGCTGAAGCTGGACGAAGACGACTATCCAGGGACCACGCGGATCGAACAGTGGCCCAGCTGGACACTTCCCGTTCTGAAGTGGGGTCAGCAACAGGGCGGCGTGGTGGGCTACAGTCACAGCGGCTGGGGACTGGCGCTGCCGGATGTCATGCCGGATGGTAGTCGTCAGTTTGTCCGCCGTCCGTGGGGCGGGGCGCCAGGCGACTGGACAGGCACCGCGGCGGCAACGCTTCCCGACAATGCAATGCCTCCGTTCGACGGTATCGGGGCCAACGAATATATCGTGACCACAGCCCATGGCGTCTGCGACTTCATCTCTGCCGTCGATACGCCCGCCATCTGGGAACTGAACATCTGGTATCACACCCTGAACTGCGGCATGACGTCACGAATCAGCGGAGAAACAGACTTTCCGTGCATTTACGGGGACCGTGTCGGACTGGGACGCGTCTACGTGCAGCTGGACGATGATCAGGAACTTACCTATGACAACTGGGTCGCTGGTCTGAAAACCGGCCGCAGCTACTGTGGGGACGGCCTGAGTCATATTCTGGATTTCAAAGTCAACGGTCTGGGTGTGGGGCAGCGTCAGGATGGTGCGACTGAATTCAGCCGGCTGGACATTGATGCACCGGC
Organism: Fuerstiella sp.; assembly: GCA_040222735.1. Classification (GTDB taxonomy): domain Bacteria; phylum Planctomycetota; class Planctomycetia; order Planctomycetales; family Planctomycetaceae; genus Fuerstiella. Next base: position 9,567 of record JAVKCM010000267.1, on the reverse strand, counting down.
AACCGTCAACGTCACGTTTGACGCCTCGGCTCTGCTGGAAGCTGAGCAGACCGATGAAACCCGGCGGATTCGCCACAGCCGACTGGACGAAAAACCCTACTGGCATATTGAACGCTGTCGGATCGGCGACACGCGCACGGTGCCGGTTGAAATCATCGTCAACGGAGACGTCGTTGCCACAGAAACGCTGACGGCTGACGGCAGCATCCAGCCCTTTTCCATTCCGGTGAAGGTATCGAAGTCGTCATGGATCGCGGTGCGTATTCTTCCTTCCGTCCATACCAACCCGGTCTTTGTGCATGTCGACGGGCAGCCGGTGAGAGCCAGCCTGGAAAGTGCCGAGTGGTGTGTCAAAGCCGTGCAGACCTGCTGGAATTCCAAGAAGGGAGCCATTCGGAAAGAGGAACTGGCTGCCGCTCAACAGGCCTACCAGGAAGCAGAAGCCATTTACCGCAAAATCGCGGAATCACTGAAGTAGCCAATGTGCTCGTCACCCCGGCCCTTGGGGCTCTTCCGCGCTGTGTTTCCCGAAACGCATTGACATGGCGGGGAATTCCCGAGAAATCCACTACACTGTCCCGGGCTGCAGCCTGACGGGTTCAACGTCACACGGCCAGCCCGGCGGACTTCCGGCGTTCCGCTGTTGGTTATTGCCTCTGGAGGCGGGCGACGTGATGTCGATCGTAGTGCTGCCTGCCGGTAGTGTGAGGACTGACCGTCTTTGATGACTCTTTACTTTGACAAGGAATTCTGTAACGACCATGTCTGACGAAGCTCTGCTGCTGCACAAACACACTCGCCGCGAGTTTCGCACTCGGATGAACAGCGGCGAACTCAAGGCCTGTATCATTCCCGTGGCGGCCATTGAACAGCATCTGGAACACCTGGCCATGGAGCACGACTGGCGGAGCGTCACGCACGTGGCTGTGGAAGTCGCCAGACGGCTGTCACCGTCCGTGGTGGTCGCGGAAGGACTGATGGCCGGGATCAGCGAACACCATATGAAGCATATTGGCACGCTGACGTTATCGCCGGCCACATTTCTGGCGGTGCTGGGCGATCTGATCGACAGTATGGTCCGCGCCGGTTTCACCAATATTCTGGTGCTGAACGGGCACGGTGGCAATATCGTTCCGTGCCGTGCCGTCTGGGATCAGATGCTGAGGCGGTTCCAGGTCAACCTTCACTTTCTGCCGTACTGGGATGTGCTGACCGAAGAGGATGCGAATGAACTGACGACAAAGAGCATTCCCGGTCATGCTCAGGAGTTTGAAACCGCGTTTGCGCTGGCCGCGTTTCCGGAAAATGTTCGTTCAGAAGCGGTCGGTGATCAGCCCGACCCGGCGCCCGGAGAGGCGACGGCCGACAGCGGTCGCCTGCTGATCGATCGCACGGTGGAACGTGTGGCTGAATTTGTGCAGCAGATGATGGACGGACGCATGACGGCAGAAATACCTCCGTTTTTCGTGTAGACTTCGCCGTTCCGGAAAAGCATTGCTGCCGGTGGTTCAACCGGCTTTCGGCGAAGTCCTGCGTGTGGTTGACGTCCGGGCTGCAGGCCCGTCGCATGGCCTGCTCGAACAACACGCACACAGGTTCAGGACATATTCAGATACAGACAGAAGACTGTTCTTATTTCGGAGACTTTGACATGGCTTCCGCAGTGACGGACATCGCCGTTCGACTGGTTCTGGCGTCGGCCTGCCTGGCCGTTTCGGTCTGCGTGCAGGCCGATGAACCGTCGGAGAAAGATCTGATTCTGATTCGGCCGGAGCTGTACCAGCCGCTGACCGAACCGCCATGTTCGTATTGTTCGACTCAGCACCGCAAGGGGCTGATTCGCGACGACGACCGTGTCGTGGCATGGATTCGGGGAGCCCACAACGGCGGCGCGATTCCGCTGCGGCATTTTCTGGCCGGCCCGCGGGTCATCAACGATACCTATGGTCTGTTCTTTTACGATCCGGATGGCGGCTATGTGACGGCCTTTCGCAAAGATTATGGCTACAGCTTTCACGGCTGGCGCAAGGGGGTCATGATCGCCCGCGGCCCGGATGGTTCGCTGTGGTCGGCACTCAGCGGCCGATGTTTTGCCGGACCGAAGCAGGGACAGCGACTGAATCGGGTTCCGGCCATGGTGACCAACTGGGCCTACTGGCTGATGCTGCACCCGGAATCGACCGCGTACGATCTGTTCGAGGGTCAGACTTACAAAACTACAGATCTGCCCACGGTAATGAGCTCGCAGGCACAACAGACGATGGGCGTGGTGGACCCTCGATTTCAGCCCGACACCACGGTCATCGGTATCGAGACCGGGGGGACGGCGACGGCATGGCCGCTCGATCCCGACGTTGAACGAGCCTGCGTGAATACTCAGTCCGGTGATCAGGCCCTGGTGGCTTTCTGGTACAGCCCAACCCGGACGGCGGTTGCCTTTGGTCGGAAGGTGGATGGTCAGACGCTCACATTTTACGCCGATTCTGTGTCGCCAGAGACGGCTCCGTTCAAGGACCGTGAAACCGGTACGCGCTGGACACTGGCAGGACGGGCTGTGGACGGACCGCTGCGTGGAAAAGAACTGCCCTGGGTCAACAGTGTTCAGTGTCGCTGGTATGCATGGGTCGCCGAGTATCCGGAGACGAAGGTATTTCGTGAGGATGCTGCGAAATAATCCTGACGACCGCGAACATATCGCCGACATCATCGATGAGTCCGAACCTTTGTATTCGGTGCAGGTCGTCTTTCGCTCCGCGGAAGATCGCGGTGAACAAAATGCTGGTTCGTAGAGCGGAAGGCGACCCTCTGCCGACCACGATTCATGAAATCGACGGCCTGGTAACCTCAGTCGCGGCCAACCAACATCCTCAAACGGTATTGCAGCAATGCCGTCTGCAACGGGAAGCATCATGAAACGAATCTCGGCCTGTCCCGGACCTGTTCTTTATCTTTGTCTGGTGCCCGTGTGCGCCGCGTTGTGGGTGGGATGTCCGTCATCCGCGACGGCGATTGAGCCGCTGCGAGCGGAAATGCTGGACGCCGAAAACATCAGTGCGGACAACCTGAAGTCGCTGCAGGCGGACGGGACAAATGCGGTGGTCCTGAACCTGCAGAAACCGGATCGTCAGCGGCGAGCGGCTGGACTGATTGCCGACAGCGGCATGCGGTTGTACTACTGGATTGAGGTGGCCCGGTGTCCGGAGCTGGCGGACGAGCACCCGGAATGGATGGCCAGTCTGCAGGGGCATCAGGAATGGCGTCGGTTCTTCCCGGACGCCCCCGAGCCTCAGCGACAATCAGAGGTGATCAAGAACTACCCCTGGGTGCCCGTGCTGTACCGTGAGTCGTTTGATGCTCAGTTGAAACGCGTCTCCCGACTGCTGTCCGCGATGCCAAAGCCGGACGGCATTCTGCTGAACGATCTTCAGGGGGCCCCGTCGGCGTGCGGCTGCGGTCATCCGTTGTGCCGCTGGACGGCTGATTACGGTCCGATCAAAACGGCGACGCCGCTTGAACCTGACGCAGCCGCACGTTTTGTAAAGGCTGTCTCAGAACGTTATCCGGACAGTGAAGTGATCCCCGTCTGGCTGACGGAATGTGAAGAACACGACGGCGCGGACGACGGGTTGTGCGCCGGCGTCGGATGTTTTCACGGGATCTGCTGGAAAGCATGGACAGAACAGCTGATGCCGGTGGCCGCAGAGTCCGCACACGTGGCGGTACTGCTGCCGTTTCGAATGTTTCAGCGGGATCTGCAGTTATACGGTGCACCCGGCCGGTGGGCCGCCTCGGCACTGAAGACGTTTCAGTCAATGCCGGTACGTCACAATGCGAAGCCGGTAGCGGCAGAGAAGCTGATCGCTGTCCTGCAGGGCTGGGATGTCACAGCTGAGGAAGTGGACATTCAGAAACGCAGTGCGATCAAAGCCGGGACCGCCGGGTACATTATTCTGCGCACAGAAATTGACCAGAGCTGGCAGCCTCGGATTCACCGCTTCGTTCGTTGATCGTGGCACGTGTGAAAAAACCAGCGAGGGTCGATTGAACGGTGTTGCCGGGGCGAGGCTTCCGCGGCGCTGTACAAAACGCACTCGCTTCAGGTGGTGATGGCCAGCTGCTCAGATGTCTCGACACCGGGCACGTGAATCCGGCTGGCCAGTTCTTCCAGTTCGTCCAGCACTTCCGGAATTCCGTCTTCGGACTGATTCGCCGCCAGTTGCTGCAGGCGGAGAGACGGAGTGGTGAAATCTGCGAAGCCCACTGTTCCTCCGGTGCCTTTGAGTTTGTGGGCCAGTTCTCGCAGCTGATTGAAGTCGCGCTCCTGCCATGCGGCCTGAAAGTCGTCCATCATGGCGGGCAGCCCCTGAGCAAACTGAGCCACGATTTCGAGAAACTCGGGAACTTCCATCGGCAGCGTCGAGTGCAATCGAGAACGCCCGGACGCTGCGCTCGCAGGCTGAGTTTCCGGCAGTGACGTGGTCTCCTGACCTTCTTCGAGGCCGGCACCTGAGTCAGCCCGGGTCGTGTCCGCTTGTTCCGTTGCTGATGCCGTGATCTGGTCCGCGTTGGTAATCGGATCAGCGTGTTCCTGATTGGAAACTGCCGCTGCGACGTCAGCAGACCGGTCCGTGGACAACAGGTTTGTTTCGCTGGCAGGTGCTGGTTCAGAATCATCGACGGGCAGGAACTCGGCCAGTGTTGCCAGCAGGCGGTCGATATCGATGGGTTTCGACAGGAAGCCCGAGCAGCCTGCGGCTTCACAGCGTTCGCGGTCACTTTGCATCACGTTTGCGGTCAGGGCAACAATCGGAGCCTGCAGGCCCTGTTGCCGCAGTTTTCGGGTGGCAGTAAAGCCGTCCATGACCGGCATCTGCATGTCCATCAGGATCAGGTCGAAATCGGCGGCCGACGCCTGATTTACGGCCTGCATGCCGTTTTCTGCTTCTTCCACTGTCAGGCCGGCGTTGCGCAGGACCAGGCTGACCAGTTGACGGTTGGCTGGCGTGTCGTCCGTGACCAGTACACGTGCCGGACGAAAACGCTGCAGACGGATGTTTTCCCGGGAGTGTTTCAGTCCGCTGGCGAGTGTACGTGAGGCCGCTTCGTCGTCGATCTGTTCGACGTCGTTGATATCGCCGGTGTCGACTGTGAATGCGAACGTGGTCCCTTCTCCCGGCACACTGGTCACATTGATTTCGCCCCCCAGTGCTTCGGTAAGTCTTTTCGAGATGGCCAGTCCGAGTCCGGTGCCGCCGAAACGTCGCGTGACAGAATTGTCTGCCTGAACGAATTCTTCAAAGATCCGGCCACACTGATCTTCAGTCATGCCGATGCCGGTATCAATGACTCGAAATCGTATCTGGGAGCGTCCATCAGCCTGCCGTGAATCGACGACGATCCGCACGCCTCCCTGATTTGTGAATTTGATGGCATTACCCACCAGGTTCATCAGAATCTGCCGCAGGCGTGTCGGGTCACTGTGGATGACGGCCGGTATCGTGCCTTCGACTGCCTGTTCCAGCATCAGATTCTGTTCGTGTGCTTTCATCTGCAGCACGTTGACCACTTCGTTGATCAGCTGACACGGTCGGCATTCACAGATCTCCAGTTCCATCCTGCCTGATTCAATCTTGGACAGATCCAGAATATCGTTGATCAGTCCGACCAGGTGAGTGCCACTGGCATGAATCGTGTTCAGGTACTCGCGTCGTTTTGTTTCATTTTCTTCCATGCCGTGCCGCAGAATGTCGGTGAAGCCCACAATAGCGTTCATCGGATTGCGAATTTCGTGGCTCATGTTGGCCAGAAAATCGCTCTTGGCCTTGTTGGCGGCTTCCGCCTCATCTCTGGCGGCCCGCAGTTCGATTTTGTTTTGTTCGAGCAGCGTGACATCGTCGAGCGTGACCATCACCCCGCGATGTTTGCCGTCGTTTCCGACCAGCGGACTGCAGTTGACTCGAAAAATGCGTGAGCTGCCATCGTCGGACTCCAGTGCCATCATAGTGTTCGCGACCGGCTGCTGCTCGGACAGCGCGATCTGCCACGGCATTCTGGATTCAGGGTCTCCGGCCAGCCGGTGAAACGGAAGGGCGGACGCTTTGACACCAGTCATCTTCTCGATGTCAAAACCGGTCATCACTTCCGCCGCCTTGTTGGCCAGCAGGATGCGTTCGTTCAGCCCGACAATCATCAGGCCTTCCGAAAGAATATCCAGGGCTTCCCGCACACGTCGCGGAATGGCCTGGTTCGGATCCAGGTTTCTGAGCACCATGGTCAGGAACCAGCGGAACGAAAAGAATCCCACGGCGCCGCAGAAGATCAGCAGGGGCGTCATCCTTGTCTGCAGCTGACCCAGCAGCCCGTCAGAGCGGAGCGGCGTGAACGCCACCTCCAGAGATCCCCACTTTGTCTGGTTCTGAGCCGACAGGGTGACCTGCATGAAACGTTCATTGGAGCGGCCGCCAAGATCGTCCGGCCAGGTTTTCGCATGCGGTCCGGCGGCGGTGACCAGTTTGCCGTCAGGACGGCGAACGCCAAGGGAAATCAGCTGGTCATGTCGGTTCACCAGCGCCTCCATCACAGCCTGCAGCTTGTGGAGTTCTCCGGCCTCAATGATCGGCGCACTGGCAAATGCCAGTGATTCGACAATCTGAGCACGTCCGGAGGTGACCAGTTTTTCCTGATCCGGAATCAGGCCAAAGTAGTTGGCGGCCATCAGTATGCCCAGCATCGAACAGACGATGCCCAGTGTGATTCTGGTGGCTGCGTTAAGACGTATCATGATCAGGATTCCGAGGCGGGACATGCGTGACAAGATGCACATCCGGTTCAGGCTGGCTGGTTTCTGTCACCGCCTCAACGTGATGCTGTCGTCCGGCGGCAATGTCTGGTCTGTGTTATGTCTGTTGTTCGTCCGTTTTCTCATTCTGCCGGTCAACAATGTCCTGCAGCGAATCACCCTCATCGCCTTCGACACCGTCCATCACCATCAACGGGTCGAACAGCGTCCACACCGGCAGCTGACTCAGCAGCCCCAGTGCCAGAACGCCGCTGCGAATCGCCGTGACAACCGAACCGATCACAAGAGATGTTCCGGCGACGACGACCGAACTGGCCGTGACGTCAGAGATCTGATATTCAGAATCCAGGTGTTCCTTGAACTGGTCCAGCTGATGAACGGTTTCTCTTAGTTCAGCGTACTGTTCATAGCTGAGACCCGTCAGGAACTCTGTATCGATGACTTCCGTCGTGAGGCGATGGCCACTGCCTTCCGATGATCGATCTGCGTCGCCGGCATCCCTTCCGTCATTCGGGGAAAGACGGTCCGCCGGCGCCAGAGCGATGCTCACGCTCTGCTGAAACTGAAACGAAAACTGATCGCTATCGGCGACGGGCGCTGACAGCGCCTGAACGCCTTTGTGGTCTTCATCTTCCGTAGTCAGCGTCGGTGGCGGAACGTAATCCAGATCGTCGTCGTTTGCATCCCGGTGTTCCGCCGGACGTGTCGCGGCAGCTGTAACAGTTGCTTTAGTCGACGCCACGTCGGATTTGACGGAAGAGTCCGTCGAATCGACCGGTGCGTCTGCCGAAGTCACCGTCTGGTTGGTTCTGACGGTATTCAAAGTGGCGAGCGATGGGATCTGAAGGATGACTTTGCGAACCGGGCTGTTGGCCGTTCCGTCACTGACCACATAGGTAAACTGATCATTGCCGGTGTAGTCATCGTCCACTTTGTAGCTGAACGAACCGTCCGGTTTTGTCAGCAGAGTTCCATGGGACGGACCGGACAACATGACGATTTTCAACGGGTCGTTGTCTGCGTCGGAGGCACCGGACAGAAGCCCCGGGGCCTGTACAATCCGCCCGCCGCCGACAACCTTCAGTATCTGTGAGTTCGGGCCTTTGAAGACCGGAGCATCGTTCTGCGGTGTGATGGTGACGTTGAAGGAAGTGCTGGTGGTGGCGGTACCGTCCGAGACGGTGACCGTGATCGTGGCCGGTCCGCCGGATGAATCTTTGACCGGAGTGAAGCTGAGCCTGCGTTTGCTGCCTTTTCCGTGGACCACGATGTCGGCATCGGCAATCAGGCTCTGATTGTCTGAGGTGGCCGTCACCGTAAGGCCAGGCGCAGCAGACTCTGCGTCACTCACCGTGAATCTGATCTGTCCGACCGATGTATCCTCCGGCGTCGTGACATCGGCGATGCTGGAAATGACCGGCGATTCGTTGTCGTTCAGGTCGTTGAGACTGACAGTCAGCGTCTTCTGAAAATCGTTGCCGGCACTGTCCGTGACACGCACGACGATGTTGTGGCTGGCAGCCAGTTCGAAATCTAATCGCGAGTCGTCTGACACCCGGACGACCCCGGTGTCTGAATCAATGCTGAATCTTGCTCCGGCATCGTCGACCAGTGAATAGACGAGCGGATCCGTCTGGTCCAGCACCTCATCGGCATTCCATTCCACGATGTATGCATGGAACGAAGTTATCATTCCGTCATCCCAGGTGCCGTTTCGAGGACCACTGGCATACATGAGGAGGTAGTCTTCGTTGCCTCGATTGTTCGGTTCGCGGGGACTTCCCCAGTTCTGGTAGGCGCCGTTGAAGGCTGTGCCGGTGCCGGAGCCGGTCCAGAACTGGTCGTCGGCGGTCAGACCTTCGTACCAGAACCACTGACCTTCGGTTCCCTGATCTGATCCGCCCATCCAGATGGTGGCGCCGGTCCCGGCCGCGACACCGTGAACGATGGTTTGTTCAGTGCCTGAGCGGACAGTGACAAGCTGCCCGTTAACACCGTTCAGCGCTCGCGTGGTGGCGTCTGTCCGGGCGGCCGTCCAGCGCCTGCTGGTTGCAACATATTCGTAGAATTTCCCGGTCACGGCGCTGTACGACAGGTCGGGATTCGCGGCGAGCAGTGCCGAAATACGTGCATCGCGTTCCGGATCCACTCCGTGCACCGTACCGACGACAGTTCCGTTGACTGAGTTCTCATCAATGGTGCCGCCGTCGAAGGTCAGGTCCGTGGGTGTCTGGTCGATGACCGTCAGCGTGAACACATCCGTCGTTGTTCCTCCCCGGCCATCGCTGACCTGAAGGCTCATCGAATAGACGCCGTCACCGGTGATCCCCAGACTCTGAAGCGTTGCCCAGCTAAGCGTCGCCGTTTCGGACACAGGTTCTCCGGCTTCACCGAAGGTACCGTCGTTGTCCAGATCCCAGCGATAGGTGAGCGGATCCGTGTCCGGGTCGGTAGAACCACTGGCATCCAGATTCAGGCTGCTGCCTTCGGAAATCGTGTATGGCCCGCCGGCATCGGCCGTCGGCACACTGTTTGTAGTCGTGGCGGGGCTGGCACCAATGGCGAGACCTTTCGGCCTCTGCAGCGTTCCCAGCGGCAGTACGGTTGGGTTGGAACCGTCTCGGTCAGCCCGGCTGATGGTTTGGGTGCCCGGATCGGTCCAATAGATGCTTCCGTTCGCCGGATCCAGCGCCAGGTTATCAGGAATCTGTAGTCCACTGCTCACAATGTCCGTCGGCGTCCAGACGTCCAGATCCGCCATGAAGATT
>JAVKCM010000266.1:0-34148 GCA_040222735.1 Fuerstiella sp. | reverse complement strand
GGCAGAACTTGCTTGCCGGTTGCTCGGAGCCAGTCTCATTTCCTGACGCAAGCCAAACGGGGACTGGCTCGACGGCGCCAGCGGGATCTGAACAGAGGATGCGGGCGTCCGCCGTCGTGCCTGTCCCTTTTCTGTGCGGTCGCATTGATGCCTGTCCCTTTTGGGGCGTCCCATTCATGCCTGTCCCTGTTCTGGGTCCATCTCTGCCGGATCAGCCCCGCGGAACGGCTTCTGACCGGTCAGGGTTTCATAAAGAACAACGCCCAGGCTGAAGACATCACTGCGGCCGTCAACGCGATGACCTTCTCCCCGCGCCTGCTCCGGACTCATATAGGCCGGCGTCCCGGCGCTGCTGGCCTGAACACTGAAATCGTCCTCCTGCAGCGCCAGCCCGAAGTCCACCAGCCACGGCTCGCCGTCCCGGCCGATCAGTATATTTCCCGGCTTGACGTCCCGGTGCACCAGCCCGTGTCGGTGAGCAAAATGCAGTGACTCGGCAATTGTCGCTGTCAGCCGGATCGCTTCGTCCATGCCCAGCCGCCGCTCACGCAGCAGCAGCCGCAGTGTGGTCCCCTGAATATATTTCGAGACAATATAAAAAGGATACTGATCAGTGGTGCCCACATCATAGACGGGCACGATGTGAGGATGATCCAGGCCCGCCATCACCCGCGCCTCGGCCAGCCATGCCGCCGCATCAAACGACCGCAGTTCCTGACGAGGTAGCTTGATCGCCACCTTCCGGTTGAGCTGTCTGTCGCTGGCAAGGTAGACTGTGCCGAATCCGCCCTCACCCAGAATTCTTCGGCAGACCTTCGGTGATGACGATCCTCGTACGCTGAAGATTCAGGGACGACAGGCCGACGTGCTGGCACGTCTTGATCGACAGGAAGAAGCGGTCCGTTCGTACGACCACATCCTGCAGGCGCTGACGCGGCAGACGAAACCGGACCAGCGCTGGATCGCCCGCACGCGTTTGCAGCTGGAGTTTCTGAAACTGAATCCGGATGACCCGCAGACAGTCACCGCTATTCTGAATCGAATCGCCGTCTTTGAAACCGAGTTCCCGTCAGACGCGGGCTTTGCTGAATCTCGTCAGGAACAGCTGGTCACCACATTGCTGGCGGTTGGTCAGACAAAGGTCGCCTTTCAGATCATGGACTCGATGCTGAAACAGCTGCGTCAGCAGATCAGAGTCGACATCTGGGGCATGTCCGCGCAACAGCAGGCAGACTACCTGGTCTTTGCCGACGGCAGCCGCTTTTTCAGTGCCATTGCAGCGGCTGTCGGCCACCTCGACAGCGCCGACGTGATTCGGCAGTCGAGCGAATGGCTGATCAACGGCAAAGGCCTGGTGCGGGAAGCGCAGTCGGTTCAGTCCGGTTATCGCGACGATCTGCAGCGACGACAGTCATGGGCTGACGAACCGTACGTGACGGCCACCGACGTCCGACAGGCTTTGCCGGACGGCGCTGTGTTTGTCGATCTGATTCGATACGACGTTTCCGCCGACAGCAGTTCGCGCGAAAACCAGTCAGCGTCTCACTATGCCGCATGGTTGACTCCGAAAGCCGGATCGCAACAGATCATCCTGCTGGGGGATGCACAGCAGATTGATTCACAGATCGCAGAACTGCGGACTCAGCTGACTCAGACGGCACGGCGAGTTTCCGAGATCGGCCCGGCCGAGGCCATGGCGATTCTGAAACCGGCGCTGCAGGCGGTCAGTCGGCAGGTCTGGAGACCAATCGCGGCCGCATGCAAAGAATCACGACTGCTGATCATTTCGCCCGATCAGTCGACGTGGCTGCTGCCATGGTCCGCACTGCTGAACGACGATGACCGGACATTCGCCGTTGAAACGCACCGGCTGCAGCTGGAACTCAGTGGCCGTGACCTGCTTCTGCAGGACAACAATGACGTCGGTCCGGCCGCGATCTTCGCCGACCCGGACTATGGCCCGGTACGGAACGCCGACGCCGCTCCGGAAGGCCGCGGCCCGGGATTCATCGGCAAAGTCCCGTCCGTGAGTGCGCTCGCCTACTCGGCTCAGGAAGCTGCGGCCGCCCGTCCGGCTCTTGAACTCGTGACCGGACGTCCTCCGGTGATGCTGCTGGGACAACAGGCGGAGGAATCCCGATTCAAGCAACTGCACAGCCCGGCCGTCGTGCTGCTCAGCACTCACGGTTTCTTTCTGGCATCTCCAGACCTGCCGGTGGACGTCGCGGACACCGGCGATCCGCTGCTGCGGTGCGGCCTGATGCTGGCCGGTGCCAATCGCCACAGGGCTATTGATCAGCTGGACAATGATGGAGTCCTGACCGGTCTGGAAATTCTGCAGTCCGATCTGCGCCATACGCAGCTGGCCGTCCTGAGCGCGTGTGAAACAGGCGTCGGAAGGCTGGAAGCGACGGGCGGCGTGATCGGCCTGCGCCGGGCGTTCCATCTGGCCGGTGTTCGCTGCGTGATGTCAACGCTGTGGTCGATTCCGGACCTGGAAACGGCTCTGCTGGTGCGCAACTTCTTTGACTCACTGACCCGGACCGCCGATGTCCGGTCGGCTCTGCAGGCCGCACAGCGGCAGCGCATTCAGGAACTTCGGTCCCGACACGGCGCTGCTCATCCGTATTTCTGGGCCGCTTTTACCGTCTCCGGAAACTGCTCACGCACCAGCCTTCAGCCGTCACTCTGAGCGGAGAGCATCTTTTTGCCGAAATCTTTGCGCGGCCAGCCGAATTTCTGAAAAGCGGCTGAATGGCTGCGTCTTTGATAAGGCTTTGTCACGGGCCGGAATCCGAGCAGGACCGTCCGCGGCTGAGGCATTCTGCCGCCGCCCGCCCGGGTGGAATCTCCAGTCACGAAACGCTCCGAACTTCAACTTTCTGCTTGCTGGAACAAGGCACCCATCAGGTCTGAGTGCTTTTGTCGGTCCGGGAAATGGTTTCCGGAACGACCAGATCTTTCTTCAGCGGCACAAAAAAAGGATGCTCACCATGTTCGGACAAATTCGATCTTTGCGTCGTCGACGCTCTGTGAATCTCGACCCTGTCAAGACGGTGGAACAGCTGGAATGTCGTGTGTTACTGACGGGTAACGTCAAAGTGACACTGGTGCGAGGTGACCTGCGGATTGACGGTGACCGCGGGGACAATTCCATCCGCATCACGGCGGACACCACCGGCCTGAAGGTCACGGGTCTGAACCAGACCACCATCAATGGCCAGGCCCAGCTGGCAATTGCTCCCCAGGACCTGCCGGCTCAGATCGATCAGGTGTTCATCAATATGGGCGCCGGAAATGATGTGATTGAGGCGACCATTCCGGGCATCGTGATCAGACGGGATCTGCACGTGAACATGGGGAGCGGGCATGACCGGGCCGACATCAACGGCGGTCAGGTCGGTGGCAATGTCCGGCTGCTCAGTGATGGAGGTAGTGATGTGCTGCAATGGCGGAATTTTTCCGTCGCGAAGAACCTGGCGGTCAATCTCGGCAGCGGCCACAATTTTCTGACCCTGACGAATGGTGAGATTGGAAAAGATCTCAGCATCCGCAGCGGACGCCACGCCGACACGATTACGGCCACCGGCGTTTCGGTCGCGCGTGATGCCAGCATTCACACGGATGGCGGCAACGACGTGGTCCGCGTGGCTGACTCACAGGTCGGTCGCAACACACACGTCAATCTGGGCGGAGGCCGGGACGAACTGACAGTCAACAACAGCCAGTTCGGCCGTCGCACCGTGGCCGTCGGCGGATCCAAAGTCGATACACTGAACGGCTCTTCCTCTCTGTTCGCGCGTAAACCGGTCATCCGGGGATTCGAACGCCTGCTGGGAGACCTGACCACGGCATTCGTCGCCTGACAGAGCCCGCCGCTGTCAGGAAGCGTTGCAATGTTTTGCCGCGGGGGAAGACGAATTCCGCTGCGGCGACCTGCTTGATAATTCTCAGTTTCCTCCTCAGACTCGTTTCTGTGACTGACCGATTGCGGGGCACCCTGCCCCGCAACCGGGATCAGATCTTCGGAAGGGGAGGAATACCATGCATGCCGTTGTTGCTCGCCGCTGCACCCTGCTGTGGCTGATCATCACGCTGACCGGATCGCTGAATCACTGTGCGGCCGAATTTCGGGTCGGTGTGGCGAAGCGCATCATCACCCCCGATCCGCTGCTGCCGATTTCCGGCGGTGTCGGTGTGCCCGAACCGGCCTCGGACAAACGCGGGGAACTGGCGGCCCGGGTAATGGTCTTCAGCAGCGGCGATACGACTGTGGCGGTTGTCGGCCTGGATGTACTGGGCTTCCCGTCCGTGCTGGGGGCCCGCGTGCGCAAGCTGGTACCACGAATCCCGCCCGACCACATTCTGATTGGCGCGACACATACTCACAGTGCACCCGACTGCTATGCTTTCCCGCTGCCGTCGGGAGAATCAACGGGTGATCTCGATTTCATGCAGCATGTCTGCGAACAGACGGCGGCCGCCGTCAATGAAGCGCTGGACCGGCGGCAACCCGCCGTCCTGAAAATCAACAGTGAGAGGGCTGCAGAACGCATTGCCTACAACTACTACGCTCCCGCACTGTACGATCCAAGGATGGCCGTCATTCAGGCACAGTCACCGGACGGGAAGGTACTGGGGACACTTGTCAACTATGCCATTCATCCGGAAGTGCTGGGAAGCGAGGCGGGAATTCTGAGCCCGGACTGCATCGGCCCGCTGTGTGATCGTATTGAACAGCGCGCCGGTGGCGTTGCCGTCTTCATGAACGGTGCTCAGGGAGGAATGGTCACGGCGGATAACCGGGACCTGACGCAGCCTGCGGATCCGGATCGAGCCGTCTGGCCGGACATCAGAACGTGGGAAGAATGTCTGCGCATCGGTCATCTGATGGCGGACGAGGCGATGCGAATCATCAGTGACGCTGCCGTCGACGTCGAGTCCGAGCCGCTCGTGACCTGTGCCGTGCGACACGTCCGGTTTCCGGTCGAATCCGCCCTGATGAAGGGCATCCTTGTCGGATCACCGCTCAGATATCCTCATCACGCCGACTTCAGCGTCTCCACTCAGGTGAACCTTGTTCGCCTCGGAACCGCTCAGATTCTGACCATTCCCGGAGAAGCCCTGCCAAACATCGGCTTCTACCTGAAACGAAAGATGACGGGCGAACACAACCTGCTGTTCGGACTGACCAACGACGCGTTCGGTTACATCCTGACAGAAGTCGACTTCCAGAGTTTTGACCGATACTCGTACATTTCACGCACCAGTCTGGGAGAACGGACGGGGACCATCTTCATCCAGCAGGCACTGGAACTGATCCAAACCGGATCCGATACGACGGACGCTCCATAACAAACCGGTGCCAGGTGTCAGGTGAGCCGCGACGCGTAAGCGAACGGGCCTCGGTGCAATGCCCGCAGAGATCGAACGTCACCAGGACGGCACACCCGGTGCACGGCCCGGTGCCTCACGGCACTCGGCTCACGGCAATCGGTTCACGGCAATCGGTTCACGGACGTGTGTACAGCTGCGCGTGCAGCCAGGTGCATCGTGAGCCGCGACGCGTAAGCGGCCGGGCCTCGGTGCGATGCCTGCAGAGATTGAACGTCACCAGGACGGCACACCCGGTGAACGGCCCGGTGCCTCACGGCACTCGGCTCACGGCAATCGGTTCACGGCAATCGGTTCACGGACGTGTGTACAGCTGCGCGTCAAGCCACGTGCATCGTGAGCCGCGACGCGTAAGCGGCCGGGCCTCGGTGCGATGCCTGCAGACATCGAACGTTACCAGGACTGCTCACCCGGTGAACGGGCCGGTGCCTCACGGCACTCGGCTCACGGTGATCGGTTCACGGACGTGTGTCCAGCTGCGCGTCAAGCCCGGTACATCGTGAGCCGCGATGCGTAAGCGGCCGGGCCTCGGTGCGATGCCTGCAGACATCGAACGTTACCAGGACGGCTCAGCCGGTGCACGGCCCGGTGCCTCACGGCACTCGGCTCACGGCACTCGGCTCACGGCTCACGGCAATCGGTTCACGGACGTGTGTACAGCTGCGCGTTAAGCCAGGTACATCGTGAGCCGCGACGCGTAAGCGGCCGGGCCTCGGTGCAATGCCCGCAGAGATCGAACGTCACCAGGACGGCACACCCGGTGCACGGCCCGGTGCCTCACGGCACTCGGCTCAGCAGACACCGCACCGACCTATTGAACCACGGGAAGGATGGGGGGCGGCGGGGGAACCTGTTTGACGGTCAGATCGCGGCCCTGCAGTGCCGGGTCGTCGGGCGCGTACCAGTTGGCTCGAAACATCGTACCACCGTCTTCCAGAGGAATACCTCCCGGGATACGCAGTTCGTCCAGCAGTTCCGGGGGCAGATCGGCCGGACTGGGCCGGGGCGGCGAGGGCGGCGTGGTCTTGGTGTTGGGAGGATTGCGAAACCGCGGTGGATTGCGATACATCCACACGATCCGGGCATCGGGAGTCACCTGCATCAGCAGATGCTGCGTTCCCGAACAGATCAGCGTGTTTCCGTTCGGCAGTCGCTGGGCACCGGAAATCCGCGGTGAAAAGAAATTGCCCGGATCTTCGAACGTCCATTCAATGTCGTCGGGACCGAACGGCTGGTCCTTTTCGCGGTGATAGGTACCGTCAGGCTTCAGCGGCAGTTTTATTTCGTCGGCAGAAGAAAAGTCCTGGTCCGTTCCGGCCAGACCATTATTGAACAGCAGCACATGGCCGGCTCCGGGCAGGCCGGCGGGAATCCAGTGAGCGTCGTGAGGGTTGAACAGCATGCGATCTTCCGGTGTGCCGCGTCGGTAGGTCTGAGGATTTCCCCAGCGGTACAGAAGATCTCCGCCGCGTCCGCGACGTCCGCCGGAATGGCCGGCCGCCTCTTCTGTGGTGGTGCTGTGATCGATAATCCAGAATTCGTTCAATGAACGCGAACAGACCATGATCTGATCCAGTTCCGGGTGGTAGTCAATGGCATTCATGTGCACCCAGTCAGCCGCGGGACGCAACATGAAATTGACGTCCACAAGTTCCGGATGGTCGGCAGGGTTTCCGTAGTTGTCCTTCGATTCGTCCCAGTCCTGCACAAGATGATCCCGCAGGCTCCACTTCCAGACAATTTCCGCTTCGTGCAGCCCCTTTGGCTTCAGTTCAAAGATGGCTTCAAACCACAGCACGTCACCGATCAGGCGGTCCGGATTTCGCCCGGCATCAATGGCGACTTCGCGCTGGTAGGATTCCCAGACGACGCACAGGACGTTGCCGTTGGGCAGCGGTTCCAGATCGTGATGGTTCATGCGATAAGGGGAACTGGACACGAAGTCCCAGATCAGATTGCCGTCCCAGTCGTACTTCTGAATGCGTCCTCCGCTGCCGGTGGTGGAAGGAAACTGAAAAAAATTGTCCACCTTGCCGGCACGCAGCAGTGATCCATCTTCCAGCAGATAGCTGGCCTGACCGGGCTTGCGGTCAGCCTGCCAGTAATGGACCACCTGCCCTTGATTGTTCAGCAGAAATGAGCGTGTTGAACTCAGCGGTGAGATCAGAATGTAGCCCGGACTGACCTCGTCGGACGTCTTCACAACGCCGGGCTGCGCGAACCGCGGTTCTGCCGGCTGGCAGAAGGCAGTGGGCCATGACGTCCCCAGCAGATACAGAAATGTCCCGGCAAGGGCGGTGCGCATCAGAGGCTCCTGATCAGAATCGGGCAGTCAGAACAGAATATTCTGCCGTGACCGGGCGTTGATGTCGAGGATTTCCGCAGGCGTCCAAAAACAGGGGCGCGGGTGGCCGATCATTTTGCTTCGGTGACATTCCGGGTATGCTGGTGGGTCGCCAGTTTTTGTCCTTCAGCGAGAACCCTGCCATGAAATCATATTTTGGACTGGTCCTGCCACTGCTCACCACACTGATCGTTCCGGTCTTCGGCGAAGATGACGACGGCTGGATCCGGATCACGCTGGACGAACGTTTTCGTTCCGAAGGCGTGGCCGGGGCTGACCTGAACAACGACGGGCGCCCGGATGTGGCCGCCGGCGATGTCTGGTACGAAGCGCCGGCCATCGATTCGCCGGGCTACACGGACGGCAGCAACTGGAAACTGCATGAAATCCGGATGCCCGGAGACTTCGTGGCCGGCAAAGGCTACAGCAACAGCTTTGTCAACAACGCGTGGGACATGAACAACGACGGCTGGCAGGACGTAATCATCGTGGGCTTCCCCGGCGATCCGTTTCACTGGTATCAGAATCCCGGCGGAAACGACGGCCACTGGAAGGAACACCAGATCTGGACCAGCATCTGCAATGAATCGCCCGAGTTCGAAGATCTGAACGGGGACGGAGTTCCCGAATATGTGTTCGGTTCCCAGCCCGAGGCGCAGATGGGTTATGTCCGGATTCCCGTGACCGAAAAGGTGACCGAAAAATTCGCGTTTCATCCTGTCAGCGAGCCCAGCGCTGAGCCGGCATCGAAACCCAATCGCGGGCTCGACAACGGAACGTTCAAGTACTACCACGGTCTTGGTGTCGGTGACATGAACGGCGACGGACACCGCGACATCATCATCGCACACGGCTGGTGGGAATCTCCCGGTGATCTCAGCCTCAACGGTCTGTGGAAATATCACCCCATCCGCATCAACGTCAATGGTCAGGAACAACCGCTGCCGAAGGTGGCCAATATCTACGCCGACGATCTGGACAGGGACGGTGACGCCGACCTGTTTGTCAGTTCCGCGCACGAATACGGTGTGTGGTGGGCCGAGAACAAAGGAGACGCCGGCTGGGAACTGCACGAAATCGACAAGTCATACTCGCAGACCCATGCCGTCGAGGCCGTGGATATCAATGGCGACGGTCAGCTGGATTACGTCACCGGCAAGCGATTCTTTGCCCACAACGGCGGCGACCCGGGCGGTCATGACGAAGTGGTGATGTACTGGTACGAAGTGAATCGCCGAAAAGGCCATCCTCCGACCTTCGTGCCTCACCAGATTCTGGCCGGCAAGGGCACCGGCGTCGGAACTCAGTTTCAGATTCACGACATGAACAAAGACGGTCGGCCGGATATTGTGCTGTCCAACAAGAAGGGCGTGAACGTCCTGGTACAGAAATAGCCGCATGTCGGAGAAACCGACCGCAGAATCCGAAACGTGCGACCCGGGGAGCACTCTTCCCGGCAGCACGTTCCGGAATCGCCGTTTCGACATTTCCGGCCCCGGAACAGGACCCGGGCCGGGTCAACATCACAGCCCTGTCCGGCGTCTTCGGAAAGCGACTCAATGGCCGCAAAACCAGACAGCACCATTCGCTGGATACTTCGGCCTGGCACAGTTTTGCTGGCCTGCGGCCCGCTGTTTGCGTGGTCCGCCAACACACTCTTTGCTGACACACGCTCTGCAGAACCGTGTGAGATCCGGATCGTCGATGACAGCAATGACTGGCCGGTGCCGCTGGTGGAACTCAGAACCACACACAATGTTCGCTTCGTGTCTGACAATGCCGGCGTCATCGCCTTCGATCTGCCGGAACTGATGAATCGGGCCACCTGGTTTCACGTCGAGGGACATGGGTACTCGGTCCGGAAGGATGGCTTCGGATACGTCGGAGTCAGGGTCATACCGCGACCCGGCAAGACGCTCACCATCCGCGTTCAGCGACAGCTGCCGGCAAAGCGGCTGGGACGCATTACCGGCGGCGGACTGTTTGCGGAAAGTCAGAAACTGGGCAGAGAATCAGACTGGCAGGAACAGGGTACCCTGGGATGCGACAGCGTTCAGAACGCGGTTCACCAGGGCCGGTTGTACTGGGGCTGGGGTGATACCGTGCTGCCGCAGTATCCTCTGGGGCGCTTCCACATGATCGGGGCCACCACGCCGGTGCAGCCTCTGAAGTCGTTTGAGCCACCGGTACGGCTGCGCTATGACTATTTCACGGATAAAGAAGCCGTTCCTGACAACGTCGCCCGTATGCCGGGCAGCGGTCCCACCTGGCTGAACGGCTATGCCAGCCTGCCCGACCGCGATGGACAGCATCATCTGGTGGCTACTTATTCCAAAATTGAACCGCCACTGACGGAATACGAACGAGGACTTTGTGTCTGGAATGAAGACCGGGCCGTCTTTGAGCAGCATCGGGTATTGTGGAAAAAATCTGAACAGCATCCGGTGCCTCCCGCGGCCCCGCACGGTCATCCCGTTGCATGGACGGACGACGCCGGGACAAAGTGGATGCTGTTCGGAGATCCGTTCCCGTCACTGAAGTGCCGCGCAACCTTTGAAGACTGGTCGGACCCGGCTTCCTGGCAGTCGCTGGTGCCTCAGGAATATGTTTCCACCCGCGCCGCGACAGGTGGACAGAAGCAGGCAGCCACACAGTCGGACGCCGAGTCCTGGCCGGCGCGTGTGAAACCGCATCGCGGAGCCATCGCGTGGAACGATTTTCGCCAGAAATGGGTGTCCGTCTTCACGCAGCAGTTCGGTAAACCGTCAGCGCTGGGCGAAATCTGGTATGCAGAATCCGACTCGCCCACAGGGCCATGGCAGGATGCGATCAGGGTGGTCACGCACTCACAGTATTCGTTCTACAATCCGCAGCTGCATCCCGAGTTCACACCGTCCGGTTCTTCAATCCTGTTATTCGAAGGCACGTACACGCGGACGTTTTCCGCGACGCAGACCGGGACGCCGCGACACGATTACAATCAGGTTCTGTACCGGCTGGACCTGGACGAACTGTAAACGGGGACCGGTAATGTACGCCGGCGGACGGCGGACCCCACCAGCTTTCCGGAAGATCCCGGACAGGAATGTCCGGGCTACCGACCCCTCTGTACGAACGGGTAAATGGAGCCAGCTACGGACGGCACCGTACGGCGGATATTCCTGTCCGCCGAATGGAACTACGACAGCGGCTCGACGGATCCCGGACAGGAATGTCCGGGCTACGGGGCTACCGGCCCCTCGGGACCAACGGGAAATGGAGCCAGCAGCGGACGGCGTCTGATCGCTATCGTTCGGCTGGAGCGGTCCGATGTATTCGGTGGCCACGACAACGTCATCAAACCAGACGTCATTCTGATGTCCTCGAGTGCCGGCCGTGATGTAGACGTACAGCCACAGAAAATTGGTCACCAGAGCGATCATCAGGCTCACGGAGGTCAGCGTGCGTGTTACGACGCTGCGAAACAGAACCATGTGATGTGCTCCGTTTTATATTTCCGACGGGTGCTTTCCGGACGTTCGTCGCGTAAGCTGCTTTTCACAAGCGCCGGCGACGAGCGCTGTCTTCAGGTTGTTGGTTCCTATGAATCAGATAGTCAAGGATTTGTGATGTTGTCAGTCGTCTGCCCTGCTCTGCCTGTTGTCGTCAGGAACACCTGTCGTGGTGCCGCCGTTGGCGCGGTTCTGATGCTGGTGTGCATCGCCATGTTCACCGCCCGTGCAGAGGCGGGTGCAGCCGAGTCATCAGGACCGCCCAACATTGTGTTCATTCTGGCCGACGACCTCGGTTACCGTGAACTCGGCAGCTTCGGACAGGAACTGATCAAAACGCCTCATCTGGACCGTCTGGCGGAACAGGGGATGAAGTTGACGCAGCATTACTGCGGCAACGCCGTCTGTGCTCCGTCACGCTGCGTCCTGATGACCGGCCGGCATCCGGGCCACGCGTATATTCGCAGCAACAAATCCACGCCGCCGGAAGGACAGGAACCCATTCCGGACGACGAAATCACAATTGGTGAACTGCTGCAGCAACAGGGTTATGTCACCGGAGGTTTCGGGAAATGGGGACTGGGCGGTCCGGACAGCTGCGGTCATCCGCTGGACCAGGGCTTTGACCGGTTCTTCGGTTATCTATGTCAGAGTCATGCGCACAGCTATTACCCGTCCTACCTGCGCTCGGACCGTGGCACGATCGAACTGAACAACAACCCGGCAATTTTCGGGCATGCAAACTTCAGGGACGATGACGACCGATCAGACCCGAAAAGCTATGACCAGTTCAAGGGAACAGACTACGCGCCGGATCGTATCAACGCTCAGGCACTGCAGTTCATCCGGGCGAACAGGGATCGGCCATTCTTCTGCTACTACCCGACCGTCATCCCGCACGTAGCTCTGCATGTGCCGGACGAAGATCTGAAGCCGTATCTTGAACTCGGCTGGAACGACTCGCCGTTTACGAAACAAAAAGGATACGGGTATACGCCGCACTTTACCCCGCGAGCGGCCTATGCAGCCATGATTACTCGCATGGATCAGTACATCGGCAACCTGCTGAAGCTGCTGGATGAACTGGAACTGGCCGACAACACGCTGGTGGTCTTCAGCTCAGACAACGGTACCACACACCTGGATCTGGAAGTCGACTACACGTTTTTCAAGAGCGTGGGCGAGCTGCGCGGGCTGAAGGGTTCACTGTACGAAGGCGGTGTCCGCGTCCCCACGCTGGTCCGCTGGCCCGGCAAGGTCAAACCCGGTACCGAAAGCGATTTTGTCAGTGGCTTTGAAGACTGGATGCCGACCATTATGGCGGCGGTGGGAGCACCGGATTCAGTCCCCGACCACACCGACGGAATCAGCCTGCTGCCCACCCTTCTGGGTGAGACTCAGGCGGAACGTCCTTTCCTGTACCGTGAATTCACCGGCTATGGAGGACAGCAGACCATCCGGGTCGGCGACTGGAAGGCCGTGCGTCAGAACCTGGGCAAAGGCCGGATCAAGACGGAACTCTACAATATCGCCACGGACATCGGTGAGCAGCATGACGTGGCGGGTGAGCATCCGGAAATCGTGAAACAGCTGGAAGACATGATGGCTCGGGAACATGTCGCATCAGCGCTGTTTCCATTGCGAGCACTTGACAGCCCGACCACACGCTGAAGCAGCGCGGGAAGACCTCAAGTCGAACGACTGAGCGCCTGTACAGTGAGTGAAAACCCGGATGGGGATTGCCGTGGGTTCATCCGCCCAGCGGGGATTCATCAAATACGGAGATTCGCCGCGGTTGGAAAACCGTGGATGGTACACTTTCGGGTCCCCTGACTCAGAATCCCACCCGGATGAACCAATGACGACCGCAGCGTTTGTTGGCCGCCAGCCGATTTTCCACTCAGATCTGTCGATCTACGCCTACGAAATTCTGTTTCGCAGCGGGGCTGACAATCGAGCGATGTTTGACGACGGCGACAAGGCGACAGCGCAGCTTGTCATCAACACGTTTACGGAACTGGGTCTGGAAAACGTTACCGGTCATCACACGGCCTTCATCAACATCACCCGCAACTTTCTGCTGGACGGTTTTGCGTACGCCCTGCCTCAAAGCCGCGTGGTGCTGGAGATACTTGAGGACATCGACCCTGAGCCCGACGTGATTGAGGCCATTCGAGGTCTGTCGGAGGCAGGATACCGGATCGCACTGGATGACTTTGTCTACAGTCCGCATCTGGAACCACTGATTGAGCTGGCGGATGTCATCAAAGTGGAACTGCCGGCCATCTCGGCCGAAGATCTTCCGCACCATGTGGAACTGCTGCAGAAGACCGGGGCCCGGCTGCTGGCAGAGAAGATAGAAACGCACGAGGAATTCGAGTTCTGCCGGGAGCTCGGATTCGACTATTTTCAGGGCTATTTTCTCAGCAGGCCTCGGGTGATCACCGGACGCCGCATCCCTGAGAATCAGGTCGCCTCGCTGCAGCTGATGGCACAGCTGAACCACCCGAACCCCAGAACCAATCAGATTGTGCAGACGGTCAGTGCCAATCCGTCGCTTTGTTACAAGCTGCTTCGCTTTGTGAATTCCGCATCAGCCGGCCTGACGCATCGCATCGATTCCATTCATTCGGCGGTGACGCTGATCGGCATTCGGCGGCTGCAGACATTCACGAGTCTGGCGCTGCTGGCCGCCACGGCCGATTCCAAACCGCTGGAAGTCACGGTCACAGCGCTGACCCGGGCGCGGATGTGTGAACTGCTGGCCGGGAGTACCGGGCGTGAGCGTACCGACATGTACTTCATGACGGGCCTGTTCTCGCTGCTGGATGTGCTGCTCGGTCAGCCAATCTCGGAAGCGGTCAATTCGGTGCCGCTGGCCCCGTCCATCGCGCAGGCCATTCTGTCCGGCGAAGGGCCCCTGGCTGATGTGCTCAGCTGTGTACTGAACTACGAACGCGGCAACTGGGATGAAGTACGGCTGGACGGGGTTCCGGCCGAAGCCATCCGCAGCGCGTATCTGGAATCCATCGGATGGGCCACAGACTCCGCGTCCGCACTGAACTAGTCAGCGCGATTGGCGACACCGGCATAGAGAGCCCTCTGAGACGAATGTTCGCGCCGCACACGGACGTCTGATTTTCACGAACCATCCGCGTGTTCCCGACTGGTGTCACCGGACTGCGGTCGGTGTCACGCCTGCCGCGGCCGACAAACCGATCCGTAGAGTCTTTGAAAGCGCCGGCGTGTTTGGTTAGAAATCAGGTCCGCCGTTCTTCAACCGCCCGTCCTGAAGGTTCTTTCATGCATCGTCCGATTCTGCTGTCTTCTGCCGTTCTTTGTCTGTGCTCGTCTGCTTCGGCTCAGGACCTGCCTTATTCCATTCCGTTGCTGGATCTGAACGACCAGGTGTATCGCCAGGTGGTGGTGGATCATGAGCACGGTCAGTATCTGGGGCATCCGACAACAGTGTTACTGGAAGACGGCCGGACAATGCTGTGCGTCTACCCCAAAGGCCATGGTCGGGGTCCGGTTGTCTACAAGCGATCGGATGATGCGGGACGCACGTGGAGCGACCGGCTGCCGACACCCGCCAGCTGGGCCACCTCCAAAGAGGTACCGACACTGCACCGCGTGGTGGGTCCGGATGGCACCAGACGAATCATCATGTTCTCGGGACTGTATCCGTGCCGCATGGCGGTGACCGAAGACGATGGTAAAACATGGTCAGAACTCAAACCGGTCGGTGACTGGGGTGGTATCGTCACCATGGGATGCGTGACCGATCTGCATACCGGACCCGGTCATTATATGGCCATGTTTCACGACGATGGTCGCTTCTTCACCAGTAAAGGTTCCCGCTCCGACCCGGTCACCTTCACCTTGTACAGAACTCTCTCTACCGATGGCGGCCTGACGTGGAGCTTTCCGGAAATCATCGACCAGTCGTCCAGCCACCACATCTGCGAACCCGGCATCGTCCGATCTCCGGATGGCAAACGGCTGGCCGTGCTGTTGCGGGAAAACAGCCGACGTCATCACTCACAGATCATCTTCAGCGATGACGAAGGCAGAACCTGGACGAAGCATCGGGACCTGCCCGCTTCACTGAATGGTGACCGACACACCGGCCGGTATCTTCCCGATGGTCGACTGTTCATTTCCTTCCGCAGTGTGCAGCCGCGTGACAAGGCGGCGATCGAGCATCAGGGAGACTGGGTGGCCTGGGTCGGCACCTGGCAGGATCTGGTCGACGGCGAGGAAGGCCAGTACGTGGTGCGTCTGAAAGACAACAAAAAGGGCGCCGACTGTGCCTATCCCGCCGTTGAAGTATTGCCGGACGAAACAATCGTGACCACCACCTATGGCCACTGGTCGGCCGGTCAGCAGCCTTACATCCTGATCGTTCGTCTGAAGCTGAAAGAACTGGATGCAATGGCCGGAAGCCGATGACTCGCCGTCGAATGCTGACAACGAGGGTATGTCATTCCGGACGTTGGCTTCATGAAAACGCGTGTTGCCGCCGATCGGCTGAAACGCTCCGGCCATCACCGACAGCAGCTTCACCTTCTGCCGGACAAGGGAAACGCCATCCAGAGCAGAATGCCGGTCCGGTCCGCTCTGCAGCAGCCGGGCAATGTTCACGGCCAGACCGACCTGCACAATAACAACTTCATGGTCCGGTTGCTGCGACAGCACCTGCCTGAGCCGGTCCACGGCTTCCGGTGCATCTTCGTTGCGGGTCAGATCGTGCGGATAAAGTGCGGCTCCGGATTTCTGTTTTTCAATCAGCGACAGATACTTGCTTTGCCGCACCTGGGCCTGCCGCGTGATCCCAAGGGGAACATCGGGTCTGCCGTAAAATGTGTTCACCGCATCGGTAAACGGTCCCGTCAGCGGATTGACTTTCGAAATGGTCACGGCCAGCAGTTCACAGTGCCCTCGATCCTGAAGCGAATGCAGCATGGCCAGCGCCAGGACGTCATCCACGTCACCCGTGATATCGGTATCGAAGATAATTTTAGCCGGGTCAGCGGTCGCGTGGCAGCAGGCGGCCAGAACAACCGAAATCACACAGGTCTTCAGCTTCAGATTTTTCGTCACAACTATTTCCATCACGTATCTGCCCCTGCTCCGGTGGTACCCGACACGCCCGTCGCGGCGTAGTAACCAGAACACATTGTCGAGGGGATTATTAAGCCCGTGTGACCGCACAGCAAACCGGTCTGTGATCCGCGTGGCCAGGGACACCAATTGAGAACCTGAGTCAACCCGAAGGCGGCTGATCCTGAGCATTGTTTCCAGCCTGGTCCGCATCCGCTGGACCCGCGCCGGGCAGCCGTCCGGCGTCCCGTAACGCTCGGCGCAAAATAAAATCCAGCTGCCCATTGGTGCTGCGCAGTTCGTCCTCAGCCCAGCGACGCAGCGCCGCCAGGATTTTCGGATCTGTACGCAGCAGAAAAGATTCCCGAGCCATCAGTCTTCCAGAATGAACAGTGGCGGTCAGTTGTACAACGTGCCGGTGTTGACGACGGGCTGCGTGTGCCGGTCACTGCACAACACCACCAGCAGATTCGAAACCATGGCCGCTTTTCGTTCTTCATCCAGATCCACAATCCCGTCCCGCTTCAAATGAGCCAGCGCCATGTCGACCATGCCCACCGCACCTTCAACGATCTTGGTGCGAGCTGCCACCACGGCCTGAGCCTGCTGACGCTGCAGCATGGCCGCGGCAATCTCCTGAGCATAAGCCAGGTGACTGATTCGGGCTTCGATCACATGCACGCCGGCCGTCTGCAGCCGCTCCTCGATGTCGCTCTGCAGCTGAGACGCCACGTCCATGGTGTTGCCGCGCAGCGAAACTTCATGATCCTCGCTGTCATAGGGATGTCGACTCGCCAGCACACGCAACGCCGCTTCACTCTGCACTTCCACAAAGTGTTCGTAGTCATCCACTTCGAACATCGCTTCGGCAGTGTCCACGACCTTCCAGACCACCACGGCCGAAATATCAACCGGATTTCCATCGCGGTCGTTGACCTTGGACGGTCGTCCCGACGTTCTGGACCGGTGCTTGATCACCTGCCCGGCCTGGTTTTTTTCTTCCGGAGTTGACTTGGAACCCGTTTCAAAATTCCGCACCCGCAGCGACAGCTTCTTTTTGGAATAGAACGGATTGACCCAGTAAAAGCCGGATTCCTTCACCGACCCCCGATACTCGCCGAATAACAACAACACCCGCGAATCATTCGGAGCCACCGCCATGAAACCGGCCAGCGAAATCAATCCGGTCACCGCCATCAGCAGTCCAGCGATCACAACGATTCCCGCACTGGCGACGGCACCGGAAATGATCGTCGCGATACCACCAAAGATCAGCCCCAGCACGATCATCAACGGAAACCAACCGGCGGCCGGCTGAACCAACTTTTCTTTCAACATGATTCGGAACCCCTTGTGCACGAACCTGGCAACCTCGAGTGATAACACGATGATATCACTTTGATATGCAACAACGGCGCGTGCGGCGGCCCGGATCACGGGTTTTCGAAAAAAAAGCGACCAACGCCGCGGGATGGCCGTCCGGCGGCGGACAGAACGGTTACGGCCGGCTCGGCACCGGACGACTAATCGACGTTCTCGAGCGTGGTCACCGCCTGCGGAAACGACACTTTGGTGTCGGCTTCGTCAATGGCGTCGGCAAACCGACGGGCCATGCGGCACAGAATTCGGACGCGGGTCAGCGAATCGTCGGTGTAGCTGCGGTCCAGTTCCTCGGCGTGTTGGGACAGCCATGCCAGCAGTCGGCCGTTCCCGCTGCTGGTTTCAATTTCCACGGTGACGAATTCACCGGCCAGCCGCTCCGCCACCACGGTGGCCAGCCGATCCAGCCCCTGTTCGGTGGCGGCGCTGATGGTGATGGTGTCGTCGTAGTGGCGGCGGAGCACATCCACGATGGACGGGTCCGGCACGCGGTCGACCTTATTCAGCACCAGCAGCACGTTGGAACAGTCCACGCCAATTTCTTCCAGAACCTTGTAGCAGGTGTGGATCTGGCGTTCCGCTTCCGGATTGCTGGCATCGACGATATGCAGCAGCAGGTCGGCGTGTCGGGCTTCTTCCAGGGTGGAACGGAACGAGGCGACCAGATGGTGAGGCAGATTCCGGACGAACCCGACGGTGTCACTTAGCAGCACTTCGCCGTAGTTGGGAACTCGCCAGCGGCGGGTCCGCGTATCCAGCGTGGCAAACAGCTTGTCTTCGACCAGTACATCCGCGCCGGTGAGTGCTCGCATCAGCGTGCTTTTTCCGGCGTTGGTATAGCCGACCAGCGAAACGGTCGGGACCTCGCGGCGATAGGACACCGTTCGTTCGCGGCGTTGTTCGACGTCTTTGAGTTTCCGTTTGAGTTCTGAAATTCGTTTGTCGATGAGGCGTCGGTCGGTTTCCAGCTGTTTTTCCCCGGGACCACGGCCGGCCCCGATGCCGCCGGTGATACGTTCCAGGTGAGTCCACATGCGTTTCAACCGCGTGCGGAAATACATCAGCTGAGCCAGCTCGACCTGCAGCATGGCTTCGTGCGTCTGGGCATGAGTGGCGAAGATGTCCAGAATCACTTCGCTGCGGTCGACAATGGGCTTTTCGACAGCCTGTTCCAGAGCACGGCCCTGAGACGGTGTCAGGTTGTTGTCGAAGACAACCATTTCGGCATCGGTCGCTTCGACCAGCTGTTTTAGTTCGTCCAGCTTGCCCGTTCCCAGGCAGTGAGCCGGGTGGGGTGTATCGCGAAACTGGACAATTTCGCCCACCACATTCACGCCGGCGGTCTTGACCAGGCCTTTTAGTTCGTCCAGTGCCCGGTCGCGGTCAGCGCATTCTGCGGGATCAATCACAGCTGCCAGCACGGCGCGCTGGTCAGCCACCTTCAGTTCTTCGCGTTTGGGATCGCCCAAGTGGGTTCGCTTTCGGGAAATGCGTTCAGAGAATTGGCTCCGCCGGCCTGCAGTCGCCATGATACCGGCCGAGGCCGTCCGGACAGATTGTTCCGCGCACTCCCTTTGTCGCCGATCGGTAGCACCGGACATCTGATTCCGGGAGCACTGGATTCTACTCTGAAACGGACACAACTTAAACTGGAATGTTCACAGCAAAGCCCGGCACATGAAGACAACACCTGAGAAAGCCATCGTTCTGGTCAGCGGCGGGCTCGATTCTGCCACGGTGATGGCTATCGCCCGCCTTGAAGGCTACGAAATCCACGGACTGTCATTTGACTATGGCCAGCGGCATCGGTCTGAGCTGCAGGCGGCGGCAAAGGTCTGCGAGGCCAATGCAGTGGCCAGTCATGTCGTATTTCCGCTGGATACCACCATTTTTCGGGGCTCGGCGCTGACCAGCCAGATTTCCGTACCGCATCACCGTTCGGATGCAGAAATCGCTGACGGCATCCCGGTGACCTATGTTCCCGCCCGCAACACCGTATTTCTGGCCATCGGCCTGGGACTGGCCGAATCGCTGGAGGCCAGCCATCTGTTTATCGGAGTCAACGCGGTGGATTACAGTGGCTACCCGGACTGCCGGCCGGAGTTTATTCAGGCATTCGAAGAAATGGCGAATCTGGGCACCAAAGCCGGCGTTGAAGGACGGCGAATTACCATTCACACGCCGCTGGTTTCGTTGACCAAGGCTCAGATTATTCAGCGAGGCCTGGAAATTGGCGTGGATTATGGACTGACGCACAGCTGCTACGATCCGTCACCAGAGGGGATCAGCTGCGGTGACTGTGATTCCTGCCGGCTGCGACGGAAGGGCTTTGCAGAGGCTGGCGCTGTGGATCCGATTCCCTATCAGTCCACGACTTCCTGACCAGCCGACCTCAGGACAGGTCGAAGCCCGCGGTAAGACCGTCCAGATTCGCGATGGGAGCGGGCTGAATACGTGTCGGCGGCAGCTGTGTGGGAATCATGCGCGTGGTGTGGCCCGGCAGGCTGGCTTCCAGCTGACTCCGCTGCATAGCCTCGGTCTCCATTTCCGCGATCCACTGCCGCAGCTCGCTGGCATATTCCTGAGACAGTTCAGATCGCACCAGTTCTCTAAGAAAGCCGGCGGCCCCCAGATCTGACAATTCGGCCTCTTCAGCGGAAGCAAAACGTTGATGCGGATCCGGATGCACCAGTTTTCTGAGCAGCACAATCAGTGATTCGCTGAACGGAAAGGTGTCCAGCGGCAGCATGGCCGACAGCCGATCCAGCAGCGTATTCTTGGCGTCCACGAGCTCGCTGTACTTCAATCCGGCAAACGGTTTTGAGCCCGTCAGCATTTCCAGCAGCATGTAGCCCAGACTGGCAAGGTCCGACTGCGTGGTCGCCCGGCTGCCGGCCAGGACTTCCGGAGCCGCATATTCAAGCGTACACGGCTGCCCCTGAGGAGGCTTTCCTTCCCAGTAGGCAGAACCGATATCGATCAGTTTCACCTGGCCGGTGCGTTTGACCATCACGTTGGATGGCTTCAGATCGCAGTGAATAATGCCCTGCCGGTGCAACGCGGAGACTCCGGACAGACATTCCCGAATGATGGCCACGGCCATGCCGGGCTTCAGTCGGCAATCGACTTCCCCTGTGGTGACGATCTGTTCATTAATGACTTCCCACCGGCCCTTGGTCACCGCATCCTGGACGATTTCCAGAGTATCCCGCCGCAGGATGTGAAGCAGGTCATATCCGTCGACCCACTCCATCTCCATATAGAAGATGCCTTCATTTTCGATGAACGTATGAACATCAACCAGGTGATCATCCTGAATCCGAGCGACCATAGAGGCCACTTCGGTCAGCCGATGCATTTCGCGTTCATAATTTTCGACGGTCTTGAACTGTCTGGGCGAGAAGAATTTCAGGGCCACGGGCATGGAAAAACTGCCGGCACCGCGTCGTTCTGTCAGCACCACGGTGCCCTGCCCGCCGGTCCCCAGTGTCTTCAGAAACGGGCGCTGCGTCGTCCAGCCGATCGTGCCACGTCTCAGGAACGAATCGAAGACAGCCAACCGGTCTCCCGGATCCTGAGGCGCGGGAGAATCGCGTTTTGATACTGAAGAATCGTCCACAGACAGCTGTTTCAGTAGATTCTGTCAAAGGGTGCGGCAAGAAAAGCAGCGGGATCAACAAGAGAACGGGAATTCATCCTTGGTGGTCCCGCGTCAGATTCTGAGGCAGTCTAACGCCGGGGCTTCGCGGGTCCAGATTTGTGTTGCGAATCCGTCGCGGGTCTACAGTTCCCCTCTATTTCGAGAACTCCGGAATGAACATCGGGAGGGCGGAATCAGGCGATAACCCGGCCAATCCCGATTTTTGAAATCGGTCGCTCGATTCAGATTATTGGGTGCAATCAAAAGAACGTAATGGAAAAATCGTTCCAGGCTGGTCACAATTCCTAATCCTTCCAGATTTCCTCGTCAAATTGCTCCATCGGCGCTCATATTAAGCAACACTTGGTTGACAAATACCGCGTCGCGAGTGCGGCCATCGTTCACCAACCACCCCTTGTTTGTTCAAGAACAGCCATGAAAAGTCCCATTTTTCTTGTCGCATCGGCTCTGCTTTTGTGCAGCTCGGCACAGGCCGGTAAAGCCAGTCGCTGCTGTACACCCACTCGGTGCTGTCCCCAGCAGGGCTGCTGTAGTTATGGTCCCACCACAAAATTGTGGAAGGGCAAAGACGGGGTTATTCGAGAAACGCTGACCCACTGGGAAGCGTTGCACCGTTCCGTCGAAGCCGAGCATCTGGAAACAGAACTGGCCGACGTCAAAACAAATCTGGAATCGACCACCGCCGAACTGGCCGACACAAAGGCCCAGCTGGTCGCCGCTCAGGAAGAAGCCGCCGCCCAGAAGGCAAGCATGGAACAGCAGATTGCGGCCCTGAAAAAGCAGCTGAACAATCAAAAAGCGGTCGCTGCTACATGGAAGAAGAAAGCCGAGGACGGCCAGAAAGAAGTGGCCTCGATGAACGAAAAGCTTTCCGCGGTAGAGAAAAAGCGCGATGAAGCCATCGGCGCAGCCGCCCAACTGCAGGAAAACAACAAAAAGCTGCGGGACGAAGTCGCTGCCTTGAATTCAGCCAGAAAGAAGGCCGAAGCCGCCGTCAAAACAGCTCAGGATCAGATTCAGAAAATGAAGCAGGAAGCCATCGAATCAAAGAAAACTGAGGTTGCTCGCAAGGAAGACGGCGATTACGAAGAGGATCCGCCGAAGGATAAGGACCAGAAAAAAGACGATTCTGACAAAAAGGAAGCACCGGCCACCGCAGAAGACAACAAATAGCGGCCGCACCCGGGCTCTGTTGTTCAACCAAACACCCACAAGAAGTCTCGCCGGAGCAATCTCGGCGAGGCTTTTTTCATGCGCACGCACGTCGCAGAAAATTTTATTTCTTCCTGTAACAGATCCGTCGAGTCTTCGCTGAGGGTGTCATGCCCGACGCAGAACACCAGAAACAACAACAACTCGAAAGGATCAAAGCCATGAAGATTTCACAAAAGACCCTGCTGACCGCCGCCATCGCCCTGGGAACCACACTGGCCAGCTTTTCAGACGCTGAGGCCTGTGGCCGACGTCGCAGCAGCGGCTACTCAGGCGGCTATTCATCCTATTCTCGCAGCCACAGCTATGGCTACAATCGCTACAGTCATTACCAGCAGCCGATTCAGGTAGTTCAGCCGGTGCAGCCGATTGCTCAACAGCAGCAAATTGCTCCGCAGCCTTTTGTTCAGCAGCAGCCCGTGGCTCCTCAGCCGCTGCAGCAGCCCGTGGCTGCTCCGCAGACTCAGCTGCAGCCGGTCGCTCCGCAGACTCAGTCCCAGACTCAGCTGCAGCCGCAGACAACACCGACGCCGCAGAATGCTCCGGTTCAGCCGAATTCTTCGACTCAGCCTCAGGCACCAGCCAACGCCCAGCTTTCTGCTCTGCAGGCACTGGGAGGCTTTGCTCCGCCGGCTACTCCGACCACTCAGCCTCAGCCTCAGCCTCAAACACCGGTACACGTCGGAACATGGTCGGCCAGTCTGGGCAACGGCGCGACCGTTCGCCTGGTCCTGAACAGTGACGGAACATTTACCTGGTCAGCGACCAACAAGGCTGGTTCCACCAGCAGTTTCAGTGGTTCATACACGGTCAGCAACGGAACGCTGACACTGAACCGCAGCAACGACAATCAGCAGCTGGCCGGTAACTTCAACACCAGCGGAAACGACGCGTTCAGCTTCAAGGTCGCCGGCAACAACGCCGCCGCCATCAACTTCGCCCGCAGCTGAGCTGATTAAACAGAATCGCGAAAAACCGAAAGCCACCCGCGTCATCCGATGCGGGTGGCTTTTTCGTGATCCTTCTGGAAAATTTCGTGTCTCAGCGTCGTGCGATCACGAACTGATGACAGGCAGTGCGACGAAGCGAACGGGTGATGCCGAATCTGAAACGAACCAGGGCTGCGGCCTCCAATCTCTCAAGCGGGCCGTCCGTCGCGCCACCGGTCTGTCGTCCGACCATTTTTGCGACAACCATCCAGCCTTATCTGCGACTGCCGCTGCCAGTGCTGATTCTGTGTCTCGGTTCCTTTATCAACCGAGCCGGTTCGTTCGCGATGTTGTTTCTGACGATCTACATCAGCGAACATCTGCACTATGGCGTCACGTTCGCCGCCAACTGCTTCGGCGTATTCGGCCTGGGATCAGTCATTTCGTCGATGGCCGGCGGACATCTGGCGGATCACTTCGGGCGGAAGCCTGTCATGCTGGTCGCGTTGTTCGGTGGAGCCGTGACGCTGATCCTGCTGTCCGTCACCGAGTCCCGGTGGGGCATTCTGAGTCTGATGCTGGCCTTTTCGCTGACGATGGACATGTACCGGCCGGCCGCATCGGCCATGGTTGGTGATCTGGTCGACACCCTGCAGCGACCACTGGCCTTCGGGCTGATGTATATCGCCTTCAATCTTGGCTTTGCCGTTGCCGCACCGGTCGGAGGCTTTCTGGCAGAGTACTCGTTCCGAGTTCTGTTCTGGGGTGACGCCCTGACCACAGCGGCCTATGGGCTGATGATCGTGTTTCTGATTCGGGAAACGCTGCCGTCGGGCGAGCACGTCGATTCCGGCAAGGCAGCCCGGGCGTCCGGCAAAACAGCCGGGGCGTCCGAATCAACGTCTGACATGCGACCAGTGGTTTCTTCAGAGCGCGTCGGCAACGATGCCGGCGAACACGCTGCCAGCACACGCGGCAGACCGGTCGGGATCGGCTGGAAGTACGCGCTGCGCCACATTGCCGGCGATACCACGTTCCTGCTGTTCTCGCTGGCCGCACTGCTGACCAGCATCGTCTTCATGCAGGGTTTCTCGACCCTGCCGATGCATCTCAGCCGACTCGGGTTCTCTAAACAGGACGTGGGTCTGCTGCTGTCCACCAACGGTGTTCTGATCGTCGTGCTGCAGATTCCTCTGACGCAGATGTTGAATCGATTTCACCGCGTGCTTGTCATCCTGACCGGGGAGCTGCTGATTGCCGTCGGCTTCGGGCTGACGACAATCGCAACGGCCTGGCCATTGTTGTTTCTGACCGTGGTAATCTGGACCGTCGGTGAAGTGGTTCAGGCTGCGTTCAAACAGTCGATGGTGGCGGATCTGGCACCGGTTGAAATGCGGGGGCGATACATGGGTGTATTTGCGCTGTGTCACGCCATCGGGCTGAGCGCCGGTGTGCCGCTGGGAGGACAGATTCTGCAGCACTGGGGTCCTCAGGTGCTGTGGCCAGCCTGTGCGGGACTGGGCCTGCTGGCCGCTGGCATCTACGTCGTCATTTTCCGGCGGCGTCAGCGCGACCGGTCGTCGGCCTGACAGTCTGAGATCGGTTCATCGTCCGGTCTCTTTGCTGATAGACGCGTCAGTTTTTGCGGCGAGGTACCGGCTCGACGGATTCGGGTTCGAAGGTACTGAGTTCCGGCAGCCGAGTGGCCACACCGGCTGCCGGAACTTCCTGTCCACCCGTCCACACGATGCCATTCAGAATCAGAGTCCGCAGATCGTCAATCTTCCAGCTGTGATAAAAATGCGGCATCACGATTCCGAATCCTCGGCCTGAGTCTTCGCGCTGAACGCACCACGCCACCACCTCGCGTTTCGGATTTTCCGGTGGCAGCAGCGACGTCGCCAGCGCCGTCACATTGGGAGCCAGCTGGTTTTCGTCCTTGCCGAAATAATTGTTGATATACGGTTCGTCGTGCAGGGTGAACTGCTGCCAGCCGTTCAGCACCGGATGGTCGGACTCACCCGGCGTAATGGTGGCGGCCGGATAGATGCGGGCAATCGACTGATGATGTGGACAGCGGGTGGCAAAGTAGCCACCCATCCAGTGCAGCAGAGGATGTTCTCCGTCGTCGCTGACATCTTCGGCTCTCAGGCCGGTCGCGTAATGCACACAGACAATGCCGCAGCCGCGATTCATCATCGACCCCAGTTTTGCCAGAATCGCGTCCGAACCCGGAAAACGATTGGGCGGAAAAGTATCGCCGATAAAGACAACCGTGTCGGCGGCGTCCAGCACGGCTTCGGTGTCCGGCCACGCCGAAAACACCTCCGCGCTGATCGGGGCGATGTTTTCTGCGTGGTTCAGACAATGCGCCATCAGTCGCGCCCCCGCGGCCACCTCGTGACTGCCGGGCGGATGGTTGCTGGGCCCCACAATAATCAGCACCCGCGTGGGGGCGACCGATGACGACGCTGCTGCTGAGGGCGACAGCAAAACCCCGGCCAGGACCAGGCAGACGATGGAAATAAGAAGTGTCCGGTCCAATATTGTCGCCTTTCGCTCCGCAAAAGAGCGCCCTTTCGCGGAGCGAAAGGCGACCAACCTGTCAGTAATTGATCGAACATTTCCAAGTCGTCGCGTCATTTGAGCTCACCTGTGACTGAAGAAAGCGGATCACCATCGACCGGACCATTTCCCGGATCCTGATCCTCAGCGCTGCAGAAGTCAAACCGGCACCGCTGCGGAATTCGGACCACGGAAAGGGACCACGGAAGGCGGACCACGAAAAGGGACAGGCACAATCCGGGTGACACGGAAAGGGACAGGCACAATCCGGGTGATACTGAACGTAACTGGGGCTTCCAGCCGCAGTTCGTACCGGGTTTCAGGTATCGGACCACGGAAAGGGACAGGCACAATCCGGGTGACGGACCACGAAAAGGGACAGGCACAATCCGGGCGATACTCTTGGTTGATGCCTGTCCCCTTTTGGCCGCGGGCGCGATTTGCGACGCGCAACGGACCACGGAAGGGGACAGGCACAATCCGGGTGATACTGAACGTAACTGGGTTTCAGGTATCCACCGGTATCCGGTGGCGCTGCGGCTGGAAGCCACAGCTACGGAAACGCAGCACGGCACCCCTCTCGAAAGTGTTGCTGGCGCGATTTGCGACGCGCTGTTTCGACGCGCTGTTTCGACGCGCTGGAGGTTATCCCTGATTCCCCAGAGTAGCCATCCGGCAGAAACGACGACTGTCCCCCGCTGAACGGCAGCGGCACCGAACGAGATGGTAATCTGGTCAGGAAATGCGGGTTCGAACGCGCCAGCGATCGGTCTTCCGCTCGCGGCGTTTTCTTTTCCGGGTGGCGATTGTTTCATCCGTGACGATAAACACACGTGAGTAGATTCTGCTGGGATCGCCGTGTGCGCGGGGTTCCGAGGTGCTGGCAGAACAGCGTCGGGCCGGTCTGAGCAATCCGTCGCACACTTTCGGTTGGTTCATCCCGTTGGCCCTCGGCTGACGCAGGGACGTCGCTATGACTTTTCGCCATCTCTGGCCATGTCTGATATACAGTCTGCTCGCTGTCAGCGGCCCGCACTCTGCCCTGATGGCCGATGAATTGCCTGCGGCGGCAGCCGGTACCAACGCCTTGAATGCCACGGGTTCACAAACTCAGAAGTTCCCCGATGCGACGGCCAGAGTCATTGCCTCAGCATGGCAGACAGCCCCGCCGAATCTGTCGCCGCAGCTGAGCCCGACACAACCTGAGTGGTTTGGTTATTCCAGTCCGGTGCGCGTCAGCATCTTCGGCGGTGAAAACTATGCCGAGCCGGATGCGTTTGCGTCTTTTGATATTCTGAAACCACTGCATGACTGGCAGTTCAGCGACGGCAGCGAACAGCTGCAATACCTGGACGCGCGTGCCGGCATCAGCTTTGAGAGTGGAGGGCTGCTGAATCTGGGGATCGGTCGCCGACATTACTTCGCCGGCTCAGACGTGATCCTTGACGGAAACCTGTGGTACGACATCGATGGCACACGCGACCGCACCTTTCATCAGGTGACCGCCGGGGGACAGGTACAGAACAACCGGTTTCTGCTGCGAGGTCATTATTACCTGCCGATATTCGACGATGACGATGTGGTGGGCTATACAAAGCTGACCGGAAACACGGCCTACCAGGGGAATATCCTGGCCCTGGAACGGTTCCGCCGGGAATCTCAGGCGTTTCGCGGCTTCGATGCAGAAATCGGCGTGACCCTGCCCACCGATGAACTGATACAGGCCCTGGTCGGCTACTACAGCTTCGAAGCCGACGATGCAGAGACAATAAGCGGCGTGACCACGTCCGTTGTTGCTCAGATCTGGGATTCATTATTTCTGGCGCTGCAGCTGACCCTGGACGAAGATTCTGATGAAACGGTGCTGGCCACGCTGACGTACAGCATCGACAGTCGCGATCGCCGGCGGCCGAATTCGATTCGGCACCGACTGGGCGAGGCTGCCCGTCGCAACCGTCACATCGTGTCCCGCGAAACCCGCGTCTATGATCCGGTTGCGGCGCTGGATGCTTCCGGCAACCAGATCAACATCATTCATGCCAGTTCTGCGGGAACCGGCGGCGGCACATTCGAAAGTCCGCACACGAGTCTGTTCCAGGCCGCCGGCGATGCGGTCGCGACTCCGAACAGCATTATTCTGGCACACGCAGACAGTGTGTTTGACAGTCAGTCAATTCAGCTGCCCGCCCAGACGCGCTTTCTGGGAGAAGGTATCAGCCATACGGTCCAGACCAGCCAGCTGGGGACTGTGGTGCTGCCGCGAGCCACGTCCGGCACTATCCTGCCGACAATCCGCAACTCACCAGCCGCCTCCGCGGCCATCGGCCTCGCCGCTCAGGTCGAAGTCAGCGGGCTGCGTATGGAAAATGCCGGCGGCACAGGCGTCCTTGCGGACGGCCTGGCCGGCGACTTTGCCCTGCGTCATACCACGATTGATGGAGCCGCCACCGGTATACATATCCGGAACAGCGGCGGAGCACAGGAATTCGAATCGCTCGTCGTCAGCAACACAACCGGAGACGGGTTTCTGCTGGAAGGCAGCAGCGCAGCCTCCGCCGTCACGTTTACCACTTCTTTAAGCATTCAGAATGCCGGTGCCGACGGGCTGCAGATCGACACGGCCGGCGCGGGTGCCAGCATCACCTTCGACGGCACGGTGGATATCAACGGCAGTGGTGGCCACGGTATTTCATTAACGGAAAACAGTCCGACTTCCATCGTCACGTTCAACAATACCACCACCGTCGATACCACGGGTGGCAATGGCGTCATGATTGCCAGCCC
Source organism: Fuerstiella sp. (assembly GCA_040222735.1). GTDB lineage: Bacteria > Planctomycetota > Planctomycetia > Planctomycetales > Planctomycetaceae > Fuerstiella. The sequence continues at coordinate 5,285 of JAVKCM010000266.1, read as the reverse complement.
CACGGCTCCGACAACCGGCGGCGTGGTGAATTTTGTCGGGGATCTGGATATCCAGAATACGTCAGGTTCGGGGCTTGTCGTGCAACAGTCTGACGCCGACGTGCAGGTTCAGAATGTCTCTGTCGCCGGCTGGGGACAGAATGCCATTCTGCTGGATCGCATGTCCGGCACGTTTACTCTAGCCAATCCTCTGACACTGCAGAACACCGCCGGCACTACCGGTTCAATGATCCTGATTACCGGTTCCACGGGCAGCATCACCTTTCCCCGAGTCACCATTACCGACACCGCGGCGGCGGCAGGCAGCGATGCTGTTGTTCGGCTCACGGAAAACAATACGGTGCTGAATAAAATCACCTTCGCGGATCTGAATGTCAGTTCGGTCAACCGCACCGCCTTCGAGGCCACGGAATCCGGCTCGAATATCAGCCAGCTGCTGATCAACGACGGCGTGCTGAGTTCCGTCGGCGCCACGGCACTGCTGGTTGATGGCCTGTCGTCTGATGTTTCGCTCACCAGCGTCTCGGCGTCCGGCACGGCTGTGGGAGCTGAACTTCGCAACATGGGTCCGCGGACGGCGTTTCATAGCAGGTTCCGGATTGTCGGAGACGGTGTAACCGCCGGTTCCGGAGGCACGATGACCGGCGTGCAGCAGGGTGTGCGGATCGTCGGCTCTGAAGACGTGTCGCTGAATCTGATGAATATTGATTCGACGGTGACCGGAGTCAGCGTCTCCGAAGTCGGATTCAATCAGGCTGAACACACCACGCTGAACCAGCTGCAGCTGACCGATGCGGGCGGGTCCGCGAACTGGGTCGGAATTGATGTTTCGTGGGGACAGGGCGCTCACTTCAGCGATGCGAACCTGTTCACGAATAACGTCATCACCGGTAGTGGATCGGGGCAGACCGGTCTGAGAATCATCAACGACCGCTCCAATCCCGAAATGCAGGCCACGATCGGCGGCAATTCCATTAATCTGACCGGTGCAGGTTCCAACGGTATCAGTCTGTCCGTCAATGGCGTCCTGCCCACTCAGACGACGAATTTCGGCGGCATCAATCTGACCACCTCGCTGAACAACATCGTGAACACCACCGCCAGTCCGTTCATCACGTCAGAAGCCAACGGCGCCACCGTCACCGGCTCCACTCTGGTAAACGGCATTGCTGTCCCCTGACGTACGGCTGACGTACTGACGGCGTGGCGTATAGAGGCGTGGCGGCGATCACTTCAGCAATCGAACGGTCAGCGCACCCAGTCGCCAGCGGCCGGCGGCTTCGACTCCCCAGTGCGGCCGGCTGTCGAATTTCAGTACTTCCCCCGCCCGCAATACACCGATGTCACTCAGAATGCCGGACTGATCTTTGGCATCGATGTCTGCATCAACGCAGTAAATCGCCAGCGGCGCCGTCTCACCAGCATGATAAAAGCCGCCACAGATGCCGTTGCCGGCCACGATGGCGGCTGATTCGACAATCACGTCAGAATCAAACGAAATCAGCAACGCCTCGCCGTCGTCCACCTGCTGAAATCGTCCGGAACTGATTCCCAGCCCGTTGGGATTCACACTGAATTCGGCCGCCCGCCGGTGCCCCTCAGACGGGACGCCGGAAACCTTCATCGTCAGTCCATTCACGCTGACCTGCTGCGCATTCACCGAAGCCCGGTGGAACTGATCAGCCAGCGGTACCACGGAAGCTGATTCCGTCGGGCTGCCGGTTTCTGCTCGGACAGAGCCGGTCGGGCGCCAGCTGAACACGATCCGACGCGGCGACGCGACTTCAGCCAGTCGATGTCCGCCGGCCGTACGGTGCAGCAGCGCCACATGCGAAAGATGATCGATGAGTTCCTCCAGCGCGGGTTCGGTGATCAGGTTATTTGTCTCGCCGGAATCGGTCGCCAGATCATACAGTTCAATCGGGTGCACCGTGCCGGCGCGTAGCAGCATGGCGTCGAAGAACAGCTTCCACTGCCCCGGATACCCGGTTCCGCCGACAACCGGATCGTCCAGACGAAGGACGGACACCGCCGGGTCATCTTTGGCCTCCTTGTGATCATGGAAGAACACCGGTCGGTCAAGCACAACATCGCCTGTCAGTGCGGCCAGCATGCTGAGGCTGTCTTCGCCGCCCTTCTGCCCCGCGGCGTTGTCGGGCAGTGGCACCTGCAGAATGTCGGCAAAGGTCGCAAACAGGTCCGTCAGACACAGCAGCTGACTGCTGGTGCGGCCGGTCCCGCCACCGAGTCCGTCACCGACACCGCCAGCGGGCCATGCGGCGATAAATGGCACCCGATGCCCACCTTCGTAACACGACGCCTTGTTGCTGCGGTAAGGACCCGTGGCGCTGTTGCTGTTCTTTTCCGCTCCGTTGTCGCTGGTAAAGATCACAATCGTATTCAGAATCAACGAGTGTCCTGGATGACGTGGATCGTCGGTGGTGGACAGCCATTCCAGCAGACGTCCCAGAGCAACATCGTTTTCGTACACGTAGTCGGCGCGACGATCCATGGGTTCGCCCGCCACATTTCGCCCCGCACCGGCAACCGCTCGGCCGCCAATCTGAGTATCCGGCGTATGAGGCGTATGGTTGGAATTGCTGGCATAGTACAGGAAGAAGGGCCGCTCTCGGGTCTTCCTGTCCGACACGTGATGCGACAGAAATTCGAGCGCGTGGTCTGAATGCCGTCCGCCGAGTTCGCTCAACACATAAGCCGCCCTGCCTTCACCTGCCAGCTGTCGTCCGGCCGCCGTGGCCCCGATGGCATCACGACCATGAAGATGGCCCGGACCGATCATCTGGTCCGACCTGTTGCGACGGCCTGGCTGCGGCCCCGATGTTCCGTGCGATCGCGAAGTGAACCGACAGAAGTCGAATCCGTGATCCAGCGGCGTATCGATCAGCGGCTGCCGCAGGTCGGCGTCCTCGAATGCGGCCGCTGGTTTCCCCGAAGACTGGCGGTAGCGCAGCCCGACGTGCCATTTGCCAACCATGCCCGTGTGATAATCCTGATCCCGCAGCAGCGTCGCAATGGTCGGCCGGTCAGCCTCAATCATCGGATCACCCTGAGCACCAAACAGGACCCAGTGCTTCAGGCGATTTCGCCACGGATAGCGGCCCGTCAGCAGGCCATAACGCGTGGGTGAACAGCGCGACGACGGCGTGTGCGCATCAGCCATCCGGACACCCATCCGCGCGAGCTGCTGCATCGACGGTGTGTGAATCTGATCCTGGTCACTGTTTCCGGTCAGATCCTGATAGGCACTGGTGTCGCCCAGCCCCATGTCGTCCGCCATCATCAGAATAATGTTTGGCCGGTGCAGGTCCTGCCCGAACACCGGAAGGATGGCCACTGCCAGGACGATCAGCAAGTTCAGAACTTTCATCGGGTCGCCGTTTTGTAGAATTGTTTACCCGCGATACTGTGTGCGACAGGCCACGGCACGAATCATCGACCAACCGAGGCCTGGTCGCAACGGTCCCGACGGAAGTGTCATGCCAGTTACCCATCAATTCACGATCACCGAAAATGCCAACGAAACGGTACTGGCGGCGCTGCGCCGACATGTGCCCGACGGACTGTCCTGGTCTGCCGCGCGGAAGCTGCTGCACGGCTGCCGCGTCACCATCGGCGGGGTCGTCTGCGTGGACGAGGGCCGGCGACTGACGGTCGGGGAAGTTCTGACCGTGCTGGACCGGCCCGCTCCGCCACCACCGACCGATGCGGATGTGAAGGTGATCTATGTGGATGACGCGATCGTGGTCGCCGAAAAACCATCCGGCATGACCACACTGCGGCGAAAGAACGAACTCAGCTGGCCATGGTCACGCCGCAACCAGCAGCCGACCCTGGACGAGTGTGTGCCGCGGCTCATGAGGGAACACGCGGCTCGCCGGAATCAGTCTCGAAAAGTGCACCCCAGAATGCCGAAACTGTTCTCCATCCATCGAATCGATCGCGATTCCAGCGGACTGCTCGCCTTCGCTCGAACCGAAGCAGCGCAACAGAAGGTCATCGAGCAGTTTGCGGACCATCAGGCCGTTCGGAAATACTTCGCCCTGATCCCCGGTCAGCTGGCCGACCAGACCGTCCGCACCCGGCTGATTCGCGATCGCGGCGATGGACTCCGAGGCAGCACTCCGAATGAATCTCTGGGGCAGCACGCCGTCACGCACATTCGAACCCTTCGGTCCGTGGGCCGCTACAGTGAACTGGAATGCAGCCTCGAGACCGGCCGCACCAACCAGATTCGAATTCATCTGGCAGAACTGGGACATCCGATCTGCGGCGACATCAAATATCGAGGCCCGCTGAATGAACCCAGGGTTGTCGACGAGAGTGGCGCTCCACGACTGGCCCTGCACGCCGCCGAACTCAGGTTCAATCACCCCGATACCGGCCGCGCCCTGCACTTCAACACAACATGGCCGCCAGACATGCAGCGGTTCCTGAACCGGCTGGGAACATAGATCCGATCTCACCCTGAACACACGATTCTGGCCGACCATCCCGGAATTCATCGCATCGTGCGCCGCATCAGATCGCCGCGACCAGCTCCCCCGCCCTCTCTTCGCGTTTGACATAATCACCGGTGCCATAATCACCGGTGCAAGACGGTAATCACCGGTGCCACCCATTTGTTATTGACAGCCACGACCGGTCTGGTATTCTGATGCCTGGCGTAAACATTTCTTCCAGTCAGGGAGCAGCATCATGGGGCGTGTGAGTCGGGCGGAGACTTGTCCGGATGATGAAATCAACGTGGTGCACTGCATTAATCGCTGTGTGCGACGGGGGTTCCTGTGTGGTATCGATCCCTTCACGGGACAGAACTACGAACATCGGCGCGAATGGATTCGTCACCGGTTTGAGTTTCTGGCAGGGGTGATGGGCATCGAGGTGCTCGGGTTTGCCATTCTGCACAACCACTTTCATGTGGTGCTCAGAAACCGCCCGGACGTGGTCGAAGACTGGTCCGATGACGACGTGGCTCTGCGCTGGTGGCAGCTGTGTCCGGGACGCCGCGACGAAGACGGGGCGGCGGCCGAACCCACCGAGCTGGAACTCAAGGCACTGAAAGGCGACCCGGAAGAACTGGCCGAGTATCGCAAACGCCTGTCGAGCATTTCCTGGTTCATGCGGTTCGTCGCGGAAAACATTGCTCGACGGTCCAACAAGGAAGACGACGTCACCGGCCGTTTCTGGGAAGGTCGCTTCAAGGGGCAGCCGCTGCTGGATGACGTCGCCATTCTGGCCTGCCTGCAGTACGTGGACCTGAATCC
>JAVKCM010000265.1:0-54589 GCA_040222735.1 Fuerstiella sp. | reverse complement strand
ACCAGACGGTCGGCAGAACAACGTCCTTCGGGCGGGGAACGGGTTCAACGGATGCCGACTGCCATCAATCACACACTACACGTAACAGCCCGCCTGATGTGCGCCCTGCCATGGCCCATGATTTCACTCAGGCCGATGTCTTCGCCCGACGGCCTTCGATTGTTGCGACCGGTGCAGAACGCTCAGCCGACGGAACCGCTGCAGTCGGCACTTCCGGTGCAGATATGTTGACAGATTGACGCCGAAAGAGCCAGAAACCCGCCAAACCCGAGCTTCATCATGTCCAGATCCGGACGCCGTGTCACGCCTGCAACGGTCAGTCGATCTTTACCGTCTTCAAATTGGCGAAACTGTTCATTTTCCCAAAACATCAGGCGTTTGCGGTGTCGCCAGGCTAGGTTTCCGAGAGTGGATAATCCGCTGATCCGACGTGGGGACGTTAACCCTGACCCGCCGACGTCAAGCGGATCTGGCCGGGGCGAAATATCCCTCCCGGGGAGCCGTCAATCACAGATTCTGTATGTTGACCGGCCCCACTCTTGAACACTCTTCAGCCGACAGCTTCAGCCCACATGTCACAACTCAATCCTGAGACGGACGACATCAGAAACAGCCCCGACGCTGTTTTGCCGGGGCATTTACATCCGACTGCCACCGCCACACCGGCCGGGCAGGGCGACGGACCGCTGCCAGATACGAGTTCACACACCGACTGCAGAATATTCCCCCGGCGCCGTCGAGCCGCCGGACTCAGTCGTCGAGGCTTCATGGTCACCATGCTGACGGAAATATTGCTGGCGGGCGTCGTCATTGTGTCGCTGCCGGGCCGTCTGGCGGATGGTGGTCAGCCGATCGGCTGGATCATGTTGATTCTGTTGTTGTCGATCATGGCCGGTATGCTGTGGATCTGTCGCCAGCGCCTTCAATGCTGGGCCCTGCGATCCAGACAGCCGGATCGAATCGGCCCGTATGTGCTGAAGGAAAGACTGGGGGCCGGCGGCATGGGCGATGTCTACCTTGCCGAACATCAGCTCATGAAACGCCACTGCGCGGTCAAGCTGATTCACCCGGAGCACGCCGAAGACCGTGAAATGCGGCAGAACTTCGAACGGGAAGCCAAGGCCACAGCTCAGCTGACACACTGGAACACCATCGAGATCTATGACTACGGAACGTCAGAAGATGGTCGCTTCTATTATGTAATGGAGTATCTGAAAGGAGTCAACCTGTGGCACTATGTCGAAACCTACGGACCGATGCCGCCGGGACGCGTTGTCTATATCCTTCGGCAGCTGTGTGATGCTCTCTACGAAGCGGATTGCGCTGGACTCGTGCACCGTGACGTCAAACCCAGTAACGTTTTTCTGACCGAACGAGGGAAATCGTTCGATGTTGTCAAGCTGCTGGACTTCGGCCTGGTGCAGACCATTACCAGAAACCCGATCCGCCTGAAAAACGTCAGTACCAAACTGCATGGATCACCGTCCTTCATGTGTCCGGAACAGGCAGTGGGATTGACGCCCGATTCGCGGGGCGATCTGTATTCACTCGGAGCCGTGGCGTATTTTCTGCTGACCGGTCGTCCTCCGTTTGTCGACGACAACCCGATTATGCTGGTGGTGGCACACGCCACCACGAAAGTTCCGACCTTCGAAGAAATCAGGGCCGACGTTCCGGACGACCTGGGCAGCATTATCCTGAAGTGTCTGTCCCGGGATCCGATGGAACGGTATTCCTCGGCGCGCGAACTGCGGGAAGTGCTCGAAACCTGCGGCTGCTGCGGTGAATGGACGTGGAAAACAGCGGAAGCATGGTGGACGGAAAACGCTCCGACCGCCCCACCCAGATCTGCGAGCTCGCTCGACAAGACGCAGCTGTTTGATCGGGACACCGCCTGTGAGAGTCAGGAAATTGACTTTGAAGAGCCCACCGTCACTCTGGAACAGCCTCTGCCGGTCGCCTCCTGTTGATCAGTCGCCGCCCCGACCGGTAAGTGTGACGGCTGACGATCACTGATCCGTTGCTGACCCAGCGCCGTTTTCTACGCAAACGCCTTCGTTGGCTCACGCCATTCGCGAGCCCGGGGCAAAACGGAACTCGCACCGGCTGGAAATCCAGGCCCTTTCAAGGCACACTGCGGGCAAGAACGGCAGCCATGCGAGATTCTGCCCGCATGCTGCACATCCCTCCTTACTGCTGATTTTTTCCACGCCCGCGTTTCATCAGAGGTCCTTCCATGATCAGTCGTCGAAACTTTCTTCAAACCGCTGCCGCGACCACCGTTGCCGCTCCCGCCATCGTCCGTGGCCGGAACCTGAATTCCAGACTGCAGCTGGGCGGTATCGGCTGCGAAGGAAAAGGGTGGTCGGACATTCACGAAATGGCCAGCCACCAGATGTCGCAGTTTGTCGGCTTCTGCGATGTGGATCTGTCGCGAACCGAAAAAGTCCGCGAACTGAACCCGGCGGCGCCCGTGTTTCAGGACTACCGGGAACTGCTGGAAAAACTGGGTGACAAAATCGATGCCGTCACGGTGTCCACACCGGATCATATGCACGCCTTCATCGGACTGGATGCGATGCGGCAGGGCAAACACGTCTACTGCCAGAAACCGCTCACTCACAACGTCTGGGAAGCCAGGCAGATGGCCCTGCAGGCCAAAAAATCAAACGTGATCACGCGGCTGGGAAATCAGATTCATTCGCATCAGTTCTATCGCACCGCCGTGCAGACAATTCAGTCCGGAGCCATCGGCAAGGTCAAGCGAGTGCAGAGCTGGTGCGCGGCCACCGGACATGGCAAGTCGTTTCATATCAGTCGCCCGAAAAATCCGGTGGCACCGCCTACATCGCTGGACTGGAATCTGTGGGTCGGCGTGGCACCGATGCGCCCCTTTGGCGACTGGAAAGTCTATCACCCATGGGGCTGGCGCGACTGGCAGGACTTCGGCAACGGCGCACTCGGCGACTTCGGATGCCATATCCTGGATCCGGTCTTCACAGCTCTGAAAATTGACAAAGCACCGACCAGTTTCTCAGCCGACCATACCGGGCTCAACGACGAAGTCTGGCCAGCCCAGACCACGGTCGACTACACGTTTCCCGGGACTGAATTCACCTCCGGTGAAAACCTGCAGATCACCTGGAATGACGGCGGACGCCTGCCGTCCACCAGCGGCTCTCATCTGCCGGCCAGCGAAGCACTTCCCCGCAGCGGTTCGCTGTTCATCGGCGAAAAGGCCAGCCTGGTGCTGCCTCACGTCGGTGCTCCGAAGATTTATCCGAATGCCGACATCGAAATGGCCGACGGCCAGAACCATTATCACGGCTGGATCGATGGCTGCCTGAGCGGAACCCAGCCCAGCGACGGCTTTGCCTACGGCGGACCGCTGACGGAAGCCGTTCTGCTGGGCAATATCGCCGTACGGTACCGCGGCACCAAACTGACCTGGGACGCCGCTGCCATGAAGATTACCAGTCACGACGAAGCAAACTCATGGCTGCGTCGGGATTATCGCGACGGCTGGGATATCCAGCCGGTATCCTGACCCGAACAGATTTCGAGGTTCCCGCTGACAATATTTCCGGCGACCGCCGCTCCTGGAGTGGCGGTCGCTCGGACGTCTGCTGCACCGTTTGTCTGTGGGGCACTGCCGCAATCTGCAAAAGAAGACGAAACGACATGTGGTCGATAAGTTGGCTGCTCCGGTTGTTGCTGATTGTCGGCCTCGGCATCTCCGTCCCGCTTGCGCCGCACGGCAGTGCGGCTCAGACGCCGCGACTCTATCGCCACCAGGTAGAAGCTCACTGGTTCGCCGGCAATACCAGGTTCTGGTATCGCGTGTCGCTGCCGGAAGGCCGCTCCGAATTCGTGCTGGTCGACACGACCGCTGGTACCCGTCAACCGGCGTTCGACCATGCTCGAATGGCCGAACTTATCGAAGAATCCAGCGGCATTGACGTTTCCGCTGATCGCCTGCCGGTCACGTCGCTGGAATTCAGTGACAACCTGCAGAACCTTGCCCTGACCGGGCCGAGCGGCCGCTGGCAGGTAGACCTTCGGTCCCTGAAACTGCTGGACAGCAGCCACGTGGCACAGCGGTCCCGTCGGCAGCACCTGTTTCTGCCGCCGCGGCGATCGGTTGATCGCGGCGGTGATGTTGAACTACGTTTTCGTAATGATCTGGATGATGAAATTGAGCTTGTCTGGATAGATCGCAGCGGTCAGCCCGTCAGCTATGGCAAGGTTACCGGCAGAGGCAGGAAAACGCAGCATACGTTTGCCGGACACGTCTGGCTGGTGAAGGCCGCGGACGGCCGGTCGCTGGCCTGCTTTGAAGCCGATTCCGGACCTAATGATATTCTGATCAGCGACGAGACACTGACACAGGTGGAAACTGCCCGTCCCCGATCGCCGGAACGCTCGCAGAATAAGTCGCGTTCCGCAGACACCCGTTCTCCGGACGGCAGCCTGATCGCAACGGTCCGGGATCACAATCTGTGGCTGCAGCCAGCCGCAGAACTGCCTGTCACAGAATCGGACCGGAAGAATTCACCCGCCGCCGATTCGACAGACGCTGATTCGACAGACGCTGATTCGACAGATGACGATTCGATAGACGACGACGCAGTGGCGGATGCCGGTGTCGCTGACAACCGTCTGCCGCCCGCACACCGACAACTGACATCTGACGCCACTTCAGAATCCAGTTTCCACAAAGACGTTTCACGGGCTCGACTGGTTGAAATGCAGTACCAGCTGAAGGATTTGCCGCCCCACGTCGCCGATGTCCGCTGGTCACCGGACGGCCGATATCTGCTGGCCTTTCAGACCGACCGAGTCCCGGAACGACGAGTGTATATCGTCGAATCCGCACCCGCCGATCAGCTGCAGCCGCGGCTCGAAAGTTATCCCTATGCCAAACCGGGAGATCCACTGCCGAGGCCGCGACCAAGGCTGTTCTCGGTGGCGGACGGCCGCGAAATCAGAATCTCGGATGAACTGTTTCCCAATCCGTTCCGGCTGAAGTTTCTGCGCTGGAGCGACGACGGACAGCGGTTCTGGCTCCTGTACAACGAACGAGGACATCAGACGCTGCGCGTGCTGGAGGTGACGGCGGATGACGGGAGCGTCAGAACCATTGTGAATGAAACCAGCGAGACCTTCATCCACTACTCAGCCGACGGCAAGTTTGTCCTGGAATGGCTGCCGAATGGTGAGCTGCTGTGGGCCAGCGAAAGATCCGGATGGAATCACCTTTATCGCTACCGCCTGGCAGACGGCCGCGTCCTGAACCCGGTCACTTTCGGGGAATGGAATGTTCGGCGCATTGAAAAGATTGATCGGGGCGCGGGTGTCGTTTGGTTCTATGCAACCGGCATTGCTGCAGATCAGGATCCGTATCACGAACACTTCTGCAAAGTCGGTCTGGACGGCAGCGGTATGGTGGTGCTGACGGAAGGCGACGGCACTCACGAGGTCACCTTCTCGCCGGATCGGACGTTCTTTCTGGATCGCTGTTCGCGCGTGGATCTGCCGCCCGTCACCGAACTGCGACGCAGTGACGACGGGTCGCTGGTGACCGTGCTGGAATCTGCCGACGCTTCAGAAATTCTGGCCGCCCGCGGCAGTCTGCCACGACGATTCACGGCACCGGGCCGCGATGGTCGCACAAAGATCTGGGGCATTATTCACCTGCCGCTGAACTTCGATCCTGAGCAAAGCTACCCGGTTGTGGAAAATATCTACGCCGGTCCCCACGACTTCCATGTCCCCAAGGCGTTTCGGACTGCCTGGCGGCATCAGCATCAACTGGCAGATCGAGGCATGATTGTGGTGCAGATTGACGGCATGGGCACAGCATGGCGTTCGAAAGCCTTTCACGACGTCTGTTATCAGAACCTGCGGGACGCCGGATTCCCGGACCGCATCGCGTGGATGAGGGCCGCCGCGGCGGAATACCCGTGGATGGATCTCAGCCGTGTCGGAATCTACGGCGGTTCGGCCGGAGGCCAGAATGCCATGGCTGCGCTGCTGTGGCACGGAACCTTCTACCGAGCCGCCGTGGCCGACTGTGGCTGCCACGACAATCGCATGGACAAGCTGTGGTGGAATGAACAGTGGATGGGCTGGCCGGTCGCAGATCAGTATGTCGCGAATTCAAATTCAGAACATGCCTATCGGCTGCAGGGAAAACTGATGCTGGTCGTCGGTGAACTGGATCGCAATGTCGATCCGGCCAGCACGATGCAGGTGGTGCAGCAGCTGATTAAGGCCGATAAAAACTTCGAATTTGTGCTGGTGCCCGGCGCCGGACACGGTGCCTGCGAGCGTCCCTGGTGTGCGCGCCGCCGAGCCGACTTTCTGGCGAAACATCTCAAAGCCCGCTGACCGGCAAATAACTTCCCTCATTTCAGCCACACTCATTTTCGTTGTCCTTTCCGTACACCCGAACGCAACGTGTTTCACTTCACTCGTCATCACCCCGCTGCTCAGGATGTGCTGGTTACCGGCATCGGCATGATCACGCCGCTGGCGATCGGGGCTGAACTTTCATGGCAGCGACTGAAGGACGGAGCCACGGCCGGACGTATGCTGACGGACGATCAGATCGATTCGCATGCTCAGCTGACAGAACTGCTGAAACGTCCGCCCGGCGGAGCTCCCGTTGATCACGCCGCCATCAGCGATGCGGCACGGGCAGTCTGGTCTCGGCAGGCACGCGGCAGGGCTGCAGACCTGTGCCGTCGATTCGGCGCGGACCCGCTGAACAATATGGTGATTGTCAGCCTTGCCGAAGCGCTTCAGCAGGCCGGGCTGCCGGTCGCTGAGCTGAATCGCAGTCGGACCGGCTGCGTCATCGGAACCAGCAAAGCCAGTCTCCGCGCCATGGAACAGACCACAAAACTTGTGGCTGAACAGCGGTCGCCGAACCCGTCGCAGCTCAGAGACAGTTTCCTGTCAGATGCACCGCTGCGGGCGGTGCTGAACTTCACCGGTGCTCAGGGACCGTCCAGCTGCCCGGTGGCCGCCTGTGCGACAGGGCTGATCAGCGTTATTCAGGCTGCGCAGCTGATCCACTCGGGCCAGTGTGATGTCTGTATCGCCGGCAGCGCCGACGCCTCACTGCGTGCATCCGTCCTTGCTTCGTTTCATCGTCTTGGCGTGACGTCCAGACGCCCTGATCCGCGATCTGCCTGTCGTCCGTTTGATGAGCAGCGGGACGGATTCATCATTGGCGAAGGCGCAGCGGTGTTCGTGCTGGAATCCCGGCAACATGCCGAAGCCCGCCGCGCGACTCACACAGCCCGGATTGTCAGCGGCGGGTGGATGACCGATCCGACAGGAATCACCCAGATCGATACCAGCGGTGCCATCGTGAGGTCGGTCATCCAGCAGACGCTGAACGGCGTCCCGCAGTCGTCGGACGAAGCCGCCGAACAAGTATTCGGCCAGTCCGGCTTTTGCTGCCTGCACGGGACAGCCACGCATTCCAACGACCTTGCGGAGGCTCAGGGGCTGCCTGACAATATTCGCGCCTACGGAATTAAAGGAGCCATCGGACACCTGTTGGGAGCAGCTGGCAGTGTCGAACTGGCAACAACGTTGCTCAGCCTGCGTGACGGCGTTATTCCTCCAACCGTGAATTTCACCAGGCGCGATCCGCTGTGTGCACTGCAAATCAGCAACCAGCCTGTCACCACCAGAGCCACATCAGCATTGAAGCTGTCGCTGGGTTTCGGCGGACACGTCGCCGCCTGTCTGGTGAGCAGATGACATGACCGGCGCGTCTACGGGCTTTGCGCTGAAGAACGCCCCGTTGACCAGTCCGGACAATGGTGGGAAACCAGTGCCGGTTTCCCACCGGACGTCTAATTCAACAGGACCGACGGCGGACAGGACAGGTCTTCGGACCTGTGTTCGGGAGTCTCTTCAAAGTCCCGCTCCAGGATTTCTTTCCTGACAATCCGGACGTGTCGTGGAGCGCTGATCGCCAGGCGTACGCGACCGCCTCGAACTTCTGCCACCGTGACGAAAATATCGTCGTCGATCTGAATCGACTCACCCGGTTTTCTGCTTAATACCAACATCGTGCACCTCCAGTTGTGCGAACACAATTCCATTTCTCATACAGATACAACGTCTCTAAACAGGCTGTTTCAGCTAGCCGGCAAACCTCAAAGATGCAAAATACGTCCCTAAACCGGCAAAAATTGCTGCCTGAGTCGTTATTACGCGGAAGACGCAGGATTCCTTTCTAAATGTTCACGGAAAAAGTGAAAATATATAGATTTCCGGCAAAATATAGTGGTTTCCCCACATTTGGCACCGGCTTTCCGACGCGAGGAAAACAGCCCACTTCCCTCAGGCTACACAGGCAGACATGCACCCAGCGCAGCGTCGGAGGGGCTTCACCGTTGCTGCAGAAAGCTACACCCATGAACAACTCTGCAGCGCGCGGGCAAGTGTGCGGACATGCCGCACGCTGCGCATCCACGGGTCGGGAAAATGGTCCCGAACCAGGCGGACAGCGGAAGGACGGACAGCGGAAGGACGGATAGCGGAAGGCGGGCGGATCGACGGCGTGGCATCAGGCGGCTGCGCAGCTCATGTCTTGAGCGCCCGTGTCGTGGCCGCTGGCTTCGTTTTCGTAAGCGGCCAGTTTGTTGCGCAGGGTTCTGGTCGAGATCTGCAGAGAGTCAGCTGCGAGGCGGCGGTTTCCGTGAAAGTGACGCAGCCGTTGTTCGACGACCAGACGTTCAAGCAGGTGTTCAGCCGGTTCTCATGGAACGCTGGTAGGCCTGATGCATGGACCGTCGAGTCACTTCGCTGTCCAGTTGTGGCTGCAGTCGCTCCTGAATCGTGCGGAAGTCCTGTTGCAGCTGGTCGATCTGATTCAGAAACTCAAGCAGTTTCACTTCCTGATTCTTCAGCGCCGCATCCAGCAGCGGTGACTTCGGCTGTCCTTCCCTGTAAAAGGCCTCGGTCGCGGCCTGTACCTCCTGCCCGGTTGAGCGGATGCGGGCCAGACGTCGCTGCAGTTCCGTCAGCTCGTTCTGCTGTCCGGCGCCGCCCGACTGCTGAAGTCTGGAAATAAGTTCCGTGGCGGCCGCGTAGTGCGTTTCCTGCGTGGCCAGACAGGCCATCAGCTGGGCCTGAGCGGGGGGCAGGTTATTCGGTGGCGGATGCATTCAGAACCTCCGTCAATGCGTTTACGATTTTCTGCTGTCTGGCGATTCCCGTCTCAAGCTCGACGCGGGCGTCAATCTGATCCAGCCACCAGCGAGACATCCGGGCCAGCCAGCCAGCGTTGGTCTGTCCGGCCAGACGACGATACCGTTCCTGAGCCTCCGGAATCCGGCCCAGACGACGCAGACACGAAGCCGTCTGGTAAGCCACCCAGTACTGTTCGCTGGCGGGCAGAGCTTTGCGGTCCACCTGCTCATACATCTCCAGAGCAATCTGCAGTTCGTCCAGAGCGTACAGATTGTCAGCCAGGCCGACCCGGTCAACGGGTTCGTTGACGAGGGCCTGAGCCGACAGGCTGTCTGCAAATACGGAGGATGGTTTTTCTTCCGGGACCGGCAGCAGAGCTGGCGGCATCGTCGGACGGTCTGTCGGCGACGGCGTTGTAGTTTGGGTTGTGGTTGTGGTTGCATTGTCCGGCGAAGATGCCGGCCCTGTCGCGGCTGGCGGTCCTGCCGTGGACGGTGACGGACTGTCGCCCGAAGCGGTGTCGTCAGGGGGCGCGGTCTGCTCTGCCGTGTCAGGATCGTCCTTTGTCGTCTCCGGAGCGTTTGTCTGAGGATTCGCCGCATCAGACTTCGGCTCTTCCGGCGATTCAGAGGCCTCTGGTGCCTCGGCCGGGTCGGTTGTGTCAGTGGGCGGGGGAGAAGAAGGTTTCCGCATCTGCTGCGATCGTTCCAGCAGAGCCCGCAGCTGCAACATCAGTTTCTGGTAATTTTCATCGCGTTCCCGATGCCGCCGTTCCAGCTCTCGGGCCACACTCCGGTCGGGCATCGGCACGCTCAGAGATTCAAGCGGGTTGTTCGCAACCGAGGGCACCGTCAGAAGCGGGTTCGTATCGTCGGTCTGATCTTCGATGTTCAGCTTCGGCAACGGAGGGACAGCTGAAAGATCGTCATCGGCTTTTTCCGTTTCCGAGCTCAGCAGACTGACCCAGCTGTCACTGGTCGGCGAACTTTGCCAGGCCGCCTGGACACGTCGCACCGCCGGTTCATCGGCGCACAGTCGAACGCAGGCCGGCCAGGCGATCATCAGCAGAAGAGCAAACCGAGCGGACGGCATCACGGTGTCCTCCCGGTATCCGGCAGACCCGCAGGGCCGCCCGGCACGCGTCCGGCCGACGTCGGAGCAGCGGTGGTGGCCGGCGGACCGTTCGGTCGTTTCGGCGCTGCCATGCCGGCTGGTGCGTCCGTTGAAAGAAAGACCCCCGAACGTGCGTTATCGGAACGTGCGTTATCGGAACGTGTGTTATCGGAACGTGTGTCCCGGGAACGTGTGTCCCGGGAACGTGTGGCTCCGGACGGTGTGTCGGCAGACGGTGTGGTCTGAGTATTTTCAGCCGGCAGCATGCCGGCAAAACAATAGACCGCAGACTTGTGGTCCTGCTGCATTTCGTAGGCTTTGCCCATAACCTGCAATGCAGCCTTCTGCAGCAGCTTGTCCCGGGTCACGGAAACCAGATGACGGCAATGCTGGACGGCGGATTTGTTTTCTCCGCGTTCGAGAGCGACCAGGGCGGCCTGCATGGTGATCTGCTGTCCGAGCGGATCGTCACGATCGGCGTTGACACCAGCCAGCAGGACAGCCGCTTCATCCAGCCGGTCATCCAGCCGAAACTGGGCGGCCAGTCTGATCATGGCGCGGTCTCGCAGGGGAGCAGCGGGAAGTCGTTTCACGGTTTCCGTAAAGCTTTCAATGGCCTGCTGCGTCAGACCGATTTCTTCACACGCTTTGCCATGCAGGTACCACCAGTGAGCACCGAACTGCAGTTCCGGTCGGAATCGCGTCAGCGCTGTCACCAGCGAGCGTCCGGTGCGTTCCTTCGGGCCCGGCAGCACGGCCGCCTGAAACTGCGACAGTGACGATACAAAGGCCGCCGCATTGCCGGTCTGTTCAGGGTCGAACTGTTCACGTCGATCCATCAGAACAGCGTTGGCTCCCTGCGGACTTCCGGCCATCAGGTAGGCGCTGGCCAGCAGCAGCGCCGCGTGCGGTTCCAGGTTTGTTCCCTGGCTCAGCGCCAATGCTCGGACCAGCGATGAAACGGCCGGCTGGAACATTCCGTCTTCAATCAGCAGTCGGCCGACATAGAGATAGGCGCCTATCTGAGCATCCAGCTGATTTGAAGTGGAATCCACGGCTCGCAGAAACGCTTCCCGGGCCTGCGGCAGCTGTTCGGTGGCCAGAAAACACTTGCCAAGATTAAAGGACGCCTCAGCTTCGATCACGGAACGAGGATCCAGTTCCATCTGCATCTGAAACGTGTACGCCGCTTCGACGGGAGACTGTTGCTGAAACTGCAGGATGCCCAGTGACACACGGCTGTAGCCGGCCTGTGCAGAATCCGGCGCGACCATCAGCGCATTCTTCAGCAGCCGAGCTCCGGTTTCTCGTCGGCAGGCAATCACGACCGGCTGCTCGGATTCTTCCGGTGACCGGACATGAATCCCGTCTTTGTCATGCCACCAGATCAGTCCGAACGGGGCACACAGTCCGTCCAGCAGCAGACTCAGGCTGATGTCATCGGTGTAGAGCTGCTGGGTGCGTCCCAGCATGATCGCGGCGGCTGATTCCGAAATTTCACAGTGGAAGCCGCTGCGGGTGGTGATGGCCTTCAGCAGTTCACTCACATCCGACACCGGTGTATGAGCTCTCAGGTAAATACTGTCGGGCAGCTGATCAGTCTGCTGCAGAATGGCAAAGGTGGACTGCCGCCGGGGCAGCGGCGATTCCTTCAAGTAGGCGGGCAGCTGCTCCAGCTGTCGATTCGGGTCGGTGACCCACCGCGGCATGATCATGCCCTGATCGTCGAGCAGGTGTTCCACGCTGTCGGGCATGAATGACTGGCAGTAGGCGCGACCGCACACATGCAGCAGTTCGCCTCGAATGCGGGGAGAAAACGCCGTCTGGTCCAGCAGCGCCTGTCTCAGAATACCGGCGGCCAGACTGTCGATCCGTCCCAGAGCGGCCAGACAGCGGGCTTCGCCCAGTCGGGCGGCCGAGGCCCATGTGGTGGCGGAAAAGCGGCGGGCCAGCTTCTGATAGCGATTATTCGCATCGTGAAAACTTCCGGCGACTTCAGAACAGAGCGCCATGCGATATTCGACGGCCGCCCGGCCGGCTCCGTTCACGTGGTCCAGTGCAAACGAATAGGTGCGCATCGCTCTGGCAAAACTTCCGGACCGCAGTTCCTCATCCGCCATGGCAATATGACCGGTCACCGGATCGGCGGCGCGCAGTGGTGCAGGCCCGGCAGCCGCATCCTGCTGATCTGACGAAGCAGCGGGTGTCGTGGCTGCGACTTCTTCTTCTGTGGCCCCCGGACTTTCTGCCATCGGCGTACTGGAAAATGCGGCAGCGGATGAAAACATGTCCGTCTGAGGGATTTCACTCACCTGTCCAGGGATATTCCTCTGGGCGGCGGCGAGTTCCGGGTCGGAAGAAGATTGCCGGCCGGCGGCATCAGCGGCCGGCGTAGTCAGCAAATGGCCGATATAGATACCACCAGCGCATGTGGCGAGCCCGGTCAGCACCAGCGCGGCGGACCACAGCAGCCTGTTTATTCCTGCACTCTCCCTGGTTGTTGCCACTTTATCGGGCCTTGACGGATAGAAACGCTGTGCGCTGTAACCGGCACAATCGTTACAGATTCATCGACATCCGCCGGGCACGGGCTGTGGTGTTTTTTCGATAGCAAGTGATTCCGGATATCAACGATCTGACCCCCGTCGTCCGGATTTTGCGCACAGCGTGAATAGTCAGACTTCTGAATTACCCTACCCGGGACATTCCGTACCAATCCAGGTGCGGAACGAGCGGGTGGGAATACGACGAAGCTAACAGAACTCCAGACGCAACACCGGGGATGGAACCGATGACGGAGCGACCGTGTAGGGATATCAAGGTTGATCGCGTACGGAAACCACCCCTGTGCATCTGACACGTTTCGTCAGCCGCACGTCTTAAAATTCTCGATGAGAGGTCAATTCAATGGCGCTTACCATCAGCAACAACGTTTCGTCGCTTACGGCGCAACACAACCTGAATCGCGCATCACGGGGCGTTGCTCAGTCTGTCGAGCGACTGTCGTCCGGCCTGAAGGTCAATCGTGGAGCCGACGGTCCAGCCGCTCTGGTAATCTCTGAGAAACAGCGAGCTCAGATCGCCGGTCTGCGGGCTGCGATCGACAACTCAGAAAAAGCTGTCTCACTGGTGCAGACAGCTGAAGGTGCGTTGTCCGAAATCAACTCACTGCTGATCAAGGTACGAAGCCTCGCAATTGATTCCGCCAACTCCGGCGTGAACGATTCTGACGCGCTGGCGGCCAATCAGTCAGAAATTGACAACGCCATCGACACGATCAACCGGATTGCCAACAACACACAGTTCGGCACCAAGAAGCTGCTGGATGGTTCTGCCGGAATCAAGGCCACCTCCACCAGCTCATCAGTGTCGTTCCTGAAAGGTACGTCCGACACGACGGCCGGAACCTATTCGGTTACCGTCTCGACGGCCGGCGAACGAGCCAACACAACGGCCTCTACGGCTCAGACCACCACGCTGGCCACCGACGAGGTGCTGACGATCAACGACGTCAGCATTTCGCTGACCGCCGGTCAGAACCAGAACGCCGTGGTGGATCGAATCAACGAATTCTCGGCCCAGACCGGAGTCACGGCCGAAATCGTGTCCGGTTCAACTCGCCTGTATACCGACGACTTCGGCAGTGATGCCAGCATCAGCGTCGTGTCGAACGTGGCGGCCGCGGGAACCAGCAGCGGCTTCGGAACCACGCTGGCCACCGATACCGGAGTGGACGTCGTCGGCACGATCGGAGGCACGTCGTTTACGGGGTCCGGAAATATCCTGACCGCGGATTCCGGAGCGGCGAAGGGGCTTTCGATTCAGATCGCAGCGTCCGGCAGCGATGCCGCCACCACCGGTACGACCGTGACCTCAACACTGTCCGTCACGGACAATTCGCTGCAGTTCCAGATCGGCCCGAACCAGAACCAGACGGCCAACATCGCGATTGACCGCGTCAATCCGGTGGCTCTGGGCTTCGGCGTGGCCGGCAACCAGTTCAACAACCTGAACGAAATCGATGTCACGTCCGCCGGCAAGTCACAGGACTCGCTGGGCGTCATCGACGAAGCGATTGATGATATCACCAACCTGCGAGGTACTCTCGGGGCATTCCAGGCCAACACGCTGGAATCCACCGCCAACAACCTGCGGGCAACACTGGAAAATACGGTGAATGCCGAGTCCGTGATTCGGGATACCGACTTCGCGGAAGAAATCGCCAACTTCACCAAGGGACAGGTACTGGTCCAGGCAGGTACTTCGGTCCTGGCCAATGCCAACCAGATTCCGCAGCAGGTTCTCGCTCTGCTGCAGTAATCCTGATCTTCTGACGCGTTCGTCGTATCTGACTCAGCGGCAAACGGCTGATTTTCCCCGAATCAGCCGTTTCCGCCGGTCAGTCACCACAGGGAGGTTCGGAACACGTTTGTGACAGGAAAACGTATCTACGGGACGGAGGTCCGGTCGACGCTGAGGACGCTCAGACATCGACCGGGCCTTCCTTCATGACACAGTTCTGTCCGATAACTCTTTTTAGACCGGTTCATCTTCCGCTGCCTGACAACCGGCAGCATTCTGCGACGCAGTCGTTTTCTGTTTCAGTTCTCAGTTCGGAGTGTCCCCGATGCCTATCACCATTGACGGTCTTATCTCCGGACTGGACACCGAGGCGATTGTGGAAGGACTGCTGGAAATCCAGCAGACTCAGCTGGACCGCATCGATCTGAAGCGAACCGACGTCCTGGCAGAAAAATCGGCATTTTCCACGCTCGAAGCCAACCTGCTGACCTTCCGCACCGACGTGGCCCGACTGGCCCGTGTTTCGAACAGCGTCTTCCAGCGTCAGTCGGTCACCAGCAGCGACGACGCGGTCCTGACTGCCACAGCCTCCTCATCAGCGGCTGCCGGCATCTATCGACTCACCGTCGACTCGGTGGCGAAGGCACATCAGGTGGCCAGTCAGGGATTCGCCGACGCCGATTCGGAAATCACTCAGGGCACACTCGAATTCAGAATCGGATCCGGCGATCTGACCACCATCACCGTGGATGGAACAAATAACACACTGACCGGTCTGGCGGAGACGATCAACGCCTCCGGAGCCGACGTAACCGCGTCGATCATCAAGGACGCCAACGGAGGAGCGTCGCCCTATAAACTGCTGCTGACCGCCAGGGATACCGGAGCCGACAAGGCGATCTCACTGACGAACAACCTGGGGGCGAGCGGCGGGTCCGCCGTGCAGCCGTCGTTTGATTTCGGCAACCCCATCCAGGCGGCCGAGAACGCTCAGGTGACGCTTGGAAGCGGTCCCGGGGCAATCACGGTGGAAAGTTCCTCGAACCGGTTCAATGAACTGATCGACGGTGTTTCCATCGATGTTCTGAACACGTCGGCGGGCAACCAGATCACACTGACCGTCGCTCAGAACAACGAAGCCGCGGTCAGCGGAGTGCAGGACTTCGTCGATTCGTTCAACGATGTCATGGAATATATCGACGGCCAGTCGGCGTACGACGAGGTAACCGAGGAAGGCGGTATCCTGCTGGGAAACCGATCCGTCATCAGTATTCAGCAGCGGCTGCGGAACACACTGGTGTCCGTCGTTCCGGGACTCGACCGTTCTGCCAACCGTCTGTCGGCGATCGGCATCTCTGTCGATGACAACGGCCGCCTGGAACTCGACCAGTCGAAGCTGGAAAGCGTTCTGAACGGCAGCGACCCGGATATTTCCCGGGCCGATATTCGCCGTCTGTTCACGCTGGATGCCAGCAGCAGCAATGCGAAGGTCAGCTTCGTACTGGGAACCGGCCGCACGCAGCCAGCTTCCGATGTACAGGTCGATCTGACGCAGGCGGCCGAAAAGGCAACCGTCACCGCGGGCACGCCGCTGGCCGCGACGACCGTGATCGATTCGTCCAACCGGACGCTGGAACTGGAACTCGATGGCGCCGAAGCCACGATCACTTTGGATGAAGGCAGTTATACTCAGCAGGAACTGGCCGATCATGTCGAACTGCTGATCAACAATGCCTCGGACCTGAATGGCCGATCGCTCAACGTCGGCCTGTCCGGCGGGGCGCTGACCCTGACCTCTGATACGTATGGCCGATCGTCAACGGTGAAACTGAACGGCGGCACCGCCCTGACAGATCTGGGATTCACCCCCGGTACAGAAGACATCGGTCGGGACGTCGCCGGCACATTCATTGTCAATGGCGTTTCCGAGTCAGCCACCGGACGCGGTCAGGTTCTGTCCGGCAGCGTGGACAACGAATACACGGCCGACCTGCAGGTGCGGGTCAAGCTTTCACCGTCTGAGATCGTCAGCGGTCCGGAAGCCGATCTGAACGTCACTCGCGGGCTGGCCGCCACGCTGGACGGCGTCCTTGACGACCTGCTGGATCCGGTCAACGGAGGTCTGCAGACGATCGAACAGCGTTTCGATGAAGAACTGCAGAGTCTGCAGGATTCGCTGGATCGTCAGCAGGCTTTATTCGACCTTCAGCAGGAAAGCCTGATTGCACAGTTTGTCACTCTGGAATCTGCACTTGCAGATCTGCAATCCACCAGCGACTTTCTGGGGACCCAGCTGGCCGCACTTCAGCCGACCAGCAGTTCCAGCAGAAATTAAAAGGAAGGTGGCTTTGTCCAGCCGCTGTCTGACGCCCTGACCCGGAACGATTGCCACAGGAGTCTGTTCGAAAACAATGAATCCTCACACCAGATACCGCACCGCCACGGCCATGGCCTGGACCCGCATCGATATGCTGCTGCTGATCTATGAAAATGCAATCGAAGCACTTGATCGGGGAATTGCGATCCTTGAATCCGAAGACCACTCTGAGCTGCTGCACGCGCGAATCGATACGCAGCGAAAGATTCTGCTGATCGCGGAAGGGTTGTCGGTGGACACCGATCCGACCGCGGCCCACATCATGAATCTGTGCGTGTTCATTCTGGATCAGACGTCCACTGATTCGCTCGAAAACTGGAAGACCAGCCTGAAACTGATCGAAACCCTGCACGAAGGCTTTCAGCAGATCGCCGACGAGGCCCGGGAACTTGAACGCAACGGCAAGGTTCCCGCGCTGCAGGTCTGAAGCATCACCCACAGCGCGATGCGTGACGATCGTCAGGATTCCGCCTTCGGTTGCAGACTGCCGGATCACCCGCGATAGTCTGCGTTCCGCTGGCGGAACCTGTCCGCCCCGGCGGTCCCATTCTGTTCGTCAGCCAACAATGCCGTCGTCAGCGGGTGCGCCGCTCAGGGTCGTACCGCGGTGGCTACTGCGCAAGCATCCGTCTGTCTGTGAATCACCCACTGCTTCAAAACAGCTTCGGCAACCGTCCGCAGGTTCTGCAGGACGACGTGTTTCCCGAAGGCATCGTGGCGATGGACCTGGCCGCGGAAGCCCGCACGCTGCTGGCAGGCACCGGCAGCGGTCATCTGATGCTGCTCGGTCCTGCAGGAGAACAGCTGGCGCGGGAACGCGGTTTCGACGGGCTTCGGCATCTGGCATGGTCAGACGTCGGAAATTTTGCTGTCGTGGCCCTCGAAAACGGCCGCCTGATCTGCCTTGATGGAAGACTGTCTCGGAAGTGGGAAGTCGATCTGACCGGCGAAATTGTGGGGCTCGCCCTGTCACCGTTTGGCAGTCACATCGCGGTCAGCACGGAATCTGCTTACGTGCATCTGGTCACGACGGACCGAAAAGAGGTCGGAAAATTCAACTCAACACGACCACTCGAATTTCTGCAGTTTTTGTACGAGCGACCGCTGGTGGTCGGAGCGGCAGAATTCGGCCATCTGTGCTGTCACGATCTGGACGGATCTGAGCAATGGAACGAACGGATCATGAACAATGTCGGCAGTATGTCCGTCACGGGCGACGGCCGGCGAATTCTGCTGGCCGCGTTCAACCACGGCGTGCAGGTTCTGAACAGCTCGGGCAGGCAGAAAGGGTCGTTTGTGGTTGATGGTATTCCGGATTTTGTTGCTGCGGCTGCCAACCGTCGTCGTCTGGCCGTCCGGACTCTGGAACACCGGCTGTACTGGCTGAACTTTGATGGTGATGTGTCGTGGGGTTGCGACTTCGCGTCTGACCCGGCTCACCGCCTGTGTGTCGGACCGCTGGGCGACCGGCTGTATGTCGCCACACAATCCGGACGACTGCTGCAACTGGCCTGGTAAAGCAGACGTTTTCGATCCAGTCTCTTGTGTGTTTCCGGTGCGAGCGGCTGTGGTTACCCAATCGGCACCGGCTTTCTCAAATCCAGCGGTGATTGAGGTGCCGCAAACCCCGTCATTGATTCCGGCGTGGCGGGCGATAAAATTGCATCGCCGCGTAGTGATTCAGAGAAGCGATCCGTCCGCCTGTCCGAACACGTTATCCCGGCGTGAATCCGAAATTCCGGTCGCCTGCGGCTGGATTTCCCCGATTCTTTCTGCCCGGCGGCGCGTTTGTCTGTTGCCTTAACCTGAATTCCTGGAGTTTCAAATGTTTAGCGGCCCTTCGGATTGGACCATGATCGCCTTTGGATTCGGCCCGTGGGAACTGGGTATCGTGGCCCTGGTTGTTCTGCTGCTGTTCGGAAATCGCCTGCCTGGCGCTGCCAAGTCGCTGGGACAGAGTTTCTCTGCGTTCAAGAAAGGTATAAAAGAAGGATCTGAAGACGAAAACCTGGAAGGTCCCGAAAACGGTGACGTCCGCAGCTGATCACGCTGCGGCAGGCCTTTCCTTCCGTCCGTTCTGCTGTTTCTGCATCACCATCCCCGATCTTTACCTCCGAAGTCTGGAGGCTTTGGCACATGTTTATCAACCCCGGTCCTCAAGAACTGATTATTGTCGGCATCTTCGCGCTGCTGCTGTTTGGCAAGCGGTTGCCGGAAGTCGCGCGGAACCTGGGCAAAGGTCTGTCTGAGTTCAAGAAGGGAATGAGCGGAATGCAGGACGAGGTACGGCAGGCGTCGTCCGCGGCTGATCGTTCCATCAATTACTCTCCCACAAACACTTCCACCGCGGCCAACCGCCCCCCCGCCGAAAACGTCACCAGCGACGACGAATTCACCGCACCGAAGTTCGAAATCGAGGACTGACGCGCACGATTTAACCATTCTGATCATCGGTTGCGGGGCAGTCGCCTCGGCGTCCGGTGCTGAGCCGCACGTTTATGCCGAACCGGGATCCGTCATCCACCAGCGTCGGCGACGTGGTCGATCAGCTGACATCGTCGGGCACCACCACGATCTCCGTTGCTGACCGGATTCGACTCTGCCGTCAGTGCCTGGATCTGGTTGTCGCGGTTGCCCGGGACTGGACAGAGTCCGCCGCCAGAGCCAAGGGATGTCCGAACGATCCTCTGGTGCTGGCGGAAGATCTGCTGAGCGGACCAGCGGTTGTGCTTCGACAGCTGCAGCTCAGCATTCAGACCCTCACGGCACTCGAAGCCGGACAATGTCCCCGACTGCCGGGTCCCGTCCGACGACTGCCCGGTGATCAGCTGGCCGTTTCCGTGTTTCCCACGACCGGCTTCTTCGACAGCCTCACCTTCTTCGGTCTCAGCAGCGAGGTCCGGATGCAGCCCGGCGTTTCTGAAGACCGGATCTTCGGCCGCCTTGGCGAACAGGCGGGCGGTTCTGAAATCAGCGGCACTTCCGTGGTGCTGGGAGCCGGCAATGTGTCTTCCATTCCCGCCACCGACAGCCTGAACAGAATCCTGTTTGAACGCCGTCGGGTCGTGCTGAAGATGAATCCCGTCAATGAATACCTGGCCCCCCTTTTTCAGCAGGCGCTGGGTCCGCTGATTCGGGAAGATCTGTTGAGAATCGTGACCGGGGACGCCGCCGTCGGTGCAGCCCTGGTTCGAAACGAAAGAATAACCGACGTTCATATCACCGGTTCCACAGCCACTCACGATGCCATCGTCTGGGGTACCGATGCCGCCGAGCGACAGGTCCGCCGGCAGAAGAACGAGCCGCTGATCAACAAGCCTGTCACCAGCGAACTCGGCAATGTCACGCCCTGGATCGTGGTGCCCGGTCAGTACTCAGAGAAACAGCTGCAGTCGCAGGCTCAGCATGTCGCCGCGTCCATCACCAATAACGCGTCGTTCAACTGTCTGGCAACAAAGGTTATCGTGACCTGGGATCAGTGGGAGCAGCGGGATCGGTTTCTGGAACTGCTGAACAACAGTCTGGCTGCCACACCATTAAGACCCGCGTATTACCCCGGAGCCGCGGAACGCTATGTCCGGTTCTCCGGACGCGACGTCTCACCGGACGACAGAAACCGCCTGCCCTGGACACTGCTGACCGGCCAGTCTGTCGACGAACGCCCCGAGCTGTTTACCGAAGAATCCTTCGTCTGCGTGTGTGCCGAAACGACGCTGTCTGCCGACTGTCCGGCCGGGTTTCTGAGTCTCGCCACGGAATTCGTGAATGAACGTCTCACGGGTACGCTGTGCGCCTCGGTGACGGTCCCGCCCGGGTTTCGTCGACAGTATCCGCAGGAGATCGCGCAGTGCCTGAGTCATCTGCGGTACGGTTCCGTCGGCGTGAATCAGTGGACCGGACTGGCCTACGGACTGATGAGCCCGCCGTGGGGAGCCTATCCCGGAGCCACACTGCAGAATGTTGTCAGTGGGATCGGCAGCGTGCACAACACCTATCTGCTGGATAACTTTGAGAAAACGGTGCTGGACGGACCGCTGATCAACTTTCCCAAACCGATCTGGTGGTCTGCTCATCGCGAAGCTCTGGCGACCGCAGAACGGCTGCTGGCGCTGTACAACAGCCCGTCGGTGCTGAAGCTTCCGGGACTGTTCCTGAAGGCGCTCAGCGGATAACAAAAATCTGCCGCCCACAGCCGCGACGTGGACCTGCCCTGCTCGGGGAATCGGTTGTTGTGGCCCGGACTGCGCGACTGGACAATTCCTCAGGATTCTGGAATAACAGTGATCACGGCCGGACACGTCGACGCGTGACGCACGCGCGGGCGAACCCGGCGGCACACATTTCCGTTCTTATCACCCGGACACCAGCCCCAGCCTGAGCCTGAAGCACAATGGACCAGCACCCCACCACCTCGCTCGATACCGTTCGTTCCGAAAACCCCGACCGCGGAAGACGACAATTCCGCCACGCTGTCACTGTGCGCGGCATCGGCCTGGCGGCCGTGTGGCTGATCTCTGCGATGTCCGGCGCAGCAGCGCACGGACAGCAGCCCGATGACGCAGCGGCCCGCCCGGCGGCAGCGTCGGACAGCGAGCGGATGAATGTGCTGTTCATTATTTCTGACGATCTGACGGCCACGGCTTTGTCATGCTACGGCAACACCGTCTGCCAGACCCCGAATATTGATGCACTGGCAGCCCGCGGCGTACGGTTCACCCGAGCCTACTGTCAGGGCACCTACTGCGGACCGTCACGAGCCTCTTTTCTGACCGGCTATTACCCTCACGCCACCGGCGTGCTGGGTTACAAGAGCCCCCGACCGGCCATCGGTGACAAAGCGACGTGGCCTCAGCACTTCCGAAATCATGGCTACCACACAGCCCGCGTCAGCAAGATCTATCACATGGGAGTCCCCGGCGGCATTGAAATCGGCGGCGACGGACGCGACCACAACAACGGCAACGGTGCCGACGATGCAGCTTCATGGACCGAACGGTTCAACAGTCCGGGGCCGGAATGGAAGGCGGCCGGTGATGGTGAAACGCTGGAAGGAAATCCGGACGGGAAGAAACCGGTCGTCGGCGGCAACACGTTTGTGGTAGTCGAAGCAGATGGCGATGACATGGTGCATTCTGACGGCAAAACCGCCGCCAGGGCTGTTGATCTGCTCGGCCAGTATCGTGATCGACCGTTCTGGCTGGGCGTCGGCTTTGTGCGGCCGCACGTTCCCTTTGTGGCGCCCCGGCCTTACTTTGAACCGTTCAAGCCCTTCGCACGCATGGAACTGCCGCCCAAAATCCCGGGTGACTGGGACGATATTCCAAAGCCCGGCATCAACTACAAGACCAGCCTGAACATGAAAATGGATCTGCGGCGACAGAAGAAGGCCATGGGCGGTTATTATGCCTCGGTGGCCTACATGGATGCTCAGGTCGGCCGGGTGCTTCAGGCACTGCGTGACAACGATCTGGAAGACAACACCGTGGTAATCTTTACCAGCGACCACGGCTATCATCTGGGCGAACACGATTTCTGGGCCAAGGTCAGCCTCCGCGACGAATCGGCCGCCGTGCCGTTGATTGTATGCGTCCCGGGAACAAAGCCGGCCGTCTGCCACAGTCTGGTCGAACTGGTCGACCTGTATCCCACGACCGCTCGACTGTGCGGGCTGGACGTGCCCGAGCGATTACAGGGAGAAGATCTTTCGCCGGTGCTGCAGGATCCGACACTCACGGTGCGCGAAACGGCGTTCAGTGTGGCTCCGTCCAGAAAGGGATTCCTGCTGCGCGATGACCGCTACGCCTACATTCAGTACGGTGAGGATGCGGCCGGGGGAATCGAACTGTTCGACGTGGTCGCCGACCCGAAACAGTACACCAATCTGGCGATGAATCCGGACCACGCTGCTGTGGTCACCGGTTATCGTCAGCAGCTCGCAGACAAACTGACGGACATTCGCAACAACGATCTGGCACCCTAACCATGCTTGTGAACAGTCTTCGTTTTTTTCTGACAGCCCTGGTACTGGGACCGGCCATGGCCGGGGCGGTGCCTGGCTTTGCCGCCCCGGAACGCCCGAATATCGTGGTCATCTACACGGACGACCAGGGATACGGTGATGCCGGATGCCTGAATTCCAAAGCGAAATTTCAGACACCCGCGATTGATTCACTGGCGGCAGATGGAATTGCCTTCACCAATGCTCACAGCGCTGACACCGTCTGCACGCCCTCACGTTACGGCCTGTTGACCGGGCGTTACTGCTGGCGGACCAGTCGGAAAACCGGCGTGATGGGAGCAGAAGGCGAATGCCTGATTGCCGCGGGCCGAGTAACACTGGCCTCATTGCTGAAGGATCGCGGCTATCAGACGGCCATGGTCGGAAAATGGCATCTGGGCATGACGTTTCCCGGAAAACCGGGCCGGCGTGACTGGACACAACCGGTGGTGGATATGCCTCTGGATAAAGGCTTCGGCTACTTCTATGGCATCCCGGCGTCGCTGAATTACGGCGTTCTTGCCTGGTTTGAAGGCCGCCATGCAAAAGTGCCGCCGACTGTCTTTACCGCGAAGAAACCCAACGACCGTCACGTGGACTATCGGATCATGCCGCCCTATCAGGCGACGCCTCAGGACACGAAGCGTGTGCTCGGTAAGATCGGCATGGAAGTGGCGCCTGATTTCGTCGACAACCAGTGCCTGACGCGTTTTACGGACACCGCCATTCAGTGGATGACCGCACATGCCGAGGATGCTCGCAACGGGACCCCGTTCTTCCTTTATCTGCCGCTGACCTCACCGCACTACCCCGTCTGTCCGCTGCCCGAGTTTCACGGCCGCGGCGAGTGCGGCGGATATGGAGAATTCATGATCGAAACCGATCATCATGTCGGGCGTCTGCTGGCATTTCTGAAATCTTCGGGTCTGGCGGAAAACACCATGGTGGTATTTACCAGCGACAACGGTCCTGAAAATTCGTGGAAGCAGCGGATCAGCGACTTCGGTCATCACAGCAACGGAATCTACCGCGGCGGCAAGCGCGATATCTATGAAGGCGGCCATCGCGTACCGTTCTTCGTTCGCTGGCCCGCCGGAATCGCTGATCCGGGACGCACCTGTGAGCAGCTGATCGGCCAGGTTGATCTGCTGGCGACGGTGGCCGACCTGACCGGAGATCCGCTGCCGCCGGATGCGGGTGAGGACAGTCAGAGCTTTGCGGCCGTGCTGCGGGATCCGGCGTCGGACCACGAGCGACTCCCGCTGATCAATCATGGCGCCAGCGGCCGGTTTGCCGTCACGGACGGAACATGGAAGCTGATCCTGCCACACAGAAAGCTGACATCGGAGCTCTACGATCTGGCCACGGACCCGGGCGAAACACAGAATGTGGTGGACCAGCACCCCGAACTTGTCAGGACTCTTCAGGAATCGCTGACCAACATCGTCAAGAACGGTCGCACCACTCCTGGACCGGCTCAGGCAAACGACACGGGCTGGTGGGACGATTTGACGTGGATATCCCCAGCTGACCTGCCGGCTGATCGCCGTTAAGCCCCGCCCGAAACGCCTGCCATGCAGTCGACGAACCATCGGGCCGGCAATCAGGTCCGGTCCGGATATGAATTCGCAGACAAAGTCGAAATTTTATCCCTTTTGAGTAAACAGACGGTGTTGGAAAACATTCGTTGACCGGGGACGTCGTCGTAGTATATTTCCGCCTCCCCGTCAGCGGAACACAGCCTTCCGCGGCGGCAGGCGAGTGCATGCATTTCTACCAGCATGCATGGTGTGGGTACGGCGTCTGACGCGTACCTTGAGTCTGTGTTTTTTTCGGCGGTTTCTGCCCGGTCGACACTGTGGGATTCCACACGACCGGCGACGCTTGAATCGCCGTGTCCCGCTCGCTGACGAGGGGGAATTTCCGTTTGGGATCTGCATGCTTGATTTTTTTCGTCCCCGGTCAGGATCCGTCAAAGACGATGTTCTTTCAGGGCTGACCGTGGCTCTGGCCCTTGTTCCCGAGGCAATTGCGTTTGCCTTTGTCGCCGGTGTTTCACCGCTGATCGGACTGTATTCGGCATTCTTTCTGGGTCTGATCACAGCGGTGCTCGGCGGTCGGCCCGGAATGATTTCAGGTGCTACCGGAGCCATGGCCGTGGTCATTGTCGCGCTGGTGGCTGAGCACGGCATTGAATACCTGTTTCCTACCGTGATCCTGTGCGGACTGCTGCAGATCGCGATCGGACTCGGACGTCTCGGCAAGCTGATCCGCATGGTGCCTCACCCGGTTATGCTGGGATTCGTCAACGGTCTGGCGATCGTGATCGGAATGGCTCAGCTGTCCAGCTTCAAAACGTTGTCACCGGACGGACGGCTGGTCTTTCTGTCGGGGCAACCGCTGGGACTGATGCTGCTGATGGTCCTGATCACGATGGCAATCATCTGGCTGCTGCCGCGGCTGACGCGGGCTGTACCGGCCTCGCTGGCTGCGATTCTGACCGTCACCCTGGTTTCAGCCGGAATCAATCGGACTGTCCAGGTACCGGGGTGCGACCACGTTCTGGCCACAGTCGGCGACATGCTGCGTACCAGCTCGCTGGCTGCTGAAAATACGGATCCCAGAATCGCATCGCTGAATCAGGCCATGGAACCTTCTGCGGCGAACGTCTCAGCCACTGACACAGCAGCCACTGACACAGCTGGCGTCGACACGGCTGCCGTCAGTACCGACAAAGACGCTGCGGCAGCCGGCATCAGTGGCGGACTGCCCCAGCTGTTCTTTCTGCAGTATGAAGTCGTGCCGATGAACTGGGACACGCTGCGAATCATCTTTCCGTTCGCGATTGTGCTGTGCGGCGTGGGCCTGATTGAATCGCTGATGACGCTGACGCTGATTGATGAAATCACCGAGACGCGTGGCAAGGGCAATCGCGAATGCATTGGTCAGGGCATCGCCAATCTGACCTGTGGGCTGTTCGGCGGGATGGGCGGTTGTGCGATGATCGGACAGTCGCTGATCAACGTGAACTCAGGCGGTCGAGGACGACTGTCAGGGGTCACAGCGGCTGTGTGCCTGTTGTTGTTCGTGCTGTTTCTGGCTCCCTGGATCGAACAGATTCCGATGGCCGCGCTGTTGGGCGTGATGTTCATGGTGGTGATCGGCACGTTTGAGTGGGCATCACTGAAAATGTTTCGGCGCATGCCGAGCAGTGACGTCATGATTATGGTGCTGGTGGCCGGCTA
The DNA here is from genome assembly GCA_040222735.1 of Fuerstiella sp. Taxonomy (GTDB): domain Bacteria; phylum Planctomycetota; class Planctomycetia; order Planctomycetales; family Planctomycetaceae; genus Fuerstiella. The sequence continues at coordinate 28,338 of JAVKCM010000265.1, read as the reverse complement.
TACGGTCGTGATGCATGACCTTGCGTCGGCCGTGATTCTGGGCGTGATCGTATCAGCGCTGGTTTTTGCCTGGCAGCACGCCACTCATATCGGAGCTGACGTGAAGTACAACGAATTCGGCAGTCGTATTTATCAGCTGCACGGACCTTTGTTCTTTGCCTCGGTTTCGTCCTTCAAGGACATGTTTGATGTGAACGGCGACCCGGCTGACGTCGTCATCGATTTTTACTACTCAAGGGTCTACGACCAGTCCGGACTGGAAGCCATCAACTGGCTGGCCGACAAGTATCAGGCGTGCGGCAAGCGGCTGCACCTGACTCACCTGAGTCCGGAATGCCGTAAACTGCTGAATGACGCCGGTGATCTGGTCGAAATCAACGTCTCAGAGGACCCTCAGTACCACGTCGCCACCGACCGACTGGCCTGACCAGCGGCAACGATCCGAACAAATCGCCTTCTCGACGCTGCCACAACAAACGTAGTTCGTAGTTCGGACATTCCGGTCCGAACACCAGCAGCACCTTCACCTTCCGCTCCATAGCCCGCCGAACATCGTAGTTCGGACATTCCTGTCCGAACAGCCGGCGGACAGGAATGTCCGCCGTACCCGAATCAGCAGCGGGCCGTTCCGGGCCGCACCCGAATCAGCAGCGGGCAGTCGGACGGCAGAAGTCTGCGGAGTGCCGCTACACGTGCTGTCCGGCCAGCCAGCCGGTGCTGAACGCGGCCTGAAAGTTGAAGCCGCCGATGGGACCGTCCAGATCCAGGATCTCTCCCGCAAAAAACAGTCCGCGGCACAGTTTGCTCTGCATATTGCGGCTGTCCACTTCCTTCAGATTTACGCCGCCGGCTGTGACTTCTGCCTTCTTATATCCCAGCGTGCCGTGTATCGGAAAGTTGTTCCGTTTCAGCACATCGATCAAGGCGCGCGTCTGCTGTTTCGAAAGTTCGGCGTTCTTCTGCGTGGCGGCGATACCGGCGCGATCCAGCAGCGCCTCGGCCAGTCGGCGCGGAAAATACTCCGACAGCAACTGCCCGACCGGATGTCGCCCGGCGTTTTTCCGACGACGACCGAATTCATCAGCCAGCTGCAGGTCCGTCACCGTCGGAAGGAAATCACACCGCAGAGACAGCTGTTCTGAAGCAGACGATTCTGTGTCTGCGGCAGCGTCCGCCTGAGCAACAAGGCGGCTGAGATTCATGACGGTCGGGCCCGAGAACCCGAAGTGCGTCAGCAGCAGCGGGCCACGATCCACACCAAGAGGCTTCAGCCTGCGTTGGCCGGGTTTTGGCGACACAGGCCAGACAGACAGCTCGACATCTTCGACGGTAATTCCTCGCAGAGCATGGATCCAGTTCTGGTGACAGACTACGGGAGTCAGTGCCGGGACTGTGCGAACCACCGAGTGACCAAAACTCTCCGCCCACGCATAGCCGTCGCCCGTGGTACCGCAGCCGGGATAGGACCGGCCACCGGTGGTGATCACCAGGCTGCGCGACAGAAATTGCTGGTGGTCGGTCTGTACCCGAAACTGTGGTGCGGACGCTGCCTCAGCCTCGTCGGCGGCCACGCGTTCTGTGTTCGGACCAGAATAATCGATGCGGCGGACCGGCTGTTCTGCCAGGACGGTTGCACCGGCGTCGACCGCGAGTCTGACCAGGGCGTCGCGAACGTCGATGGCTCGGTTTGAAACCGGAAAGATCTTTCCCGTCGCTTCCACCCTGGTCGCCACGCCCAGTGCCTCAATCTTTCGGATCACATCCTGAGGCGACAGCGTGGCCAGGGCCGAACGCAGAAACTTTCCCTGCCGTCCGAAGGCCTCGGCAATTCCGCGGGCATCGCAATGGTGCGTGATGTTACAGCGAGTTCCGCCGGACATCAGAATCTTGACGCCCAGCTTTCGGTTCTTTTCCAGCACCAGAACACGTTTTCCGCGTGCCCCGGCGCTGGCCGCCGTCATCAGCCCGGCCGCGCCGCCTCCTACTACAATGACGTCCCGGATTTCTGAGTTTAAGTTCATAGTGCCTGAATCGAATGATCAACGGTGCCTTGCCATCGCTGTGGCTACTGTGCCGAAACTGGCTGCCGTGTGATTCGGCGAAAACAAATAAACTTCTGCGGCACGGCGCTGGGCATGGACACGTCCCCGGACCGCTTCCGACAGCCCTGTTTCAGAAATCAGCGGCCGCCGGTGGTCGGCTCAGTGCCCGAGCAATGTAATCTTCGGGGACCCGCGACCGCGGTACCTTTCGATCAAACCAGCTGCGGACATCATCGTCCAGACAGACACCGTGCATGAAGTTGTACAACGCTTTGTTCAGGGCCACTCCCAGTGAATCATGATCCACGCCGGTGGGATCGATGAATCCGATATCATTCTTCGCAAACGTCACCGGCGGCAGGGGAATCAGCCGAATGCCGTATTCTTCCGGATGCCGCCCCACCGGAGAATGAACCGTGCAGGTGAAACGATGAAAGAATCCGGACTGAATGCAGCCTTCGATAAACAGCTGTCGCACATACTCCAGAGCGTCCACCGTGTCGTGTACGGTCTGAGTCGGAAAGCCGTACATCAGGTAGGCGTGCACCAGAATGCCGGCATCACTGAACGCTTTGGTCACGCGCGCCACCTGTTCGACCGATACTCCCTTCTTCATCAGCTTCAGCAGGCGATCTGAAGCGACTTCCAGTCCACCGGAAATCGCGATGCAGCCGCTGTCGGCCAGAAGCTCGCACAAGTCCGGAGTAAACGATTTTTCAAACCGGATGTTGCCCCACCACGAAATGGTCACCTTACGGCGAAGAAGCTCATCAGCCATGGCTTTCAGTGCTTTGGGAGGAGCGGCTTCGTCCACAAAATGAAAACCTGTCTGACCGGTTTCCTGCACGATCGCTTCAATCCGGTCGACCAGGGTCGTGGCAGCGACCCCGTCGTAGCGGCCGATGTAGTCCAGCGTCACATCGCAGAAGCTGCACTTTTTCCAGTAACAGCCGTGCGCCACCGTCAGCTTGTTCCAGCGACCGTCAGACCAGAGCCGATGCATGGGGTTCAGCATATCCAGAGTGGACAGATACCGATCAATGGGCAGCCCGTCCCATGTTGGAGTGCCGACTTCGGCAAAGGGGACATCGGGTTCCGGGTGATTGACATACACCACAGCCGCCGACTGATCCTGACCGGCCGTCGTGCGTACGAAGGTGCGGACCAGCTGGTCGCAGGGACGGTCGCCGCTCAGGTGTTCCAGCAGTGCCAGCAGCGGCCGCTCGCCGTCATCCAGCGTCACGTAATCGAAATAGTCGAAGACCCGCGGATCAGAAAGTTCGCGCAGTTCCGTATTCACGAAACCGCCGCCCAGAGCTGTGACCACAGAAGGTTGCTGTGCCTTGATGGCCTGTGCGATACGAAAGGCCGCATACACGCAGCCGGGAAAAGGCACAGACACCAGCACAAGATCCGGCTGATGCCGGTCGATCGCAACCTGTGTAAGTTCGCGCAAAGTATCGTCTACCAGATTCAGCGGGGCGTCCAGCGCGTCCGCCAGAGGATTAAAGGTTGGCTGACTGGCCGCCAGCGATTCGGCATACCGAACGAATTCGAACCGCGAGTCAATCGCTTCCCGCACCACGTCGGCCAGGTCACTCAGATACAACGTGGCATAGTGTCGGGCTCGATCCTGAACGCCCAGCGCCCCGAATGCCCAGTTCAGCGAATCGTCACCTTCTTCTTCGTTGTCGGTCTCGCTCAGGTAACCGTCCAGCGAGTCAAACCGAGGTCCTTCCGGCAGGTAGGTGCGGTTGTTGATTCGATGGGCCAGCGTGGAATCACGTCCCTGCAGAAAGGCGATCACGCGATCGATCGTCGCCAGATACTGCTCGGCCTGTTCGCAGAAACTGCTCAGCACGGGAGATCGCTTCCTGTCGGTAGCGGCTTCCACTCGGTTCCGAATCTGCTTCAGACCGTTCGACGACAGCAGCTTCAGCACCAGCGCCAGTGCCAGATCTTCCTGAACCGCATGCACACCGCGTGACCGCAGAAAGCCGGTCAGATAGGCGGTTGACGGGTACGGCGTGTTCAGCTGGGTCATTGGTGAAATGACAGAAAGAACGCGCGGCGTTTGCGAGATTTTTGGTGGCAAGGATGGTGAGCGTTTCAGATAGAAGAAGAGACGGGCTGCCATTGAACAGTCTGTCTGTCATGCGGGTGTGAACAGAACAACAGCGTGAAATTACCTGCCGCTTCGTTTCCGGCAGATGTGGTCAGCCACATCGTCTCAGGTGCTGACTCGGCAATCCAGCCAGCGGTGTGCCGTCTATGAACCATCGCAACGGTGCCCGGGTTCAGCCAACGGCGGCCATTGATCAGGAAATCGTTTTATTTCGCTCGCAATTCTCTACACTTAGGTTAGTTGCTGATCCCCGCCCGGACCGGGACGTTTCTGATTGTTGTAGGTCATGTCAAATCAGCATTGAGGTTTGATTCTCCATCGCCCAGACCGGAGCTCCGGATTGTGCGGAAAACACTGACTCTTCGCGACGTGACGTTCGGGATCACCGCCTTTGAGCGGCCACTTCTGCTCCGGCAGCTGGTGCACTCGATTCTGCGCAACTATCCGATGGCGTCAATCATCGTCGCCGACAATGGCCGACAGCGCGCGCTGCTGCCGAAGAACGTCCGTGTGCTGGAGCTGCCCTTCGACTGCGGACTGTCCGCTGCCAGAAACGCGCTGAAGCGTGAACTGCGGACGGATCTGCTGATGTTGCTGGAAGAAGACTTTCTGTTTCTGCCGGAAACTCGAATCGAACCGCTGATCGATGTTCTGAACCACGATCCGGAAGTAGGTACCGTCGGAGGCACGATGCTTTCACCGAGCGGGCAGAAGATTGCCTACTCCATGGACCTTGAAGAATTTCGGGACACACTGACCGTTCGTCAGTCGAATCATCGACAGCGAATCACGAGCAGCGGAACATCGTACCGCATCTGTCACATGATCTGGAACTTCGCTCTTTTCCGGAAAGACATGCTGGTCGACCACGCCTGGGACGAGTCTCTGAAGGTAGGTGAGCATGCTCCGTATTTCAACGAGGTGCGAAAGGCGGCCCGGTGGCGAGTCGCCTGTTGTCTTGAATCCGTGTTCTACCACGTACCGGATCAGCGAAGTGCGGAGTACCGCAGGCATCGGTCTCGCGCGGCGGATATGTTTCAGACCTACCTGAAGCGTCATGGCCTGCGCCGGTGCGTCCGGATCGCGCCGCAGCCGATTGACGATCCCCTTCCGCAGAAGCCGAACGTGATCGTTCTCGGCGTGGGACATTCCGGCACCACAGTGCTTACAAAAATGCTGCACCGCATGGGCTGGGAGCCCGGTGATGCAGACCAGCGCTATGCTGAAAGCCCGTCTGTGCGCCGCCTGAATCAGACGGCCATCACAAAATTCGGGCTGCCACGCCAGGCTGCCGCATGTCTGCGCCAGCGACCCGGGCCGTGGGCACTGAAGGACCCAAGATTCATCTGGACACTCAGATACTGGCTTCCCATCTTCGCCGAAATGCCCACGCCACCGCTGCTGGTCCGGATTCGCAGGGACTCCGAACAGCTGAAGGCAAGCTATGCCCGGCGTCGGGTTCCGGTCGATCTGGACGCCATGCTGGCGGAGCGCGAACAGCTGTGCAACCGACAGTATGAAGCCTGGCCCTGGGCCGCCCTCACGATCGAATATGAACAGCTGGCTTCGGCCGCACTGCTGTTTGACCAGACACGCTTTGATCCACGGGAATACTTTCAGGAACCGGAAGACCTGCACCAGGACTTCCGACAGGATCAGATCAGGCCTCCGACATCCGGTGAAACGGGCGTGGGCAGCGGGTGGGACGGCAGCCCGATGCAGGACAGCAGTCTGTTCCCCTGCCTTCCAGAGACTCTCCCGGACGGAAGTGTGCTGCACGGAATGTGCCGAGACGACGACGGAAGCCCGGCCTTTGATGCGTTCTACGATGCCACCGGGGACGTGTCGGACATACCGGCGGGGCAGAGCGGCAGAAAGGAAGACGCGGACTATGCGTCTTGATCAGCTGATTCAGGTCCTGCAGGACGCAGGAGTCATATCTCGTGACGACGTGGAGGCGGTGCGATCTTCCACCGCGACCGGCGATCCGGACACGGGGACGCAGAGCTTTCTTGCAGAACTCAGGCGGCGATCTCTGCTGACTGACTATCAGACTCAGGAGATTCAGGCTGGCCAGACGGATCGGCTGGTGATCGGCACATACGTGCTGATGGACCGGGTGGGTCGCGGCGGGATGGGACAGATCTTTCGCGCGCGTCACCAGCTGATGAAGCGGGAAGTGGCCATCAAGTTCATGCTGCCCCCCACCAACTACACCGGAGACGCGGTGGCCCGTTTCAGACGCGAAGTGGAGGCGGCGGCAAAGCTGGATCACCCGCGCATTGTCCGGGCGCTGGACGCCGGTGAACGCGACGGCGCGTGGTATCTGGTCATGGAGTATGTCTCCGGCCTGACGCTCCGCGACCTCGTGAAGAAGGACGGCAGGCTGTCTGTTACTCAGACGCTGAACATTGTCTGTCAGATCGCCGACGCGCTGCAGTATGCTCACCGAAAAGGTGTAATTCATCGCGATATCAAGCCCAGCAACGTCCTGTTCTGCCGCGACAACAATGAGATCAAGGTGCTGGATATGGGGCTGGCGTCGCTGACTCGGCAGCCGAGAGACGACGATTCAGATGCCACCGCCTCCATTATCACATCGTCCGGCCAGGTGCTTGGCACGGTCGACTACATGGCACCGGAGCAGTTTCAGGACGCGACATCGGCCGGACCGTCGGCAGATTTTTACAGCCTCGGATGCACGCTCCATTATCTGCTCACCGGTCGGCCTCCGTACTCGGGGCAGGATTACGTGACCCGAGCGATGAAGCACCGCCTGGACCCGATCCCGGATCTCAGTACCGTCCGTCCGGAAGTCACACCGTCCGTGCAGCGTTTGTTTGAGTGGTTGCTTGAGAAGGATCCGACAAAACGCTGCCGCGATGCCTCGATACTGATTCAGGAAGTGAATCGAATCGATATCGACGAATCTGATACGCCGGAGGCGCCGCGTTCACTGACGTCCACGATCAACCTGATTCCGGCGCCGCCGCACGGGCGGCGCCGCCACCGCCGGGCAGTCACGCTGGCGATCTTTCTTCTTGTTTCAGGTCTGCTGCCCGCGGGCTTCTGGAGGTACAGGTCTGACGACACAGCATCGCAACAAACTCGTGACACGCCGGCACCGGTCGCCCCGATTTCCTGGCCGGCCGACCTGTTGCAGGTGATTGATCCCGAAGCCCACACCGCCAACGGCGCCTCGTGGGCCAGCGACGATCGCGGCCTGCTCACGGGACCGGACTCTGCCACCACGCTGATCATCCCGCACGCTGTCCCGGACACCTATCGCCTGTCCATGACCGTGAAGCGAATCAGCGGGACCGGTCCGCTGATTGTCGGTCTGGTGCTGCGAGACCATCATTGCTTCGTGCTGATCGACCGCAAAGGTGTCTGGGGCATTGGTGTGGAAAACGATCGCATGGTCGGTGTTGTCGAAAATGAGTTTATAGAACCGGACCGGACAGAACAGCTAAGCTTCATCGTCAACGGCAAGACCATCGAAATCGCAATGAGTGGCCGTACGGTCATCGACTGGCAGGGCGATTACGGTCGCCTGACAGTCGGGCAGGGCTGGCGCGCCCCTGCCGACCCTTTTCTGTTTCTCGGCACGAATAATCAGGCCCGGTTCCTGATCGAAGAACTCACGCTGGCTCCGCTCGATCCTCAACCGATCCCGGCGGCGGCCCACCAGGCCGGGCCTTGAATCCCCCGGCAAGGTGATCGCTTCGCTGGCCCGACCCGCGTGCACTTTTTTCAACAGCCGCGATTCACGCTGGCTTAACCCGTCTCAAGGCTCAAGAATACAACGCTCTGCCAGCCGCAATATGACTCCTGCTCTGAAGCTGACTCATGCGTTTTTTCCCGATCCGATCGATGATCCTGACCCTGATTCTGCTCATCACGGTGAACGGTGCCCCGATTTGTGCACAATCACCGACGGATGTGGCGACTCATAAAATAGATGACGCTGTTCTGGCATCGCAGTTCCGGAAGACGGTCGCCCCGCTGCTGAAGAAGTTCTGCATCGACTGCCACGGCGCCGACCACGCCGAATCCGGCATTCGGATCGATGTGCTGGACGACAGTCTGCCGGATCGACATCTGCGTCTGTGGATGGGGATCCGGAAACAGATTGCCGAGCTGGCCATGCCGCCGGAAGATGAAACTCAGCCCACACCGCAACAGCGTGAGCAGCTGCTGCAGTGGATCGACCAGGCGCTGCATGTCGCTCGTACCAGGCCGACGGAAAACCACGGCTCGGTCCGGCGGCTGACGGTCTCGCAGTATCGAAATACGCTCCGCGACCTGCTGGGGCTGGAAGAAGATCTGACAGACGTGCTGCCGCCCGACGCGGTTTCCAAAGATGGTTTCACCAATAACTCGCAGGCGATGGTGCTGTCTCCGCTGCAGGTCGAAGCCTATTTCAGCATCGCCGAACAGGCTCTGGATCGGTGTATCGTTGATCCTGATTCGAGGCCCGCCATCCAGACCTTTCGCGTCGATCTGGGCAGGAACATCAACCCCGAACCGTTTCCGGAAAAACTGATTCTGGGCGCCAACAATCATCTGCTGCCCAATGCCGACTTCATCGTGTCTCAGCCGGTGCCGTCGAAGACCTTCGACTTTCATCCGTCTCAGATGCGGACAAAGTATCGTTTTCACGAAGGTTATCAGGGCAACGCCACGGTCCGCGGCTGGCGAGACTACGACAGCATCTATCACGCTGTGTTTGCGTGCATGCGAGGCAAGAAAGGCTATCCCAAAGGAAACGCCTACGAAACCGTTCCTGGCGGACTGCTGCTGCGCCCCGCCATTCCCAGTGCCGAACTGTTCGGCACCGAAAGCACCTACGGACCGCATGCCAACTTCAAAATATCCGTCCGCGAACTGCCGACTCACGGAAATTTTCGCATTACGGTTCGAGCCGCAAAGTACAACGACGGTCTGCTGCTCGACCGCGGGCAGGAAGCGAAGCTGAAGGCGAATGCCGACGCGGTGACGGTGCAGAATCCGACGGAACCGCAGATCGCGGAAATCGTTTCCGCTGGTATCTATCAGGTCAGCGTGCACGTCGACTCAGTCGAAGATGCTCCGGAACCGAAAAAACCACGGCCACTGTTGATCCAGCTGGGAGACCGTGAATTTTCCGGCTCGCTGCAGCAGCCGGCGTTCCTGGTGGTGCGACTTCCGGCGGGGCCGCTGAAGGTTCACGTCCAGGATGGCGGCCCGACTCCGGTCACCACCGTCGCTCTCACGCGACTGCCCGAAACAGCCAACCTGGCCGACCGCTTTCTGACATTTGAACGACGCCAACCGCGAGTAGGCGTGCACATCGGGCTGCGACGTGACTGTGGCAGCACGCTCAGCCAGGTCGAAATGCCGCAGACGGTGGCGTCGTCTCAGCTCAGTGACTTCATCTTCAGGGGTGATATCAATAATTTCGCCAGCCCGGACGTGCAGAAAGACAACGATAACTATCTTGCCGGCATCCGCGAAATCGGTGTGCGGAGCGAATATACCGACGGACGCGATATGCCACGCCTGCTGATCCGGTCCGTTGAATTCGAAGGGCCTTACTACGAGACCTGGCCGCCGAAGACGCACCACAGCATCTTTATCGAATCCGACCACAATCATGAATCTGAAGAATACGCTCGCGATGTGATCGGTTCGTTTGCCGAACGCGCCTTCCGTCGACCGGTCACCGCCGCAGAACTGACGTCGCTGCTGGACGTGTGGCGGGATTCTCTGACAGCCACCGGTGATTTCCGTCAGAGTATCCGGGATGCGCTGGTGGTCGTGCTCACGTCGCCTCAGTTTCTGTTCTTGATTGAACACAGCCACACACCGGAACCGGAAGATCTGTCAGACGACGAACTCGCATCGAAACTGTCCTACTTTCTGTGGAACACGCGTCCCGATGATCGCCTGCTGTCGCTGGCCGCCAAGGGACAGCTTCGCGAATCGCTGGCCGCGGAAACAAAACGTCTGATCGAAGACCCGCGTTTTGAACAGTTTGCGGCTGAGTTTACATCACAGTGGCTTTCGCTGGACAAGCTTGATGTGGTTGAATCTGACCGAGATTTGTATCCCCGACTGACCCGGGAAACGAAACGAGAACTGCGGCGTGAACCCGTTCGCTATCTGCAGCACCTGATTCGAAACAACCTGCCGGCGCACAATCTGGTGCAGTCGGATTTTCTGCTGGCCAATGAAGTGGTGGCCGCGTACTACGACATGGCTGACCGGACTGAAAACGGTTTTGAGTTTGTCCGTCTGCCACATGACAACCCCAGCCTTGGCGGGCTGCTGACTCAGGCCGGCATCCTGGCCGGCCTGTCAGATGGTCGCGAATCCAACCCGGTGAAACGAGGTGCCTGGCTGGCACGCAGGATCATCGCGGAACCTCCGGCGGATCCGCCGCCGAATGTTCCCGCCCTGGATGAAGACACGACGGCACTATCCCTGCGGGAACGGCTGGAACGACACCGGAATCAGAAGGGCTGCGTGAAGTGCCATGAAGGTATTGACCCCTGGGGCGTGCCCTTTGAACAGTTTGATGCCGGCGGACGGCTGAAGAACCTGCCTGTGGACGCGACGTCCACGCTGCCGGACGGAACAAAAGTCAGCGATCTGCAGGAACTGAGGCATTATCTCGCGAGCGATCGGATCGACCAGGTCGCCTTCAGCTTTCTGAAGCATCTGGCCAGTTATGCGGTGGGCGACACCCTGACGTATAATGAGGTTGAGATGCTGCGAGCCCGAGGGTTACAATTGAAGTCCCGCGGCTATCGGATGCAGGACATGGTTCGCCTTGTTGTGGAAAGCGAGCTGTTTCTGAAAAAGTAGAACGGCCGTCTGAACTGCGTTCGCCACAACCTTCCCGCCCACGGCCATTTTCCTCCGACAACAATTCCTTACCGCGACCAGACCTCATGCCGAACCCACCCAGACTTGATCGTCGAGCATTTATTCGTGGCACCGCCGGGGCGACACTGGCCCTTCCGGTTCTGGAGGCCATGGGCCAGGAAGTCGCCGGACAGATTCCGCGCCGGTTCTGTGCGCTGTACACCGCCAACGGGATGTCGCTGCCGAAGCCGGAAAACGAGATCACCGACTGGAGCTGGTTTCCGACTACCGAAGGCAGTGACTTTGAATTTGGTGCATCGACGATGCCGCTGCAGCCGTTTCGACAGCACCTGAGCTTTCTGGGAGGCCTGTATCATCCCAGTGGTCCCAAAGCAGACCCGCATACGTGCTCAGATATGTGGCTCACCGGAGCTCCGCTGCACGATCCTGGTCGAGACGTCTACAATTCCGTCGGCCTTGACCAGATCGTTGCTCTGCACACCCGTCAGTACTGTCGGCAGCCGTCGCTGGTGCTGTCGATCGACGCCGGTGTCGGTTTTCTGTCGCGCACCGGGACCATTTCGTACAATCTGGAAGGCAAACCTGTTCCGGCGGAAAACAATCCGCGACGCATCTTCGACCGCCTGTTTCGGGCGGACCGGGCGTCTCTGGAAAGTCAGCGGCAGCAGCTCAGGCGACGCATCAAACTCGTCGACGCCGTGCTGGAAAGTGCTCGTTCGCTCAGCAATCGGCTGGGGCAGTCGGATCGGGACAGAATGGATCAGTACATGACGTCGCTGAACGAAGTGGAATCGCGGCTGATTGCCTCAGAAAAATGGGTCGACGTGCCGCTGAAGGCGCAGGACCATTCTCACCTGAATCTGGACGCGACTCCGGAAGGCGAACCGCACGAATATTATCGCAACATGTTTGATCTGATCGCGCTGGCCTTCGATGCCGACATCACCCGATCGGTCGCTTTCATGCTGAATCGCGAAGATGGCATGGGCATCAGCGACACATTTCCGCTGAAGCTGGGTCTTAGCCGAACTCATCATCAGCTGTCACACGCCGGTGACCGGGACGGCCAGCTTGATTTCGCCCGGTACGACCTGTTTCTGAGCCAGCAGCTGAGCTACTTCTTCAGTCGACTGCAGCAATACCGTGATGTCAGCGGCAGTGTGCTGGACAACAGCATCGTGCTTTACGGCAGCGGTGCCAGCACCACACACTATCCGAAAAACCTGCCGACGCTGATCGCAGGCGGTGCCAACATGGGGCTCCGGCATGGAACCTACTGGCGGAACGGTGAAACGCGGATGTCCAATATGTTTCTCAGCATTCTGAGATCCATCGGAGTCGAAGCAGATTCATTCGCCGACAGCACAGGCAGCCTCAGCAATTCGATCTTCACCATTACATAAGCGGCAGCGACCGTACCGACGAACCGCGACATCTGAAATGCCGCGGTTCGATCATGGCCGGCTGCATCCGGTGATCCGACGGTATCCAGACGCTACACGCCCAGTTGCTTCAGCAGTGGTTCGATCGTCTCGGCCCAGCGTTCGTAGCCTTCCTCACTCAGGTGCAGAGCGTCCGGCATGATGGTGTCCGGCAGGCTGCCGTCTTCTTCCAGAAACACATCACCGATGTCGGCATAGTGGACGCGGTTACCGTCGGCAAAGCGACGGATTCGCTGATTGATGGCGACATTGTTCAGGCGTTTCAGGTCGAAAGGCGTTCTGCCTCGTGGAAAAATGCCGAGCAGCAGGACTTTGGTTTTTGGTGAGCGTTGTTCCAGAATTTCCAGAATGCGTTTCACGCCCGCGGCCACCTGCTCGGGTTCCTGATCAAAGTGTCCGGTGTTGTTGGTGCCGATCATCAACACCGCCACCTTCGGCTTGATATTGCTCAGGTTGCCGTGCGTCAGACGCCAGATCACATGTTCTGTGCGGTCTCCGCCGATTCCCAGATTGATGGCCTTTCGATCCCCGTAGAACTTCTGCCAGACATCCTTGCCGCGACCTTCCCAGCCCTGCGTGATCGAATCACCGATGAACGCGAGGTCGACATCGCCTTTCTTTGCATTGGCCGTCAGCTGTCGATCACGTTGCTGCCAGCCTTTTTCATCACCGCGTGTCGCCGGAATCACGGCCGTGTTGACGTCGTAAAAGTTCTGCAGATCGCGGTACCGTTTCTTCATGCCCTCCAGAATCTGAGCGTACTCGGGATTGTCATGGACGCTCTTCATTTCTTCCGGATCGTCATGCAGATCGAACAGATTCCATTCGCGTGTTCGAGGAAAAAACATCAGCTTGTAACGATCCGTCCGCACGCCGTCGTGGACCGGAACATTGTGCACAGCCGCGTTCTCGTAATAGGCGTAGTAGATCGCATCTCGCCAGCTGGCGGTGGGCCGACCGCCGTTTCTGAAGACGTCAATCATGCTGCGGCCCTGCATTTCGGCCGGCACATCAGCGCCGGCAATGTCCAGAAACGTCGGGCCGTAGTCGATGTTCTGAATCAGGGCCGGCGCATCGGTACCCGGTTTAATCATGCCCGGCCAGCGAATCAGAAACGGCATCTTCAGCGATTCTTCAAACATCCAGCGTTTGTCGTACCAGCCGTGTTCGCCCAGGTAAAAGCCCTGATCAGAGCTGTAGATCACAACCGTATTTTCTGCGAGTCCCGATTCATCCAGATAATCCAGCATCCGTCCGACACCGTCATCAACAGCCTGAATACAGCGCAGATAGTCTTTGATGTAACGCTGGTATTTCCAGCTGATCACTTCCCGGTCCGACAGTTCACCGGCCTTCATTCGCCGGATGAAGTCTTCATTTTCCGGTTCGTACTGAGCATCCCAGACCGCCTTCTGCTCATCCGTCATGCGCGCATATTCGGCGTTTCGGATTCCCCCGTTGAAGTGTTCGGGAAACAGGACGTCTCCATGAAACTTCATGTCGTGAGCCCAGAAGAAATGATCGCGAATAGACATTTCGTTCTGTTTCAACAGCGACGTCCGGCCCGCATAGTCATCAAACAGCGTGGCCGGTTCAGGAATGTCTTCGTCCTTGTACAGTGAGAAATGACGTGGTGGAGGCGACCAGTTTCGATGAGGCGCCTTGTGCTGACACATCATGATAAAGGGCTTGTCCGGGTCGCGCTGTTCCTTCAGCCAGTTGAGACTAAGATCCGTGATGATGTCGGTGCAGTAGCCCTGATATCGCTTCCGGCTGTTGTCCATCTGAATCAGATCCGGATTGTAGTAGCTGCCCTGGCCGGGCAGCACTTCCCAGTAATCGAATCCCATCGGGTCGGACGACAGGTGCCACTTGCCCACAAGCGCCGTCTGATAGCCGACCTGCTGCATCAGTCGGGGAAAGGTGGTCTGCGTGCCGTCAAATCTGTTGCCGTTTCGCAGAAATCCGTTCAGGTGGCTGTGCTTCCCCGTCAGGATGCACGCGCGGGAAGGACCACAGATGGAGTTGGCACAGAACGAATTCCGATAAACAGCGCCTTCGACTGCGATCCGGTCGAGATTCGGCGTTTTGTTGATTTTTGAACCGTACGCGCCGATGGCCTGCGGCGCATGGTCGTCGGAAAAGATGAACAGAATATTGGGGCGATCCGCGGCAGCCAGAATGGGCAGCCGCCCGTCAGGAATTCCAGCCAGCAACAGCAGAATGACAAAGCACAGAAATTGTCGAGACATAGTCGGCATCCGCAGGTTTGGGGTCGCGTTTCAGGAACGCAGACTAAGACCTCTGCCCCGCGTCCGTCAACCAACCCGCAGCACACAGTCGACGGCCGGGGTTACAGTCTCGTGAGCCGCGACGCGTCAGCGGCCGGGCCTCGGGGCGGCCGCTCTCATGTATCGAACGTCGCACATGGAAACCACCCGGTGAACGGCCCGGTGCCTTACGGCACTCGGCTCACGGGTGGTGACAACAGAACCGTCGCCGTCCCGGTCGTACGCGATGGTCGTCAACTCATTGGTTGCCACGCCGGCGGGATTGTTCGCCGAAACGGAATACGTCAGCGCCTGGCCAGGTGTCACCAGCAGTGTTTGGTGCCGCATCGTGCCCAGCGAAACCGCATCGTCCGGCCGACCGGTCACATCCGACTGATTGACATTGGTTCTGCCGCTGAAGAAGATGCGCCGCCAGTTGATGACCCATCCTGCAGACGCGCAGCGCTGGAACGTTCGCCTCTGTTGGCGATTCCTGAAAAATAAGAAGCCAGCCGGCGGGCACCGATGCACGAGATCACTCAGATACTGAAGCAGATCGATTCGGATCCGGAGGGCGCGTCAGAACAACTGCTGCCGCTGGTTTATGAGGAACTGCGAAGCCTGGCGGCCTGCCGAATGCAGGCCGAAGAACTCGACCACACGCTGACGGGGACAGCGCTGGTCCACGAAGCTTACCTGCGTCTGGCCGGGTCGGGCCGCAGCGACTGCTGGCAAAACAGAGGCCACTTTTTTGCCGCGGCGGCTGAAGCCATGCGGCGCATTCTGGTGGAGCAGGCCAGACGAAAGCGGCGGCGGCAGAAGATACTGCAGCTACGCCCGCTGAAGCGGGATTCAGTCTGTCAGCCGAATGTGGAAAGGAATCCGGATCTGCTTGAGATCGACGAAGCCCTGTCCCGGTTTGCCGAACACAATCCGGAGAAAGCCCGGCTGGTCGAATTAAGGTATTTCGCCGGACTCACCGTGCCGGAGTGCGCCGAAGTGCTGAACATTTCAGTCGCAACGGCAAACCGGTACTGGATTTACGCACGAGCATGGCTGAGCCAGGAACTGAGTTCCGCGGACGACGCGTCGGCCGACCGCCGAGGCAGAAAAAAACGCATGTTTCGCATTTCGATGAGACGTCTCGGTGCTCCCGGATCGCATTAACACAGGGCCACATTGTCCGTCCGAAACATATTCTCCCGCGGTCACGCGTCGCAATGGTTCGCACAGAAGAATCGATTTTTCTCGAAGCCATGGCGAAAGGCACGCCGGAAGAACGGGAGGCGTACCTGCTGAAGTCCTGCGGGCAGGATATCGCGTTGTTGTCCGGCGTCCGTCGGCTGCTTCTGGCCTATGAGCGGGGTCAGTATCTGGAGCCCGATCAGACCTCGGAGAAACGGTCTCCTTCAGATTGCACCACGCGTCATGAGATCGGACGAGTGATCGGCCCCTACACGATCAGAGAACAGATCGGCGTTGGTGGCATGGGGCTGGTTTACGTGGCCGAGCAGGAACAGCCGATCCGCCGCAAGGTGGCATTGAAGCTGATCAAGCCCGGAATGGACAGCCGGGAAGTGATCGCCCGCTTCGAGGCCGAGCGACAGGCTCTGGCGATGATGGATCATCCGCACATTGCCCGGGTACTGGATGCGGGCACCACTGAGTCAGGTTTACCGTATTTCGTGATGGAACTGGTCCACGGCGTTCGAATTACCGAATTCTGCGATCGCCAGCGACTCACGCTGCAGGACCGGCTGCAACTGTTCGTGGACGTATGCCGCGCTGTGCAACACGCCCATCAGCGGGGCATCATTCATCGGGATATCAAGCCATCCAACGTGCTGGTCACTCTGCATGACGGCAGACCGGTCGCCAAGGTGATTGATTTTGGTGTCGCCAAGGCGCTGACGGAAAAGCTGACCGACAAGACGGTGTACACAAGTTACGGGCATCTGATCGGGACGCCGATGTACATGAGTCCTGAGCAGGCCGAGATGAGCGGACTGCCGCTGGACACGCGGACAGACGTCTATTCGCTGGGCGTGCTGCTGTATCGGCTGCTGACCGGCACCACGCCATTCGACGAACACGCCGTCCGTTCCGCTTCCTTTGACGAGCTGCGCCACATCATCTGCGAAAGCGACCCCAGACGTCCCAGTGCTCAGGTCAGCACGCTGAAAGGCGAAGTGCTGCAGACGATCACGGATCAGCGAAAACTGGACGTCTCACGCCTGACTCGCGTACTGCGAGGAGACCTGGACTGGGTCGTGATGAAGGCCCTGGAAAAGGATCGAAATCGCCGCTACGACTCCGTTGGTGCTCTGGCGGACGACGTCGAACGCCATCTTCGAAACGAGCCCGTGGAAGCGCGACCGCCCTCGCCGCTTTACCAGCTGAGAAAGTTTTATCGCCGTCAGCGGATCCTGCTGCTGACCGCCGCCTTTGTGTCGGTGTCGCTGATCGTTGGATCAGCGATGGCCCTGTTTCAGGCTGACCGGGCGTGGCGTGCCGAACGGATCGCGAACGAACAACGGAACCACGCGCTGGAATCTGAACAGGTCATGCGGCAGTTGCTGTATGCTGCTGACATGCGACTCGCCGCGGATGCCTTCCTTGAAAACGATGTGATACGTGCTCATGAAGCACTGAACCGGCATCTGAATGACTCAGCAGAACAGGATGTCCGCAGCTTCGAATGGTATTACCTGTCTGTCAGTGCGAATGTTCCCGTGCAGTCTCTGCTGCATTCGGACAAGGCACAGTATGTGTGTTGCGGAATCCCGGAAACCAGCCTGGTCGTCTGCGGCGGTGCCGATGACGTGATCAGGATCTTTGATGTGGGCACCGGAACACTGGTCCGGTCTGTGGAGTCAGGACAGAGTGAGGTGAACGGCCTGGCCGTCTCACCGGACGGCAGCACACTGGCGTCCGCAGGTGATGACGGCACCGTCCGGATCTGGAATCTGCAGAGCCTTCAGTTGATCCGGACGATCCCGGCCCACGGCGCCCTCGCGTTTCAGGTTGCGTTCTCACCGAACGGTCAGTTTCTCATTTCCTGCGGGGATGAGCCGGATGGCCGGGTCTGGTCGGTCAATGATGGTTCCGCCATCGCCGTCCTTGATTCGCGAACGACGGATCTGGAGACACTGACTGTGACACCCGCCGGACGTGTGGCCCTTGGGGGACGCGGCGGCGTCATTTTTGTGTACCAGCTGTCCGACTATCGGCTGGTATCGTACGTCAACGGAAACTCGGAGGCGACGAACCGTGTGAACACTGTGGCCTGTCTGGGCAGTTCTGCAGTTGGTGCATGGCTGGCGGAAGGACATTTGACCGGTCGCGTCAACCTCCGGCCTGCCGATGCTCCTGAACGGGTGCGGCAAACTTATATTCTGAAGGATTCCGTGCAGTCACTGGCCTTTTCCCCGAACGGAGCATGGCTGGCGGTCGGTGACCGAGGTGGTGCCATCTCGCTGATCCCTCTTGAAACACGAAAAGCAGCAACGTCGATCGATTCTTTCGCTGATCCGACTCGACGCAGATTGTCCTGGAATGCTCATTCCGGGCGGATCTACGGACTGACGTTTACGGCGGACGGTCAGCAACTGGTCTCCTCAGGCCGGGATGGAAAGATTGCACTCTGGTCGCCCATGAAGCTGAACGGGACTCAGTTTCTGACCGACTGGACGGCCCGCGTGCTGACGTTCGAACGCGGTGGCACTATTCTTGCCGCAGCCGACAGGCTCACGCGGTACTCGCGCCGCGATTCCGAATGGCGGCCCGACCAGGTCGGCCGTGATCACTGGACGTCAAGACATGTTCGCTTTGCCGTGGCCCGTGATACCGGCGTCATGGCCTTCATCCGGGAAGGTGAAAAAACGGTCCGGTTCATGTCCTCGGACGGCGGCCATCTCAGCACACGCTGGCAGGTGAAAGCCGGAGACGACATCGGTCTGATCAGCCTTTCTCCCGATGGTCGGAAACTGGCGGCAGAAATTGTTCCCGCAGACGCCGGCGATATACCTGCGAATCCTGATGGACGGAACCGTTATGTCGTTCTGGTGGACCTGGAATCAGGGCGGGAGCTTTCACGAACTCCGGCCAGCGCCGTTCTTGATCTGGTATTTTCTCCCGACGCAAAGTCACTGGTGTTCGGCGTCAGCCGGGACGCGCTGCTCATCAACACTTCCTCGGGAGCCGTTGAACGGATTCTGGAAGGACATACATCAACCGTCGACGGCCAGGATTTTTCTCCCGACAACCGCCTGATTGTCACCGTCGGAGAACGGACCCTGCGACTGTGGGACCGCGGCAGCGGCCGGGAACTCTGGTCCGTCACCGCCCATGGAATCAGCGCCAAAGACGTGGCCTTCACGCCGGATGGCCGCACGCTGATGACGATCGGAGAAGACAATTACCTGCGTTGCTGGCGATGGGCAGCCCAGCGCATGGTGCTGGAAATTCCGCTCACTCCGGGACCGGTGCGAAAGCTCGAAGTCTCACCGGACAGCCGCACGGTTGTGGTGCGTTATCAGGACGGCAGAGTGCTGGTCATCGATACGCTGCAGCCGAACGTTGCAGAATGATCGGCCCCGTCATTCGATCGCTGGCGGTGGAATTATTCTGAAGTAGATCGTTCGATTACGGTAAACAGCTGACACGTTTTCGTTGCGTTGCGTCGCTTTGCAGTCGGGAGTTCCCTGCGCACGTGCAGGCCTCGCACCGAGTGTTCATGCGGAACGTAAAAGATGAACGTCGAAAGTGTCTCAGACGAGCAACAGGACCGTTTTACACATTGCCTGATCCGGTCGGTGCAGCATTATCTGGCAGCCCGCGTCAATCAGTGTGAACCGACGTTTGAAGAAACGGCGTGCTGGGAGGAATTCTTCATCCGGTTTGACCCGGTCGTCCGACAGGTTGTCAGGAAATCCGGGCTGCCGCGGGGCGAACTGGAAGATGCCGTACAGGCTGCGTGGCTGGAAATCATCCGGGCACTTCCACGACTGCAATGGCGGCGGGCGTCCGAACGTCAATCGTTGTACGGCTGGATTCAGGTTGTCATCAGACGGCGGATGGGAAAGTTCCGACGGCAGTCCGAACGGACGAATCGGGAGGTCCAGTCCCGTGTCTATCCTGATCAAACCGCTCTTCACACCGAGCCGCTGGATCATCTGTGTCGCCATGAAGAACAGGAGAGCGTCCGGGATCTGCTTCTTCAGCTGCAGAAACGTGTCTCGCCGAAAAGCTATCAGATCGTCTGCATGAGGTGGCTGGATGGCGCGTCCATGGACGTTATCGCAGAACAGACCAACCTGACGCCGGAGCAGGTGCGAGTACGTCATCACCGGGCAAAGCACCAGCTGGTGGAACTGATTCGATTTGCCGACGACAAATGAAGACGACATACATCTTCGAGACCGGGGAAACAGCAGTGACTGAACATGGAACGACGGGGTCAATTCGATCATCGGAGCGAGCATGAAAGGTTAGCTTGCCGCGGAAGACTTAATATCAGGTCGCCTGGGCTTGTTGGTGCAGCACGAAGCAGGTCTGTTCACTGCTCGATCCATCCGGTCCGAACTGTTCGCAGCTCGGGCCGCCGAGGCTGGAGTGTCGGGGCACCATGTTGTAGAAGACCTGAATCAACGATCAAAGCTTCTGTCCCACAGCCACGGCGGACTGTCATGCAGCATTCTCTTCGTCGCCGAAATGTTTTGGCTGCCGCGGCAGCCAGCGTCATCCCGGGCGTGTGGCCGTCGATGGCGGACGCGTGGATACCGCAGCGCTCGCGCATTACGGAACGCCCACGCATTGCGGCCGTTTTCACGGTGTTGCGTTTCCGCAGTCACGCCTTCAATATTCTGGAGAACTTTCTGGGACCGTACTACTTCAACGGCCGGCTGACAGATCCCGGAGTTGATGTGGTTTCGTTTTATGCAGATCAGTTTCCGGACGATGACATGGCGCGGGATGTTTCCCGGCGTTTCAAAATACCGCTGTTTGGCTCGATTGATGAGGCACTTTGTCTGAAAGGAAAGCAGCTGGCCGTCGACGGTGTCCTGTTGATCGGCGAACACGGAGACTATCCGTACAACGAACTCGGACAACACATGTACCCGCGGAAGCGGTTCTTCGACGCAGCGGTTGACGTCATGCAGCGATCAGGCCGTTACGTCCCGCTGTTCAACGACAAGCATCTGTCGTATCGCTGGGACTGGGCTCGCACCATGTTCGATACCGCGCGGCGAAACAGCCTGCCGCTGATCGCCGGCAGTTCCGTACCGCTGGCACAACGTTGTCCGGATATCTCGCTTCCCGAAGGCGCTGAAATCGAAGAAGCCGTTTCAATTCATGGCGGCGGCCTGGAATCGTACGACTTTCATGCCTTCGAAGTGCTTCAGTCCTTTGTAGAATCGCGTGCCGGTGGAGAGACAGGCATTGCGGAAATCCAGCTGTTGACCGGGCAGGATTTCGAAAAGGCGAAACGGGCGGGGCGGTGGTCACAGGATCTGGTGGACGCCGCCATGGCGGCCGAACAGGACATGTCTGCTGTTCGTCAGACGAAACCAACGACCGGTGTCTTCGCAAAGAAGCCCGCTCACAAGGACACCGGAAAAGAATCGCCCCCGGCACGACCATCCGGTTCTTATGCCATCTGCATCACCTATGTCGATGGTCTGAAGGCGACCGTGCTGAAACATGGCAGCAGCGCCGACCGCTGGAACTTCGCCTGCCGGCTTCGCAAAGAAAAACAACCCAGGGCCACGGCGCTGTTCAACGGACCGTGGGGCAACCGTTGCCTGTTCAAAGCGTTGTCACATGCCATTCAGCACGCATTCACAACGGGTACCGAACCCTACCCGGCAGACCGCACTCTGCTGACCACCGGAGCTGTCGAGGCTGTGATGCAGTCATGGAATCAGGCCGGCAAAGCCATCTCGACACCTCACCTTTCGATTCGTTACCAGCCGACCGATTTTACTGGCTTTCGTGAATCCGGAGCTTCCTGGTCCGTGATCACCAAAGACGTGCCACAGTCTGTCGGATTCGAACCACGTTCGTTTGCAGATCTGCCGCGGTGACAGCATTAAGTGGCCGTGGATGTCTCGGGCGGACTGCTTTGCTTGTGCCCCTGAGGACTTCCGTCCCGGGCGATGACGCAGGCTGTGATCGGCGCAGCGTCGGGACCGGACCGCGTGCCTTCGACGGGAATGTAACGGGCCTCGGCGTGCCCTTGCTTCGATTCCGCTGATGCGTCGCGGAACGCCACGATGCTTGGCGCCTTCGTACGATTACGTCGGCAGAAATTGACTGGCCATCCGGTCAAAAGACTCCGCCCTCGCCAACTGTACACCATGGAATTCCCTACGGTGTGCTTACGTACATCTATCGGAATTCTGGATTGCCGGTATTCTGGAAGTGGGAATCTGTCGCGGCAGTGACGATTCCGCGAACTCGTCAACTGACGTCAGGTCCCTTCCCGTTTTGTTCTTGCAACAGGAGTAATCGAGATGGCCGAAAAATCGCAGTCACTGACCAGGCAGGTAGAAAAACTCTCGCGGCGCATTGAGAAACTTGAAACAGCGCTGCGATCTGCAGACGGAGCAGCGGAACGACAACGACAGACCGACAGCGAATCGCGTGACGAGGGAATGGGTATCGGATCCTGCACGCTTCCGCTGGTTCCTCGGCGAACCTTTGACTCAGATGTGTCGCCGTTTCGAGAGGGGCTGATTCATTACATCGGCAAGAAGTGGGTCAACGGCACGAAGCTCAGGTACTACTTCTTCGAAGACGGACCGTACAAGGGAGAACCGAGCAATGTCGACCTGGTGCGGGAAGGTTTTGAGGCGTGGACAGATGTCGGAATCGGCATCGAATTTGAAGAGGTCTCGCGTATTGAAGAAGCTCAGGTACGAATCGGTTTCGAACGTGGTGCGGGTTCGTGGTCTTATGTCGGACGCGATGTGATCGACATTCCAGGGCGCTATGAGCGGACCATGAACTTTGGCTGGGATCTGACTCGGGATCCTCGCGGGGGAGGTCTGGACACGCCAATTCACGAGATCGGCCACACGCTTGGTTTCCCTCATGAACACCAGAATCCGTTTTCCGGCATCGTCTGGGATGAGGAGGCGGTCTATCGTGAATTCGGAGCTCCTCCGAACAACTGGCCCCGCGAGCAGACCTATTACAACATCCTGCGCAAGCTGAGTCAGGCCGAGGTGGAAGGATCGGACTGGGATCCGAATTCGATCATGCACTACGGATTCGGGCCCGGGCTGATCGTTGAACCGGCTCAGTACAGAAACGGGCTGAACCCGACCGATGGCCTGACGGAAACCGACAAGGCGGAAGTGCGGAAATTCTACCCGCCCATGGATGGCCGGCGGTACAAGAAGCTGACTCCGTTTGAGCTTGAGTTTCTGTCGGTCGGTCCGGGCGAACAGCGAGACTACATCGTCGAACCCGACCGTTCTGATGAATTCACAATTCAGACCTTCGGGCGTTCTGATACGGTGATGGTGCTGTTTGAGGAAGTCGACGGCGAACTGGAATTTCTCGCGGGCGACGACGACAGCGGCACCAGCCTGAACGCGAAGATCACCACTCGGCTGGTACGTGGCAGAAAGTATGTCCTGCGCATCCGTCTGTATCTGAACTGGGCTAACGGAGACACGGCCGTTATGCTGTGGTAAGCGGTGAAGTCCGCCCGCAGCCGAGTCTCTTCTGATTTCGGCATAGGCTTTGCTTCTTCTGACGGTGAGTGCGGCGTACAGCACAAAAGGTGCAGGCCGACCATCGCGACCGGTCGATCACCGGCCGCGCGGTCGGTCAACAACCGGCGCCTGCAGTATTATTTACTCACCCTTAGAACAGGAATAGTCAACAAATGTCAACGGTTGCAGCCTTTAAGCGGAACATTCTGGAAAACGAAGCGGGCACCGAAACAAGTTCGCTGCTGCAGGCTAATCTGGTCAACCTGATTGACCTGACGCTGCTGCTGAAGCAGGCTCACTGGAACGTCACCGGTCCCAACTTCAGATCGGTGCATCTGCAGCTCGACGAAATTATCGAAACAGTCCGCGAAGCCAGCGACGAAGTCGCCGAACGCATCAACACTCTGGGCATCGCCCCGGACGGACGGGCCGCCACGGTTGCAAAAAACAGTGAGCTGCAGACCTATCCGGCCGACTTCCAGAAAGTTCCTGAGACGCTGGCCAACGTCGCCGATGCGCTGAAAATGTCCATCGACGAGCTGCGGAAGGCCATCGGCAGACTGGGTGATCTTGATCCGGTGAGCGAGGACCTGTGTATCGGAATCTCTGCGGCGCTCGAAAAGCACCTGTGGATGGTTCAGGCACAGGAAGCGTAATTGCTCCGGCATACCGAGGCCACCGAGGTCCGGCGGCAGACCAACAAACCCCGCGTGCGCCGGAACCGGGCCGCCGAGAAGGCGAAGCAGGCGGGCTTCGACGATGTCGAGATTCATGCCGCCAACGGCCGGGAGTTCAATGAGCACGCACCGGCGGACGTCTGGTATTGCATCGAAGACTGATTCTTTGGCCGAAGTCGGCGAACTGAAACGCACGAAATGCGTCACTGCCGGTTCTGTCAGCAACTTATTGTCCGTTCGGTGCCGTCGGGGGAACGACAGCGAATTCGACTCCCAGACGCAGCAACATGGCCTTGCCACGAAGTGTCAGGTCGGTGATAAATGCGAACTGGTCTCGCCCGTCAATCGGGTAGGCTTTCAGGCGGTAGTGTGTGCCCCAGGGCAGGTCGGCCGCCACGATCAGCGGCGGCCGACCGATCTGCAGATAAGGACTGGCGAGAGCCACGTCAAACAGCCTTTCCCGAACCTGTTTGCCGTCGTGATCCGGGTGCAGGTAAAAATCAGCCACGCACATCAATTCGCGCTGGCCGCTGTTGGCGTTGTAAATGGCTGTCGTCCACATCTTGCTGTGCGGGACGGCAACGATTGTGTCATCCGGTGTAAGTATCTGAACGGTGCGCAGATTAAGCGACCGGACTTCGCCGTAGGTATCTTCAATTCTTATCCAGTCGCCGGTACGGTACGGACGTTCATACAGCGCCACGACACCCGCAATCAGACTGCTGGTGTAGTCCTTGAACGCAAACCCGATCGCAACCGCCAGCGCGCCGAAAATGGCGAGCAGGTTCTCCGGGGCCGGGTGGATGAAGAGCGGAATCACGTAGGCGAGCAGAAGCAGCAGAACCACCACGCGCAGTATCGGTTCCCATGGCAGAACCCAGAAGCGATATCGATCAGGCAGTCGTTCGGCCAGTCGCGGAACAGTCCACTTGATGGCCATCGTCAGTGCAAAGCCTGCCGCCAGAACCACGATCGCCTCAAACAGTCGAATCTCATTCCAGTCTCGCAGGATCCGTGATACTTCGTCCGCAGTCACTTTGTCGTCGGCCATTATCGATTACCTTCATCGCCTTTCGCGAATATTCTGCGGTCAGAACGCATCTGTCAGAAAACCGTCATTCCGCAGGTCCTGTCGCACACCGGGGTAGGCGGTGAGACTCACATGCAGTCTGCCCTGCACCTGCTGAAGCACGTCTGTTCGGCACATCAGGTTTGTGCGTCGTTCGACCTCGGTTTCCGAGAATGGCAGAAGTTCGGACAGCCGGGCCGCCGGCATTCCCCCATGCAGCAATACAGAATGCAGAATGATGCGGTCGATCCGGTCCGAGGCGTCGGTCAGTCGGGGTAAGGGAAGCTGAGCG
Organism: Fuerstiella sp.; assembly: GCA_040222735.1. Lineage (GTDB taxonomy): Bacteria > Planctomycetota > Planctomycetia > Planctomycetales > Planctomycetaceae > Fuerstiella. Next base: position 2,828 of record JAVKCM010000265.1, on the reverse strand, counting down.
GGAGGTGTGGCTCGCATCAGCGTCCTGGTGCCTTCACTCGTATCCTCAGCCTCTCCGGCATCTGATTCAGGTTGCTCAAGGGAAAAACGCCACAGAGCCATCGCCACGGCCGGATTGCCGCGGGCGTGCGCGGAAAGATTTCGAATAAATGCAGAGATACTTCGCCGCGAATCATCCGTGTGTTGCTCGTCAGCCGTGGGACAATCCGGGAACACCGCTTCACCGTCATCTGACGTTCGAATATCGCAGGATCGGACATGCGGTATCGAACGGCACCATGTATCCAGGCGTTCTGCATCAAACGGAGCGAGAGTCAGTGGTGGCCCCAGCATGTCCTGAATGCCGATGGCCTGCTGCAGAAACGCCCAGGCCCAGCTGTCGCAGCCGATCAAAATTCGCTGTTCACTGCCCCTGATCTGCCGCAGAAGCTGTCGGATCACCGCCATCCCGTCTTCATGTCGGAGATACCATCGTTCGAGCTGCGGGATCACCACGATGCGATCGATCTGAGCCTCCAGCGGACTGAACGCAGGCAGGCTCGTCGGCGACGATTCAAGCAGTGTCTGAAAACACGGCGCGGCCAGCACCGTCAGTCCGCGATCTCGTGCCAGCGTCTGCAACATCTGTGCGATGTCGCAGCCGGGAGGCCCGACAATCGTCGTTACCGACCGACCAGGTTCAGGGTCGGCAAACCATTCCTCACCCAGAGTTTCGGCCAGCGACGCAGCCGCCGCGGCCCAGTCCAGGGCCGGAGAAAGGGTGTGCAGCACGTCAGCGTTCGGGCAGTGCCGCTGAACTTTCTGATTCGGTGGAACCTCAGAGCGAGCTCTGAACAGGCCCTGAAGCGATTCACGCAGGCGACGCATCGTACCCCGCGCGGCGTCTGCCGTCTGGCACAAGGGAACCTGAAAATCAGCAATCGGGACAAGGCTCCAGAGACTCTCCTCACTTCCCATTCCGGAGGGCTTTCTTTTCTGTTGCCGTCTACTCGCAACTGCACGCCGCTTTCCAGTCTACCTGCCCGCACCGTCAAGTTGCCATCGAAGTGCATCATTCTGACGTCGAGACGGTCCGGATAGCCGGGCTCCGTCGACCCCTGAGTTCCATTTTCGGTGCGAGTCGGTTTATTATCTGCGGGCCGACCGTCAGAACCTTCGGACGACGACGGTCAGAACAACGGCCGCAGGTCAGCCGGACAGCATGCAGGCTGAGCCGCTTAGACAGCGTTTATCGTGGACACCGCAATCTCAATCAGGCAGCGACTCCGCTGCATCAGGCTTAGTATCAACACACAAGGACAGGTTTTCATGACAGCGCGCAGTTCTTCACTGACAGTCGGGGCACTCACTATCTGTCGATGCGGCAGTATCCTGCTCGGCATCATCTGCGCCGGTGCGGTTCCGTCTTACGGCCAGACTGCTGCGCCATCCGGTGTTTCTGTCACCACCGTCTTTGAAGCGGGGCAGGACGGATACAAGGTTTACCGAATTCCGGCAGTGATCCGATGTGCCAATGGCAACCTGCTGGCCTTCTGCGAAGCTCGCCAGGGTGGTGATGCCAGTGAGATCGATCTGGTCATGAAGAGATCTGTGGACGGGGGAAGTTCGTGGGGAACACTGCAGGTGGTCCGGGAAAGTGACGACTTCCGTTCCTACTTTGCGGCAGACGTACCGGACATTACCGTCGGCAACCCGGCTCCGGTCGTTGACCTGCTCGACCGCAAACATCCCGGGAGGATCTGGCTGCCGTTTACGCTCGAAAACGACCGGGTGTTCGTGGTGTTCAGCGACGATCATGGCGCGACGTGGTCGGCGAACCGGGAAATCACCGGAAACGTCAAGAAGGAGAAATGGGGCTGGTACGCGACGGGGCCGGTCCATTCGATTCAGATTCAGCACGGTCCGCATCAAGGACGCCTGGTGATTCCCTGCGATCATCGGATCGGTGAAGGCGGCAGCGACAGCGGAACGCTGGGAGCACACGTCATTCTGAGTGATGATCACGGCAGCACCTGGCGACTGGGGGCTGTGGACGAGACCTACGACGACGGCCTGAACGCCAACGAAACGACCGTGGTGGAACTGCCGGACGGAACACTTTACTTCAACACCCGCGACCAGAATGGCAGCGCACCGGGAACCCGTGGCGAAGCGTGGAGCCGCGATGGCGGCGAAACGCTGCAGTCCGGCAGCCCGAAGTGGGACGTCTTCCGCCCCGCACCCGAACTGCTGGATCCGCCGGTCGTGCAGTGTGCTCTGCTTCGGGTCCCGGACAACCTGATTGTGTTTTCCGGCCCGGACGAAAACGGTCCGAGTGGCAAAGGCCGCAGCGACCTGCGGCTGCGGTATTCCACCAATAATACCATGTCGTGGCACGACGGCCCGCTGATCCATGCGGGACCGGCGGCCTACAGCGATCTGGTCTCCATCGATTCCGAGACGGTTGGAGTTCTGTTTGAGAACGGTGATGCCAGCGGGAAAAACGCCTATCAGCGGGTCAGTTTCGCTCGACTGGCGAATTCCCGGATTGCCGACTAAGGAGTGTCCGGTCAATTATTGTCGCCTTTCGCGGGGGATGTGACGACAATTACTGGCCAGCATTCGGAGTGACTCGATCGTTTCTCCCTCGCGAAAGAGTACCAACAGTTCGGGCACCTGCTGTAGGTGCCGCCTGCCGGGCGGCACTTCGCGGCAAAGCCGCGACTGTGGTTGCAACACCCACGCCACTTCATACAACCCGCTGCCACGAACCCAACGCCCCACAATTCGAACGTGGGTCCTGCGCACAGTTCGGGCTCCGCCCGAAGGGCATGCGGTCCCAGGTGGAGC
>JAVKCM010000264.1:0-11120 GCA_040222735.1 Fuerstiella sp. | reverse complement strand
GTTCTTATCCTCCGCGTTTTCTTTTAATAAAACCCAACGTTTTATGATCCCGCCACGTTTCGACCCGACAGTAATTTTCCGTTTGATGCTAAGTGAGCTGGATATTAAACAGAACCGCTATCGGCTTTGAAAGGGACTGAGGCCCTGAAGCCGACGACCGCCCGCAGAGCCGGATTATTCTGTGTTTCCATTCAGCTGGCCGACGGTTACCCTGTATTCATGAAGTCCGTGCTGAAAAACACGCTGATCGTCCTTGTTGGCGTTGTCGCCGGCAGTTTCGTGAACATGACCATCGTGAACGTGGGACCGTTCGTCATTCCGCTTCCCGAAGGGGCTGACGTTTCTACCATGGAAGGTGTCCGCGAAAGCATGAAGCTGTTCACCCCGGTGAACTTCATTTGTCCGTTACTGGCTCATGCCCTGGGAACGCTTGTCGGAGCCTTTGTGGCGGCCCGTCTGTCCTCAGACCACCCGTTCGGCTGCGCCATGGGCGTCAGCCTGTTCTTTCTGGCCGGAGGCATCGCTGCGGTCAGTATGATCGGTGGCCCGGTCTGGTTTATCGTGAGCGATCTGGTACTGGCTTATCTTCCAATGGGCTGGCTGGCGGCCATACTGGCCGGCGAAGGACGCCTGGCCCGGCAGAACACAGGCCCGCCGGACACCCCGTGAAAAGCACGGCCGACACCGAAGCTACACTTCGTTTCAGACGATCGAGTGTCGTGTTGAAAATCGAGGTGTGGAAGATGGCCTTTGCCGCAGTCCGGAAGCACACAGTTCGGCAGACTCACGGTTCGGCCGGTCCCAAGGTCCAGTCCGTCGCATTGACCGGCCAGTCCTGCTGTCCGGTTTCTCATCGCCCGATTAATCTCACCGCCCGGTGAGTCTCATCGCCCGGCCCGTCTCACAGCGCCGTCAACAGACTACGGCTGTTTGCCCAGTTCGGGAACCTCCAGCACAATTCGAAATGTGGTCATTGGTCCCGCCGGCTGGCCTGCTGGCAGCGTTCGAGCACCGTTGATCATGCCGAACGACAAGCGCTTCGTACTCCGCCCCGGAGTCATCATCATCGTTTCTTCACTGATTTCTGTACCACCCCGGACAGTGTCCTTCGGATTATTGCTGCGCTGCACGTGATGACCGTTTTCAGAGGTACACGTCCATTCAAACCCCAGACGGGCGAGTTCTCTGACGCCGCTTGGCGAGGGATCGGGAACCAGATCTGCGGGGGCGTGATCTGCAGAAAAATAACCCGCGGCCGCCCACCATTCAAATTGTTGCGGCAGACGAAACTGCAGTGCGGCCGACTTGTCTTTTGATAGTTCGGAATTGCTCTGGTCGGATAACCGCCGACAGAAGCGATCTGCCTGGTACCACGTCAGATTCGTCACGGGCGTCTCAGGACCAATCGAAGACTCTTCGACCACACCTTCATTTGCTCCGCCTGAGCTCTTCTTTGTCGCACTGTCCTGAAGAATGCTGATCAGATCATCCACGTCAAGTTTGTCCAGACTGACTTCCGGCAGTTCCGGGATTGCCGCGGATTCCGGCAGCGGAGGCACGGACGGAGATGACGGAGATGCAGCCGGCAGGGCAGGTGTCTCACCCGTAACGCTGGTGTAGAGCTCAATACTGACGGGCCGCTCAGAAATATAGAAGGCTGAACCTGGGGCTTCCGACCGTTGCACGGCCGACTGAAACTGCTCCGGCGCCACCAGCACAAAAGCGATGTCCTGTTTTGTGAGCAGGATCGACTTCGGAAGACGGCGACCTCCGGATACAAACGGAGGGCCGCTTTCTGTAAAGACGTCCGGACACCATGGTACGGGCGGTGGCACCGGGGCCGGACTGTTTTCCGAAGCCTTCATCCCGGAGCCTGGCCCGGACCCGGCTTCGGAAGTCGTCACCGGTTCCACCTGGCCGTCAGATCCGGACGCCGTTGGTGGTTCCGTCTGAAATTGACCAACTTCCGTTTTCGGGGGCACCGCCGACGCAGGCGCTTCGGACGGGGACGCGGCTGCCCGGGACACAGCAGAGGGAGGCACGTCCTGCGCGGACTTGTCGCGGGGAGGCACGACTGATACCGGAGGTGTGACCTCAGAAATGCCGACCGAGCCCGGTTCTGCGTCACCCGACTGCCCTGACCGAGCGGAACCACCGACAACCGACACCTTCTTGTTGTTCGGAGCTTCGCGCTCGTGGATGAATTTCGGCAGAAACACGGGCGAGGCCGCCACCACTGCCGTCAGCGTCAGTCCGAGCAGCAAAGACGCACGGGACCGTCGCCGACGTTTCTGCCGAGATGGCTTCCTGACGGATGCCGCTTCCGGAACTACATCCGCGGCTGAAAATATTTCGCGATATTTCAGACAGACATCAGCCACCGAGGAGGGACGATCCCGCGGATCCTTTGCCAGACACGACGCCACCAGTTGATCCAGTGCGGCTGGCACGGTCACGTCAGCAGACACTGCCTCTGAAAGCTTCGGAGGCGGATTGTTCAGGACGCAGCTGACCAGATCTGCCAGCGCGGACACCGACGCCGCCGCCGACTGAAACGGAACGCGTCCACTGTACAGAACAAAGATCAGTACCCCCAGCGAATACACGTCTGATCGGGCGCTGACTGGTTCGGACAGCAGCTGTTCCGGAGCCATGAACTCCGGTGTCCCCGCTCCGTCAAAAGTTGTGTTGCGACGGGAGTCATCGGCGTCGATCTTGGAGGAAATGCCGAAGTCGATGATCTTGAAACGCTGCCGAACTTCGCCGTGACTCAGCGAGTCGGCCACGTCGACCAGCATGATGTTTTCCGGCTTCAGATCACGATGAATCAGATTCACGGAATGCAGCGACGACAGCGCTCGGCCGACTTCATCGATACATTGGCTGATCAGGTCTGCCGACAGATGTCCGTCAGCATCATTCAGCAGATCGGCCAGCGTGCGGCCGTGCAGGAATTCCATGACGATATACGGCAGACCTTCGTCCTGACCATACTCGTACACCGACACGATGTATTCACTGTTGAGCTGCCCGAGCAGTCGGGCCTCCCGGAAGAAATGATCGTGCTTCGGGACACCCACGCCGACCTTGATCGCAACATCGCGCCCGGGAAATCGATGATCAGAACCCTTGAACACGGCACCAAACGTTCCGGTTCCGACAAAGGTTTCCAGATGAAACCGTCCGGCAATCAGGCGGCCCGACCAGTCCGCAAAGTTTGTCGCAGGCTCTTCTGCCCCGCCTTCCGTCCGGGCGGACATCGATTCCTGCGACGATCCTTTACCCCGTTGCTCAGCTGACTTTCGGTCGCCCGCCCCGACGCCCGACCGGTCACCCGGAGCGCCGGCCGGCCCGCCGCTCGCCCCGTCACCCGGTTCGTCAGGTTCATTAAATCGCGGCGGGATGGTCCTGTGTGGAGTCATGGGCGTCGAGTGCATCCCGGTTCTGTTGGAAATCCAGCAACTCTGTTGAAAATCCAGCAACAAGAAGTGGACGTCACGAGAACCCGAAACCGCGAATCCGGATATGATCACCCCGGACGTCATCTCACCAAGTCTATGCGACGAAACCGACAATGTCTGCTGCGGCTTTCGCGAAATTGACAGAGCTGAGGTCGTTCGCCCTGCTGCTGCCGCGGTACGGTCAGCGTTTCTCAGCCGCCGCGATTCACGTCACGTCGAGAATATCGTGCACCACCCGCGCCTCTTCGACGCCCGTCAATCGCTGGTCAAGTCCCTGAAAACGAAACGTAAAACGCTGATGATCGATTCCCAGCAGATGCAGTATCGTGGCCTGCAGGTCATGAGCCTGCACCGGATCGCGGGCGACGGTGAAGCCGAAGTCATCGGATTCTCCGTACGCCATCCCCGCTTTCACACCGCCGCCAGCCATCCACAGAGTGAAGGCGTACGGGTGATGATCGCGTCCGAGACGACCGCCGGACGCGCCCTGGCGATAAGGCGTACGACCGAATTCGCCGCCCCAGATCACCAGCGTGTCTTCCAGCAGTCCGCGCTGCTGCAGATCCTTTACCAGGCCGGCAGACGGCGCGTCGGTGTCGGTACACTGAATCTTTAACTGAGTGGAAAGGTTGTTGTGCTGGTCCCAGCCGGCGTGCATCAGCTGGACAAAGCGACAGCCGCGTTCGGCCAGCCGCCGGGCCATGAGACAGTTGTAGGCGAAGCTGCCCTTTTCATGTACCTGTGGACCATACATGTCCAGCACATGCTGCGGTTCGTCCGACAGATCCGTCAGTTCCGGAACCGAAGCCTGCATTTTATAAGCCATTTCATACTGAGCAATCCGGGTCGCAATTTCAGGATCACCGAGCCGCTTTCGGTTCAGATCGTTCAGCGCGGCAAGGTCGTCCAGCTGGCCACGGCGCATCGTTCGACTGATGCCGTTCGGATTGGACAGATACAAAACCGGGTCACCGGCACCGCGAAACTTCACTCCCTGATACTTGCTCGGCAGAAAGCCACTGCCCCAGTAGAAGTCGTAGAAGATCTGACCGCACGACGCTTCGCGGTCACGGCTGGTCATCACGACGAACCCGGGAAGATTCTGGGTTTCGCTGCCGAGTCCATAGGTCAGCCAGGCGCCCATGCTGGGCTTTCCGGCCATCTCTGACCCGGTCAGAAAATAAGTGATCGCGGGCGCGTGATTCACCTGTGTGGTCTGCATGGACCGGATAAAGCACAGGTCGTCGACGATACCGGCCGTGTGAGGCAGATAGTTTCCGGCGATCCACCGTCCGCAGTCTCCGTGCTGCGTGAACCGAGTGATCTCTGGCAGAAACACCTTTTCTGCGCCCGAAGTCATCGTGCTGAAACGCTTGCCGTCGGTCAGTGCGGCGGGAACCGGCTGTCCGTCCAGTTCACGCAGCCGCGGTTTGTAGTCGAACAGGTCGACATGAGTCGGACCGCCGTTCTGAAACAGATAAATGACCCGCTTGATCTTCGCCGGTGCCGGTGACACACCAGATACGGCCGGATCATCAGGTGTGGAAGGCACTTCACCAGCCGTTGCTGCCGAGCCGGTCAGCGTGCTCAGCGCGGCGGCACCCAGCCCCAGACCTCCGCTTCCCAGCAGCTGTCGGCGAGTCATGTCTGCAGAAAACTGTGCCCACGGGTTCATGGTTTCACCAGCACTTCGTCCAGATTCAACAAAAGATTACACAGGGCCGTGAACGCGGCATGTTCGGACAAGGTCAGCGACTTGTCTCGCGGCGACTGGCCGATCTGCAGCAGTTCTGTTGCCTGATCAGGATTGCTTCGAAATTCGGCCGTCAGTGTGTCCAGCCGTTGCTGCAGCAGTTTCATTTCTTCTGGTTCAGGTCGACGGGCTGTCAGCGTTTCAAAGGCGGCAGCAATCCGTGATTCAGAATCGGCATGCTGCTGCAGCACCCGTTCTGCCAGTACTCGCGCTGCTTCAACATAGGTGACGTCATTCAGCGTTGTCAGGGCGTGCAGGGGAGTGTTGGTCAGGTTGGGCTGCACTTCACAAGTCTGCCGTTTCGCCGCGTCAAAGAACATTGTCGGTCCGACAATGCGACGCCAGAACGTATACAACGACCGCCGATACAGAAGTTCGCCGGTGTCCTGCTGATACTTTTTCTTTCCAAAGGTGGCCTCCGCCCAGATGCCGTCCGGCTGATAAGGCCTGACCGGCGGTCCTCCCAGCCGGTCACTCAGGAGTCCACTGACCGCCAGCGCCTGATCACGCAGCATCCACGACGGCATCCGATGACGGGGCGCCCGTGACAGCAGACGATTTGTCGGGTCAGCACTCAGCATCTCGGGTGTCACTCGCGATGACTGCCGATACGTGTCACTGGTGACAATCAGGCGATGAATGTGTTTCACGTTCCAGCCGGATTCAACAAACTCCACCGCCAGCCAGTCCAGCAGTTCAGGATGAGTCGGCCGGGCACCCTGCAGACCGAAATCACTGGGCGTATTCACCAGACCCTGCCCGAAAAACGTCTGCCAGTACCGATTGACGGTCACTCGGGCGGTGAGTGGATTCTGAGGTGAGACGATCCACCGCGCCAGATCCAGGCGAGTGTAACGCTCGCGATCGGGCTTCGGGGGCAGCGGCGGCAGCATGCCGGGAACATCAGCCGTGACGCGTCGATCAGTCACATCGTTGTAGATGCCCTTGACCAGAATATATGTGTCCCGCGGCTGCTCACGCGTGTCCATGACCATGACTTTGACCGCCCCGGCCACAGGCGTCGTATAATCCAGGGCCGGCGGAACGGCAGTGCTGCGATCAGTACGCCCTTCTTCGGAAGTCTGGTTGAAGAAGTCGTAGAAGGCAAAGTAGTCTCTGTTGGATGTCGGGTCAAACTTGTGATCATGGCAGCGAGCACACTGCAGCGTGAGTCCCAGCCAGACCGTTCCCGTCGTTTCCACACGGTCAAACACGTTCTCTACACGCGTTTCCTCAGCAATCCGACCACCCTCAGAATTGTGCATATGATTGCGGTTGAAACCGGTTGCCAGCTGCTGCTTTGCCGTGGCATCAGGCAGCAGGTCCCCGGCCAGCTGTTCCAGTGTAAACTGGTCAAAGGGCATATTGCCGTTCAGAGCCTCCACTACCCAGTCCCGCCACGGCCACATGGTTCGATCCGGGTCACCCTGAAAACCGCCCGTGTCAGCATAGCGAGCCGCATCCAGCCATGGCCATGCCATCCGTTCGCCGTAACCGGGCGATGCCAGCAGACGATCCACCAGTTGGTCCCAGGCATCCGGCGATTCGTCGTTCAGAAAATCCCGAACCTCAGCCGCTGTCGGCGGCAGACCGGTCAGATCCAGACTCACGCGTCGGATCAGAGTGCGTTTCGAGGCTTCCGGCGACCAGGGCAGGTCGGCCTGCTGCAGACGCTGACGCACAAACGCGTCGATGGGATGCTTCGCGCCACCGGGTACAGGCGGACGAATCGGTTTTTCAAACGACCAGTGTCGCCCCCACTCGGCGCCTTCCATGATCCAGCGCCGCAGTACCTGAATTTCCTGCCCGGTCAGTTGTTTCCGATGCGAATCCGGCGGCGGCATTTTCACGTCCGGATTATCGCTGGTGATCCGGACCAGCAGTTCGCTGGCGTCCGGCTTTCCCGGAACAATAATCGAATAATCACCTCGGTCTGCGAAGGCCGAGGTCTGCTGATCCAGTCGCAGGTCCGCCTCTCGATGAGCCGCATCCGGGCCGTGACAGTGAAAACAACGATCCGCCAGAATCGGCAAAACGTCGCGACTGAAGCTGACGCCTTCAGCTGCGCCAGCGTACTTCGCAGCGACGACCGGATTCATGACCAGCAACAGTGGTGGTAGCAACCTGAACAGCACAGTTTTTCTCCGTTCATCGACCTGCGGCACGGCATCGACTGATCTGCAAACCCGGCGGTAACGGATACACCAGAGTTCTGTACCTGAAGATCCGGCTTTAAGCAGTCGGGATTGTCGGCCACCGGGCAAACGCAACGTTCCGTGTTTCAAATGCAGTCTTCACATTTTGAAACACCTGACGAACACCGACGAGCCACGGCTTCTGCTTTTATGGTAGCAGCCGGATGGCAGAATCCGAATCCTGTCGGTCTGCGGAAGCCGGATCGACGCTTCGCCGGACGACATTCGGACACTTTTACCGCCGGATACCCGTCGGACCGGCGTTCAGGCCTGACGCATCCACGTGCGGTTCTGCTGCTTCCGAAATCCGGTCAGTCGAATTGTTCCGTCGGGCTCGATGTCCATCAGTGAATAACCATTATTCTCGGGCCCCGAGCCTTCAACCATGGCGACCAGCGTGCAGTAGTGGATGCCGCCAATCAGTTTCACATCATTCTGGTGGCTGTGGCCCTGAAACACGGCCAGAACCTGACCGGATGTTTCCAGCACCCTGCGGACCTCGGCGTTGTTCTTCACTCCGTGGTTGTTGGACACGTCCAGCCGCTGATGAGCAAAGACAATCACCTGTTTTTCGGTCGCCTGCAGGTCGGCGGCAAGCCATTCCAATTCCGCAGCGGGAATATTGGCGTCCGTCCACTGGAAATTCTTGCGACCGTATGGCTCGCCGTCACTGCGGAAACAGGAATCGAGCACGACAAAATGAAAGCCGCCGCGGTCGAACGAATAAAAAGACCGTTCCTGCCCCACGCCGCCCAGAAACTCTTCCTTCTTCAGCGTGTCTACACAGTGATTACCCAGCACGTAGTGCCGGTCCTCACAGATGGCCGAAAACCGGCGATTGATGGTTTTCAGGTACCCCTGTTCCACCTGCACTGAGTCAGCCGCGTCGATCAGATCTCCCAGTTCCACCAGGACCGTTGCCTGATTTTGTTCGAACTGTGTGGCGGCTTCCTCCAGCTTCCGCAGCGTTTCGCGGTAGTGTCGCGTTCCCGCCGGCGGTTTGTCGGCGTAATGAAGATCGGTGATCAGCCCCAGACGCACCGCTGGTGCCGGTTGCCCCGCTAATATAAGGGACGGCTTCACACAAGCCCCGGCCAGCACCAGGGTCCCGCCTTTCAGAAAGGCACGACGTCCTGAGCGAAAGGAATCTTCGGAAATGTTCACGGGTTGCTCCTGAATTTTTTCATTCACTGAATGAATTCCTGTGTCGAATCCATGCGAACGGACAATGCGAATATCGACGTCCGAGGCAGCCTTCAGCCGAGAGATCGTGGATGGAGTAAGCCCTTCGGCTTCTGCTCCCGGCAGCGACTGCAAAGCTTCCGGAAAGTACGCTGGTACTGATGCCTTTCTTCAACAGCCACGAGATCATTTGCTGCTATCCATGGGCGTCCCTTTCGAAATGACTTGTGATCGTTTGACGGTGATCAACTCATCTCGCAATACGCCGCCTTTTTCGACAATTGCTCAAACAGAACATTTCACAGCACCCCCAGTCAACCCCTGATTTGCCAAAGGGAGCGGTGTATGTTGAGAAAACGCAAGTTCCCTTGATGGGCTTTGATTTGACGCCAGTGTTTGCTGTATGCTGAAGGCGGCAATTCGTGGTTTCGAAAAGCGGGGTTTCTGATGTTTAGAATTACCATTGTCGCGTTATCGATCCTGGTCGTCACGGCAAACGATACGCCGGCCGGTGTTCTTCTTAACTCATCCGGGCAAGCGACGAAAGTTACAGGGATCAGCGTCGGCGGTACGCTCTACGATGCTACTTTCGAGGTCGGCTCGTACACTGACGCTTTCGGCACTTCAACGGCAACACCACCAACCTTCCTGGGCTCCGGCTCCGGCTCCGGCTCCGACGCAGACGCAATCACGGCCCTGGATGCGATCATCGCCGAACTAAATTCCGCGAGTGTAACAGAAGTTGCCGATCTGTCCGGCGACGCTGCCGATTCTGTCGTGGTGCCGTACGAGTTGACTTTCTCTCCGATTATCGGCACAAAACTCAACGCGCGCTGGACGGGGCCTGCAGCACCCGCTCCTCCGACTACCCCTTGGGAAAACTTGTCAATCATTGGCTTGGATCTTGCCGAAACCAGTATTGGTTTCCCGACGATTTCTCCAACTGATCGTTTACTTTCGTTCGCAAAGTTTACGCCGTCCGGAAGTACCGGAGCTGTCCCGGAGCCGTCCTCTCTCGCCGTCTTTGGCTGTGGGGCATTAGGGCTGGTCGCAGCCCATCGCCGACGCAATCGTTTGATCGTTACCTGACACATACCCCCCTGCACCATCCACCCAACCGCAGTGACGTCCTGAATGACGCTCTCCTGCGATGTTGACTGGCTGACCTGCGGCGAGCGGCGTACGTTGTGTGTGCTGTCAATGACCGCCTGTGGAGGCCACGATATGCTCGTCCAGCGACACAGCTCCAGAACAAGAATCCACTGGTTTGGACGGCTGTTGGTTTGGACGACAGCGCGGGCTATTGGGTGAAGCCGATTTTACTGAGCCACAGAACCAGCGCTACGGCCACCATCACACCGATCACCGCTCCGGCCTGTCCCCGGGTGAATGCGAGAGTGCCGGCCGTTCCCGCCGCAAGGGCCAGCAGCAGGTCCCCGAATCCGGTACTGGTGCGAACTGCGATGGACGGAACCAGCAGGTGCAGCACGGTCTGCCCCGAATCCTGGTCTCGCCAGCGGGCCGGCACTTCACGTCCTTCCAGCAGTTCATGCGATTCGTCGGTATGTTCGCCCGGCAGGAATATCTGGATGAAACGAAGTGCCATCAGCAAGTTCTTTTTGTCTTCGGTATTCAGCCGTAACAGGTCCGACTGCTTACGGTGTGAGCAGGAACGTCAGTAAAGCCCCCGCAGCCGTGCCGCAATCCACGGAGCAAAAAACAACACCGCCAGCCCCAGAGGCATCAACCCACCCTCCAGGATGTTGTAGTCCCGGAACAACCGCTCCCACGACAACCCTGCCACCAGTCTTCCGAACAGCACCTCAAAGGCGACGGTCAACACGACCCACGTGCCCCCCACCTGCAGCTGGTCAGGAAGACGGACAGCTCGCAGCCTCACGCACTGGATGAAGCGGTGGCGTCAGATCATCGAGCTATTCTGGCAGTGCTGGAACTACATCCGCCGCAGACGCCCTGAACAGGCAACGGGCCGGACGCTGGTCACACCCTGCGTCAATACCACGGGGCGAAACACCGATGTCACCCATGCATCGGCCCGGTGGCAGTCCGGCGACCGTAGCGAAACTCGCCAAGAGCTTCGGTCAACGGCGGCTGTGGTCGGGGCTCCCGACCCGACCACGAGATCGACCGAAGGTCTACCGGTGCGTATCACGCCAATGCGTGGGGCGGTCAGGAGACCGCCCCACAACGAGTTTCTGCAGAGATGGGATTCGACATGATGTTTCCTCAACGACGGCCCGGACATAAACTTGAAAATTCGCTTCAGCAGGCTCGGGAAAGCCTGATGGGAAAATGCCGCGAGCATACCGTCACCATCGACAAAAAAACGTTCGATCAATAACTGACTGGTTTGTCGCCTTTCGCTCCGCGAAAGGACGCTCTTTCGCGGAGCGAAATGCGACCAATCATTGACCGGACGCTCCAAAGTCGTCGAGACCCGTGACTGACGCTGCGGAACCGTCGGTGGTTTCGATAACGCGGCCTGGCAGGTTATGGTGACAGGTGCTT
>JAVKCM010000263.1:0-29911 GCA_040222735.1 Fuerstiella sp. | reverse complement strand
CGGGTCTCCCGACCCGACCACCGGATCGACCGAAGGTCTCCCGGTGCATATCACGCCAACGCATGGGGCCTGACATTGTCCGCACGAAGCGCTACCGAAAGCCTGTGCGGCTTCCGCTGCCACCTGGTGCGGAAGCGTCGGGGCCCTGTCGCAGCAGCAGCACGCCGATTGCGATCGGGACCGTCGCCGCCACCAGCCACCAGCCGGGCAGATGCTGATGAGCGGACATGCCTATCCCATAGGCGGCCAGCTGATCTTCGTACTCAGAGACAGTCACCAGCAGACCGTTGTGGATCACGTGCAGAAGCATCCCGGGAAACACGCTGCGGGATCGTTCAAACACCAGCCCCAGCACGATTCCCATCAGCGTGCTGGGCAGCAGTCGTTCAAACAGCAGAGCATCCTTGACGATAACGTGAAACAGTCCGAACAGGATGGCGGTGGAAAAAATCGACAGCGAGGCGGATGACCGACGGCGCAGAGAATTCTGCAGAAAGCCGCGAAAGAAGAATTCTTCGCACATCGCCGGCGCCACCGCCAGACTCAGCAGCTTCACCGCCAGCGGCACGGCATCCAGATTCACTTCCAGTTTTTCGAACAGCCGGGTCAGGAATTCAATCCGCTCGTCCGTCAGCGTGCGAATCTGAATTTCATACAGCCATGCCCACAGCGACCCGCCGAGGCAGATCGCGGCCAGCCACGCCGTGGCGGGTGGCGGGTTCAGCGCAAAACCGGACTGCACGCGAACCTTACCGGCCGCAGCAAACAGCAATGGAACGCCGACAAACAAGGCCAGCAGCACCACCGCATTGATCAGCAGCTGCGTCTGCAGCGATACGGGCAGACGAGCCGGCAGCGACCCCACAACGATAAACAGCGAAAACAGCAGAGCCAGACAGGACACCGCCACAGACACCGATGCTGCAGCAACCGGTTCAGTCGGACGCCTGAACAGTTCAGACCAGGTACCCGCACTGCCGTACAGGACTGCATTGGATCCGAACACGCGAGCTGCCAAAGCCAGCGCCAGCACGCCGTACAGGGCCGTGGAAATCAGCACGATCGCGAACATCACGATGTTGACATTCCCCTGCAGCAGATCCCGCCCCATCAGCACGGTATTCACCAGCGGCGTGACGGCCATCAGCCCGTTGATGCGCACATCCGGCAGCAGCGCGAACACTCCCGGCGTCAGCGAAACCAGCATCAGTGGAATCAGGTACGCCTGTGCTTCCTTGAAACTGCGGGCCACGCTGGTGATGCTCAGCAGCACGGCCGAAAAGAAAGCGGCAAAGACGACCATCAGGACCAGCACCTGAATGATCATGGTCGAGCCCACGCTGCCCAGCATGGTTCCTTCCAGCCCCAGCGCGAACAGCGTGGCAAACATCGAAATCAGGTTCATGGTGGCCGTCAGCAGAGCCACTGCCAGCACGGCCACAAACTTGCCGGCCAGCAGTGTCATCCGCGACACCGGAGCTGCCACCAGAATTTCCAGAGTTCCTCGTTCCCGTTCTCCGGCGGTCAGGTCAATGGCCGGATACACGGCGCCGGTCATCGTCATCAGCACCAGCACCAGGGGAATAAAGGTCACCAGCGGTGATGCGGCAACGGACGTACCTGCGAACGCATGAGTCCGGATCAGGGCGGGCCGCACCGGAGGAATGTGTCCCGCCTGCACCAGCTGATCAAGATAACGGCTGTTTGTCGCTTCCAGCCGCCTGACCACGACTTCGTGGCCGCGTTCACTTAAAGCCGAATTCTTTCGCGTCAGCAGTTCCCAGTCGCGAAACGGTTGCGGACGCGGACCAATGGTTCGCAGGTGCGGATCCGGTATGTTGATGCGAACCGCCAGATCCGCAAACCCGTCCGCCACAGACTGCTCCAGCGTTCTCTGATCCTTGTCCTTCGCGAGCACAAAAAGAGTCAGCTTCAGTCCCGGCTCACTCGGAAACGTCAGACTGTTCGAATCAGTCGGCTGCGGCGCAGGCCGGTTCGGGTCGCCGGAACTTTCCGGGTGCAGCAACTGCTCGCCGCGGCGCATTTCGGAGGCCAGCAGCTGAGCCTCGTCAGCCGTCTCAAGGCAGACATGCACGTCAACCTGCTGAGCATCAGACAGAGAGCTCAGCACCCCCTTGCTCATCACGGAACCCAGCAGCGGATACACCAGCAGCGGCATCAGCACCAGAGTGATCACCGTCCGTCGATCGCGCAGAATTTCGCGTAGTTCTTTCCGGGCGAGTCGCCAGGCGCGGCTGGTGGATTCTCGGGAAGTTTCAGCATCTGAACCGGTCACGGCGAGGCCTCCGTCGGCTGATTCAGAAGACGAATAAACATCTGCGTCAGCGTCGGCTCACCCGTTTCCCGCTGCAGATCGGCCAGCGTACCGCAGTGCAGCAGAGTACCTTCATGCAGCAGGCCGAATCGATCTGCAAACCGTTCGGCTTCATCCAGCCGATGAGTGCAGATGATCACGGCTTTGCCTTCTTCACGAAGATGCTGAATAAATTCGAAGACGACCTGGCTTCCGACAATGTCCAGTCCGCGAGTTGGTTCGTCCAGAAACATCACCGGGGGATCGTGGATCAGGGCACGAGCCAGGTTGACCCGCTGCTTCTGACCGGTACTCAGAACGCCGCAGCGGCGGTTCAGATAGCTGTGGAGATCAAGCAGATCGGCCAGGTGGTCCACCCGTTCTTCTGCCACGACTGGCGGCACGTCGTACAGGTCGGCCACAAAAGAAAGCATTTCGCGAGGCGTCAGCCACTGATACACACCCACACTGGTCGAAACAAAACCGACGCGGCGTTTGATTCGATCCGGGTGCCGGGCCACCGAAACTTTGTCAATGGTCGAATCGCCGGACGTCGGCTGCATCAGCCCCAGCATCATCCGCAGCGTCGTCGTTTTACCTGCTCCGTTTGGTCCCAGCAGGCCGAAAACTTCTCCGGAACCGACATCAAACGAAACGTCCCGGACCGCCTCGACCGGACGGCCTTCAGAAGAAGGAAAAACCTTGGAAAGTTTCGAAACCGTGATCAATGGCGGGCCTGTCCTGCAGAAATCGAAGGGGCGAATCGACACGGCAGTTTAGACACTGGCGTCGCGAAGACCATCCTCCACACCGGGAAAGCCCCGGATCCAACCGTACGACGATCCAACGGTACCACCGCCAACCAACATCCAACCCGCCAGCCCCCGAATTCCGCCAGCATCGAACACTCTGCCGCCCCACACCCCGCCGCGGATTCGCAGTTCAGACAGGAATGTCCGAAGTACGCCCTCTGATGGCTGAGTCGCTGGATTCTTTTCCCGGTTCTTCAACAATTGATGGTGCCGTTTCTGAATTCACTGCGACTCGGAGTTCTATCGATGACCAACACCCCCTCCTCCAGACGTCAATTCCTGTCCGCGGCCGCCGCCGGAGCCACGCTGCTGACCTCGGCACCGATGGCCTTTACCGCCTCCCGCACCAGCGACGAGGTAATTGTGGGCGAAGGCCCGTACACGTATCGAGTACGCCACAACTGGCCTCTGCTGCCGGACCGGTACACCTGGCAGACGACCCACAACGTGGCCGTCGACAAAGCCGGTAATCTGTACGTCATCCATGAAGGCCGCCGTGACCAGAAGGATCATCCGTCCATCTTTGTCTTCGACCCCGAACGAAAATTCATTCGCGCCTTTGGCAGTCAGTTTCAGGGCGGCGGCCATGGAATCGAAGTCCGCCAGGAAGGCAGTGAAGAATTTCTGTACGTTGCCGCCTACCAGCAGGCAAAGTGCTTCACCAAACTGACGCTGACCGGTGAAACCGTCTGGTATCGAAAAGCACCGATGGAATCCGGCGTCTACGCGCCCGGCGAAGACATCAGCACAGAACCTTCATGGAACCGACAGGGTTTTCTGCCCACCAACTTTGCGTTTCTGGACGACGGCGGGTTTCTGCTGGCCGACGGATATGGATCGTTTCACATCCATCGATTTGACAAAGACGTCAACTGGGTCAGCAGTTTCGGCGGTGCGGGAGACGGAGAAGGAAAATTTCAGACGGCTCACGGACTATGGGTGGACCGGCGCCCGGGTCGAAAACCCACCATCGTGGTGACCGACCGAGCTCATAACACCCTCCAGATTTTTGACATGGACGGCAACTACCTTGAAACGCTGACCGGCTTCGGACTGCCGGCCAATATCGATACCTGGCAGAATCTGATGCTGGTGCCGGAACTGAAGGCCCGCGTGTCACTGCTGGACGAACACAACAAGGTTGTGGCTCAGCTGGGTGTGGGACTGGACCGACTGAACGAAGTCAAGAATCTGCGCGGCCAGCCGGATCAGTGGAAGGACGGGCAGTTTGTGCATCCGCACGATGCCTGCTTTGCAGACAACGGAGATATTTATGTCGCTGAGTGGGTCGGCACCGGCCGCATTTCGAAACTGGAACGCGTGTCCTGAAACGCCATGGCTGGTCCGACGCCGATTCCCGTGGTTCTGTGTTCTGATTCACTTGTTCCCGCGTCTGGTTGTCCCAATAATCGCGGGCCGTTCATACCGTGCCACGATTCAACTCGAAAAAGGCTCACTTTCCATGATTCGATACCTGCTGCTTCTACTGATGGCGGTTCCCATGACATCCACTGCAGCCGACCCCGAAAGCGCGGCTTTCGGCAAAACAAAAGACGGGACTCCCGTCGAAATCTACACGTTGAAGAGTAACACGGGACTGACTGCCAAAGTCATGACTCGCGGTGCCACGCTGGTGGAACTTCATGTCCCGGACAAAGATGGCCACGTCGACGATGTGATTCTGGGCTGGGATACCGTGGCCGGCTACGAATCAGAAGATAATCAGTACTTCGGCTGCACCACGGGCCGGGTCTGCAATCGCATCGCCGAAGGCAAGTTCACACTTGACGGCAAACAGTACACGCTGGCCGTCAACAACGAACCGAATCACCTGCACGGCGGTGTGGAACGCAGCCTGGACAAGGTGGTCTGGAAGGCCAAAGGTTATTCCAATGACAAAGGGCAGGGCGTTCGCTTCACGTACACCAGTCCTGATGGCGAAGAAGGATATCCCGGCACACTGAAAGTGCAGGTCAGCTATTTCGTGCCGAAGGATGCCAACCGCCTGAGCATTTCCTACAAGGCCACGACTGACAAGGCCACGCCCGTCAACCTGACCAACCATGCCTACTTCAATCTGGCCGGTGCCGGCAGTGACACGGTACTGGATCACTTGCTGCAGCTGAACGCGGACCACTACACACCCGTCGATGACACGCTGATACCAACCGGAAAAATTGAACCGGTCGCCGGCACACCGCTCGATTTCACAAAACAGAAACGTATCGGCGCCCGCATCGAAAAACTGACCGATACCGCCGCTCTGGGTTACGATCACAACTTCGTCCTGAACCCGAATAAAGACAGCGAAAAGAGGCTGAACTTCGCCGCGGCACTGCGGCACAAGGAATCCGGACGAACGCTGCGGATCATGACCACCGAACCCGGCATCCAGTTCTATTCCGGAAACTTCCTGAAGGGACAGACCGGCAAGGGCGGAAAGACCTATGCTCACCGCAGCGCCCTGTGTCTGGAAACACAGCACTACCCGGATTCTGTGAATCAGGACGCATTCCCGTCCATCATTCTGCAGCCGGGCGAAGAATTCTCTTCCACCACGGTGCTGACCTTCGGGATCGCAAAACCGGCCGCCGACAGATAGTCGACGGCAGTTGATTGATTCAAACAGTTCACACCCGCTGACGAAGCCCGGCCGGCCGACGAGGCCGGCCGGGCTTTTTCCGCAGACAGTACCCGTTCCGCCAGACAGTTTTCAGGACCCACCAGTGACATACCGCAGGACCTACTTCACCGGACTGATCGTGACCGCGCTGATCAGCGGCACGGCCGCAGCTCAGAACACAGATCTTCGCTTCAACGATTCTGAGCCGCAGCAGTACAACCTGACTGCCCGGGCCAGCGACATTGATCCCCGAGTGCAGGCTCACCCCGAGATCGATTTCCTGATTGACACCAAAGATGGAAAGCCGGCGGACGTGCAACAGGCGTCAGTCAACACCGCCGTCGCTCCCCGAGGAAAACTGGTCATCTGGCTGATGGGGCACAACCAGCCATTATTCGATCGTGTCAACAGCTACGGTCTGCATGCGATTCGAGTTCACTATGCCAACCGCTGGTTTTCCATCTGCTGCAAGGACAAACCGGTCGGGGAACACTGTCGAGGCAACATTCGTCTGGAAGCGGCCACCGGCGAGGACTTCAGCGACGACGTCGATATCCCGAAACCCGACGGGATGATGGAACGCGCCTATCAGTTTGTCAAATGGCTGGCCGCCAACCATCCTCAGGGAAAGTGGGACTATTTTCTGACCGAAGACGGCACCGGACTGCGCTGGGAAGATGTGATTGTGTCCGGCAGTTCTCATGGATCCACCACGGCTTCCCGGTTCGCCAAACATCAGCGCGTCAGCCGAGTCGTGGCATTCTGCGGACCGCGCGACCAGTATCAGTCCTGGCAGTCTCTGCCCTCGGCAACTCCGGAGAATCGCTACTTCGGATTCTCACATGTGCTCGATGGCGGCTGGACGGCCGATCATTACTGCCGCAGCTGGGAACTGATGGGGCTGCACAGATTCGGACCGATTGTGAACGTCGACCAGGTGTCGCCCCCCTATGAAAATTCGCGGCGACTGGTGACGGATTTTGACGTCAACGGGGATGCTCGTCGGGCACACAGTTCCGTAACGCCCGGCCGAAGTGCCGGCAGGGACGCCGCCAGCGGAACTTACCTGCACGAAGACGTCTGGAAATATCTGTTCACGCATCCCGTCGATGCGGTCGGCCAGCCCGTGCCCATGGACCCCAACTGCAACAAGAACCAGCAGCAGTAAACCGAATAAATTCGACGACATCGCGTGCCGCTGGCTTCACGGGACCGCTGCGGTCCGAATCAAGAATACTGCTGTCATGATCTTTGGGTGGTTCCGAAAACGACGACGACAGCGGATCCTTGCCGCCCCGTTCCCCGACGACTGGAATCAGATCATCGCCGGCAACGTGGCTCATGATGCGCATCTGCCTGATTCACAGAGAACACGTCTGCGGCAGTTTGTTCAGATCTTTGTCGCGGAGAAGAACTGGGAAGGCTGCAACGGCCTGAAAATGACCGACGAGGTCCGGGTCACCATCGCGGCTCAGGCGGCTCTGCTGGTACTGAATGCAGCAGATCGGTTCTTCGACCACGTGCTTTCCATTCTGGTCTATCCGGACGAATACGTCAGTCGCGATGTTGAGACCGATGCAGACGGCATTGTCACTGAGCAGCATACGCCGATGCTGGGTCAGGCTGTCTGGCGCGGACCGGTCCTGCTGTCGTGGGCCGACGTTCTGGCTGGCGGACAGCGCCGTTCACACGGAGGCAATCTGGTGCTGCATGAATTCGCTCATCAGCTGGACATGATGAACGGATGGAACGTGGACGGCATCCCGCCGCTGGATTCGGCCGCCGAACTGCAGCGGTGGGTCACGGTGCTGAAGCCGGAATACGAGCTGCTGGTCGCCAGATGCCGACGCCGGCACCGCGGTGTGATCGACTGCTACGGTGCTCAGAACGAAGCCGAATTCTTTGCCGTGCTGGTCGAATCCTTCTTCGAAAAAGCCGACCGCCTCCGCGACGGGCATCCGCATGCCTATCAACTGCTGTGTGACTACTTCGGTGTAAATCCGGCCGCGTGGACGGCAGGCCGGTAACAGCCGAACAACGCCGGCTGCCCGTTGATCCTGCAGCAAGGTGTCGGTCCTGAGATAACACCTTCTCGAGACCGGGTCGGGCGGCGAAGCAGTCTTTCTGCTGCCGTCATCACGCCGGACGCCTTCCGGGAAAGCTGTTGCCTGCTTCGCCCGACGGCACCGCGTACGGTTGGTACGTCATGACGTTTACCGATACTGTGTCGGTACTGTCCGGCAAAGAAATCCAGCTGATCGCAGGCGCAGGACGTATCACTGAAGAGCCACGTTCGGTTGAATCAGAGAGCAGAACCATGAAACGCTGCCTGTCATCGATTTGCAGTTTCGCCGCCGTAACCAGCGGTGTGCTCTGTGCGGAAGATTCGCTGCGTCTGCAGAACTGGCCGGAATGGCGCGGGCCGCTCCGCACCGGCGTCGCTCCCGAGGCGCGGCCGCCCGTCAGATGGGACGAAAATACCAGCGTTCGCTGGAAAACAAAATTGCCCGGCAGCGGACACTCGTCGCCGATCGTCTGGCAGAATTCCGTCTTTGTCACCGCCGCCGAGCCATACGGTCCGACACTGGAGCCCGTACCGGTCACAACGCCGGGAGCTCACGACAACGTGGACGTGACCCGGCGACATCGTTTTTCCGTGATCTGCGTGGATCGCCGGACCGGACAGATTCGCTGGACCACGGTCGTGCACGACACACTGCCGCATGAAGGTGGTCATCAACCTGAATGCCGCAGCGGGAGACATCACGGGAACGAAACAGGTGCTCTGGTCCACCACTCAGCGCACTCCCTATGTGCCGTCGATGCTGCTGACCGACGGTCATGTATATTTCCTGCGTCACTACCAGAACATCCTGTCCCGCAGAAACGCGCGGACCGGCGCCGAACCGACAGGTCCGTTTCGCCTGGCCGGCGTTCAGGACATCTATGCTTCACCGGTGGCGGCCGCCGGACATATCTACATCACGGATCTGGACGGGCGAACGCTGGTGTTCACCACGGACGAACAGCCAAAGTATGTTGCCCTGAATTCTCTGGACGACCGCTTTGCCGCCACGCCGGCCATCGCCGGTGCGGAATTGTTTCTTCGTGGTCACCAATATCTGTACTGCATTGCTGATGCAGAAAAACGCGGCGAGAAATGAATCTCGCCGCGTCCTGAACCAGGGTCAGAATCTGCCGCCGATGTGCCTGCCCGACACGCGTGTCAGGCAGGCTGCATCGAGGCCAGGACATCGTGCAGACGATGTCGAGCCGTGTGCAGACGTCGCTTGATCGTTCCGATCGGGCTCTCGAAAGAAACGCTCATTTCCTTCAGCGACTGGCCATCGAAATAGAAGGCCATCAGCGTCCGCCGGTCCAGGTCGCCCAGGCGATCCAGACCGTCGCGCAGCTGTGACGCTTCCTCCACCTGCATCAGGCTGGCCGTCGGGCTGTCCGAGGCTTCCTGCAGAGCGGCAAACGAAGCCGGTTCGCAGGCCGTTTCCGGAGGACGCCGAACAGCACGATTGATGGACAGACGCGTCGCGATCTGGCACAGCCAGCCGGCGAACGCAGCCGGTTCCTTCAGCTGAGACAGCTTCCGGAAGGCACGCAGGAAGACTTCCTGGGTCACCTCATCAGCCTCGGCCGTGTTCCGCAGCCGCTGCATGACGACTCCGAAGACTCGTGACTGAAACTGTTCAAAAAGCTGACCGAAAGCCTCAGCATCACCAGCCTGAGCGCGAACTACCATATCGTTCAAAGTGTCCGTAGACATGATTTCAGACTCCATGTCGGCGAGACGGTCGTGCCGTCCGCATGAGAACCGTATGACACTGGTTGAGGCGACCGCAGCAGGCTGCACGTCCTGAACCACGAACCAGAACCTCTCACGCAGAACCGTGAGCGGTACAGAACTCCCGAGCAGATTGCCAGATGCCGAAAAAATGCCGGCAGAGCTGATGATCGGGACCAGGAAAACTTCGCAGAGAGTCGCCTGAATGAATGACGATGCCGTTCGCCGTTGAAAAACGGAGGCACCGTCAGGACATTCAGAACCGAACCGGCACGACCGGAAAATGATCCGGTCAGCGAGTTTCGGTCTGCCGCAGAAGCGAGTCAGATTTCGTCAGCACGCCCGCCGCTGCTCATCCGGCAATCGGAATGAACGGACGGTTTCGGAGCCCGAGCGTCAGCTCAGGGGAAACCAGCGGGACAGATGACGGGAAGCTGAAAATCCGCTTCAGCTCAGGCTGCGACCGGACGCACGTCCGATCCGCAATCCTGCGGCCTGCCGCGACGAGCACATATCCGACGATAGCCATTGCCATGACGGATCATGCCCGAAATACATCGCATGCAGCGCTCTGCCACGGAGCATTTTGCGGCCATGACTGGCCGCCGGTTTCTCCGCGGGGCGATCTGCGACTTGTGCGGGACAGGCAGAACAACCACGAAACTCGACGCCACACACAATCACATTGCCGACGGCAATCGTGGTGTTGATGGTCAGAGTATTAATCGTGTTTGTAAGCAGCATTGTTCTGCCTTCCTGTAATTGGTCCCGCGCCCGGTCAGGGCTGTCTCGGTCCATGTTGCTGCGTCGCTCACTACCGCGACGCCGGTTGACGAAAGCACTCTCTTTCGCCGAACAGTCTGAAAATGTCCTGTGTCTGAATTCGGCCCGCCGCGACATTCGAGCGGCAGATCACAGTCGATCAGTGGCCTCAATCCAACACAGAACTGGATTCACCCTTTGGGAAAACAAAGCCGGGTGGAAGCTTTGAGAGCCGTTCCGCAGAGTACAGAACGGCCCCATGATCCTGAGTTTTCAAGTACGCCCCTTTGACATCAGAAACGTCATCGAAGTTCGGAAAGTTTATCCGGTTCTTTCGAATTCGAAAAAGAATTTTCCACAATCGCCATAAACCACTGCCTAGAAACAGCTTACGCAACGAACGGCCCCCAGCGATCACAGCGAACCACGGCCGCCGAACAGCAATCGCCGCCCGGTTCGTCACCTGGTGCCGGTTCACGGTCCTGTCAGAATTACGTCTGGCTCAAGGCGACAATAATTGACGGGACATTCCTAGCTTCCAGACGGCCACACGCTACCAGATCTGAATCCGGTCCTCGGGCTTCCTGTACAGCTGATCGCCCGGCTGCACATCAAAGGCCTCATAAAATGCATCCAGGTTCGTCACCGGACCGTTGGCCCGGAAGGCGGACGGCGAATGAGGATCGGTGACCAGACGCCGCACCAGTTCCTCTTCCCGATACAACCTTCGCCAGATCTGTGACCAGCCGAAAAAGAAACGCTGTGCCCCCGTCTGCCCGTCAATCATCGGCGGCGTTTTCCCATCCAGCGACAGCAGATACGCCTTGTAGGCGATCGCCATGCCGCTCAGATCTGCGATGTTTTCGCCCAGCGTCAGCTTTCCGTTCAGCGTCTTTCCCGGCAGCGCTTCGTAACCGGCGTACTGATCCACCAGCTTTCCGGTCAGCTTTTCAAAGGCTTCCCGGTCCTCGTCGGTCCACCAGTTTTCAAGATTTCCATCACCGTCATACTTGCTGCCCTGGTCATCGAACCCATGACTGATTTCATGACCGATGACGGCGCCGATACCACCGTAGTTGGCAGCGTCGTCCGCCTCAGCGTTGAAGAACGGCGGCTGCAGAATGGCGGCCGGAAAGACAATTTCGTTCTTGCTCGGGTTGTAGTACGCGTTGACCGTCTGAGGCGTCATGCCCCATTCCGTCCTGTCGACCGGCTTTCCCAGTTTGTCGATCATCCGCTGATGCTCGTGCTTCGCCGAACGGATCATGTTTCCGATCAGGTCATCAGGTCTGATCTGAAGCGTGGAATAATCCCGCCACTTCACCGGATACCCGATTTTCGGCGTGATCTTCTTCAGCTTGTCCAGAGCCTTCTTCCTGGTCGGCGCAGTCATCCATGTCAGTTCTTTGATGCTGTGCTCGTAAGCTTTCATCAGGTTACCGACCAGCTCATCCATCCGCTGCTTGGCTTCCGGCCTGAAATGTCGGTCCACGTAGATCTGACCAACAACTTCGCCCAGCACACCGAAATCCCCGGCCCCGCCTCCGCTGGTTGCATCAACGCCTCGTTTCCACCGCGGTTGCTGCTCCGGCACCCCTTCCAGCTGCCGCCGATGCAGTTCAAAGTGAGCCTCCACAAACGACTCCGGCAGCACCGGAGCAAAGCTGTCCAGCAGTCGAAAGGTCAGATAATTCTTCGCCACGCTTAGTTCGGTTTTGTTGCCGATCTGTTCCAGTTCTTCGAAAAAGCTGGGCGTCATGACGTTGACTTCGGCCAGATCCGGAACGCCCACAGCTTCAAAGAACACGGGCCACGGCAGTTCCGGGGTCAGCTGCGGCAGATCAGACACGTCAAATCTGTTGTACCGCTTCTCAGCATTTCGCAGCTCAGTCCTCGGCCACTGAGCACGCGCCAGGCGGGTTTCCAGCTGAAGAATATCGTCGGCCGCTGACTCGGGAATATCCAGCTCAGCCAGCGCAAACAGTCTGGTGATATAGGCCTTCAGCGACTCCCGCGCCTTTACGTATTTCTGATCGTCTTCCAGGTAATAATCGCGGTCCGGCAGCGTGGTTCCGCTTTGAATAACGGCCGCCAGATAACGGCTGGAATCCTTCGCATCGGTGGTCACGAAGAAACCGACCGGACCACCCACTCCGATCGTCTGCAGGTGCCCCAGATGCCGGAACAGGTCTTCCCGGCTGGACAGGGCATTGATCGCGGCCAGTTCCTTCTGCAGCGGCTGCAGCCCGCGCTGCTCGATCAGTTCCTGATTCATGAAGCTCTGATAGAAGTCACCGACCTTGCGACCGTTGTCGTCGGCCGGTGCTTCAGCCGCCTCTTCGATGATCGCCCGAATATTCTCACGCGCTGCATCATCCAGAGCGGTAAAGGAACCGTAATTCGATTTGTCCGGCGGAATCTGAGTGCTCAGCAGCCACCGCCCGTTCACGTGCTGGTACAGATCGTCCTGAGGGCGAACGCTGCGATCGAAACCATCCGGATCAATGCCCGAAAACAGATCGTCCGCCGACGTCACCGGCACAAACAGAAAGAACACGAAACACGCAACAAGGCTGACCAGATGCATAGGATTTGCTCGAAATCAGTGAACAACAGAACATGACAGATCCCCGGTACTTCACGCCGGACCGCGCATTGTCGGCAATCAAGAACCACTTCTGCAAGGCGCAGAAAAAAAGGTCGGGGCTCTTTTTTCGAGTGAGTCGCCTCCGCTGTCCGGCAGCGCGACCAAAAAAGAAACCCAACCCATTCGTTTTTCCTGTCAGATGATTTCCCTGATCACCTGACCTTCCAAAAAGGTCAGACGCTCATCCCGACCCTGGTGACGGTACGTCAGCTGGTGCTGGTCGAGTCCCAATTGATGCAGCATCGTGGCGTGAATGTCACGGAAGTGGTGTGGTGATTCAATCGCTCGCAGACCGATGTCGTCCGTCGCCCCGACCACCTGGCCGCCCCGGATGCCTCCACCGGCCATCAGCATGGTAAAGCCCAGGTTGTGATGATCACGCCCTTTGCCGCCCTGAGCTTCGGGTGACCGGCCGAACTCGCCACCCCACAACACCAGTGTTTCATCAAGCAGACCGCGGCGTTTCAGATCCTTCATCAACCCGGCGACCGGTTTGTCCGTTTCTGAGGCCTTCCGCAGATGATTTTCTTCAATGTCGGCGTGAGCATCCCACTGCATATTGCCGGGACCGCCACCCGATACACAG
Organism: Fuerstiella sp.; assembly: GCA_040222735.1. Classification (GTDB taxonomy): domain Bacteria; phylum Planctomycetota; class Planctomycetia; order Planctomycetales; family Planctomycetaceae; genus Fuerstiella. The sequence continues at coordinate 16,371 of JAVKCM010000263.1, read as the reverse complement.
CACACAAAACGGACGCCGTTTTCCACCAGCCGCCGCGCCATCAGACAGCGGCGACCGTAGTCATCGGTGGGCGCGGTACCGATTCCGTACAGGTCCAGGGTTTCCCGAGTCTCTCTGGTCAGATCGAAAACTTCCGGCGCCCGCGTCTGCATCCGGAACGCCAGATCATAGGAATTCAGCCGCGCTTCCAGTTCGTTGTCGCCGGATGGCAGCGTCGATTCATTCAGGTCACGAATCAGTTTCAATGTACGACGACGCTGCGGCAGATCCACATGGGCGGGCGGTTCAAGGTTCAACACAGGCCGTTCACCAGGCCGAAACATCGTGGGCTGATAAGCGGCCGGCAAGAAACCGTTCATATACATCGGCTGCCCCGCCTCAAGCGCGCCCAGCGGGTCCGGCAGTACGACGTACGCCGGCAGCGAATCGCTGTCAGAACCGAGTCCCATCAGCGCCCACGATCCCATGCTCGGATATCCGGGCGTTGTCCGTCCGGAAAACAATTCATACTGAGCGGCAGAGTGCACAACCTGGTCGCCCGTGCAGGAACGAATCACGGCAAAGTCATCGATACAGGTGCTCAGGTGCGGAAACAAATCTGACACCTCGATCCCGCTTTCGCCGTGCCGACGAAAGCGCCGTTTTGTCCCGAGCAGTCTGGCGTCGTTCTGGACGAACTGATACTTCGCCTCACCAAACTCGGCGGGACGCCGCTGTCCGTGCAGTTTATTCAGCAGCGGCTTCGGATCGAATGTTTCCAGCTGACTCGGACCGCCTGCCATAAACAGGAAGATCACACTCCGTGCCCGAGCCGGCCGGTGCACCACTCTGGGCTCCAGCGGACTGCCTCTGTCAGCTCGGCCCCTGTCAGGCCGGCCGCCGCCAGCTCGGAGTTCGCCAGCTCGGCCTTCGGCACGGTGAAACAGCGATGCGAGCGCGGCGCTGCCCAGTCCGCGAAGAATGTCACGGCGGCCGGTGAAACCAAAAGCGGCAGAATGCTGGTCAGCGCACATAGATGAACTCATTCAGATTAAGCACAGCCAGAGCAAATTCCTGAAGCGGCTCGCTGCGCAGAAACTCCAGGGACAGTTCGCGTTCACGTGTCGTCGGTTCACGTGCCGTCGCAAGAAGCCAGGCCCGGTCCACAATCCGTTCGGGGTCCTGCCCGCATTCCCGTGTCAGCCGGTCAGCAAACGCCGCCGCCATGTCGTTCGCCAGTTTTCCATTCAGAAGTTCCAGGGCCTGCGGCGCGTGAGTGCTTTCCTCACGCAGCGGGCAGCTTGTCTGCAGTGCCGGAGCATCAAACGCTTCCAGAAACGGCAGGCGCAGATTGCGTTTGGCAATCAGATAAATCGAACGTCGGTCGTGTTCCGCCACATCCTTCGTCACGATCCATTGAGTCGGATTGTAGAGCAGCGACATCATCTCCGGGTCAACGGGCGTGATCACACTGGGACCATGCAGTTTCGGATTCAACCGGCCGGAAACGGCCAGCATCGCGTCACGAATCTCTTCACCGGACAGACGACGGCGGCTGAAATGCGACAGCAGCCGGTTGTCCGGATCGGCCCCCGTCGTTTCGGATTCGTGGCGACCGCGACTGCTCTGTCGATACGTGTTGCTGAGCACGATGAGTCGGTGAAGCGGTTTCAATCGCCAGCCGTGGCCCCTGAACGCCGTCGCCAGCCAGTCCAGCAGTTCCGGGTGACTGGGGCGACTGCCGTGGGTCCCGAAGTCATTCGCGGTCCGCACCAGCCCCGCACCAAAATGGTATTGCCAGACCCGGTTGACAACCACGCGAGCCGTCAGCGGATGATGCTCACTGGTGAGCCAGTTCGCCAGCTGTGTTCTCGGCGCCGTGATCTCAGCAGGCAGTTCCGGTTCGGTCGCCGATACCAGAACACTCAACGGCCGAGGCCCCACGGCGACGCCCTTGTGTTCCCACAGACCGCGCCGCAGCACGTGTATCGGTGTCCGTTCCTTCTCATCGTTGCGGATGCTGGGAATCGTGGATGGAACAGGAGGCTGGCGGGACGCAATTTGCTGAAGCTTCTGCTGCAGCTGAGCCTTCTGTTCCGTCGTCTGCGTGTCAGCCTGTTTCTTCAGTTTGCTGATGCGATCCTTGATCTCGGCAGCCTGTTCGTCCCACGCCTGCTTTTCTTCCGGCGAAACAAGACTGATGTCGTATTCGTGCGTGGCTGCGAAATAAGCCTGCAGCCGGTAGTAGTCCTTCTGGGTAATCGGTTCCAGTTTGTGATTGTGGCAGCGCGCACAACCGACGGTCAGGCCCAGAAATACTTCCCCAATGATGTTCGTGCGCTCCGTCAGCACTTCATTCCGACTGAGAGCGATCTCCGGGTTCCCAGCGTTGCGTCGCACGGCTCCCAGACGATGAAAGATGGCGGCCGACTGATATTCCACATCGTCCGGTCGGATCTCATCGCCGGCGATCTGTTCCCGGATAAACTGATCGAACGGCTTGTCTTCATTCAGCGAATCGATCACGTAGTCTCGAAATCGCCACGCTTCGGGAAGATGCCGGTCGTATTCAAAGCCTTCGGTTTCTGCAAAGCGAACAACATCCAGCCAGTGCTGAGCCCACCGCTCACCGTAATGTTCGCTGGCCAGCAGACGGTCGACCACCTGTTCGTACGCGTCCGGCGATTGATTATTAACGAATGCCGTCACGTCGTCAGGCCTCGGAGGCAGGCCCGTCAGGTCAAAATACAGTCGGCGAATGAGCGTTGCTTTTGAGGCGGGAACAGCAGGCTGCCAGTGGCGCGCCTCAAGCTCTGCAAGAACAAAGGCGTCGGGCGGAGTCTTCACCCACGCCTGATTTCTTACCGCCGGAACAGCCGGTTCTGCAATCGGCTGAAACGCCCAGTGCTGTCGAGCAGTCTCATCAATGCTGTCTCCACCAGCAGGAGTATCAGGTAAAGGCGGCTCTATGTCACCGGCGATCGCCGCCCCGGAAGCAATCCAGCGCCGCAGCGTGCTGATCTGCGAGCTGCTTAATTCAGGTTCATCCTCCGGCGGCATCAGCCTTTCGTCGATCAGTTCCATCATCAGACTGCCGGAGGAGTCCCCGGCCACAATCGCCGGTCCGCTGTCCCCGCCGGTCAGCATCGTGAATCGTCGCCGCAGATCGAGGCCCGATTCTCGCTGATCTGCACCATGACACCGGATGCATCTGGTCTGCAGGATCGGAGCAACATGTTGTTCGAACGTCAGCCGTGGTTCACTGACAGCAGTGTCCTGGGCCGGTGCCGCAGTCGCCCGGAACAGGACCGTCAGTAACACCCAAACGACACAAGTGCAGAAGGACAGTTTCGATTCTGAGGACCGACACCGCATGCAAATCTTTCAAGGGAATGACTCAGCACCGAGCGGAAAACAAGTGGCGCAAGCTTCCAGCTTGCGCTGCAGGGAAAACGCAAGCTGGAAGCTTACACCACACGATGCAGAGAAAACGCAAGCTGGAAGCTTACGCCACGCGATGCGGAAGAACGCAAGCTGGAAGCTTACGCCACGTTTCGACACGACAGTAATTTTCCGTTTGATCCTTAACTGCCCGGGTTGTCGGATAATCTCAGAACCGACAGCGGACTCGCATTTCGACGGAACCCACACACCAGCAGCCACCTCGCTGATTATATTGTAACGCCTCGCCACGGCCCGGCGAAATCGTTCGGCCGGTTTTTCGGTACTGTGCATTCGCCCACGCCGGTCGCTAAACTGGCGGTCGCGGCCGACCCGAACAGCCTCGACTTCTCCTGCATGGCGGGCAGTATGGGTCGCACCTGTTCACAGAAACTGTCGACTGCTCGTAGCTGGGGGCTTCCAGCCGCAGCCGCGTGACCTATATGCTGCATCCGAGCACGGTGTCTGGATTTTCCATTGCAAACGCCGACTCACGCAATGTGCGGCCGAGCACGAAGAAAACACGTGAGAAACGGTCGATTAATAACTGACTGGCTGGTCGCCTTTCGCTCCGCTAAAGGGCGTTCTTTCGCGGAGCGAAAGGCGACAATAATTGACCGGGCACTCCTTACATGCCGGAATTCAAAATGAATCTGTCGAAGCTTTCCCTGCCGCTCCGGGCATTGCTGACCGTCATGCTGTTCGCCGGATCCTGCCTCACCGCCGCAACGGCCTCTGATGACACCAGCCCGTCACCTGAGAAAACAGGCGACGAATCTGAGGACGCTGGTGAGGACGCCGATAAGGACAAGTGGCTTGTTGAAGCTCCACCCGGACCTCAGCACAAACAGCCCATCGATGTGGACGAAGGCACATGGATGACGGTCGACGTCAGTCCGGATGGCACTCGAATTGTCTTCGATCTGCTGGGTGATCTGTACATCATGCCGATCCAGGGAGCGGACGGAGCAGACGGAAACTTCCCGCAGGCACTGACATCCGGCATCGCATGGGACATGCAGCCGCGGTTCAGCCACGATGGAAAGTGGATCGCCTTCACCAGCGATCGCAACGGCAAGAGCGGCAAGGCCGGCGACAACATCTGGATCATGAATCGCTCATCCGGCAAAACACGGCAGGTGACGGACGAAGGCTTTCGGCTGCTGAACGGTCCGGCATGGTCGCCTGACGATCAGTACCTGGTGGCGCGGAAGCATTTCAGCAGTCGCCGTTCGCTGGGTGCCGGAGAAATGTGGATGTACTACCGCGACGCGGCAAACGCTGCGGCGATGAAGGGTGTTCAGCTGACAGAACGCCCGAACGATCAGAAAGATGTCAATGAACCCGTGTTTTCGCCGGACGGCCGTTATCTGTATTACTCACAGGACAGCACACCCGGTGACACCTTTCAGTACGACAAGGATTCCAACGGCCAGATCTACGTGATCAACCGTCTGGATCTGCAGAAAGGTGAAACAGAACCTTACATCACCGGCCCCGGTGGTGCCTGTCGCCCCACACCGTCGCCGGACGGAAAGTCGCTCGCCTTCGTACGCCGCGTCGGAGCAAAGACCGGCCTGCACCTGTTTGACGTCGATTCCGGGGCCATTCGACTTCTCTACGATGAACTCGAACGCGACATGCAGGAAGCATGGGCCATTCATGGCGTCTATCCAGCCTTCGCATGGACACCTGACGGCAGCGCCATTGTGATCTGGGCGAAGGGAAAGATCCGCCGAATCCGTGTCTCTGACGGGGCGGCTCAGGTCATTCCTTTCCGGATTCAGGATCATCGAACCGTCACCGAAGCTCTTCGGTTTCCGGTCGATGTCGCACCGGAAGAATTCGACGTCCGCATGCTCCGCTGGGTGACGACGTCACCAGAAGGCAACCGAGTCGTGTTCCAGGCCCTCGGCCACCTGTACCTGCGCGACCTGCAGAATCAGTCGCTGCGGCGACTGACGAACAGCAAAAATCAATTTGAATTCTGTCCGAGCTTCTCACGGGACGGCCGCTTTGTGGTGTACACCACATGGAATGATCAATCGCTGGGCTCCGTCCGCATCGTGTCGGTGGACAACCCGGACGACAACCGTCCGGTGACGGTTCGCCCCGGCCACTATCGGAACCCGGTCTTTTCACCGGACGGCAAAGTCGTCGTCTATGAAAAGACAAGCGGCGGAATGCTGCGGTCACCTCTGTATTCACATGAACCCGGTATCTACCGAATCGACGCTGTCGGAGGACAGCCCGAGCGAATTTCGAAAAACGGAAAACGGCCTCAGTTTGCCGCAGACGCCGATCGGATCTTTCTGCAGCGATCAGACGCCGGAAAGGATGCAGACAACCTGACGCTTTTCTCCGTCGACCTGGACGGACACGAAGAACGCCGACATTACACCAGCAAGTGGGCCACCGATTACGCAATCGCACCGGACGGCTCCCGAATCGCCTTCATCGAACGGTTCAACATTTATCTGGCGCCCTTTGTGCATACCGGCAGACCGGTGGAAGTCGGCCCGAAGTTCGAAGGACTGCCCGTCCACAAACTCAGTGATCAGGCGGGCGACTGGCCTCATTTTTCCGGCGATGGAAAACGTGTGCACTGGTCGCTGGGGCCGGACCTGTTTACCGCAGAAATCAGCGAGTTCACCAACAAGACTCCGGCCCCGGACACGGAAGCTGCTGCCGGCACGGATACCGACGCGGATGCCGACAAGATCAAGGGTTCGGACGCTGACGAACCGACGGCTGATTCCGTGAACATCGGCTTCAAAGCGAAGCATGCCGCACCACCAGGCAGTCTGGCCCTGGTCGGAGGCCGCATCGTCACCATGGGCCCTGCCGGCGTGATCGAAGACGGAACGATCGTCGTGCGCCGAAACCGGATCGTGGCTGTCGGACCGCGCAGCCAGGTGCAGGTTCCCGCCGATGCCCGAGTCATCGACGTCGACGGGCAGGTCGTCCTGCCCGGTTTCGTTGACACACATGCCCACGGTGCTCAGGCCACGCAGGACATGACGCCTCAGCAGAACTGGATCAACTTCGCCCGACTGGCGTTCGGAGTCACCACGATTCACGACCCGTCCAATAATACGCACAACATCTTCGCAGCCAGCGAACTGACAAAAGCCGGGCTGACAACCGGACCGCGTACGTTCTCTACAGGCACCATCCTGTACGGAGCGGAAGGCAGCTTCAAGGCAGAAATTGAAAGCCTTGAAGATGCAGAATTCCACCTGAAACGCATGCAGGCGGTCGGAGCGTTCTCGGTAAAAAGCTACAACCAGCCGCGACGCGATCAGCGGCAGCAGGTGATCGCGGCCGCTCGCGACCTGCAGATGATGGTCGTCCCGGAAGGCGGTTCCACCTTCATGCACAACATGACCATGATTGTCGACGGCCACACGGGCATTGAACACACACTGCCGGTTCAGTCAGCTTATGACGACGTGATGGATCTGTGGCGCGATACGGGTGTCGGCTACACGCCGACCCTGAGCGTGGCTTATGGCGGCATTTCGGGCGAACAATACTGGTACGAAGTTGACGACCTGTGGCTGCATCCACGCCTGCAGAAGTTTATTCCGCCGCACGTGCTGAACCCGCGTTCGCGACGACGGAATAAATCTCCGCAGGAAGACTACAATCACATCAGAGTCGCTGAAATTGCGAAGCAGGTGGTCGATGATGGTGGACTGGTACAGGCCGGTGGACATGGCCAGCTGAACGGCATCTGCACTCACTGGGAACTGTGGAGTTTCGTCCAGGGAGGCATGACTCCCATGCAGGCGCTCCGCAGCGGCACGCTGCACGGTGCAAAGTACCTGGGACTGGACGGCGACCTCGGTTCTCTGGAAGCGGGCAAGCTGGCCGACATTCTGGTCATCGAAACGGGCGCCGACCCCACACAGCAGATCCGCGATTCCCAGAAGATCCAGTACACCATCGCCAACGGTCGCATTTTTGAGGCCGCCACGATGACGGAAGTCGGTGCGGCACACGGCCCGACGTTCTTCTGGCAGACTTCCGGCCACGGCATCAGCTTCCCGCTGATCGGCCTGCCCGGCTGTGGATGTCAGCGTTGAGCGAGTGACCCGAAACGCGGCCGTTCGACTTCTTCCTGCGCTGCGCCTGAACGCCAAAGAAATTCCACCCTCCCGCACCGCGGGAGTGGTCGAAGTTGAAGCGGCGTTCAGCCGCTTCAACAAGGGCAGAACCGCAGCGGAGCATCGGTCGGCCGATCATCTGCAAACCGGGTGGACCTGACTCACCACCGCGCACGCCCCGCCCGTCGCTGCGCTCGACCTTCCCAGAAGGGTTTCTTGAAAGCACGGCCGCACTCTGAAGCGACCCGCACAGCCGGAGTGGTCGCAGTGAATCGGCGTTCAGCCGATTCACCAGGGGAGGGCCACGCCACGTCGGCGCCAACGCCCGCCCCGCGTTTCCCTGCTGAACGCAGGCAAACGACGACCCTCCCAGCTGCGCCGGGAGGGTAAAGAACAGGCGCCCCACAATTATGTACGGTCATTTAACAGCATGGCGGCAGGACCAGTCGGCCCGTGCCTGTCTCCCTGCGTCCTTGTTTAAAATCAATCCCCCACGCGCCCGATTGACCCTGAACCATGTTTTTCAGCCTCAAACGCCGAGGTCAACGCTGCCACAGAGGCTGGAATTGTGATTCGACTTGAAATCAAGAGCCCTCCGGCGGCATCATAGGTCGACTGGTACCGGGGTGCAGACCTGAGCAAGGGCAACGCTGAGCATGGAGACATCCCTCGTCAGCGGATGGTCTACACCCGCCACGGCGTTCCGCTTCCGATGATCAATCGCCCGAGCGTCGTGTATCGAAAGATGTTCGCCAGCGCCGACGATCGCGCCAGAACCGAATACCTGCTAAAGAGCGGACGCAGTGCGCTGGACAAGCTGCATGGCGATGCAAAGGCGCTGCAGCAACAGGTCAGCACAGCGGATCGGCAGAAGTCACCGAAACCTTCTGGCATATCTGGAAGAACAACCTGCCCGTCACGGATTTTATTGCGCCGGATTTTTTGTTCACCGACAGCGAAGTCGGCTGGGACATCTATGCCCTCGCTGACTTCAAACCGACCAAAGGCGCAAAGATTTCGAAACAGCAGCGCAACAGGCTGGTCCGTGTCGACATTCCTCGTCACGGTCGCCACGGTGGTCTGCTGAGTATGAGTGCGCCGATGATGGCCACCGCCAACGGCGTCGATACTCAACCGGTCCTGCGAGGTGTCTGGGTGCTGGACAACATTATGGGGGCACCACCGCCGGAACCGCCCGACGCCGTTCCCGCCCTGACGCCGGACATCACGTCCGCCACCACGGTCAGAGAGCGTCTGGCGGCCCATATGACCGACCGGTCGTGCGCCGTGTGTCACCGGGAAATCGACCCGCTCGGCTTCGCACTCGAAAGCTTCGATCCGGTCGGGCGCTGGCGAGATCACTATCCGGTTTTTCGCGAGGAAGACGGCAAGACGATCATCGACGACGGTCCGGAAGTGGAAACCGACGGCGTCATGCCGGACGGGACAAAGCTGAAGGATGTGCGAGACCTGAAGCAATGGCTGGTCGAACATCCCGAGGTATTTGCCGGATTCCTGTCAGAAAAGCTGCTGACCTATGCCACCGGCCGGCGAATGAACTATCGCGAACGCCGGATCATTGCCACCCTCGTCCACGAACAGCTGGCCAACAACCTGCGTTTTCAGGACCTGATGGTGACACTGATTTCCAGCGAAATCTTCACCGGCACCGCGCGCAACACCCACTGATCCCGAATGGTGCGGTGATTCAGCCGCCCCCGACGCTCGAGGCTGTCGATTTAACAACTCATGGTCGGCAGATGGTCGCCTTTCGCTCCGCGAAAGAGCGCCCTCACGGCAGCCGTGGCGCAAGCATCCTGCTTGCGAACCAGCAACCCGCCGCGGTGTGCCGGCGCGAACGCAGCTTGAAGCGGCCACCCGGTAAGTACCCGGACGTCTTTCGTGTATTGGGATATCTCCAACGGCATTCTTCGCTTGTCACACCCTACAACCCCGGCGCCAGCCATTCGGCGGCCGTGGCGCAAGCATCCTGCTTGCGAACCAGCAATACCACCTCAACCTGCCTCGAAATCGAAATCGCAGACACCGGGTTTCAAGTGCCCCTCACTGCTTTTCCATCGGTGCTGGTCAAGGTGGCCAGGCGTCGTATGGCAGATTCCCCAAAACCGTCGTGCCAGACCATTCACCAGTTGATGCCATAGTCGTCGTAGACGCGGCGCAGGGCGGGGAGATCGATGATTCTCAGCCCGCGTTCGCCTTCACACAGCATGAACAGTTGTTTGTCATCCGGCGTAAATTCCATCTGAATGACCGGGTTTCGCAATTGATCGAGTTCGAACAACAGTTCCAGGTCCGCCCCGTTTCGCTGCCAGACTTTCACCTTATTCCCGAGACCACTGGTGGCAATCAGGCTGGCGTCAGATGTCAGCGCCACACTGGTCAGACGGTGGCGATGCAGTTCTTTGCGCTGAACTTCGAAGTTCTCAGATTTCGTCAGATCGAACAGCAGCACTTCGCCATTCAGATTGCCGGCCGCCGCAAAGTCTCCTGATCGAGTGATCGCCAGACACTGAATATCGTCGCCTGTGTCTCCAACCGGACCTTTGTCCGGACCGCGGTTGAGCTGCGTGATATTGTTGCCACCGTCCAGTTTGTAAACATGCCCCTTGCGAGTGCCCAGGATGGTGAAATCATCAGCCGACGCGACCTCGCGGATACTGGTGCGGTCGTTCAGGATGTCGGACCATTCAAACGTGGGTTCAGCCGATCCGTCCGGCCATTTCTTCAGGACCTCTTCATCATCAATGCCTATCAGACAACCGTTACCCTGAACGTCAAGAGGCCCAAGGAAATAGCCGCGTTCTCCGTCACCGCGAGACGGCAACAGCAGCGCTGGACCTAATTCGATTCGGCCGTCATGGCTCCCGTCCTGCAGAACCGGGCGATCAGAATCAAACGTCAGCCTGATCGTCAGGCCGTCGTCCAACACATCCGTGGCTGGAAGATATTCCGTCTGCAGCAGCAGCCATCCGGGGCTCTCACTGCCAAATGTTGACGGCTCGATGTCGATTTGCTTCAGTAATCGGTCGCCGCTGTGCACCTCGACCGTCAGGCTTTCATCGGCTTGCGGAAATGTGTCATTCAGTTTCAGCGTCACACAAGGCTGAGCCACTGCAAAACCTCTCCAATCAGTGACGTCCGGTGGAAAAGCAAATGTAGCCCCCCGATCTGAAATGTGGATTGCATCAGCGGTCGCAAACGGAATCTGCAAGCCTTCCACTGGAAGAAAGCCGTGCGAGGTCAGTGAGAATTGGTGAGAACAGAATTCGATCGCCGCCTCAACGTTTTCCCTATCGCAGACGACGTACGCTCCTTTCGCAGCGCTCCGAAGCCCTGAATCCGAACAGAACGACCGCAGTGTCCATCGGCCAGTCTCCGCCCCGCCTTCTACATCGAAAGATCTAATACGGCAAACCATTTTGGTGCGGTCACCGCTCGTTCCCTCGTAGAGCGCGACACGTCTTCCGTCCGGACTGATATCGAATGCCGAAATCGCAAATGCTCCCGGTGCGAACGCTCTCACCGCGTGACCAAACCTCGAACCCGTTTCTGTTAAACCACTCCACCGCCGCTGCTCAACAAGCTGCGTTTCCGAGTGCGAGGAACCGATCGCCAACGCCAGGTTGGGGAGTATGGTCATCTGAGGTTGATCAACACCGCTCAGTACGAACTTAGATTCCGTGGATCCGCTCAGAGCGTCCACCAGGCAAAGTTCCCCCGGATCGGATGTAGCCAGAATACTGGTTTTCATGGGGCCGAAGTGATGTGTCGTAAACCAGGTTGTTGCGGTTCCCGACTTCGTGATGCGAATTGTGGTTTCCCCAGTAGCTACGTCAGAGATCGACGTCTCAATTGTCTCTGCCGCTCCAACACCAGAAACCATCAGTTCGCCAGCGTCACTGACACCAAACCTGCCGGGAAACCGGTCAGATGGTATTGACCACGGTAACTTCTCTTCCACTGGCTGCCGCGCCGAACGCACCACCAATGGTCCGAGTTCTTTATCGCTGATGTACACAGCCCCGTCGTTATCTGTTTCCATGTGGGGAGCAAATGAATATACCGTTGCCTCGCTGCTCCAGTTTTGTTGTGCGGTCGCCCGGTCCCAGACCTGCAATCGAAAGTTGTCTTCCGTCATCAGAAAGAAATGCTGGTCGTCAATTGAGTACGCCAGATTTCGAACCGTATATTCATTCGTCTGAAGTTTCAGTACAGCTGGCGACTCATCCGGATCTTCCAGCTTCCATTCCAATACATCACCATGCCGCGTACCGGCGGCAATGCGCGTTCCATCATGAGAAAAACAGACGCTGCGAAAGCCGTCCGGTTTGACCCGCGGAGCCAAACCAAGGTCGCCGAGGATTGCCCGGAAGGTGTGGTCCTCCAGTTCGATCGAATACTTGCGGTACAGTTCCATGCGAGGTAACTCGGTGTCGGCTCCCTGCAGCTCATACACATACACAAAACACTTGCCGCAATCGTTGGCTTCCCGAACCTCCGCCAGAGCCACAAACCGTCCGTCATCACTGCTGGCCACCGCCGCCGGGTCGACTCCCTCCGCAAATGTCTGAATCGAACGCAGGTCCGGTGTCATCAAAACGTTGGCAGTCAGCGAACGCAGATCCGTCAGGTTTTTCCCGTCCGCCGGCAACGCTGCCGCTTCCTTGATTGCGTCGAGGGCTTCCCATGTCCAGCCAGCCTCTCGCACAAACCGCTGCTCGCGGACATTCTGCACGGTCGCGTAATACTGCTGAGTTGCCGCACGAGCCGCATTCGCCGCCGCCAGTTCCTGAGCCTGCTGCCGTTCTGACCGCTCCAGTAACGCAAATGGCACACCCACCGTCAGCACGACAATCAACATCGCCGCCAGCATTCCCGCCGCAGCAACGAATGGCCGCCGCTGACACCATCGCAGAAACCGATGCATGCGACTCACCGGCCGCGACAAAATCGGTTCCTTCCGCAGGTACCGGCCTAACTCGGCCGACAGCTCACCGGCCGAAGCAAATCGCCGAGCCGGATCCTTTTGCAGACATTTCAGGCAGATGGTGTTCAGGTCCTCGTCGACTTCCGGATTCAGTCGTTTCGGTGGCACCGGTTCCAGATCTTCCACCTGTCGCAGCACTTCGACGGCCGTCGATGCCTGAAACGGTGGCCGGCCAGTGATGCAGCAATAGAGTAACGCTCCGGTGGAATACACATCCGCTGACGCAGCCGTTGCTTTGGACTGGCGTCCGGAAGCCTGCTCCGGCGGCATGTACGCGGCCGTGCCCAGAACCTGACCGGTTTCCGTCAGCGTTTGATCCCGCGTCGCCAGCTTGGCCAGACCAAAATCCGTGATCCGCACCCGTCCGGCATCGTCGATCAATACGTTGGACGGCTTGATGTCCCGATGAATCACGCCTTTGCTGTGAGCATATTCCAGGGCGTCCGCAATCTGCTGAGCAATCTCGGCCGCCGGACGTCCGCTCAGCACCTCTTCCTTGATTCGCCGGCCCAGCGTCGGCCCGGACACGTAGCCCATCGCAAACCACGGCACACCAGCTTCTTCACCGATTTCAAAAACCGGCACGATGCCCCGATGATCCAGCCGCGCCGCCGCTTCCGCTTCTGATCGAAATCGCGTCTGTGCCTCGACGTCCGTCACCGCGATCGCCGGCAGCGTCTTCAGGGCGACCTCTCGGCCGAGCGTCAGATGCCGAGCCAGATACACCACGCCCATCCCGCCTCGTCCGAGTTCCCGGACCACTTCATAGTCGCCAAAGCGAGCGCGATGCAGGCCGGAACGACCAAACGGCAACAACCCCTCGTCCTGCAGATTTGTTTTTGTGTTCTCATCCAGTTCAGCGACATCTGACGGCACGCCCGTGTACGGTGCTCCGGCAACATGGCTGTTCGCGTCACGACCTTCCCGGGCGTCCGGCGCACATCTGCCCGTCCCGCGTTTTCGGTTCACATCGCTAATCGTGTCGGCCGCGGCGGCGACGTCCGTGTCTGGCGTCCTGCTGCCTCGTGCCGCGCGACACAGGCTGATGTCGGCCGGATTCACATCGTACTGATCGAAATAATCGGCCAGCGAGAGTTCCGAAACGCCCTGCTTCAGGCGGTACTCCAGATCCACCTTCACCAGTTCCGTCAGCAACCGCGGCCTGAGTGTCTCGTCGGCCTGTTCCAGCCATTCCTGAATATCGGGTTCCTGCCCCGCCAGCCACTCCTGTTCGAAAGCATCACAGAGATCATCGATCTGTTGGTCGGCGTTGAGCTGATCCATGGCGGGGTGGCGGAGCTGGCGATCTGGCGGAAAGCGAAAACAAGAGGCGGGCTGTTATACTAAGGCTTTACAGCAGCTCGCCGCTACTGTAAACGGGTACAATGACCGCGGGGTTTGTGTTCAGGACAGCTAATGCAGAGTATACAGACGCACACCAATGAGCTGCGACGAAATCACAGAGCTGCTGCAGCGAGTCTGCCAGGGGCGCGATGAACAGGCCACACATAAACTCTGGCAGGCCTATTATCACCGGCTGCAGGAAGTTGCCCGGCGCCGGCTGAAGGATTTTCCCTGCCGAGTTGCTGACGAAGAAGATGTCGCTCAGAGTGCCATGAACAGCTTCTTTAAAGCGGCAGAGAACAGACGGCTTTCCCCGGTGCAGAACCGCGAGGATCTGTGGAAACTACTGCTGACCATCACGATTCGGAAAGTGAATCGCCACAAAGAACGCGCGATGGCGCAAAAACGAGGCGCCGATCTCGCGGCTGGTGAATCCGGTTTCGCCAGAGGAAACGGAAACGACCCGATCAACCTGGCGGGTGTCCCGGACGATCGCTTCGTGGACACCCTGATGCTGGAATGCCAGGAACTGATTGAAACTCTGCCAGGCACATCCCTGCCGCAGATCGCCCTGCTCAGAATGGAAGGGCATTCGGTCGAAGAAATCGCCCAGTTGCAGAACGTCGCCGTCAGCACCATCAAACGCAAACTCGCCCGCATCCGAACCATCTGGTCTACCTGGCTGTCCGAAAATTGAACTATTTCGTCTGTGCAACTACACGCCGGATTGACGCCTCCGAAGATCGGGACCTGCAGCGTCTTCGGAAAACACCTGTCGAAGATCGATTTGCTGATTCTGGACGAACTCGGTTACGTCGCCGCCAGCAAAGTCGGATCAGTTCGAGGCGATCAGTTCAGGGTTTGACGTCAGAGCCTTACTGTCACCACAAATCTGACGCTCGTAAAACTAGACGGAGGTACTCAGGAGTGAGCGTTTGACCGACGCGACGCTCGACGGACTGACCCACCTCGGCCACATCCTTGAGGGGTCAGGCGAAAGTCACCGCCTTCAGGACGCGAAACGATGAAACCGAATGTCTCGTTCAATCACAGCCACCGCGACGACGAAGCTCTTCATCAAATCAGGTCGAACAACTGAGTCCTCTCGTCCTCTTTCAGGCTCAGAACACGTCAAACAGCGACTCTTCATCCTCTTCCGGCGAACTGAACAGCCAGTCCAGCGACGACAGCGGCCGAATGGGAACCATTGAGCCGACCGGTATGGACAGGGGGGCTTCCGGCGGCGACGTTCGTTCAATTCGAACAGCATCGGCAATGACAGCTTTGGTCGACCCGGCGCTTGACAATTCCACGACCAGTGTCGTGTCGGTAATCGTCAATGTGCCCAGTGCCTGGAATCGACGGCCGCCGAAGACATTGCCGACAGGTTCCAGCTTCTGGTTGATTGTTGTGACGGCCAGGATCGGGCCGCCGATGCCGTCTCTGATCACGTACGGGACATTCGCTTCCCGGTCAGAGCCGCGCAGCCAGGTGGTGGACACCTGATAGTCTCCGGCGATCAGGCCGCTGAACACCCATCGCGCCGTCTCAACCCCGTTGATCCCGTTACCGGCCAGCGCATCACCGTCATAGCCGTACCCAGTCACGTTCGCCCAGTTGCCGGTGGTGCTGAAGCCGGCATCACCGTTGTCAATGATCTGCCTGTCCGGATTCGGTGCGGCAGAGACCCTGCCTTCCAGAACAAGATCGAACGGACTTTCGTCACTGTCGTTGTTCGCAAATGACACAGCGCCCGTGAAATCACCCTCGGTTGCTGTGGAAAGTCCGATTGTAAACGATGTCGTGCCCCCTGCCGGAACCACCGTATTCGGCGCGAAGTTGGCGGACTCGAGCGTGAAGCCGGCCCCCGTCACGGTCAGCGGCTGCAGAATCAGGTCACTGCCTCCGGTGTTCTGGATCGTGAACGTACGCGTCGGCCGGGTCGCCCCCTCCGCGGCCGGGCCAAAGCTGACGCGGCCACCGTCCGACAGCGTGTTGCCACCTTCAGTCAGCGTTAGCTCGGGACCGGCCGGCGGACTGATGTCTGTGACCAGGATGGCGTCCGCGATCACGGCTTTTGTTGTGCCCTGCGTTGACAGTTCCACCACCAGCGTGTTGCCTGAAATGGAAAATGTATCGAGCAGCTGGAACGGCCGGGAGTTTTCCGGCGGGCCATTCGGGTTCTTCGTCTGATCAACAACGATCGTCCCCAGAATCGGACCCGCCAGACCGTCACGAACCACGTAGGAAACGCTGGCTGCGCGATCACCGCCTCGCAGCCAGGTAGCCGACACTTCATAAAAACTGCCGGCGGAAAGTCCGCTGAACACCCATTGAGCCGTCTCGGCACCGTTGATGCCGTTGCCGGCCAGGGCGTCATTGTCGAAGCCGTAGTTCGACACGTTCGCCCAGTTGCCCGTCTGACTGAATCCGGGATCGCCGTTGTCAATGATTCGCAGGCCTGCCGGTGGAGCGGCAATCACCGTTCCC
>JAVKCM010000262.1:0-29510 GCA_040222735.1 Fuerstiella sp. | reverse complement strand
TACCGTAGCTGGGGCTTCCAGCCGCAGCACATACGGGTCTCGGCTGCGGCTGGAAATTCGCCGCGTTTGGGCGTGATAAGCGAAGCCTGCTGTCAGAGGCATCCCAAGATCGAAAGGGGACAGGCACAAACCGAGCGTTGCGCGCCGAGCAGCATTGTGCCTGTCCCCTTTCCGTGCGGACCCCGGAACGTGCCGGCAAATAAACCCGAAAACCAATGGTTGTCACATCACAAACCCGACTGCACTTTTGAAGGGTTGCTACGAAAATTCGCCGACTAGAATTGTTCCAGATCCCGAGAAACAGACCGACAGTTGCCGGCTTAAAAACTTTGGGTAAATAACTGACTGGTGGGTCGCCTTTCGCTCCGCTAAAGGCGACACTAATTGACCGGACACCCCTAATATTTCGCCAGAATACGAACCACTTCCGTCTGCACGGGGCCGCCCGTTACTTCGACGGTTCCGTCGGCATGGACGTAGATATCGATTTCGCTGCGGACTCCGAATTCCGGCAGGTAGATACCCGGTTCGATGGTGAACAGCGTCCGAGGCAGGATCAGTCGGGTCTCGTGAGTTTCCAGATTGTCGATATGAGTCCCGTTGCCATGGGTTTCCTGCCCCATACTGTGGCCGGTCCGGTGGCAGAAGTATTCTCCGTAACCGGCTTCTTCGATCACCTGCCGCGTGGCGTCATCGACCTGCCAGCCCTGCAGAGGCTTCTGCTGCTCAAACGCAGCCCTCACACAGGCGATCCCCGCGTCCCGGGCGGCCGCGACAATATTGAAGATCTTCGTGTACTGTTCCGGGACGTCCGTGCCGACAAATCCGGTCCGCGTCAGATCGCTGTACACCGCATTCGGCCGATCCTGTTTCGCCCACAGGTCCACCAGCACAAAATCGCCTTCACAAATCGCCGTGTTCCGCCCTGTCCCGGTTTCGTAATGAGGGTTGCCGCCGTTTTCGTTCACCCCCACGATCGGTGGATGATAGGTGGTCAGGTTGTTCTCGGCAAAGTGCTGCATGATACGATCACACACCGCCGATTCTTCCACGCTGCCGGTGGCACGGACACCGTCGGCAATAAACTGCCAGGCAATCCCGAACGCCGCGTTGGTCAGTTCTGACACGTCATAATGAGACTGCAGCTGCTCTTCCGTCAGCGTGGCTTCGAACAGAGAAATCAGATCGCCGGATGACTGTACATCGCAGCCAAACGACCTGACCAGTTCAATGGTTCCGCCGTCCACACGAGAAATGTACGGATTGCCGTTCCGCGGTGAATATTCCATGGCCAGTTTTGCACATCCGGACACCATCTGTTCAATCCCGGCTTCCAGTTCCTGCCACTTCAGATAGATGCGCTTTTCGCCGGGAAGGTGGTCCATCACATCATTTTCGATGCGATGAACAAGCTTTACCGGCTGCCCCTGAGCCGGAATGAAATACAGAAAACGGCGCGAACTGACAAAGTCATCCGGCAGCTGAAGAATTCTTTGAGCCAGCAGATTACTGCCGCGAAAGTCATACAGCAGCCAGCCATCAAAACCAAACTGCTTAAGCGCCTCCTGAACGGCAACCAGATCAAACATGGGTGAAAAGCTCCTGCTGCGGACACGTACGAAAGACGGCCGGAACTGTAGCTGCGCCGGACACGCTTCGCGAGCGAAGGCGGCGGCAAACACTCAGTCGTTCACGGTCGAAGAATTCACTGAAGAAGGACCGGCAGAGCGTGGCGATCGGCCGCAGAGGCACCGGCTGGAATCCTGACAGTCTCGCTCCCCAGAACAGCAAATCAGCCCTTCAGTCTGTGCTGGCCGAGAGCTGCTAAGATTCAGCAGAGGCAGCCGGCTCGGCGGGCGTGGTTGGCTCGGCGGGCTTCTCTGCCGGCTGATCGACTGGCTCTTCCTGAGGTGATTCGGCCGGTGGATCAGCGTCGTACTTGTCACCGTTCGCTTTACCGTCCGGACCTGAGGCTGCACCATCGGCCGCGGCTGCATCTTCAGTGGTCTCAGGCGCGGCAGCCGGTTCAATCAGCACGCGCTGTCGCAGATTGTTGCCCAGCATCAGTTTCCAGACACCCTCGGCATCCTTCATCAGCACATGTCGCTTATCGATCTCGATCAGCTCAGCGTCAATGTCTGCCGCTCTGACGCGATCACCGACACGAAGCTGGGGACGCTGCTTTGAGGCCATGTTGCGGAACCAGGCCACCTGCTGTCCGTCAAGCGCCACAGAGCCGGTAAACTTTGTCATCTCGGCTTCGTCATCCACGACCGTCAGTGTCAGGGGGGCGGTAGCGGCTTTGGGCGGGTTGCCCCCGTCCGTCACCTTCACTGTCACCGTGTAATCACCGGGCACGAACGTGCGGGGCGGCGTCCATTTCAACCTGCCGGTCGCTTCATCAATGGCCAGACCTTCCGGCACGGTGCCGTCCAGAGAAAACCGGAGTGCATCATCACCCTGATCGTCCTGCGCCGAGGCCTCAAGCGTAAATTCACGTCCCAGAACCACCAGTGCCCTGTCAGGCACGGTGATGGTGGGTTCTTCGTTGGGCAACTGCACCGTAATACCCAGCGTTTTTTCGATCCGCAGGTCAGAATTCTTCTGCGTCAGAATGAACTTTGTTTCGTAGCGTTTCGGTTCGATGTCGCCCGGCGTTTCCCATTTGAAGGCGCCGGTTTCCGGATCGATCGTCATGCCCTCGATCGAATTGTCGAGTGCAAACAGGGGTGAGCCGACATCGGGATCGATGTCTTCAGCCCTGGCCGTGACTTCGACCGTTTCTCCAGGAGCAATCGTTTTGTCGACAATACCGGCGAGCCGAGGACTGTAGACTTTAGGCGGTGTCGGCTTCACGAATGGTGACGCGTTCAGGAGCGGTTCGTAGCTGGCAAAACTGACATCCCGTCGAGTGATCGCCACGGGAAAACTCTGTACGACCTGATCCACCGGATGTTCTGCCGGCGTCGTTCCTTCCTGACCACGTTCGACGGTCCATGTGTTGCCATCGGCTGCCGTCACGCGAACCATTTCACGACCGACCTGGGCCAGAAACGGCGTCTGGCGAGGAAAGTCGGCTGCTTCGGCAACTGTGATCTCTGTGTCGGATGCGGTCACGGGCTTCGGCAGACTGGTACGAGCGAAGACATCTGACCGCGGCGGACTGCCGGCGACACTCATGCCTTCCGCCGTCAGCTTGACTTCCAGACGCGGCGTACCGGTCGCTCCCGTGCTTTCAATCTCAAGCTGGGCAATCCGGTGCATCAGCTCCGCCTGTTCAAACAGATACAGAAACCGGCTGAGTCCGGCCAGATCGGTCTCTGCCTCTACGATGACGTCGACGGTCACGTACTGCCCCTGCATATTTCCCTTGTTGCCTGGCGTGACCTGCAGCTGGGCGAAACGACATTGTTCGGCAAGGTTGGTGATCCACGTCTGATACAGGCGCTGCGCGTCTGTGGCACGCGGCGGCAGGCTGTTGTCCCGCCCCTGACTGATTCGGTTGCGGGCCACCAGCAGTTCCATCTGTTTGACTTCTTCCTTTTCGAAGTCGCGGACTGCAATCTCAAGATCTGCTTCTGCCCGACGGATCGGTTCCATCAGCTTCTGATCGGGCCGGAACAACCCGAAACCCAGCACGACGGCCAGGACGGCAGCAAGTATCTTTGTGCGGTTCTTATCGTCCATCGTTGGTAACACCGACGTTGAATGGTGTAAAGACAGGGTCTGGATTCCGGCAGCAGAACGGCGTGAGCTCGCCAGATGCTGCCCGGGATGACAGTACTGATTATGTATTTGACGTGTCGACCGGTTGTGATTTCTGTTTCGGCTCATCCTTCGGAACCGGGATGCTGACTTCCAGCTTCAGCTCCATGGCATATTTCGGGTCACGCAGGCTTTGAGTAATTTCTGTAGGAGCCACTTCGTAGCCGGCTTCGGTCAGCGTTCGCTGCAGATCCTCGATATCGCGACGTGATTTTGCATAACCTTCGGCGCCGATCGTCCCGATGTAGTTTCCGGTGCGGATACCAAACTTGAATCGCTTGATGTAGACCCGGTCAGTGCTGCCCATCAGCTGCTGGATCTTCTGCAGCTGGTCCAGCCAGCTGATATCCCGGTCTGACCATTCAGACAGCCGACGGGCCATCAGCAGTTCGTTTTTTGCCAGCTTATAGGTGTCTCGCATGTCGTCGCGTTCGGCGATCAGGTCGGCGGCTTCGGTCTGCAGACGAGCAACCCTGTCGGAACGCCATTTCCAGCCGGCAATCAGCAACAGCAACACGGCTCCGACGGTGGCGATCGTCTTCAGACGCCCGTAGTCTTTCCGTTCCGGAGTTCGCCGTGGATTCACCAGGTCGACCGCTTCCACGGACGATGTCCAGGCATTGGCGATGGCGCCGGATAACGGCAGCATGTCAGACGCCGTGTGGTCGGGCGGAAGTCGACACTGCAGCAGTGACCCTTCCGGGTTGATCCGCACGACTTCGGCATCATTGAGCCGCCTGGCCACCGAATCGGGCACTGCGGCTGTGACTTCCGGGCTGCCGATCAGAATCAGCCGTCGCACGCTGTAGTCACCCATGTCTTCCGCGGCCGCCATTCGTGCCCGGGAAATCTCGGAACGAACGGCCTGCTCCACCCCGTCCAGCGACGTCCATGAAGCGCCACTGTGAGAAAAGGCGACGCTGTGTCCTGTCATGAAGATCAGTTCAATGGAATCCGCCCGAAGCGACACGATCGCTTCGACTTCCAGGTTGCCGGCGGTACGTGAGATCAGTCCGGAATGCACGACCGAGGCTCCGATGCCGAACGAACTGACTCGCAGCCCGGCCAGTTCAAGCCCGCAGACCGCCAGACAGGACCTGACTTCGTTGACGTGTTTCAGAGGTGCCGTCACCAGAAGCACGTCGCGTGTTTCGGATCCGGGCGAAACAGGCAGGGGCGCGAAGTCCAGGCACACGTTTTCAACTGGTACCGTCAGTCGGGTAGCCGCCTGCAACCGCACCATGTCCGGTATTTCATCATCACTCAGGTTCGGCAGTTCGATGCGATGAAAGGTGACCAGCTGACGAGGAAACACGACCAGAGCTTCGGTCGCGCTGATTCCCGCGGTGGACAGCGAAGACTTCAGCTTCGCCCCCAGCTCGGCCGGCGTCAGATTTCCATCGTCACGCCCCACCACGATGGCCGCGTGCAGCTGCACCAGTGAACCGCTGGGCGCCCCCGTCGCCGCGATCAGTTCATCGCGATCCCATTCAATGACAAGAGTTTCTGACATGCTCTGATTCTTATTCTGGTCTGATCAGCACTGGCATCAGCGTCGGCACCGGCCTATGACTGTTCCGGAGCTAACCCCGGAACCATCATCGTGGCGCCGCGCGGTCCCAAACGCAAGACCTGCCGGCGGTGAAGATAATCCAGTCGGGTGATTTGAAACGATTCCCGGGGATATTCTGAAACTGTCGCTGTTCATTGGCCGGCAGCAGCGCTGTCCAGCAGTATTGAAGGGTGATAGCCGCGTCCCAGCCGCGTCAGATCGCGGACCAGACGGATCGCCGGGGGATATTCCGTGGCGTCGACGATGGCTTCCAGCCGCGTCGTCGGACCTCCTTCATCAAAATGCCCGATGGCCTGAAATCGGTACACGTCGCCGCCGGTGGTGATATACGGACCGATGGTCCTGAGTGTTTCCAGATCCACAATGCCTTCTGCCAGGATCCATGCGGCCGTCAGCCGGCGCGCCATGACGGTTGAAGACGCTCCCTGCAGATCCACCGGTGGCCGGGCCGACAAAATGGCATCAGGAGCCGTCTCGGGAATACCAGGAATGGCAAACAGTACTTCCCGTCGCGCCTGGTTGATGTTGATCCGACCTTCCACAAAGGCGTCTTCCGTGGTCGTCAGGTTGCGTTCCAGGTCCGGAAATATGTTCAGCAGCGTGTTCGCATCTTCCGTCCACGGGCTGACAAAGGCCTGATCGACGCCGGTCGTCATTTTGGTGGGAAACGTTTCTCCACCGATCAGGTCGTACAGTGATGAAAACTGATAAGTGGGAACGACCGTCAGGTCGATGTCGTTGCGGGAAATCTGGTCCTGGATGCCGGATTCGGTACTGGGCTGCCCCTGCTGCACGTATTCGGTTCCAGCCAGGCGAAAGGCGACAATGAAACTGGCCGCTTCTTCGCCATACAGTTCCTCGATGGCGTCATACAGTTCCGTCATCTCACCCATGTTCAGGTTGATTTTTTCCTCACCTTCCGGCGTCGTGTTTCGTTCCCGACTGCTGGCCGTCAGGTAGTGCTGCCAGCCCAGACCCAGCAGCCCGTCCTGGTTGTCGTCCTCGCCTTCGTCCAGCAGGCCGTTGTGGTTGTCATCCTCGCCGTAGAACAATTCCGGTGTCACCCCCTGAATCTTCAACAGTTCGTCGATGGAATCCATCGGTCCGTTTTTGCACGAATACGCAATCGGCAGTGTTTCGTAGTAGTCCGATTCGGCACCACCGGGACGGCGGTCTTCATCCGAATCCAGCCAGTCCAGAATGGCATCCACCAGGTCATCCGTCATGTTGGGAATGCTGGCCATGGCAAGATACGCCAGCCCCAGACGTTCCTCTTCCGGAAGTGCTTCCTCCAGCTGATCCAGCTGCAGCAGCGTATTCACGTTGAATTTGCTGTTCTCGGAAGCCAGGCCGAAACGAATTCCGCTCGCCGAATTGTTTGTTTCATCCATGACCACCACAGAACATCGTACTCGGACGCGCGGAGCAGCACCGTCGACCAGCAGACGGCCTCGAAAAGTGGCGGTGTCGTTGTACAGGTCGACCGTATCGTCGTTGTCCTTCTCCAGAATACGGGTCGCCGCGAATTCGATGGCCGATTCGGCCGCGGTGCGGGCGACCACATCCCGGCCGCCCATCATGGTGGCTTCGTGTTCAACCAGCATCGTGCCCGAATAGTTGTACGCCGCCAGCGCCAGAATCACGACCGTGATCGTCACCACAGCCAGCACAAAACCAGCACGATGATCACGCGACAGTGGCGTCATGTCGACGTTCCGCCGCCGGCCGACGATGCTCTGAAGAAGATGACCACGATGGCTGTTCATATCGCCGTCTCCCCGACGTACGGTTTGGCCACCAGAATCGGCACCACCAGTCGATGAACGGTCGGAGGCAGGTATCCCGGCTGCTCCTCAAGCGGCCGGCTGTCGCTGGAAGAGGGCAGTTTTCGCAGCGTGAGTTCAATCACAACGGCCAGTGGCATGGCA
The DNA here is from genome assembly GCA_040222735.1 of Fuerstiella sp. Taxonomy (GTDB): domain Bacteria; phylum Planctomycetota; class Planctomycetia; order Planctomycetales; family Planctomycetaceae; genus Fuerstiella. The sequence goes on along the minus strand of JAVKCM010000262.1, from coordinate 22,244 downwards.
TTCTGAGCGGTGCTGTCCCATTCGTCGAAGTAGTCGACTCCATCAAAGTACTGAAACCGCAGCTGTCCGACTTCTTCCGCCAGCATTGTGGTCGCCAGCAGCTGCATCTCGACGTCACCGGTGCTGATCGCGTTACTCAGGCCCGCCAGATCGCCCTGCATTCGCGCCAGCCCCTTGATCGGATCGTCGACGGAAAACAGTGACGTGTCGCCGGCAAACTGACCGGAAAGCCCACCTCCGCCTTCACTGATCAGCAGGTACCGTACAATCATCGCGTCGCTGCTGCGATCACTGGGCGCAATCAGTTCCTGAGCATTGACGTAGTCCTGGTCGGGATCAGGACGGCTGATGTACAGCACCAGATCGTTGTCCGTCCCGAACAGCCCATTGGTATAACTGCCGAGAGCCGTGTCGGCGTCGACGCCGGCATCCATCCCATCATCACCAGTGTCGTCAGACTCCGTGGCCGTTTCCTGCTCAACAAACGTGCACGACTGAATGTCTCGAGCCATGTCCCGAAGCAGTGCGCGGGCAATCTGAGCCCGTTCAATCTGATCGTAACTTTCCGTCGCCACATTCCAGTAGATGGACATGGCAGAATACAGAGCCGCCATCAGCATCGTCGTGAGCGCCACCGCCAGTGTGACCTCAATCAGCGTGAAGCCCCGGCGGAATGACGGAATACCGGTGCCGCCGGACTGGCGGCGTCGGCATCGGCGTACGGTGTCCCGCGAGCTGTAAAGTCGGCTCATGCTGAATACCCGGGCCCCCTGCCGCTGTGCGTGGTGACAACTCTGTGTCATTCGGCCGCCTCCGCTTCTGCCGCCGACATGGCCGCATCCAGAAACAGCTGCGGGTCGCGCATCAGTCGAGTCAGCTGAAAGCCGCTGTTCGGCAACTGCTCACCAATCACATGGCTGACGCTGACGGTAATCAGCAGCAGACTGGTGCCACCGCCGTCTCCGACCTCGATGGAATACACCCAGTTTTCTTCGCCTTCAAAGACCTGATTCGAAACCGCTGTCGGCTGCCGGATACCGGACACGACTTCGCTCATCACCGTTTCACAGCGCAACGCGGCCTCCGCGTCCAGCTTCGCACTCAAACGGGAATCGTGGCCGATCCGCATGATCTGCAGAATGGCCGTCAGCGCTCCCAGAAAGATGGCCGTTGACACCAGTACTTCCAGCAGAGTCAGGCCGGAGCGACGACCATGCGCCCCGGGGCTTCTGCCAGCTTCACGACGGAGCGGATTCAGACGGCCAGAGCGACGTCGGTGCCCCCGACGGCTGATGCCGACAGGACCGTGATTTCTTTCGGCCCTGCAGCGGCCGGCATACTGACGCTGATTCATCAGTCCTGCTCCTGATAGACCTGAGACGTACGAGCCGATCCGGTCAGGCCCCGCAGAGTCACCTTCGCCGTCAGATCGCGTTCGTCCGACACACGCAGTTCAAAGTCGTCCGCCGTGCCGTCGAAGCGAAACATGATCGGGGTCGACCATGACTTCTGTGCCAGCTGATTTCCACCAAGGTCACCAAACACGGTGGCTTCCAGCCGCTCAGATGCTTCTTCCTCTCCTTCCGCCGCTCGGATGCGAATCGTCTCCGGCAGCTCCAGCGCCAGTCGGTTGTATCGTTCGATGGTCTGGCTGGTGCCCTGAGTTTCATCAACACTGAGTTCCAGTTCTGCGGGCAGCACCACGACGGTGGAACCATTCACCTCGTAGCGCACTTCGTAGTCGATGCCCGTATCAATCGCAAAACGACGCGCATCTCCCAGGATGGCCCGAATATTGTCCGCCGCTTCAAAAACCGTGCCTTCCCGAATCATCGACATCAGCTGAGGAGCCGCCATCGCCGAAACCGTGGCCAGAATGGCCAGCACAATCAGCAGTTCAAACAAAGAAAACGCGGCTGGCTGCCGGTGACGAACAAAGCTGTCACCGCCGGAGCTGCCACCTCCGGCATGATGACAGTGTATTGTTGAAAGTAAGCGTTTCATGACGGGGCACGCTTTGCAGCAGCGGCAGGGACAGAGAAGCCCGGCATTCGGAAAATGCCGGGCTTCGATGATCAACAACAGGATATCAGCATCGGGCCGTTCTACTCGATGTCGCGACGCAGGTTGCTGACGTCGTCGCTGTCGCGACTGCCGGCACTGTCCTGTCCGTCCGGACCAAACGACCAGATTCGCGGCTTCAGGTCACTGTTGGGGTCGAAGGCATACTGAAACTCGCGGTTCCAGGCATCCCGAGGAACTTCTTCCAGCTCCGGTGGATGCTGCTGCCCCATGTTGTCTTCGTAGGGTTCCGCCAGCTGGCTGATCATTTCCGGGCCGGTGCCTTCCTGAAAGACACCATTGTTCTTCACGGCCTGCCGCTTCAACGCGTCTTCAATCGTTTTGATCTGAGCCCGCGTATTCTGGATATTGGCCGTCTGCTGACTGCTGATCAGGTTGGGGGCCACCATGGCGGCGATGGCAACGATAATGGCCAGTACAATCAGCAGTTCCAGCAGCGTGAAGCCCGAACGGCGACGTTCTGACTGACGTGTTCGACGTGATTTCATTTCAGATCAGTTCCTGTGAATAAGTGGGAGCCTTCAGCTCCGTCAGTTTGTTCCTTGATCCGTGCCGCCTATTCCGGCTGACACCGACTAAACCCCGCAGCAATGGCCTCTTGTTCGCTCAAACTACGGATTTCTTTAAGTTTACATGGTTTCTGTGCAATGTGCCCGGCTGGCGACATCGGACGAAACCAAAGTTTCTGGACGACACCTGATGTGAAACACGTCTGACCTCACCCGAACGCCACTCAGGACCGACCGGAAAACAAGTGGCGCAAGCTTCCAGCCTGCGATGCAGAAAAACCTAAGCTTCCAGCCTGCGATGCAGAACAACGCAAGCTGGAAGCTTGCGCCACGTTTATACACGATAGTAATTTTCCGTTTGATCCTTATCTCATGGTGGACATGTTCAGAATCGGCAGCAGCAGTGCGGCAATGACAAAGGTGACGATGGTTGCCATGATCAGCAACATCACAGGTTCCAGCATGCGCACCGCCACCTCGATGCGCCGACTGGTGTATTTTTCCAGGCTGTCCGCGATGCTGATCAGGACGTTCTCCAGATTATTTGCTTCTTCGCCGATCGAAATCATTTCCACAATTTCATTGGAAAACTGCCCGCTGGCCCGCAGCGGCATCGCCAGCGATTTTCCTCCGGAAACATTGTCTGCCGCATTTCCGATGGCTTCTGTCAGCACAATATTACCGCTCGCATCCTTCGCGATTCGAAGAGACTGCAGAATGGGGACGCCGTTCCCCAGCAACGTTCCCAGCATGCGGCAGAACCGAGCCACGGCCAGATTCTGCACGATTTTTCCGATCCCGGGCATCTTCAGTTTCCAGCGGTCCAGCTTTTCCTGAGCTTCCCGGTTGTCCATGAAGTAATAGACCGTCCCGCCGATGGCGGCAAAAATTCCGGGAAAGATGATGTACCACCAGTCCTGCAGGCTGTCACTGAAGGACATCAGCGTCGTGGTGGCCCACGGCAATTTGCCCTGTTCTCGCATGCGAGCAAAGATCTCCGCAAACTCCGGCACAAACCAGACCAGCAGCACCGTAATGATGATCGTACCCACACCCATCAGAAACAACGGATAAACCATCGCGCCGGTGACTTTGCCCTTGAGCTCCTCCTGATGATCATTGAAGGCCGCCACACGCGCCAGGACGTCTTCCAGAAAGCCGCCTTCTTCACCCGCCTTGACCATGCTGACCGTCAGGCTGTTGAACGCCTTCGGATGCCGACGCATCGCATCGTTCAGCCGACTGCCGTCCGCGATCTGTTCCTGAATGTCCTGCACCACATATCGCAGGGCGGGATGGGAAGTCTGATCCACCAGCAACTGCAGCGAACGAATCAGCGGCACCCCGGATCTCAGCAGGTCCGCCAGCTGATTGTAGAAGGTCGTCAGATACCGACCGGGAACGCGCTTGCTGCCGGAGACTGCCTGTTTTCGAGTCGCTTCGGACAGTCCGATTTTCATCGGAAACAGACTCTTCGACTGCAGCACCGCCAGCGCGTCTTTTTCACTGCCGGCCGTCAGCGTTCCCGTGATCTGCTTTCCCGTAAGCTCTTTGGCTATGTAATCAAAGTCAGGCAATGATGTCTCCGCGAGTAATCCGCACCACTTCATCCACGCTGGTACGACCTTCAATCACCTGCTCCCACCCGCTGTGACGCAGTGTGGTCATTCCGTGCTTCAGCGCATATGCTCGAATTCTTGTCGCGCTTTCATTGTTCGCACACATTTCCTGCAGCACGGGGTCCGTGGTCAGCAGTTCAAACACGCCGGTTCGACCCGAATAACCTGTGTCTGTGCATTCGCGACAGCCCACCGGTTCATAAATGAATTCAGGAGCCCCGTCACGCGGAAAGTCTTCCGGTAAGTCGGCGGTGGCAACGGCCACTTTCCGTTTGCATTCCGGACACAGGCGACGGATCAGCCGCTGAGCCAGCACGCCTTCCACCGTACTGGCCACCAGATAAGGTTCTACTCCCATGTCCACCAGTCGGGTAAAGGCGCTGGGTGCATCATTGGTGTGCAGAGTACTGAATACCAGGTGGCCGGTCAGCGAGGCCTGAATGGCAGCCTGAGCCGTTTCGCCGTCGCGAATTTCTCCGATCAGGACCACGTCGGGGTCATGACGCAGAATACTGCGGAGCCCGGCAGCAAACGTCAGACCAATCCGGCTGTGCACCTGAATCTGGCTGATTCCGTCCATCTGATATTCCACCGGATCCTCGACCGTGATGATCTTGGTCTCCGGCGCTTTGATCTCATTCAACGCACTGTACAGCGTCGTCGACTTACCACTACCCGTCGGTCCCGTCACCAGAACAATGCCGTGAGGCAGTTCAATCAGGCTGCGGAACCGTTTGACGATGGTCGGCGGCATCCCGACGTTCTTCAGGTCAAACTTCATCTTCGCCTTGTCCAGAAGGCGAAGCACCACCCCTTCCCCGTGAACCATGGGAATAATGGACACACGGACGTCCACTTCCCGTCCGGAAACACGAAGCTTGATGCGGCCGTCCTGCGGCAGGCGCTTTTCCGCGATGTTCAGATGTGACATGATCTTCAGACGTGTCACAATGGCTGAGTAAAAGTGATTGATCTCGGGTGGCACGGACTGGATTCTGAGCATGCCGTCGATGCGGTATCGCACCCTCAGGGTGTTTTCCTGAGGCTCGATGTGCACGTCACTGGTCTGCAGCTTGACCGCTTCAATCAGCAGCTCGTTGACCAGCCGGATAACGGACGGAGCCTGAGCACCCTCGGCCAGTTCACCAAAATCCTCTTCGATCTCTTCAAGAAGCTCGATGCCCTCTTCGCTGCGCTGGCGGACCAGTTCGTTGATCGTGTCACCGCCGACACCCAGCAGCTCTCGAATGCGAGCGCCCAGCTCGTTGCGGCGGGTCAGCACGGGTTCCAGCCGCAGTCCGCTGACGGTGCCCAGTTCGTCCAGGCCTTCCAGATTCAGCGGATCATCGGTGGCCACCACTACGTGACCGTTTTCTCGATACAGCGGCAGCAGCGAATGGCGATAGATGGCGGACGTCGGAAACTGAGCCAGCAGCTCCATGTCAATCTGGACATCCTTCAGATCGATGTACTCCATTCCGAATTCGCCGGACAGCGTCTTCAGCACGGCATCTTCAGTGACCAGGCCCATTTTGATCAGCGTCTGATCGATACGATCTTCGCCCTGTTCCGTCCGAGCCAGCGTCAGCTGCTCCTGAGAAACCAGACCTTCATCAACAAACAGCTGTCCAAGTTCCATATCGCGATGTCTCACAGGTTCCGTTTATGGCCGGTGCAGACGAGGGATTCAGCCCACCAGGCGAGTTCATACAGCTCTGTATTAAATAGTACTTCAGTGTCCCGGGATGTACATTCTGTTTTCCGGCCCTGGCGACTGCTGAAGAGAAATTCCGGCGGCTCACAGCGATTGAATTGTCCGGCATCGGGAACACTGCCGGACCCACTCAGGACGTCCATTCCTTTGTACTGGCGTGCACCAGCCAGCCTTTCTTCCACGACAGACCACTAGCGACCTCCGCCACCGCCGCGCTGTCCTCCGAATCCGCCACGCTGAAGGCCCCCGGCGCCACCAAACGGACTGCGTCCGCCACCTCCGCGGCCTCCTCCATCACCACCGGCCGCCCGCTGCCGCATACGTTCCTGAATCATGCGCTGAAAGGCTTCCTGATCGCCACCGCCGCCACCACCGCCGGAATCCGGCCTCGACTGACCGCCGGTGCCGGAACTGCTGCTGCTGCCGGGACTGTTGGTGCTGGAGGAGCTGATGGTGACCCGTGGCAACAATGAATTCAGACTCTGCTGAATCATGGTGGCGTCGGCGTTCTTCAGCTGAATGACGCGAATCAGCCGATTGGCATCGCGTGCCGCCCGGTCCAGCCCCTGAACCACTTTTTCGACTTCGTCATAGAGCGCCTGACTGCTGTTCACCAGAATCAGGCTGTTCTGCTGATCCACCGCCAGATGCATTCGGACCTGACTGGCGGGGTCGTCAGCGCCGCCGCGCCCGCCACCACCAAACATCGCCGCCAGCGGATTCTGTTGCTGTTGCCTGCTGTTGCCGCCCTGCGCTTCAAGATACGTTTTGAACAGCTGGTCCAGCATGTTCTTCACATCCGCCACATCCGCGTGATCGACCGCAATTGTTCGGGCCTGCATGTCGCTGAGTGAATCCGGCCCGTCGTTCGAATCCAGCACCTTCAGCAGGGCAATCGCGTCATTGACCATCATGGGAGGCCCGCCCATGAACAGCGAATTGGTCCGGATGTCCGGAATGATCTTCAGTGAATTGGAACTGGCAGCCAGACCGCTGAGTCCGGTGGCGTCCATCAGGCTGCTGCCCATCGACGAAAAGCTGCCGGTCAGACTGCCCAGCATGCTGCCGCCGGTGGAAGAAGACGTGGTGGCAACCGAGCTGCTGGGGAAAAACTGAGACAGCATATCTGACGCTTCCAGCGCGTCCGCAGACTTCAGAAAGAACTGTGTGTACTCCTGCTTGAACGGTAACGTCTGCTGAAGCACATCCATCAGATCTTCCAGCCGATCAAGTTCAGCTTCATCCGTGGAGGACAAAATGACCTCATCGCCCAGCAGAATCAGCTCCAGTGCCCGGTCGCTGTCGGCTGCCGCCTGCTCATCCTGCGGCTGTTCATTCCGGGGCTGTTCGTCCTGTCGTTCTTCAGTACGGGCGTCTCCGGCTCCGTCCTGACCACCGTCATCCTGCAGCAGCATTGTTCGTACGGGAATGTGCGACGCAGCAACGGAGTCCCGGGACTCAGGATCCTGAGTCAGCCGTGCAGACGGCTGCTGCCATGTTCCCCAGTCCGCTTCCGCGAGCACCGACGAAGGCTGATCGTCGCGCTGAGACAATGGCGGTCCGCCTGGCACGGCAGGCCGCGCCGGGCGGCGTTCGCCTCGGTCAGACCGTCCACCGGCCGGAGCCACATCTCGGGGAATCAGCGGCAGCTCACCATCAGACGTCTGACGACTCTTGACCGGACCGGGTTCTTCAGGAACGAGAATCTTCAGTGTGCTGGTTTCCTGAGCTTCCCAGTTCTGTTTCAGAATCTTCAGAAACTGTTCGGGGTCTCGTCCCTGCAGCGAAAAGCGACGCACGGTACCGCCTTCGCCGCGCTGCCGAATGCCTGAACCGTCTTCGCCCAGATCGGCAAGGACCTGTTTGATCTGAGTGATATGTTCGATGCTGCCGCGGACGATCAGGCGACGTCCGTACAGGTCGGTTTCGATCGTCGGAGCATCGTCGCCATCCGCATAAAACAGTGCTCGCAGCGTCGTGGCCGCCGACAAAGGATCCATCTGAGCCAGAGGAATCACGGCCACCGAACCCACACTTCCGGATCCGTCCAGCTGCCGTACCAGCGCGGCGACTTCCTGATGCTGCCGTTCAGTCGCCATAATGTGAATCCGGCCGGTCCGACGATCTTCGTTCACCACCTGAACACCGGGGATATTCATGGCAGACAGCGTCTTGGTGACTTCACCGGCGTCGGCGGATTTCACCTGGTAAACTTCCAGATAGGTCCCCTTGCGACCGCGCGCCAGCGGCTCGCCGGACGGCGTTTCAGACACATCCAGTGACGCCAGGATGGTCTCGACAAGATCATGCTGTTTGGCGGTTCCCGTCACCAGCAGGCTGTTCAGACGCAGATCTGAGGCGATCTGAATGTCCGGTTCGGTCGAGCTGTTGCTGGGCGGGGCTGGTGTCGGAGTCTGATTCCGCGACTGCGCCCGTGACTGCGCCCGCGACTGCTGTTCCACGCCATAGCTGACGTTGGCCACATTCTGACGCATACCAAACTGCGTCATCACCTGAATCTCGGCTTCTTCCGCATCCATGTGCTTCAAAAAGTAGGCTTTGAACATCAGGGCGTCAGGCCGGGACTTCGACATGGCCTGAGTCAGCAGTCCATGAATACGCCGCAGGTTGGCACCGATGTCGGTGATGATCAGCAGGTGAGATTCGGTGAGGGCAATCATGCTGCCCCACGGTCCCACCAGCGGTTCAATTTCCTGAGCCGCCTTGGCGGTGTCCATGTCCTGCACTTCCAGCGTGACATTCACCAATTCGTTGCTGCCGACCAGCAGCGGATCCAGCTGCAGTAATTGTTCAATCGTGACGTCCCGCAGCAGGCTGGGCGGAATACCGTCATCCAGATTTCGTACGATCAGAAATCCATCCTTCTGAAACAGTCCGAATCCCTGACGCAGCAGATAGCCGTTCATGATGTCCAGGGCCTGTCGGGCCGAGTATTTTCGGTCGTCCAGATGGCTGAAGGTGCCGGGAGGCACCTTGTTCAGATCGAGCGTCAGCCCTGCTCCGTCGGCGAACAACTGCAGCACCTGATCCCAGGGCGCGTAGCGGAAATTGAATTGAAATTCCTGAACCAGCCTGCGTTCGCCGGGAACGGTTGCCCCGCCGAAACTCAACACCGCCGATTCACCCGCCGGCGGCTGAGTGGACATGGGCGGCGGCACGACACCGGGTGAGGTCGGTGCAGCCGCATTTCCGGGAGCCTCAGAACGTTCAGCAACCGTGTCCTGTCGCTGGGGCGCCTGAGCGACTTCTTGTTCAAACCGAGCTTTCTGCTCTGGCGTCAGCACGGCCAGGTACTTCGCCTGCCATTCGTCATTGAATTTCTGACGATCTTCTTCGGACGTTTCAGAATCCAGATTTCTGGCGGCCGCCCGCTGCTGATCAGAGACTTCTTCCAGCTTTTTCTTCTGATCTTCTGTCAGGCCATAGTCGGCGGCCAGTTCATCGCCAGCCAGACCTCGTGGCCCGGCATTGCTGAGATACAGTCCCCGCAGCTGCCGACGCTGGGTATCGTTCAGCACCGACAGGGCGTTATCCTGAAACATGGTGCGGGACTTGATGACCTTCTGAGAAAAGTCCTCCCGGATTTTCGCCTTTTCTTCGTCGGACGAAGCCGCTTCCAGCTCTTTTCGATACTGTTCAAACGTCTCGCGCGTCGGCGTTGACTGGTTCTGCAGGTCCTGGAGCTTCGTCGACTGCTCCTCAGTCAACCCCAATTCCTGATGAACTTCGGTCCGACGCAACAGATCCGTTTCCGATCCTCGGCTGCGTTGCGCCACAGCCGGCGCAGCTGCCAGCAGCAAACACAGCGTGCTGAGCAGGATTCGAATGATTGCTGGCCTGACGTTCGCCATTCGGGTATGCCTTCGATCAAATGCAGGCTGGTGATGCTTTTTTCACCAGAATCAGTACAAGGACGCTCCACAGACGGAACACCATCCGACACGCTCAAGCGCCTCAATATTTGAGAGATTCGTCGCCTATTTCACGTATTCTTCGGCTTAGGTCGGGTGATGCAAGGGAATTAGCCGGACGGTGTCTGAGTTGACGATTTTGCCGTTTCGCTTCTGCGGCCGCCCCGAAATCGGTCTGCCGTGGCTCCGGAAACTGCCGGGCTTCCGCTTTTTCCTGTCTCGAATCTTGCCGGAACCAACAGATACCCCGATACTGCCAGCTGCGTTCTGTGTTGATTCCTGTGAGTTCCTGAACCCTGAAGCAACCGGATCCCCGTCATGAAATTCTATTCCTTCGTCGCTGCGGTCGCCCTGATGATTGCCTGGCAGCCCTGCGCAGATGCCCAGCCGGGTCGCGGTTTCGGAGATCGCGGGGGTGAGGAAGGTGGCCGTGGCGGCTTCGGCGGTCGGCCTGGTGGCTTCGGCGGTCCTGGCGGCGGCGGTGACCGAGGCGGCTTCGGTGGTCGGCCCGGGGCCTTCGGAGGTCCTCCGGGCGGCGGAGGCGGTCCGACATCGTTTCTCGATCGTGACGGCAATGGTCGCCTTGATCAGAACGAAATCGACCAGATGCCGTCACGCTTTCGTGACTTCATGCAGTCCCGCGGCGTGCCCCTGCGACCGGGTGTCTCCACCGAAGAAATCCAGAACTCCATGCGTCGCGTCGGTGAGGAAATGCGGGCCAGCGGCCAGGGCTTTGGTGCTCCGCGCCCGGGCACTCCATCGAACGGCGGTTCCGCGGATCCGACAGCCAACCGTTCGGCCTACACTCCCGCAGAGCCGTTTCGCCCCCGCACCAAAGAACGCCTGACCGTTGACCTGCCTCCCAGGTACAGCGAACTGGACACGGACTACGACGGCCAGGTCGCACTCTACGAATGGCTGGTCGTCCGCCGGGAAGAACTGGAACTGTTCGATCAGATCGATTCAGATCTTGATGGCCTGCTGACTCCCCGCGAACTCAAGGAATACGACGAGCTTGCCGCCAGCACCGAGCCTCAGGTGGCGGCCTTCGCCGACAAGTACAAACGTACCCGGCTGGTCATCGTCGGCGCCAACGGAGTCACCGGAGGCGGCGTCGGTGAGGGTGGAAAGACCAAGCTGACCAAAGAACAAGTCGAGCAGCACGTGGCGAACGCCAAGCGATTCTTCCCCTTCCTGGACCGCGACCGCGACGGCAAAATCAGCGTCGAAGAAATGAGCAACAGCCGACGTATCAGGCCCATGTTCGAACAGGCGGGCATCAAGATCGAAGCCATGTCCGAAGATCAGTTCGCGAAGAACTACACCAAAGCCATGGAAGCCACCGGCGGTACAGCAGGCGGCGACCGGGGCGGAGATCGCGGCGACAACCGGGGTGGTGACCGCGGCGGTGATCGAGGCAGCAGCCGGGGTGGCGACCGAGGCGGCTTCGGCGGAGGCCGAGGAGGCTTCGGCCGCTGAGTCCGGCTGGCCTGACCGCGGCCCGCCGCCGGGAGCAATGGCGCCAACCGGCTGCCAGCCCTTTACCAGCTGCCCTACCGCTGATCACCGGTCAACGCTGCAGATCCGGCTTCCCGATCTCGCGGCATTCTTCGCTGTCGGCGGATGAAGTCAGGTGCCGCGTTCCTTGTTACGACCACCTGCCAGCAGGCCGTCCGGAAACCGAGATGTTTCGTACGCCGGCCTGGCAGACGGCGTTCGAAACAGGGTCGGTTTCGCTGATGACGGACCTGGAAGTCCGTCATCCATAGTCGTCAGGTGACGCAAACGCGACGGCAGGTCCCGTTCAGCGGTTCCCCCATAAAAGAAAACTGCTGCTGGTCAGTTCATCGTTTCACGTGGAACAAATCTGCCGGCCCGGCAGAAGGAATCAGCGGGGCCGTCCGACGCTGAAGCGACGATCGTTTCACGTGGAACGGTCAGCGACCTGTGACAGGTTGACGAATTATCGGCGGCCGAACGTTTGGCGCCCTGTTCACCAGTTGTACTCAACGTTCCACGTGAAACGTCCGTAGGAATGGCTTTTCGGCGCGGGATCGCCGAAGATGCTTCGCCACCCGTCACGTCTCATCCGCAACGACCGGCGGTGTCAGATCTAGTTTGGCCGGTTTACCATTCTTCTGCTGTGCGATGCCCGATTCCATTTCAAACTCCGATCGTCCGTCGGAACCAGTCTCCTCCGCCACCGCGGAAATGAAACCACACCCCCCGTCGTCCCTCGGCCGATCAACCGGGCGCAAGCCGGAACTGCTGCTGCTGGCAATGACCGTTGTGATGGGTTGTTTTCTGCGTGTGGCACATACAGAACGGCTGGCTGTTGAACACTTTGATGAAGGCGTGTACGCAGCCGGGCTGTGGTTCACCGGCTCTGCCGATCACGATTCGCGGGTCTTCGCCGACAGCTATCCGGCCAGCCACCTGTACGCACCACCCCTGTTGCCGACTGCGATTGAATGGCTGGCGGTTGTCCCGGGGTGCAAACCTCTGGCACCTTTTCTGCCCGCCGTCATTCTGGGAACCTTGTTTGTTCCACTGCTGTGGTGGATCGCCCGGACCTGGTTCGGCCTGACGGCCGGCCTGTTTGTAGCGTTCGTGATCTGCTTCAGTGACTACCATATCCTGTACTCCCGGATGGCCCTGACCGATGTGCCGGTCCTGTTCTGGATCTGCCTGGCGACCGGACTGGCGGCCACCGGCCTGCACCGTTCGTCCGTCCGGATGATGATTCTGGCCGGCGTCGCGACGGGACTGGGCTGGTGGACCAAGTACAGTGGCTGGCTGCCTCTGGCGATCACGGCCTCAGGCTCCGGCCTCTGGTGGTGCCTCGGCGGGCGCCGCACCATGTCGCTGCCCTGCCTGTTGAAGCTGGTCATCACGATGGCTGTGTCGGCAGTCGTCGTGTGGTTGCCGTGGTTCTGGCAGCTGCAGTCGTACGGTGGATATTCAGAAGTCGCCCGGAACCACAGTGGGTATTTTGTCGGCTTCACTCAGTGGCAGGACAACCTGGCCCGGCACATCCTGTACAGCTTTCAGCTGGACAGCTGGCTCGGGCCGGCCTCGATTGCTCTCGGTGTTCTTGCGGCGGGCACCCGTCGCTGGATCGAACTGGCCCGTTCCACGTGGAACGATGACATGAGCCGCCGGCTGACTCCGCTGCTGGGACGGTTCGTGATTGCGGCGCTGGTGATGGGAATTGTGGCCGCCGGTGTCAGTTCCGTCGGGCTGCTGGTGTGTCTGGGGATGGGCGGTCTGGCCGGAATGTTCCTCTGGCCGACGCTCAGCGACCTGCACCGCCGTCGCGAGACCGGCGATCTGACACCTCCATGTGACGGAGCCTCGGCCTGCGTGGCGGCCGACATCGAAGCGGCTCCGCAGATTGATCCACGAATCGGTGCCTGCTTTGTCGTGACCTGGTTTTTGGGCATGGTTCTGACGACTCCGATGTATCACCCTTTTCCCCGTCTCTCTCTGCCACTGCTGGCATCGGTCTGGCTGGCAGCGGCGGCAGGAGTCGGCTGGTGGATGGAGGCGAGCGTCAACGCCGTTCGCCGCGGTGAGAACCTGAACGCCGGCCGAGGCGGATTCTGGAAACGGATGCTGCGCGGCATGGTGATGGCGGTCGTGATTCTCGCACTGGTGGCCACCGGCGGTATCACACCGCCCTCAATCTGGCAGGACCGAACTTCGCTGCGAGACGCTTCCTGGCAGCTGGCCGGAATTGCGCTGCAGGATGCAGACGGAACGTTCACGAAGGAACCCGTCCCGATGAATGCCAACGGACTGGGGATCATCAGCCCCGACCCGGCGGAAGCCGACGACAATGGACCAGCGGCTCCGGACACCGCAGCACAGCTCCGTGCCCGGATCGCTCCCGTCGCTGATGTCTCAACACCTCTGGCCACGAAAGCTCGGCCAACCTGTGTCATCTACGGATTCGGCGAACCATCGGTCCTGTGGCATCTGAGTGCTGCGGGACTCAACGTGACTCCGGTCCAGGATCTGAACTTCGGCGCAGCGCGGCTGTCCGGAAAGATTCTTCCGACCTATCTGGTGCTGGGGCCAAACGCCCTGCGGACCCCGGGGCTGCTGAACGACTGGGCGCTGGCTCAGTACCGCTTTGAACATGTTGCCGACGTCGGCTTCGCGCCCAGTCAGGTCGTGCTGTACAACCTGTTCTCTCCCGAATGGGTCGGGCAGCATGTGGAGGCTCGTGTTCAGAAACTGGAACTGTACCGCCTGATCACCGACCAGGCAGAGTAACCGAATGCCCGCCCGGCATCGGACACAGACAGGCCAGACAGACAGACCGGCGACGTGCGTCAGCATCCCGGCCGGCAACGGTCAGACAGGCGATGCTTTGCGGTACGCCCCGTCTCCGTTGTGGGGCGGTCTTCGTTGTGGGGCGGTCTTCGTTGTGGGGCGGTCTTCGTTGTGGGGCGGTCTCCCGCGCTCGTTGTGGGCCGGTCTCCCGACCGCCCCACGCGCCCTCGTTGTGGGGCGGTCTCCCGACCGCGCCGCCGTCGTTGTGGAGCGGTCTCCCGACCGCCCCACCCTCGTTGTGGGGCGGTCTCCCGACCGCGCCGCCCTCGTTGTGGGGCGGTCTCCCGACCGCCCCACGCATTGGCGTGATACGCACCGGGAGACCTTCGGTCAATCTCGTGGTCGGGTCGGGAGACCCGGCCACAACCGGGGCCGGCACAACCGGGGCCGGCACAACCGGGGCCGGCACAACCGGGGCTGGCACAACCGGGGCCGGCGGTAGCGGAAGCCGCCAGGGCTTTTGGTCACGTCCCTCGTTGTGGGGCGGTCTCCCGACCGCGCCGCTCTTGTTGTGGGACGGTCTCCCAACGGCGCCACGCATTGGCGTGGTACGCACCGGGAGACCTTCGGTCGATCGTGTGGTCGGGTCGGGAGACCCGGCCACAACCGGGTGGTCAATCTCGTGGTCGGGTCGGGAGACCCGGCCACAACCGGGGTCGGGAGACCCGACCACAACCGGTGGTCACGTCCCTCCCCGTCGGCCACGTCCTTCGGCGTCAGCCGCGTGCTCTGGTGTCAGCCGCGTGCTCTGGCGTCAGCCGCGTGCTCTGGTATCGGTCACGTGCTCTGGTGTCGGCCAGGTCCTCTCGCGTCGACCGAAGCTTCCCGTGTCGACCGAAGCTCACGGCGAGCTCCGCTACGGTGTGCCGACAGCCACCTATAGCTCCACGGTGATCAACTCAGACGTCGAGTAGCTGCGTTCGCTGTTCAGCGTCAGGGTGGTACTGATCAGAAGCTTCCGAGTTGTCGCGTCATCCGACACACCGTCGGCCACCGGCAGTGGCAGCTGGATGTGGAATCCTGAAGAGACAAGTCCGCGGGTCCACAGACTGCGGCTTTCGGTCATGGTGAATTTGCGACTGATCAGCCGGACCGGCTCTCCATCCGCCGTGACCTGCGAGACGGTCACCTGTAGCCCGCCCGCCACCTTCACCAGTTCTCCATCCTGGTCCAGCGGCTGCACAACCACATTGACCTGCGTCGGCTGTCCGTCTTCATCACGCACAATCCCCGACGTCAGCCGATGAATGCGAAGCGACGTAACGCTGCCCCACGCAGTCCTGGTTTCAACGCTTGAACTCACGGTCGAGACGCCGCCGCGGTTCAGCGGCTTCTGCACGGCCGTATTCCGCAGCACCTGAATTTCCCGGTCCTGGTCAGCCAGCAGCCGTTCCGTTTCTGCCACCTCGGTTTGCAGATCGCGAATCGTGGCTTCCCTTTCGCGCAGCTGACTTTCCAGTGCTACCCGGTTGCCGTTCAGAGCGCAGCCGGTCGGCATCAGGCAGCCGCACAGGACGGCGGCGGCGGCGCAGAGAATCGCGACGGTGGATGGCTGAGGATCTGGCGGTTTCACAGCGGTATGGCAGAAATCAAGGCAGACGAACTGCAGACCCGAGCACCATATAACAACCGACCACGAGCGGAAACAGCAGTTTGCCATGCTGCGTCCTTGTTATGAACCCCGCAATCGGGCAACATCTCTGGCTGACCCCTGATCTCTGCTGTTCTGAGGAGCCACTGGGCATGAGCCTGAGTTTTAAACTGTGCGTGCTGGTCCTGGCAACCACCGTTTGTCTTCCGACGCTGTCTGCCGCCGAACGTCCCAATATTCTTTGGCTGAGCTGTGAAGACATCAGTCCGCACCTGCACTGTTACGGCTACAAAAACGCCACCACGCCGCACCTGGATGCTCTGGCCGAACAGTCGGTACTGTTCGAACATGCCTACACGACGGCCGGCGTCTGCGCCCCCTGCCGATCCGCCATTATTACCGGAATGTACCAGACGTCGATCGGCACGCACCATATGCGGTGCGAGGCCCTGCTGCCGGAACACGTCAGACCATTTACCTTCTGGCTGCAGGAATCCGGCTACTACTGCACCAACAACAGCAAGCAGGATTACCAGTTCAGGACGCCGAAGGGCACCTGGGATGAATCCAGCGGCAGAGCTCACTGGAAGAATCGCCCCGACACCACACAGCCGTTCTTCGCCGTGTTCAACTACACGGGCTGCCATGAATCGGGCATTGCCAGTGATTCGAAATACAGTCAGGTCACCAGCGACCTGACGCCGCACGATCGTGATGTCGTCGCCGCCAGCCTGCCTCCCTATTATCCGGACACCGCGATCACCCGTGATGACTGGGGGCGATACTACGATGTCATCACGGCGATGGACAAGTGGGTCGGCCAGCATCTGGCCGAACTGGATCAGGCTGGTCTGTCTGAGGACACGATTGTGATCTACTGGTCGGACCACGGAGTCGGTCTGCCCCGCGCGAAGCGCTGGCTGTACGAAAGTGGAACGCACGTTCCTTTGATCATTCGCGTGCCGGAGAAGTGGCAATCCCTTGCCGGTCCGGGTTTCACCGCCGGAAGCCGCAGCGATCGTCTGATCAGCATGATCGATCTGGGACCGACCACTCTGAGTCTGGCGGGCGTTCCCACGCCGGAGCACATGCAGGGACAGGCCTTCATGGGACCACACGTTACTGCCCCTCGACGCTATATCTTCGGAGCCCGCGATCGAATGGACGAACGGTACGACATCATTCGCATGGTGCGAGACCACCGGTATCGCTACGTCCGCAACTACGAGCCGTACAGGACATGGTACCAGTACATGAACACACCGGAGAAGGGGCGGACGATGAAAGAGATCCGCCGCGCGGCCGCCGGCAAACGGAGAGCGACCGTGGCTCAGTTCCTGACGGACCACAAGCCGCTGGAAGAACTGTATGATGTCTCTGCTGATCCGCATGAACTGACAAACCTGGCCGCCGATCCTGACTACGCCGAAAAGCTTCGTGAGCTGCGCGAACAGCATCTGAAGTGGGTCGTGGACACCCGGGATCTGGGACTGATTCCGGAAGCGGAACTGCACCGTCTGCGCGACGCGGCCGGCAGTGAATGGGCCATTCTGAATACCGGAGATGATGCCGAAGCCCGGATGCAGACGATCCGCGATGCAGCCGTGCTGGCCGGAGCGACGGACGCAAAGGATCTTCCTCAGCTGGCGGCATGGCTGCTGCATCCCGATGCCACCGTGCGATACTGGGCAGCTACCGGAATCGGCAACCGTGGCGACCTGCCGGAAACCTTCCGTCTGCCCACTTCTTCGCTGCTCAGGCTGCTGCAGGATGAATCAGAAAATGTCCGCGTGGCGGCTGCCAGAGCGCTGGCGAGCGTCGGACAAAAAGAAGTCGCGCTGGAGGCCCTTTCCCGCATGCTGGACGACGGGAGTCAGTGGGCCCGCGTGCATGCGGCGATTGTGCTGGACGAAATGGACCAGGAAGCACGCCCCGCCATCGATGCCATGAAACGCAATCTGGAGTACCGCGACGGGTTCGTGGCAAAAGGCAAGTACACCGTCCGCGTACTCAACAAGGCGCTGAACGATCTGGAAGGCACATCAAACACCGTGCCGTAGTCCGCCACCACCCTGCCGTCATGTCCCGAGTCGACGGCCGCGACGCCGCCCGGACGAAGACCCTCAGCTGGGGATTTCGACACCGCTGCATTGTGCGCCCCGCAGCAACTCGGTAGCTTCCCACATGGCGGCTCAGTCCGGGGCAAAATCGTCCACCCCCATGACGCCGCGGCTTGTGTGTTTCAGCGTTTCAGGAAAGTTTGCAATGTCAGATGTCAAAATCGTGGTACGGGATAACGGCCCCTTTCTGGTCACCGGTCCGGTGACAGTGGAAGATGCCGTCGGTGGTCAGTTTGATCTGGGTGGCAAGGAAACCATCGCCCTGTGCCGCTGTGGCGCGTCAGAACGACGCCCCTTCTGTGACGGAAGTCACAACCGCTGCGAATTCAAAGCCGCCGAACGAGGCAGCTAAGCGCCCCCCGAACGCCCATCGTCAGGATCGGGCGTTTTTTGCTGCGCGTCACGCACGGGGCCATCGTCCGGCAAAATCGCGCTGCCTGTCCCGATTCTTCGCCGATTTTCCGTTCCTCTGATTCTGATGACATGCCCATGCCGTACCAATTCAAGACGCTGCTGACAATCCCTGTGCTTCTGGCATTCGCCCTGCTGTCCGATTCGCCGGCTGTAGCTCAGCCGCCCTCGAACGAAATCCGGTCGGCGCTTGAACAAAACCTGGCCAGCCTGCAGCGGGCGCTTTCAGAACTGACGCGGAAACCGGATCTGCAGAACCGTCGCGGCCAGGCTCTGGTGGCAGACGTGTCCGTGTTCGCAAAGGCAGTCGAGTGGATGCTGCGACACAATGAATTCCCGAAAAAGGACTACGCAGGACAGGCCGCCGATGTTCTGGCGGCCGGCCTGAGTCGCGCCTCAGATCTGGCCGCCGGACAGGCACCATGGGAGCTGCAGACCGGAATGTCCGTGCGCGGGTACGTGTCGCAGATTGACGGTTCGGTCCAGCCGTACGTGCTGACACTGCCCGAAGATGTCAATCCGTCCGCAGGAAAACGCTGGCCCCTGTACGTCAGGCTGCACGGCCGCGCCAATGACATGAACGAAGTGAATTTTATTGCCCGGCATCATGACAAACCACTTCCGAAAGGGCAGACCTGGATCCAGCTGGATGTCTACGGACGAGGCAACAATGCCTATCGCTGGGCCGGTGAAACAGATGTGTTCGAAGCGCTGGCTGACGTCCGCCGGCGATTTCGCATTGACGACAATCGCATTACGCTGCACGGCTTTTCAATGGGCGGAGCCGGGGCGTGGCATCTGGGGCTGCACCATCCGGCGCTCTGGTCGTCGGTCGGTCCGGGAGCCGGATTTGTAGACTTCTACCGGTATCAGAATCAGTCCGAAAAAAGACCCGAGTGGCAGCATCAGACGCTCGGAATCTACGACGCCATCGACTACGCCCTGAATGCCGCCAATGTACCGGTCTGCACCTACGGCGGTGAAAACGACGCTCAGCTGGTCGCCAGCACCAGTGTCTTCGAAGCCGCGCAGCAGCTGGGAGTCGAGATCAAACTGCTGATCGGCCCCGGCATGGGACACAAGTTCCATCCGGACAGCTTCAAAGAATTCATGGCCTTTCACGAGCAGAAGTCGGCAGCCGGGCGGCACCGAGGACTCGAACGCAGAAACATTCGATTCACCACGCGGACATTAAAATACAACCGGTGCGACTGGCTGACCATCGAAGAAGTTGGCCACGTCTATCAGCCGTCGACCGTGGAAGCCAATCTCCGGCAGGACGGTAATGCAGACATCACAACCGAGAACGTCGCCGTGCTGAGTGTGGCTCGAGACGTGGCTCAGTCGGTGTTCATCGACGGGGACTTTCTGCCCTGCTACGAAGCAGCCGATGGTCTGCTGCCGGTGGTCTACTACGAAAAGGCGGGCGGTGGCTGGACGGCCCTGAACTACGATGACTCGAAGTCATTTCTGAACAACCCGGATCTGAACAAACGCCATGACCTGCAGGGGCCGATCGATGATGCGTTCATGGATTCGTTCCTCTGCGTCACCGGTTCCAGCCAGACAACGGCCACAAGACACCAGCAGTGGACAGACTGGACGCTGTCCCGTTTTCGGGGCGAATTCGATAAGTGGATGCGGGCACAGGTCCCGCTGGTCACGGACGCCGAACTGACGAAAGAACAGATTCGTGACAACCATCTGATTCTGTTCGGTGACCCGTCGTCCAATGCGGTCATCGCGCAGGTGCTGCCCCGACTGCCGATTACGTGGACAGCTGATTCAATCACCGTCAACGGTCAGTCTTACAGCACGGACGATCATGGCCTGAGCATGATTTTTCCCAACCCGCTGAACCCGCGAAAGTACGTGGTGCTGAATTCCGGGCACACGTTTCATGAACAGGACTTCAAGGCCTCCAATGCCTGGCTGTTTCCAAGACTCGGCGACATCGCTGTGCAGAAGATCACTGCCGGAGACGACGGCAGCTTTGAAGAACAGACAGTGTGGGCGGCCAACTTCAATGCCGGCTGGAAGCTGCCGCCCGAATCGACAGCCGTCCTGAAGGAATAAGCAGTGTCCGGTCAGTTACTGCCGCCTTTCGCAGAGCGAAAGGCGACCAACCAGTCAGTTATTGATCGAACATTTCCAGGCCGCCTGGCGTCGGCCCTGAAGATGCACCTGGTGGCAGACAAGACCGGAGAAACTCACGTCCGCCAGGATGATCATCTGCGGCGGCACCGTCCACCGCTTTTGTCAAAGCCCCAGGTGGGGCAAGCATCCTGCTTGCCATGCCTTGTGCCCTGCTTCGCACGCTGCCGCTTACCTCACAAGCATCGCCCCCCGAAATCAGGTGGTGGAAAAACCACTACCAGGCCCAGCGCGTCAGCTTGTCTGTATCCTTGATCAGGAAGCCATTCGGAAGCAGCACCGGGGGCGCCCATGTATCAGTTTCAGACACTCGCCAGCGGGCGGCGATTTTCAGTTTGTCACCGGTCGCTTCAATCACCTGCAGCTGACCATTCGCATTCAGAGCGACCACATACCCGGGCACAGACAGAAACATCACGTTGTCCCCGGCCCGCGGCGGGCCCTTCCACAGCACCTCGCCGGTTTCAGGATCCAGGCAGAACAGCCGTCCGCTGTCGTAGTGAGAAAACCCGAACAGCAGATTGTCATTGATGACGGCGGAACTCATATTCAGGGCGACCGCTTTCTGATGCCAGCGTCGACTGACCGTCCAGGTGTCACCGCTGCGCACAGGCTCAAGACTCACAATGCCACGGTTTTCGCCGCCCAGCAGCACCCGGCCCTGATGAAACACGGGCGTCGGCATGTTCTGATCAGAACCCACATGTGGAAACGGATAACTCCAGAGCAGTTTTCCGGAGCTGCTGTCGACGCCGGTCAGCGCCTCGTGATTCCATTCCACAATCTGCCGTACTCCCTGAATCTCCACCAGCAGCGGAGACGAATACGACGGACCATCGCCTTCCAGCCGCCAGACCTCTTTGCCGGTGGCGGCATCCAGAGCGACCAGCACGCCGGCATCATCGGTGCCGAAGTGAACGACCACATGATCGCCGTCAGTTAAGGGTGAGGTGGAAACGCCCCAGTAAGGAAAGTTTCGTTCCGCAGAAGACGGGTAGTCCGCTTTCCACAATGGCTCTCCGGAATCGGCATCCCAGGCAGACAGAATCCCGGTGATGCTCATGGTAAAGATCCGCCCACTGGCCATGACCGGTGATGACTTCGGCCCCTTGCCATGCCGCTCACCACCGCCACCAATCCTGAACGGCACGGAATAATTCTGCCGCCACCGCTCTTCGCCGGTCTTCAGATCCAGGCACCACAGGACTTCGTTGTCCCCCTGGCGGGAATGCTGATAGACACGGCCGTCGGACACCAGAGGAGAACCATAACCCTCACCGACGTCGACCTGCCAGACCGGCTGCACCTGCGACGGCCATTCCTTCGGCGGCTGAAAATCGCCAACCCAGCCGTCTCGATTTGGTCCCATCCAGCCGGGCCAGCTGACATCGGCCGCCGGGACGGCGACGGTCAGTGCCAGAGATGAAAGAAGAATGCATGTCCGAGTCAGAACCGCAGAACGCCGCATCTGGATCACCTTCCGTTTGAGAGCCAATCTGGTCATACGCAATGGCGGGGACTCAGGTCGCAGCGGAAGCCGCCCGGACTTTCGGAAGCCCTGCCTTTGCTGAAGAAACCGAAAGCCTTGGCGGCTTGTTAATTCAGATGGAAACCAACACCGGTTGTGGGACGGTCTCCCGACCGCCCCACAATTTGGATACGCACCGGGAGACCGTCGGTCGATCGTGTGGTCGGGGCGGGAGACCCGACCACAACCGGTGTTGGTTTGCATCTGAATTAACAAGCCGCCCTGGCTGTCGGTTTCTGCAGCACA